>NZ_CP098415.1:2221533-2962044 GCF_023702125.1 Halorubrum hochsteinianum | reverse complement strand
TCCCGCGCGTGTCCTGCGGGAGACCCGCCGACCGGCCGTCGTATCGAACCCTTATTAGCCCTGGTCCGCGACGTAACGCGCATGAGTTCCGAAGACGCGACCGCGCCGAGCGATCCCGCCGGCGACGGCGCAGGCGACGCCGCGGCCACGGACCACGAGAACGCGCTTCAGGACGTCATCGCGGTCGACCCCGACGACGTCGCGCAGGGCACGGTGAACCGCCTCGACGCGCACACGGGCGACGGGATCCGTCACCGCGCGTTCACCTGCCTTGTCTTCGACACCGAGGGCCGGATCCTGCTGGCCCAGCGCGCGCCGAACAAGCGCCTGTGGGACGGCCACTGGGACGGCACGGTCGCCTCTCACCCGGTCGAGGGGCAGTCGCAGGAGGACGCCACCGAGCAGCGCCTCGAGGAGGAGCTCGGCATCTCGCCCGGCCAGTACGACGACCTCCGCGTGACGGACAAGTTCGAGTACAAGCGCTACTATCCCAACGAGGGCGTCGAGTGGGAGGTGTGCGCGGTGCTGAAGGTCACCCTCGACGACACCTCGCTCGACCCCGACGAGGAGGAGATCGGCGGCATGCTGTGGGCCGACTACGACCACCTCCACGAGAACCCGGCGCTGTACCGCCAGCTCCGCCTCTGCCCGTGGTTCGAGATCGCGATGCGACGCGACTTCTCCTGAGCACCGTTCCGAACCGAAACGGCGGCTTGAAGGCGCTCCCGCGCCGCCGTCCGGTATGACCGTCGTCGCCCTGCTGGCGAACCCGCCCCGCGAGGGGCTCGTCGGAACCGCGCTCGCCGAGTCGACGCCCCTGTCGCCCGCCGAGGCGGCCGACCTCTACGAGGCACAGTTCCGCGACGCCGTCCTCGCGGTCGAGCGCTCCGGCGGCGAGCTCCTCGTCAACTTCCCGGACGACGAGGACCTCCCCGCCGAGCATCGGACCGAGACGAGCGCGGAGGCGGAGCTGCGGACGCTCGTCGCGGACACGCTCGGCGGCACCGAGGGCGTCCGCTTCGAGCGACAGGTCGGCTCCTCGTTCGGCGCGCGCGCCGGCAACACCGTCACGCACCTGCTCCGCGAGGAGGGGGCCGACTCGGTCGCGGTCGTCACGCCGACCGCGCCGCTGCTCTCGCGGACGCTCGTCGACTCGGCCGCGATGAAGCTCCGGACGACCGAGGTCGTGCTCGGTCCGTCGACGGACGGCCGGGCGTACTTCGCCGGCTTCACCGAACCGATCCACTTCGACGGCGCGTTCGAGGCCCCCGCGCTGCCGACCCTCGCGGAGCGCGGCCGCGACGCCGACCGGTCGGTTGACTTCATCGAGCCGTCGCCCTCGCTGGAGACCGGCGAGGACCTCCTCGACGTGGTGCCGATCCTCCGGGCGCGGTTCGCCGCCGAGCGCGTCGTTCCGGACTACACCGCGGCGTTCGTCCACCAACACGGCCTCGATGTCGTCGCGGAGGACGGCGAGCAGCGGTTAGTTCGGGACTGACCCGTCGGACGGGTCGTCGGGGCCGTCGAATCCGACACCACTTAGTCGACCGACGCCGACCGGTCACGTGTGGTGGGATGGCAGAGTGGCCCATTGCGCCTGCCTTGAAAGCAGGTAGCCTCACGGCTTCCTGGGTTCGAATCCCAGTCCCACCGTGACGCGTCCGGCGCACTTTCGCGCCGGACGCGCTTCGTGCGCGGATCCGAAGCCTGCGAGTCGCAGCGCCCGAGCGGAGCGAGGGCGAACGTCTCGCATCGGTTCGAATCCCAGTCCCACCGCTTCTCCGCGAACACAGTGAGCAGAGAACGGCTGCTGCGATTCGAATCAGAGAGCGACCGATCTGACGTGAAACTATTTTTAGTTACTCGTCGCTCCCGTCCGTCGATCACGGACGATTCTGCGTCTCGCCCCCGAGGCCCCGGAACCGCAACAACACCGCTACTCCGCGGAAACGGACGATAACACTCGCGTCTGGTGTCGCATGCTACCGCGTGCCGCATTATCTTTAACAGCGTTCCGACACATGTTATCGGTAGGTGATACAAGCATGAGCTACGAACTCGATCCGTTACCGTACGATTACGACGCGCTGGAACCGCACATCTCCGAGCAGGTGCTCGAATGGCACCACGATACCCACCACCAGGGGTACGTAAACGGCTGGAACTCTGCCGAGGAAACGCTCGAAGAGAACCGTGAGTCCCACGACTTCTCTTCGTCGGGCGGAGCCATCCGCAACGTGACCCACAACTCCTCGGGTCACATCCTCCACGACCTGTTCTGGCAGAACATGTCGCCGGAGGGCGGCGACGAGCCCGAGGGTGAGCTGGCCGACCGCATCGAGGAGGACTTCGGCTCGTACGAGGCCTGGAAGGGCGAGTTCGAGGCGGCGGCCTCCGCGGCCAGCGGCTGGGCGCTTCTGGTGTACGACACGTTCTCGAACCAGCTTCGCAACGTCGTGGTCGACAAGCACGACCAGGGCGCTATCTGGGGCGGTCACCCCGTCCTCGCGCTCGACGTCTGGGAGCACTCCTACTACCACGACTACGGCCCGGCCCGCGGCGAGTTCGTCGACAACTTCTTCGAGGTCGTCGACTGGGAGGAGCCGTCGGACCGCTACGAGCAGGCCGTCGAGCTGTTCGAGTAAGCGCGTTCGAGAGGACGCGTTACGCGCGTCGAGATCCGCATTTTTTCGTGACGTGTCGACCGGGTAGTGAGTACTGTGTGAGCTTTGAGTATGCGGTACTGCGTGCGAGTCGTTGACCGACACAGAGCCTCCCGAGCTCCCAGTCGCTCGCTGCGACAAATCCGACATCGTGACCGAGACCGCCAAAGCCCCAGCCGGGAGGCGGGCAGACGCTCGCTGTGCTCCTCGTCGCTCGCGTTGCTCGCTCCTGCGGTGTCGCCGGCGGCGGAGCCGCCGACTGCCCGTGGCGCATCGCGCCACGCTGCTTGCTTCGCCTGTGCCCGCCTCCCGGCTGCCCCTTCGAGTCCCGCCCGGCACAGCAACCGCGCCTCACACCTCCCCAGCCTCGCGGCTCCCTTCGCTTCGCTTCGGTCGCCGCGTCCCTCGCGCGTGCTGTCTCGCGCCCTTCGGGCGCTCGCAGGCACGCGCCACCGAATTGGATCGAGTCGCTATCGGCAGCGTTTACGGACGCGGTCGCGTACCCCCGCGCATGCCCGAACCGAAGTCGGCGTTCGACGCCACGTACCCGTGCGACTTCTACGAACCGGCGGAGCTGTTCGAACCGGACCAGATGTACACCGTCCCCGAGATCGGTCGCCTGCTTCAGGGGTTGGAGCCGGACGCCGAGGTCGACCCCGACACCGAGGCCGTGCTGGTCGACTGGGCGGTCCCGTGGGTGATGGTCCACGCCGAGGACATGGTGATCGCCGAGCCGCTCCATGAGGACGGCCCGGGATACTACGGGCTCGCGCCCGAGGCGACGCCGGAGAGCGAAGCCGAGGAGGCCGAGGCCGGCGAAGCCGAGGAGGCCGAGGCCGAGGAAGCCGACGCCGACGAGTCCGCGTGAGCGGGGAGCCGTCCGACCCGCCGACCTACCTCGTCGCCGGCGGCGCGCGCGTCGACGCCGGGAAGACCACCTTCTCGACGGGACTGGTCGCGCACCTCGCCGAGCGCGCGGGCGACGCGGTCAGCGTCAAGCCCCGCGCGGGCAACGACTTCTGGTTCGATCACGACGACTACCGGATCGCGACCGACTCGGGCCGCCTCTACGGGAAGGACGCGCGGAAGCTGGCGGCAGCGAGCACCCGAGCGCCCGCGACGGTCGGGGACGCGTCGCCATCGCCCTCGGCGGTCGCGCCCGAGTCGATCAACCCCGTCCACCGGCTCTGGCGGCCGACACCGGGGCGGACCGGGATGCTCAGCGATACCGACCGCACCTTCCTCTGTGACCGCGTGACGACCGACTCCGGGACGCGGTTCGTCGTCAACGCCGCCGCCGAGGATGCGGGCCTGCTCCCCGACGCGCTCGCGGAGCGGCTCCCCCTCGACGACGCCGCGCGCGTCCGGGACGTGTCCGAGTTCAACGACGTGATGGCCGAGGCGCACCTCCCGGCGATCGAACGCCTCGCCGCTCGGGTCGCGCGGACGCCCGTCCCGGTCGTCGTCGAGTCGTACGCCGACGTGGCCGGGACGCTGCCGCGCGACGGACCGGTCGCGCCCGACGCGGTCGCCGTCGTCGACCCCGGCCGCGCCCGGGTCTACGCGGGCGACCGGTACGCGAAGGCCCGCGCGGTCGCCGCCGGTAGCCCGCGCGAGGGGACCCGCGAGGAGCACGTCGACGCGGTGACGGAGATGATCGAACCGGTCGCGACCGTCCCGCTGCCGGCGCTGTCCGGCGAGGTCCGGGGGGATCCGAGCCGCGTCGCGTCTCGCTACGGGTCGGCGTACGAGGCGCTCGTCGGTGCGGTCGAGAACTGAGAAGCCGGCGGTTCGGCCCGCGCTCAGGCGTTCCGCTTCGTGTAGTGGTCCAGCGCGGACTCGATCGACGAGAGGTCGGCGGTCACCCGGCTGTCGGCGACGCGCATGAAGCCGGGCGTGTACGACGACGAGTAGTCGAAGATGCGGTTGACCGCGCGCTTGGGGGCCGAGACCTCTTCGTAGTCGGTCACGGTGTACACCCGCGTGGTCGGGAAGGCGGTCCAGAACGCGCCGCTGGTCCAGCGGTCGTCGTCCTCGAAGGTCGTGCCGATCCGGCCCGTACCGATGTACTCGTCGTCGGTGTAGAACAGGAGGAGGTCGCCCTCGGACATCTTCTCGAACGTCGATCCGTTGCCGCTGTCGTCGTCGACCGCCCACAGGCGGGCCTCGTCGAGGTCCGCGAGGGGGGCCGGTCGGTCCGGGTACTCGGTGAGATCCACCGCGGACCGGACCGTTCGGTCGAAGTTCTCCGGGTCGATCGGGACCAGGAAGACGTTCTCGCTCATTACCCTCCGTTTCGCCGGGAGGGGTTTAAACTCGTTCGTTGATGTGTCAGGTCACGCCTCGGCGTCCGCGTACAGTCGGTCCATCTTCGCCGCCATCACGAAGTCGGCGCGGGTGAGCCCGCCGACCTCGTGGCTCCAGAGCTCGACCCCGACCTCGCCCCACGACAGCGAGATGTCGGGGTGGTGCCACTCCCGTTCGGCGAGCTCGCCGATCTCGTTCGTGAACGCCAGCGCGGTCTCGAAGTCGGGGAACTCGTAGCTGGCCTCCAAGTGGTGGTCGTCGACGACCTCCCACGCGTCGCCGAGCTCGGCGAAGTGGTCGGCGTACTCGTCGCCTTCGAGCGGGTCCGCGTCGTCGCCGGCCGGCTCGACCGGCTCGTCCGCGAGCGGTGAGGACATACCCCACGTTGGGCGACGAGCGGTTTGTACCTTCCGCGGCCGAGGCGGTCGCGGTCCCGGGCGGCCGGCGCGCGAGGCGGTCACCGGAGCCGCGAGATCAGGTCGCCGACCCGCCGTCGCAGGCGGGCGAGGCGGCCGGCGTCGCCGCCGCGTCCGTCGCCCGCTCCCTTCCCCGGCTCCGACAGCTCCCACCCGGCCTTCTCGGCCGCCTCGTCGACGGGCAGGAACTCGTAGCCGGTCTCGGTCGCGACGCGCTCGTCCGCGCGAGTGGTGCCGACGAACACGCGGCGCGGGGCGGCGCTCTCTTCGCGGACGTCCGCGAGGGTCCCCCACTTGTCCCAGCTCGTGAGCGCGTAGTCGTTGTCGATCCCGTGGGCGCGGGCGAACGCCGCCACCTCGTCGGCCTCGTTCGCGATGATTCCGACGTGGCGGCTCCACTCCCGGGCGTCGGCGAACGCCGCGGCCGGGTCGGCGAGCGAGCGCGCGGCCCCGAGCGAGAAGACGAGCGTCACGTCGCCGTCGCCGGGCGTCGTCGCGTCGATTCCCATCCC
Source organism: Halorubrum hochsteinianum (assembly GCF_023702125.1). NCBI lineage: Archaea > Methanobacteriati > Methanobacteriota > Halobacteria > Halobacteriales > Haloferacaceae > Halorubrum > Halorubrum hochsteinianum. The sequence continues at coordinate 2,956,146 of NZ_CP098415.1, read as the reverse complement.
GATCGGAGCCACGCGGCGGGCGGCCTAAACGCTGTGGGGAGGCTTTTGTCCGGCCGCGCCGTCGACTCCGACGATGGAGTTCGAATCCACCTTCGGCACGGCCGCCCCGCTGCTCGGCATGGTCCACCTCCCGCCGCTCCCGGGCGCTCCCCGCGCGCCCGACGACGGCCGCAGGGCGATGGCGGCCGCGGTCGACCGCGCCGCGAGCGACGCCCGGGCCCTCGACCGCGGCGGCGTCGACGGGATCGTGATCGAGAACTTCGGCGACGCGCCGTTCTACCCCGACGACGTCCCGCCCCACGTCGTCGCCGCCGTGACGCGCGCCGCGACCGCCGTCGCCGCGGAGACGGACCTCCCGCTCGGAATCAACGTCCTCCGGAACGACGCCGAGGCCGCCCTCTCGGTCGCCGCCGCGGTCGACGCCGACTTCGTCCGCGTGAACGTCCACACCGGCGCTCGCGTCACCGACCAGGGGATCGTTCAGGGCCGCGCCCACGAGACGCTCCGTCTGCGCGACCGCCTCGGCGTCGACGTCGGCGTCTTCGCCGACACCGACGTGAAACACTCCGCGCCGCTGACGCCCGAGGGGTACACCGCCGAGTCGTTCGCCGACACCGCCGAGCGCGGCCTCGCCGACGCCGTGATCGCCTCCGGCTCCGGGACCGGCGAGGCGGTCGACGCGGAGGCCCTCGAAGCGGTCGTCGCCGAGCGCGAGCGCCACGGCCTCGACACGCCGGTGCTCGTCGGCAGCGGCGTCACGCCGGAGACGGTCGCCGACCTGCTCGGCGTCGCCGACGGCGCGATCGTCGGGACCGCGCTCAAGCGGGGCGGCGAGACGACCGCGCCGGTCGACGCGGACCGCGTCGCCGACCTCGTCGGGGCCGCCGACGCGGTCCGGTGACCCCGCCTGACCTCGTCTCTCCTCACCGCTCCTGCCTGCCGCCGGTCACCGGCTCCCGTCGGGGGCGTACCCCCGCTCGGCGAGGAACGACGCGACCTCGCTCCGCGTCGGGAGCCCCGGTTGGGTGAACCGGGCGGTACAGTTGATCGCGGCGACCGCGCCCGCGAACCGGACGCCGGCGTCGACGTCGGCGTCTCCGGCGGCACCGTCGTCGTCCTCGGACGCGACCCCGTCCTCGGCCCCGGGCGTTCCCGGTGACGAGTCGGCGATCCAGCGGTCGATCAGGCCGGCGGTGAACGCGTCGCCGGCCCCGGTCGCGTCGACGGTCTCGACCTCGAACGCGTCGAACCGAGAGACGTCGCCGCCGGCGATCGCCGTCATCCCGTCCGCGCCGTGCGTGAGGACGGCCCGAGGCCACGTCGGGTCCCCGTCGCGTTCCCCTCGCGACCGCGGCTCCGACCCGGAACCGCGGTCGGACGCCCCGGTCTGTGCGGCCGCGATCTGCTCGACCGCGGCCGCCGCCGATCCGAAGAAGGCGGGCGCGGCCACCCCGTCGGCGACGAACAGGTCCGCCGCGTGGAGGAACCAGTGGATCGTCTCCGGCTCGGTCCCCCGGTCGACCAGCTCCTCGACCGAGCCCGAGAGGTCGAAGACGAGCGCGGGCGGGTCGCCGTCCGCCTCCGCGGCGCTCTCCCGGAGCGCGGCGATCCGGTCGAGGACCCGCCGCGAGACGCGGTCGGGCGCGTAGGCGGTGAGAAAGACGGCGTCGGCGTCGGCCATCGCCGCGAGCGCGGCGTCGTCCAAGCGCAGGCCGCGGAAGCTCTCGCCCGCGGTGACGATGGCGCGCTCCCCGTCCGGGTCGCTCAAGATTAGCGAGCGGGTGTGGGCGTCGTCGCCGACCGCGACGTGGGTCGCGTCGACGCCGGTCTCCGCGAGGTGTTCCCGCGCCCGCCGCCCGTACTCGTCGTCGCCGACGCGGCTCACGAGCCCGGCGTTCCGGCCGAGGCGGTCGAGCGCGACCGCGACGTTCGCCCCCACGCCGCCGAACGCGGCCGTGACCTCGCGGGCGAACGCGCCCCCGTCCGGCTCCGGGAGGTTGCTGACCGCGTACCACTCGTCTATCGCCGCGGCTCCGATAGAGAGGATCGCGGGCGCTTCGCGGTCCGCAGCGTCGCCGGACTCCGGTCCCTCCGTCACGGCTCGCCGAAGAAGGACTCGTGGACGGTCATCGCCGCGTCGACGGCGATCGGTCCCTCGACCGTCGTCTCGCCGCCGGCGCGCCGGATCACCTCCTCGCAGGGGATGGGTACCACCCCCCCGGAGAGTTCGTCGAGGGTCTCGCCGTCGACGCCGAAGACGACCCGCCCGACCCCCGCGTAGTGGACCGCGGTCGCGCACATGGGGCACGGCTCCGTGCTGGCGTACATCGTACAGGCCGCCCGCTCGGCGGCGTCGAGTTCGCTCGCGGCCCACCGCGCGAGCGTCAGTTCCGGGTGCGCGGCCACGTCGTCGTCGGTCCGCGTCTCGTTTCTGGCCTCGCGGACGGCCTCGCCGTCGACGACGAGCAGCGCGCCGAACGGGGTGTTCCCGGCCGCGACCGCCTCCTCGGCCAGTTCGATCGTCCGCGCCACGTACTCGCCGTCGGTCGCGTCCGCCGGGAGGTCGGCCGCGACCGGGGCACCGAGTTCGTTCTCGTCGGGCATACCCTCACGTGCCCCTCCGCCCACCTAACGCTTCCTGCGGTCGTCGTCCGGCGGGCGCTCGCGGCCCTCACCGGGTGGGGTCTCCTCGGACGGAGGCGACTCGGTCTCCCCGTCCGACCCCCCGCCCGGCGGACCGGACTCCCGCACGTCGCGGAGCGCGTCGACCGCGTCGTCGGTGGCGGCCGCGGTCCGCGTCTCGGTCGCCGCCGCGGGGTCGAGGCCGTCGCCGTCGCCCGCGCCTCCGTCGCCGCCGTCGCCCGCGCCTCCATCGTCGCCCGCGTCGGTTCCGCCGCTCGATTCGCTCGGGTCGTCGTCCGCGCCGAAGAGCCACGCGCGGACCGCGTCGATGAATCCCATTTGTCGGTGGTGTCGTCGTCAGTAGTTCCTGAACAGCAGGGCGCGCACGTCGTCTTTCGTCCGAGCGGTCTCCACGCTCCCGTCCGGCAGATCGACCTCGTACCGCGCGTCGCCGTCCCCCTCTCGCCACTTGTCGGCGTGGGTGTCGAGGAGGCTCATCATCGCGTTCAGCTGTCCGGTGCCGTCGTCGCCGGCGTCGTCCTCGCCGTCATCGTCGTCGTCCTCGCCGTCGCCCTCGCCGTCGTCCGCGTCGTCGCTCGCATTCTCGGGGTCGGCCTCGTCCGATTTGGTTTCGGCCGGCTCGGTCTCGCTTTCCGCCGACTCGGTCCCGTCTCCCGTCTCGTCATCGAGTTCGATGTCGACGCGCGCGAACGGGTCGGCGGCGAGGCGCTCGGCCGCGTCGACGATCGCGTCGACGAGTTCGGCCTTCGTCATCCCGCTCCGCCCCGTCACGTCGAAGGCGGACGCGATGTCCGAGAGGTCCATCGGGTCGTCCGGGTCGGGGTCGGTGTGCCGCCTGTTCCGCGCGCTCAGCAGCTCGCGGGCCCGCTCGCGGTCGAAGGGTTCGTCGGCTTCCGGTCCGTCCGAGGCGTCGGCGGCGTCGCCCCGGCTCTCGTCGCCGCCGGCCGTCGGCTCCGCGAGGCGGTCGGGGTCGTCGACGGCGGCCGCGAGGTCGAGCAGGTACGCGACCGCGTCCTCACGGTCCACGGAGGCGTACGGGCCGGCGTGGGCCGCGGCCAACTCCTCGCGGAGCGCTTCGATCCGGTCCGCCTGGTCGTCGGTGATGTCGAGCGTGGGCATGGTGTGGGTCCGGTCGGACGGGTCGTTGGTTCGGACGGGTCGTTGGTTCGGGGCAGCTACTGGTTCTCCTCGAAGCGCGCGAGCGCGTCCGCCCAGCTCTCGACGGCCTCCGGCTCCCCGGAGTGGTCGGCCTCGACGTCGGCGTAGCCGCAGTCGTCGCAGGCGACGGCGGTGGCAGCGCCGAGCGAGAGCGTCGACAGGTCGCCGCCGCAGCGGGGGCACTCGGACGACACGGATTCTCGGGTACAACGTCGTCGCCCGCCGTGAAAAACGCAGGGGGTCGGGCGGGGGAGAGCGGCGGTCGGAACGCGTTCGGACCGCGCGCGACCCGAGGCCCGACCGTCGCGGTCGGGGTAACAGTCATTACACTCGGCGGAAACGTTCGAACATGAGCGAAGCGGACGCCGAGAACGTCCTCATCGAGTACTACCGACGGTACGTCGGGGACCCGGACCGGACGATCGACGTGTACGCCGGGTTCGGGCTGTTCTTCGCCGGCATCGCGCTCGGGGTGATCGGGGTCGTCGTGTTCCTCTACAGCGCGACGCTCGACCCGACCGCGCTCTCGACGTACGCGGTCCGCGAGGTCGCCGCCGTCGCGGGCGCGGTCGGACTCCCCGCGCTGCTGTTCGGCATCGTCGTCCTCCTGCCGGTCGACCGCCGGATGCTGTACCTCGCGGGCGCGGGCACCGCGGTCACGCTCGCCGGGACCGGGGCGTTCGTCTGGGCCTACCCGCACAACTGGAACGTCGTGGTGAACCCCGACTACAGCGCGCAGGTCGTCGCCGTCTACAGCGTCGGGCTGGTGGCGGTCATCGGCGCGACGGGCGGCGCGCTGGTCGCGCACCGCGTCGAGCGCGCGACGGGCGGCGCGGCCGCGAGCGCCGGGAGCGCGGCCGGATCCGGAGCCGCCGACGGGGAGGCCGGCGGCGGACCGGCCCCGGACGCCGGCGGCGAGGCGGTCACCGAGGAGTCGGTCCGCGCCGACATCGAGCGCGAACTGGAGGACGCGGAGCTGACGTGGGGCGGCGTCGAGCGCTCCGAGACGCGGCGGCTGGAACTGAACACGAGCGCGGTCGACGATGTCGACGTCGACACCGAGAAGCTCGCGGGGTCGGCGACCGAGACCCGGACGACCTCCGGCACGGTCAACGACGCGGTCTCCGAACTGAAGGGCCTCCAGGGCGGTGAGGCGAAGACCGACAGCGGACAGGGGACCGACGATCAGGCCGCGAAGCTCCGCGAACTGCGCGAACAGCAGCGTCGGGAGGCCGAGGAGGCGGACGACGGCGACTCGGTCGTCGACAGGATCAAGGGGCTGTTCGGCTGAGCCGAGCGCGCCGCCACGCTCTTGACCGCCACGGGCGAAGCGGGTGTAATGCTGGACAGGGTGCGAGCGAAACTCGTCGCCGCCCGTCAACGGGCACGCCGGATCGAGCGCCGGGAGCTGGTGGAGCTCCGGCAGTGGGCCGAGGACACGACCAACCTCCTCCACCTGACGACGCTGCTGCTCGTGCCGGTGCTCATCGCGCTCGTCACCCAGATAACGAACCTGACCGACCTATCTTTCCTCCTCTTCCCGCCGCTGGCGTCGGGGACCTACACGCTCTTCGCCGACCCCGAGGGGCAGTACTCCTCGCCGCGGACGTTCGTCGGCGGCCTCGTGGCGGGCGCGCTCGCGGGGTGGGTCGCGCTGGAGCTCTCGCTGCTGGGCATCGGCGGCGTCTCGGCGGGCGCGATCAGTCCGCTCAGCGCCGGGCTGTCGATCATGCTCTGCGGCGGGCTGACGTGGCTGGCCGGCGTCGAGGAACCGGCCGCCTTCTCGACGGCGCTCCTGGTCCTCGTGAGCGCGCGCGGCGACGCGGTGCTCGTGTTCGGCACCGCCGTCGACCCGGCGGCGGCATACGTCGCGGGCGTCGCGGTCTCCGGCGGCCTCGTCGCGGGCGCGTTCGCCGTCTGGCGCAGGTGGTTCTACGAGGAGCGCGCCCGCTACCTCTACGGGACGACGCAGGCCGACGACCACGTGCTGGTGCCGATGCGCGGGGAGACGAGCGAGACGACCGCGTTCTTCGGCGCGCAGCTCGCGGCGGCCCACGACGCCGGCAAGGTCGTCCTCCTCGACGTCGTCGACGACGCGGAGATGGCGGCCGCTGAGCGGGCGATGCTCGACGATCACGACGCCGCGACGCCCGAGGACCTCCCGGAGTCGGCGCGGGCGTCGTTCGACGGCGACTTCGAGGCAGCGGTCACGGACCGGGCGGCGGCGACCGCGGCCGAGCGGCTCGAACGCCACGCCGCGCGGCTCCGAGCGCGGTTCGACCTGCCCTGCGAGGTGGTTGTCGCGGCCGACGGCGATCCGACGCGGGTCGCCGTCGAGACCGCCCGCGCGACGAACTCGGACCTGCTCGTGACGCCGTTCGAGACCGAGGACGGCCTCCTCTCGCCGTTCACCCGGGGCGTCTTCGCCGGCCCCCTCGACGCCGTCGCGTTCCGGTCGACGACGGGCGTCGACGCCTGGCGGCGCGTCCTCGTGTTGGTCGCCCGCCCCGGCGACTCGGCGCACGCGATGATCGACTTCGCCGAGCGGCTGGCCGGCGAGACCGGCGGGGTGAGCGTCTGTACCTGTATCGACGCCGAGTCGGACCGCAGGCGGGCCGAGACGAAGCTGGCGAACCTCGTCGAGACCGCGACGGGGCCGATCGAGACGCGGGTCGCGCGGTCGGAGGTGACGGCGTTCCTCGGCGCGAACGCCGACGCGTACGACCTCGTCCTCATGGGGTCGAGCGGGGACCGTTCCGTGGCCTCGCGGCTCGTCTCTCCGCCGACCTTCGAACGCATTCAGGACGTCCAGTGCGACGTGGCGATCGTGGACCGCGGCGACGCCGACCGAGAGGTGTGGGCGTCACAGGACGGGTGAGCCCGTCGGCGACCCGGGGAGCGGCGCGCGCGGCGCGGTGGCACGCGCGGGGGACCCGCGTCAGTCGGTCGCGGCCGCGATCGGTCCGTCAGCGGACTCCGTCCGGTCCTCGCGAATCAGGTCCGCCGCCCGCTCGGCGATCGCGATCGTCGGGGCGTTCGTGTTGCCGCCGACGAGCGTCGGCATCACGCTCGCGTCCGCGACCCGGAGGCCCTCGACGCCGCGGACGCGGAGCCGGTCGTCCACGACCGCCGCCTCGCCGTCGCCCATCTTACACGTCCCGACGGGGTGGTACACGGTGTGGCACTTCTCGCGGACGTGTTCCGCGATCTCCTCGTCCGACCGGGCGTCCTCGCCCGGCCACACCTCTCGGCCGACGTACTCCGAGAGCGGCCCCTGTGCGGCGATCTCTCGGGCCCGTTTCACCCCCTCGACGAGGGTTTCCACGTCCTCGCTCTCGGCGAGGTAGTTCGGGTCGATCCGCGGCGCGTCGAGGGGGTCGGCCGACGCGAGCGTGACCCGACCGCGGCTCTCCGGCCGGAGCTGCGTCGCGCCGATCGACAGCCCCCGCCCCTCCGCGGGGTTCGCCAGCCCGTGTTCCATGAAGTACGAGGGGGCGAAGTGGAACTGGAGGTCGGGCCGTGACTCATCCCCGTCCGTGCGAACGAACCCGCCGGCCTCGCCGACGTTGGAGGTGAGCTTCCCGCGCTTGAACACGAACCAGTTGAGGATATCCAGCAGCCCGCCGGCGTCGTCGAGCGTGCTCACGTCGTCGGCCGTCTCGTAGACGGTGAAGACGAACAGGTGGTCCTGGAGGTTCCGCCCGACGCCCGGCGACTCCACCGCCACGTCGACGCCGTGCTCCGAGAGGTGGTCCGGGTCCCCGACGCCCGAGAGCATGAGCAGGTGCGGGGAGTTGACGGCCCCGGCGCAGAGGACCACCTCTTCGTCCGCGCCGACGGCGCGGGTCCCGCCGTCCTGTCGGTACTCCACGCCGGTCGCGCGGCCGTCCTCGATGGTCACCTCGGTCACCTGCGCGCCGGTCTCGGCGGTGAGGTTCGGACGGTCGAGGACGGGCTTCAGGTACGCGTCGGCCGCGCTGTGGCGCTTCCCGTTCTTCTGGGTCACGTGGTAAAGCCCGACGCCCTCCTGTGTTTCCCCGTTGAAGTCGTCGTTCCGGTCGTAGCCGGCCGCGGCGGCGGCCCGGACGAACGCCTCGGAGGCGGGCCGCGGCGAGGTCTGTTCGGTGACGCTCAGCGGTCCGTCCTCGCCGTGATACGACGATCCCCCCGGGCCGAAGTTCTCCGCGCGCTTGAAGTAGTCGAGCATCGAGTCGTACCCCCACCCGTCGTTGCCCAGCTCCGCCCAGTGATCGTAGTCGGACGGGTGGCCGCGAACGTAGATCATCGCGTTGTTCGACGAGCAGCCGCCGAGGGTCTTGCCGCGCGGCCAGTACAGCTCTCGGCCGCCGCAGTGCTCCTGCGGCTCGGTGTAGTACTCCCAGTCCGCCCCGGTCTTGAACAGCTCCGGGAACGCCGCCGGGATCTCGATGTTCCGCTCGTCGTCCGGCTCGCCCGCTTCGAGCAGCAGCACGGACGTCTCCGGGTCCCGCGTGAGGCGGTTCGCGAGGACGCAGCCCGCTGACCCGGCACCGACGACGACGTAGTCGTACTCGCTCTCTGTCATGGACGATCATGTGCGGGACTGCCTGTTAAGCGTACCCGTGTCACGCGCCGTCCGCCCGCGCTCCCGAGATCGCTCGTCCCTTTATATACATCCCGACGCGTAGTCCGGACGTGTCCCGCGTCACCGTCAGCATCGACCCGCACGTCCACTCCGAGGGGAGCTACGACGGGCACGAGCCGGTGGAGCTAATACTCGAACACGCGGCCGAGATCGGACTCGACGCGGTCGTCATCACCGACCACGACGTGATCCGGGAGTCGAAACGCGCCGCGGAGATCGCCCCGGAGTACGGGCTGATCGGGATCCCCGGCGTCGAGGTGTCGACCGCGCACGGCCACCTGCTGGCTATCGGCGTCGACCGGATGCCGCCGCGCGGGCGGCCGTACGACGAGACCGTCCGAGCGGTCCACGAACTGGGCGGCGTCGCCGTCGTCCCGCACCCGTTCCAGCGCTCGCGGCACGGCGTCCGCCGTCGCAACATCCCGACGCCGGGGCCGGACGACGACTCCGACGCGGACGGCGCGGTCGACGGGGCCGGCGCGGACGGCGCGGTCGGCGAGGAAAGCGAGACCGGCGCGGTCGACGAGGTCGACGCGATCGAGGTGTTCAACGCGTGGCTGTTCACGGGGAACCGCAACCGCCGCGCGCGCCGGTTCGCGGCCGAACACGGCTACCCCGGCGTCGCCGCCAGCGACGCGCACCACCTCCAGTACGTCGGGCGGGCGTTCACCGAGCTGACGATAGAGGGGAGGGCGTCGACGGCGGCGGTCACCGCGGACGACGTGCTCGCTGCGATCCGCCGCGGCACGACCACCGTCGAGGGGCGGCGCGCGCCGATCCGGATGGCGGCGAAACACTACGTCGGCGCTGCGAGCCGCCGGTCGGCGTACTACGCGCGCACCGGCGCGGCCCGCGGCGTTAAGGCTACCAAGCGGACCGCGATCGACGGCGCGGTGGCGGCGAAGGTCGCCGCCTTCCAGTCGGTCCACCGCACGCGGCGGTTCCTCTCCTGGTTCGCTTGAGCCGCCGGGGCGGGCGGGTCCCCGCGGCCCGAAGTCGGCCGACCGCGACCGCGGAGAACGGGTTTTTGCCCGCGGCCGCGAATGGGTGTGTATGAGCCACGACAGACGCGAGTCCGGGTTCAAGCGGCGGACCCGGGTCGCGGACGCGAGGGCGACCCTGCTCGACGCCGTCACCCCCCACGACCGGACCGAATCCGTCCCGGTCGGGGCGGCCGACGGCCGGGTGATCGCCGAGCCGATCGACGCGCCGTCGCCCGTGCCGGGGTACGACCGGGCCGCGATGGACGGCTACGCGGTCCGCGCGAGCGACACGTTCGGAGCCGGCGACCGCTCGCCAGCGGTCCTCTCGGCGAGGCCGGCCGAAACCGAGTCGATCGCGCCCGGCGAGGCCGCGCGCGTCCACACCGGCAGCGCGGTGCCCGAGGGCGCGGACGCGGTCGTGATGATCGAGCAAGTCGAGTCGGTCGGCGACGACGTGGAGGTGTTCGACGCGGTCGCGACCGGCGAGAACGTCGGCGAGGCGGGCGAGGACGTCGCGGCCGGCCAGCGACTCTACGGGCCCGGCCACGTCCTGCGGCCCTCGGACCTCGGTCTCCTGCGCTCGGTCGGCCTCGACGAGGTCGCGGTCCGCGAGCCGCCCGAGGTCGCCGTGATCCCGACCGGCGAGGAGCTGGTCGAGTCCGACCCCGGCCCCGGCGAGGTGATCGAGACGAACGGCCTCACCGTCTCGCGGCTCGTCGAGCGGTGGGGCGGGGAGGCGCGCTACCGCGACGTGGTCACCGACGACCCGGACGCGCTCCGCGAGGCGGTCGCGGCCGACCTCGACGCCGACGTGGTCGTCACCACCGGCGGCTCCTCGGTCGGCGAGCGGGACCTGATCCCGGAGGTCGTCGACGGCCTCGGCGAGGTGCTGGTCCACGGCGTCGCGCTGAAGCCCGGCCACCCGGTGTGTCTCGGGCGGGCGGAGGAGACGCCGATCGTGTCGCTGCCGGGCTACCCGGTCGCGTGCATCGTCAACGCGGCGCAGTTCCTCCGCCCCGCGCTGAAGCGAGCGGGTGGGGCCGACGCGGACCCGTTCCCGACGCGGCGGGCGACGCTGGGACGGAAGGTCGCCAGCGAGCCCGGCGTCCGGACGTTCGCGCGGGTGAGCCTCTCGGACGGGGACAACGAGGGGGCCGACGAGCCGGCCGACGGCGACGTGGCCGACGACGCTGACGGCGACCATCTCCCGACCGCGACCCCGACCCGCGCGAGCGGCTCCGGAATCCTGTCCAGCGTCGCGCTCGCGGACGGCTGGGTGGTCGTGCCGGAGCCGCGGGAGGGGCTCGACGCCGGCGAGACCGTCGACGTGGAGCTGTGGGAGGTGACGCCGTGAGCGACCGCAAGGAGTTCCGCGACCTCGCGTCCCCCGAGGCCGCCCGCGACGCGATCGCCTCGCTCGACCTCTCGCCCGCCCCGGAGACGGTTCCGCTGCGGGAGGCCCGCGGCCGCGTCCTCGCCGAGCGGGTCGACGCCGCGATCGACGTGCCGGGCTTCGACCGCGCCTCGATGGACGGGTACGCCGTCCGGGCGCGCGACACCTTCGGCGCGGACGAGGCCGACCCCGCCGAACTCGACCTCGTCGGCGCGGTCCACGCGGGCTCGGAGCCCGACGTGACCGTCGAGCCGGGCACGTGCGCGGAGATCTCCACGGGCGCGGTGATGCCCGACGGCGCGGACGCGGTCGTGATGGTCGAGCGGACCGACGAGATCGGTGGTGGCGGGAACGACGCCGACTCGGTCGCGACCGACGCGGAGGGCGACGCTCCGACCGGTGCGGACGACGACGCGTCCGCCCGGATCGCGGTCCGCACGTCGGTCGCGCCCGGCGACCACGTGATGACCGCCGGCACGGACATCGCCGCCGGCGCGCGCGCGCTCGGTCCCGGAACGCGACTGACGCCCCGGGAGATCGGGCTGCTGTCGGCGCTCGGCGTCGACGAGGTCCCGGTCGCGGGGCGGCCGCGCGTCGGGATCGTCTCGACCGGCGACGAGCTCGTGCGGCCGGGCGAGGCGCTGAACCCCGACCGCGGCGAGATCTACGACGTGAACTCGACGACGATCGCCGCGGGCGTCGAGGAGGCCGGCGGCGAGCCCGTGCTCTACCCGCACGCCGGCGACGACTACGAGGAGATGGAGCGGCTGCTCCGCCGGGCGGCAGACGAGTGTGACCTCGTGCTCTCCTCGGGGTCGACCTCGGCGAGCGCGGTCGACGTGATCTACCGCGTCATCGAGGCGCGCGGCGAACTCCTCCTCCACGGGGTCGCCGTCAAGCCCGGCAAGCCGATGCTCGTCGGCCGACTCGATCGCACCGACGAGGCGGACGGCTCGCGGGGCGACGAGTCCGCGTACATCGGACTCCCCGGCTACCCGGTGTCCGCGCTCACGATCTTCCGGACGTTCGTCGCGCCCGCGATCCGCGAGGCCGCGGGCCAGCCGGAGCCGGCGACCGCGACCGTCGAGGGCCGGATGGGCGTCGGCGAGCGCTACGGCGAGGGCCGCATGCGCCTGATGCCGGTCGGCCTGCTCGACGCGAGCGACGGCGACGGCGACGGGGACGACCGCCCGCTCGTCTACCCGGTCGACAAGGGCTCCGGCGCGACGACGAGCCTCGTCGAGGCCGACGGGGTCGTCGCGGTCGACCCGGACACGGAGTACCTCGACGCCGGCGAGACCGTCTCCGTCGACCTGTTCTCGCCCGACGTGCGCCCCCCGACGCTGCTCGGCGTCGGCGAGGACGACCCCGCGCTCAACCGCCTGCTCGACCGGCTCGCGAACCCGCGCTACCTTGCCGTCGGCTCCCGCGAGGGACTGCGTCGCCTCCGCGACGGCGTCCCCGACGTGGCCGTGACCGCGGGGCCGACCGACCGCGACGTCGACGCCGAGGAACTGGGCGGGTGGACCCGCGAGTGGGGGCTGGTCGTCCCTGAGGGGAACCCCGACGGCGTTGAGGGACTCGCGGACCTCGTCGACCGCGACCTCCGGTTCCGGAACCGGCCGACGGTCTCGGGGCTCCGTCGCAGCCTCGACGGGGCGCTCGACTCGCTCGCTGACGAGCGCGACGCCGACCGCCGCGAGCTCGCCGAGCGGATCGACGGCCACGAGCGGACCGCGAAGGCGTTCGAGAGCCCGGTCCGCGCGGTCGTCGCCGGCGACGCGGACGTCGGGCTCGGCCTCCGCGAGACGGCGGCCAGACTCGGCTGCGGGTTCGTCCCGCTCGGCGAGCAGTCGGTCGTCGTCCGCGCCGCGCCGGACCGCGTCGACCGCGAGCCGGTCGCGGCGCTGGCGGCGGAGCTGTCCGCGGACGGCCGAGAAGCCGGTTCGGACGACGCCGACCCCGCGCTCGACGCGATCCTCGACGGCCTCCCGGGCTACTCGCGGAACAGCCGGAACGACCCCTGACCGACGACGACCTCGGAGCGGTCGGCCCCCGCCTCGTCTCCACCGTCGTCGCCCTCTCCGTCCGCCCCCTCACCCCCGGCGGCGGTCGTGACGGTCATGTCGCTGACGCCGATCGAGCCGCCGGCCCTGACCACCTCGGCCTCGGCGCGGAGGTCGCCGGTCGCGGGCCGGAGGTAGTTCGCGTTGAGGTTCACCGTCGCCACGCCGCCGTCGAGGGGATCCTCGAACGCGGTGCGCTGGGCGACGCCGCCCGCCGTGTCGATCAGCGTCGCCGCGACCCCGCCGTGGATCGTCCGCCCGTCGGCGTTCGTGAGCTTGTCGTCGAAGGGGATAGAGAGGACGACGCGCCCGCGCTCGATGACCTCGACCGACGTGTTCAGCCACGAGAGGTAGCCGTGCTCGTCCTCCAGCTTCCGCTCGACGAACGCCGTCGCCTCCGACGGCAGCGGGTCCATCGCCGCGATCTCCGTGCGGTCCATGTCCCGGGCGTCGCTCTCGGACGGCTTGTAGCCCCCGGAAACGCCCGACAACGGGCCGCGGATTGGTCGCCTCGTCCGCTCGCGGATTGGTCGCCTCGTCCGCTCGCGGATTGGTCGCCTCGTCCGCTCGCGGATTGGTCGCCTCGTCCGCTCGCGGATTGGTCGCCTCGTCCGCTCGCGGATTGGTCGCCTCGTCCGCTCGCGGATTGGTCGCCTCGTCCGCTCGCGGATTGGTCGCCTCGTCCGCTCGCGGATTGGTCGGTCCGGGCGCGCAAGCGGTCGCTCACCCGACGCCGAGCCGGATCGGGTCGTCGCTGTGGACGACCTCGACCGTCACGGACTCGCCGACCTCGAATGTCGCGTCGGGGCAGACGACCTTGACGCCGAAGCGGTCGCCGCGCGCGGCGAACAGCGAGAGGCCGACGACGCGCTCGCCGTTCGCGAGGACGTCGACCGGGGCCCACTCGACGCGCGGCGCTCCCGGCTCGGCCCCCGAATCGTGTTCGGTCGCGGTCCCGATCCGGGTGCCGAGGAGCGACAGCGCCGATCCGGCCGTCGCGGCCGCTCCCTCCCCGACGCCGAACGTCCCGCCGCCGGCGTAATGCGCCAGTCCGCCGTCCACGGGAACCCCCTCGTCGCTCGCGAGCGCCGCGAACGCCGGGCCCGCGTCGTATTCGTCCCGGTTCGAACCGTCACGGCGCGAATCCTCCCGTCGCGGGCCGTCGAGAACGACGTGCGTCGGACCGCGCTCGACGACCGACCCGGTGCCGTCCCACGCGACCGGCTCGACGGGGACGTCGACGGCGACCGGGAGCGATCCGCTCGCCCTGAGGGGGTTCGCGTCCGGCGGACGGAAGCCGAGGTGGACGTGGTCGTCGACCCACTGCCCGAAGAAGCCGGAGCGCGTCGTCGGGCCGAGCGCGTCGCCGACGGCCACCCGATCGCCCGGCGACACCTCGGGGATCACGTGGAGGATCCGCGCGACGGTGCCGGGCGGAGCGCCGGCGCGGGCGCACCACTCTTCGGCGAGGTCGACGACGATCAGGTGGTCCTCGTCGGCCGCGTACGGGCGGTCCGGACAGCCGACGCTCCGGACCTCGCGGACGGTCCCGGCCACCGGGGACCGGCCGACCCCGTCGCCCGGGTACAGGTCGATCGCCCGGCCGCGCCGGTGGGCGGGGTACGGGGAGTTGAACCGAGAGAACTTCCGATAGCGCCCGACGACGTCGGCCGGAAGCGACACTGTCGCGTTCGGCGGGGAATCGGTGTCGTCGTCGCCGGCGTCGTTGCCGCTGCCGTCGACACCGCCGTCGCTCTCGTCGTCGCGTCCGCTCGACGCTCCCGTCACGGGTCCGCCGCCTCCAGTCCCTCGATGACGAACCGCGCGCCGCCGTCGTCGGACTCGCCGACGGCGAGCGTCCAGCCGTGCGCCTCGGCGATGTCGCCGACGATGGCCAGCCCCAGCCCGGTGCCGCCGCCGAGCGACACGCCGCGTTCGGTGACGTTCTCGCGCTCCGCGGGCGGGATCCCGGGGCCGTCGTCGCCGACGGCGAGCGTGACGCCGTCGCCGTCGGACGAGACGGTGACGGTGACCGCGGCGTCCGCGCCCGCGTGTTCGATCGCGTTACGGAACAGGTTCGAGAGCAGCTGTTCGAGCCGGTCGCGGTCGGCGAGGGCGGTCGCGTCGCCCTCGACAGTGAGCGTCGCGTCCGCGGTCTCCAGGCGCGACCAGACGCGCCGGACGGCCCCGTCGAGCGAGACGCGGTCGAGCCCGTCCACCGTCTCGCCCGCCGTCGCCAGCGCGAGCAGTCCCTCGATCATGTCGTCCATCCGCTCGTGGGCGTTCGCGGCCCGCTCCAGCGAGCCGTCGGGGTCGTCGCCGCGCTGGCGGGCCAGTTCGACGGCCGCGGACGCGGCCGCGAGTGGGTTCCGGAGGTCGTGCGAGACGACGCCCGCGAACTCCTCTAACCGCTCGTTCTGGCGTTCGAGTTCGGACTCGCGGCGTTCGAGCGCCGCCTGTCGCTGCTCCCGCGCGGTCACGTCGCGAAGCAGGAAGACGTGCCCGCGGTCGGTGCCGCGCGGGTCGGTGATGGGGTTCTCCTGGATGTCGAACTGGCGGTCGCCGATCGCGATCGGGTGCTCCGAGCCGTCCTCCAGCCGCGGGAACACCGCCGACAGCGACGAGCCGACCGCGTCGGGCGGGAGGAGCGCCTCGGCCGCCGGGTTGAGGTCGCGGATCCGGCCGTCCGAGCCGGAGACGATCACGGGGTCCTGCATCACCTCGACCGCGGTGTCGCGCGCGACGACCGCGGCGTCGAGGGTCCCGAGCCAGAAGACGGTGCCGTAGAGGAACACGCCGTGGATCACGAACGCGGTCGGCAGCCACGAGAGGTGCGCGTAGCTCCCCACGTCGACGAACGTCGCCACCCCCGCGAGGAACGGGAACAGCGTGCCGAGCAGCACGACGAACGTCTGGAGCCGGTAGCGGTTCCCGGTCCGCTCGTAGAGGTCGACGACGAGCAGCGCGCCGGCGACACACAGGCCGTACGCGAGGAGGACGTACGCGCCCCCCACCGGTCCCAACCCGTACCCGAGCAGCGTGAACGGGCCGTCGACGACGGCCGTCACCGGCCCGCGGGCCAGCCCGTGGGTCTCGCTCGACCACGCGAGCAGCACCCAGACGAACGCGGGCGTCGCGATCCCGACGATCCGGCGCTCCGTCCGCCAGCGCTCGTGGCCCGTGAACGCGAGCGCGAAGCAGATCCAGAGGACGGGGAGCGCCCCGACGAGCGGCGTCGCCAGGTTGAGCGCCACCGTCATCCCGACCTCGCCGGGGAGCGCGATCCGGAAGGCGTACAGGAGGGCGACGCCCCCGCCACAGAGCAGGTAGAGCGCGACCTCCAGCCCTCCCGGCTCGTCGCGCTCGTGCCACGCGACCCGACCGAGCCAGAGTCCGATCGCCCCCGCCAGCAGACAGGCGATGAGGTACGCTTGGACCGGCAGGGCGCTCAGGTCGCTCATCGATATCGGTATCACTCTCAGCCCCGACAAAACTGTTGTGTCACGGGACGGCGTTCGCGGCGCTCGAAGGGGTTCGGGGACGACGCGGGAGGGAGATTCGAAGCGAGCGCAAAGGGCTTCGGCGCTGCGGCCCTCCGCCCTCGTATGCGCGTGTACAGGGGGGAGTTCGCGACGCCGGCCGCCGACCGCGCCCCGACGGCCGAGATGCTCGCGTCGGCCGCCGAGGGCGTCCCGGCCGTCCGCGTCACCGCGCCGCCGCGGCAGGTCGCGTTCGGCCGCCGCGACGCCCGGGAGTCCGGGTTCGATCGGGCGAAGCGCGCGGCCCGCGACGCCGGGTTCCCGGTCGTCGAGCGCGACGTGGGCGGCCGCGCGGTCGCGTACACCGGGTCGACGCTCTCGTTCGGGGTCGCGGTGCCGACGGGCGAGGGGCGCGGGTCGATCGACGCGCGGTACGAGACCGCGACGGAGACGCTCCGCGACGCGCTCCGTGACCTCGGAGCGGACGTGGTCCGCGGGGAGCCGCCGGAGTCCTTCTGTCCGGGGGACCACTCCCTGCGGGTCGCCGGCGGCAGGGACCCCGCAGGCAGCGACGCGGAGGCAGAGTGCGGCGGGAAGGTCGCGGGACTCGCCCAGCGCGTCCGCGCCGACGCGGCGCTCGTCGCGGGCGTCCTCGTCGTCTCGGCGGCCGACCCCGAGGCGATCGCCGGGGTGACGGAGCCGGTCTACGAGGCGCTCGGCGTGCCGTTCGACCCTGGGTCGGTCGGGAGCGTCGCCGACGCCGGCGGCCCGGACGACCCGGACCGGGTGGCCCGCGCGGTCGAGGACGCGTTCGTCGACGGGCCGTGGGGCGACGGCGAGCGTCGGATCGTCCGCGTTGACGAGGGAGACGGCTGAGCCCGGCGCGCCGCGCGGTTCCGACGTTTCGACGTGCTTTTTATGCGCGGGCATCTGGGTTCGCGCATGGCTGAATTCAAAGTCGTCGTCGCCGACCCCGAGACCGGCGAGACGTTCCAGCGAGAGGTCGACGGACAGGACGCCAACCGATTCCTCGGCCGCGAACTCGGCGACGAGATCGGCGGCGACGCCGTCGGACTCCCCGAGCACACGATCGAACTCACCGGCGGCTCCGACGAGACCGGCCGCCCGATGCGCGAGGACGTCTCCGGCACGCGCCTGAAGGAACTGCTCTTGGAAGGCGGCGTGGGCTTCGAGCCGTCCCGCGAGGGCGAGCGCAAGCGCATCACCGTCCGCGGCCGCGAGATCGACGACGACGTCGCGCAGATCAACGCGACCGTCGTCGACGGCGACGGCGACGTGGCGGCCGCGCTCGGTGAGGGCGACGCGGACGACGACGAAGCCGACGAGTAAGGACTCCCGATGCCTCGCGTCCCCTCCGACGGCGAGGACGTTGCCTCCGTTCGCGTCTCGCTCGCCCGGAGCGGCGGCACTCGCCGTCCCTGCGTCAGGCTCCCGGACGACGACTCGCTCGAAGGCCGCGTCGAGTCCGGCTCCTGCGACGCGCTCGGCGTGAGCGGGGGCGACCTCGTTCGGGTCGCGATCGACCGCGAGGAGTACCACGCGCGGGTTGCGAGCGACTCGAAGGGGCGGCTCCTGCGCGGCGCGTTCGACAACCGGCGGCTCGCGCGCGACGCCGGCGAGGGGACGAACCGGTTGGTCGAGTGGCTCGACGCGAACGGCCGCGAGCCGGGCGAGGGCGTCGTCCTCGACGTGGTGGTGCCCGGCGAGCTGTACGGCCTCCGGATCCCCGGCGAGCGGACCGTCTACGACGCGAACCGCGGTCCCCGATCGTCGCTCGCGGACATCGCGCGCGACGTGGACGGGTAGCTCCGCCGGACGCCGCCGGGCACCCCCGCCGGACGCCGCCACCCGGAGGCGGCGCGGGTCCGCCGAGACAGGTCGAACCGCTTATTCTCGCTCGGCTCCGATCTCCCCCCATGCAAGAGGTCGACGCGGACCTGACGGCGCTCGACCGCGCGATCATCAACGCGTTCCAGGGCGGCTTCCCGGTGGCGGAGCGGCCCTTCGACGCGGCGGCGGCCGCGCTCCGCGAGCGCGGCGTCGACGTGACGGGACCGGAGCTCTGCGAGCGCGTCCGCGAACTCGACGAGGAGGGGATCCTCTCGCGGTTCGGCGCGCTCGTCAACGCCGAGGAGATCGGCGGAGCCGCGTCGCTCGTGGCGATGCACGCGCCCGAGGACCGCTACGAGGAGATCGCGGAGACGGTCAACGAGTTCACCGCGGTCGCGCACAACTACGAGCGCGAACACCCCCACCTCAACATGTGGTTCGTGGTGAGCGTCGCGGACCACCCGGACCCGGACAAGGACGGGAGCGACCGCGTCAAGGAGGTGCTGGCGGAGATCGAGTCCGCCACGGGCCAGGAGACGTACAACCTCCCGAAGCTCCGGGAGTTCCACGTCGGCGCGAAGTTCCTCGTCGACGGGCCGGTCCCCGACGGCGACGTCGACCTGTCGGAGCTGGGTCCCGAGGTCGCGCCGAGCGACCGCGGGACGCTCACCCCGGACGAGCGCGACCTCGTCGTCGAGATTCAGGGCGGGCTGCCGGTCACGGAGACCCCGTACGCCGACGTGGCGGCCGCGCTCGACGCCGACGTGGACTGGGTGATCGAGACGGTGAAGCGGTTCGAGCGGGAGGGGAAGGTGCGCCGCGTCGGCGTCATCCCGAACCACTACGCGCTCGGGTACACGGAGAACGGGATGACGGTCTGGAACGTGCCGGAGGACGTGTTAGACGAGGTCGGTCCCGCCGTGGCGGAGTTGGAGTTCGTCACGCACTGCTACGAGCGCCCCCGGCACGCGGGCGTCTGGGAGTACAACTTCTTCGCGATGACGCACGGCCGGACGGAGGCGGAAAGCGAGCGCCGGATCGCGGAGGTGCGGGAGCTGATGGACGAGCACTGGGACGTCGGGGCCGACGACTGGGACACCCTGTTCTCGACGCGCATCCTGAAGAAGACCGGCATCCGCATCGCGGACCGGGCGGACAGCAACACGGCGTGACCCGCCGAACGCCGACGCCCGGAGGTGCGTCGTGACTCCGCTGTACCACGATTTCGCCGGCGAGACGGTGGTCGTCTTCGGCGGCGGCTCCGTCGGGGCGCGGAAGGCGCGCGGGTTCGACGACGCCGCCCGCGTCGTCGTCGTCAGCCCGGCGTTCGACGAGCGGCTGCGGTCGCTCGCGGGCGACGAGACGGCGTCGGACGAGGGGTCCGAACCCGCGGACGGCCCGTCCGTCGAACTGGTCCGCGCCGCTCCGGACGCCGACGCGGTCGGAGACTGGCTCGACCGGCTCGACCCGGCGCTGGCGGTCGCCGCGACCGACGACGCGGCGGTCAACGCCGCCGTGGAGTCGGCCGCGCTCGACCGAGGCGTGCTGGTCAACCGGACCGACGTCTCGGGCGAGCGCGACCCCGGGAGCGTCGTGGTGCCCGCGACGGTCGAGGACGACCCGGTGACCGTGGCGCTCTCGACGGGCGGGACCAGCCCCGCGCTGGCGAAGGCGTTACGCGAGCGGATCGAGGCCGAGATCGACGGTGCGGGCGAGATGGCGCGGCTTTCCGGGGAGGTCCGCGAGGAGCTGAAAGCGGAGGGGATCGCGCCCGAGAAGCGCCGCGAAGCGGTCCGGCGCGTCGTCAGATCGCGGGGGGTTTGGAAGGCTTTACAAAAGGGGAGATCTTACGGACGGCAAGAGGCTGACACCGTGATCGAGGAGGTACTCGACCGATGAGAGAGACGGGTGCGATCGCCGGCGTGAGCGTCGCCCACGCCGACGCGACCGTCGACGAGATCGAGGCCGCCGGCGGCGACGGCGTCCGCGCGACCGTCTCGGACCTGCTCGCACGCGAGGGGGTCGAGGAGGCGTTCGCGGTGCAGACGTGTAACCGCTCGGAGGCGTACGTCGTCACCGACCGCACGATCGACGGCGCGACCGCCCTCTCGACGTTCGCGCCGGACGTGCGCGGCGGCGCGGTCCGCCGCCTCGACCACGAGGAGAGTCTGGAGCACCTGATGCGGGTCGCGTCCGGGCTGGAGTCGCTCGTGCTCGGCGAAGACCAGATCATCGGCCAGCTGCGGGAGGCCTACGAGGAGTCGAAGTCCGCCGGCGGCATCGGTCCGGTCCTCAAGGACGCGGTGACGAAGGCGCTCCACGTCGGCGAGCGCGCCCGCACGGAGACCGAGATCAACGAGGGCGTCGTCTCGCTCGGCTCGGCGGCGGTCCGGCTGGCGGCGAGCGAGATCGACCTGACCGACGGGACGGCCGTCGTCGTCGGCGCGGGCGAGATGGGGACGCTGGCGGCCCGCACGCTCGACGACACGCCGGTCTCGGAGATACTCGTCGCGAACCGCACCGTCCCGAACGCGGAGTTCGTCGCTGAGGAGGTCGACACCCCCGCGGAGGCGGTGTCGCTCGCGGACCTCCCCGCGATGATCCCGGACGCCGACCTCGTCGTCACGGCGACCGGCAGCCCGGACCTGATCGTCCACCCCTCGTACGTCGACGGCGCCGGCCGCCTCGTCTGTATCGACATCGCGCAGCCCCGCGACGTCGACCCGGCGGCGGGGGCCCGCGAGGGCGTGACCGTCTACGACATCGACGACCTCGAAGACGTCACCCGCCGGACGCGCGAGAGCCGGGCGCAGGAGGCCCGCGACGTCGAGGCGATCATCGACGAGGAGTTGGACCGCATCCTGGAGGCGTACAAGCGCAAGCGCGCCGACGACGCCATCTCGTCGATGTACGCGGGCGCGGACCAGGTGAAGGCCAGAGAGCTCGACCGCGCGATGTCGAGGCTGGAGGCGCAGGGCGGTCTCACCGACGAGCAGCGCGAGACGGTCGAGGACCTCGCGGACGCCCTCGTCGGCCAGCTGCTCGCGGCACCGACCCGGTCGCTGCGGGACGCGGCCGGCGAGGACGACTGGGAGACGATCCGCACCGCGCTCCGCCTGTTCGACCCCGAGTTCACGTCGCAAGCGGCCGGCTCCGAGGAGGTCGACGCGAGCGCGGACGCCGGTCCCGACGCGGTCCCGGACTCCGTCGCCGAGGAACTCGACGATTAGGCCGTTTTCGGTGCGAACTGGCTTTTCTGGGCTATCCTGTCGCGGAGCACCGGCTCCGAACACATCGCGGCTGGCAGGGGATCGAACAACTCGGTAACTGAGACCGCCGAGTCCCCAGCCACTCGGCTGTACGTGGCTGTTCTCGCCGCAAACGACACGACCGCCGAGACCGCCGCAAACGACACGACAGCCGAGACCGCCGAGACCGCCGAAGCCCCAGCCGCGAGGTGGGCGCACGCTCGGTGCGGTCCTCGTCGCTCGCGTTGCTCGCTCCTGCGGTCCTGCCGTCGCCTGCCCCCACCTCGCGGCCGCCCCTTCGAGTCCCCCCGCCACAGCAACCGCCGGAAGACGGTCCTGCTCGCTCACTGCGTTCGCTGCGCGGGCTACGACTTCCGTGCTCCCGCTCGCTCCCTCCGGTCGCTCGCGGGACCGCACCTCACGCCTCCCCAGCCTCGTCGGTCGCCGTCGCTCCGCTCGGCGACCGACTCCCTCGCGCGCGCTCCTCGGCCGCAATGCGGCCTCGGAGGCGCGCGCCACCGCATCAACCACGTATAAGCGGCCGTCTCCCCCCGACCGAGACCGGTTCCGGCGGACCGCCGCGCTTTATTCCCCGCCCGAGTCACGGATCGGTATGGAGCTTTCCGAGTACGTCGACCGACTCGACGACCGACTCGACACGGCCGCGTACGGCGACGTCGACGCGAGCGCGAACGGGCTTCAGGTGGGCTCGGACGAGGGCGAAATCGAGCGCGTCGCGTTCGCGGTCGACGCCGCCCGGGCGACGATCGAGGCGGCCGCGGACGCCGGAGCCGACCTCCTCGTCGTCCACCACGGGCTCTCGTGGGGCGGCATCGAGCGCGTCACCGGGCGGGCGCACGACCGGATCGCCGCCCTGATCGAGAACGACCTGGCGCTGTACGTCTCGCACCTCCCGCTCGACGGCCACCCGGACCTCGGCAACGCGGCGGGCGTCGCCGAGGCGGTCGGGCTGGGCGACCGCGAGCCGTTCGGCGAGATCGGCCCTGTGACGATCGGAACGATCGGCGAGACGGCGGAGCCGCTGTCGGCGGGCGCGATCCGCGAGACGCTCGACGGGTTCGAGGGCCAGCCGGACGGCGAGGCGTCGCCGACGCGCGTGATCGACTTCGGCCCGGACCGGATCGAGCGCGTCGCGGTCGTCACCGGCTCCGGCGCGGACTGGCTCGACGAGGCGGTCGCGGCTGACGCGGACGCGTTGATCACCGGCGAGGGAAAGGGGAAGCTGTACCACGAGGCGCGCGAGGCCGGCCTCACCGTCTTCCTCGCGGGCCACTACGCCACCGAGACGTTCGGCGTCCGATCGCTTGAGTCGCTGTCGAGCGAGTGGGGGCTGGAGACGGCGTACGTCTCGCACCCGACGGGACTGTAAGCCCCCGCGGGGAGACGAGCGCTCGCCGCCGAACGCAACTCTTACCGCTCGCGTCCGCGCAGTCGGGGTATGCGCGATCACTTCGAGATCCGGGACCACGACGCCGCCGGGCGGATCGGCCGGCTGGAGGTCCCGCGCGCCGACGTCACCGTCGAGACGCCGGCGCTTTTGCCCGTGGTCAACCCGAACGTGCTCACGATCGAGCCGTCGCGGCTCGAATCGGAGTTCGGCGCGGAGATGCTGATCACGAACTCCTACATCATCCGCAGCACCGAACGCATCCGCGACCGGGTCGTCGACGAGGGGCTCCACGAGCTCCTCGGCTTCGACGGGGCGATCATGACCGACTCCGGCTCCTTCCAGTTGGCCGAGTACGGCGACATCGACGTGACGACCGCCGAGATCATCGAGTTCCAGCGGCGGATCGGTAGCGACGTGGCGACGCCCGTCGACGTGCCGACCCCGCCGGACGCGGACCGCGACCGCGCCGAGCGCGAACTGGCGACGACGAAGCAGGCGCTCGCGGACGCCGAGGCGGCCGAGACCGGCGAGATGCTCGTCAACGCGCCGGTACAGGGGTCGACGTACGCCGACCTGCGCGAGGAGGCCGGCCGGCACGCGGCGGGGACCGACCTCGACGTGTTCCCCGTCGGCGCGATGGTGCCGCTGCTCAACTCCTACCGCTACGCCGACACCGTCGAGGCCGTGCGGGCGGCGAAGCGCGGGCTCGGGCCGGGCGCGCCGGTCCACCTGTTCGGGGCCGGCCACCCGATGATGCTGGCGCTCGCGGTGGCGGCCGGCTGCGACCTGTTCGACTCGGCCGCCTACGCGCTGATGGCCCGCGACGGCCGCTACCTCACCGTTTCGGGGACGGAACACCTCGAAGACCTCGACTACTTCCCCTGCTCGTGTCCGGTGTGTGCCGAACACACGCCCGCGGACCTGCGGGAACTCGGCGACGGCGACGGCGGCCCGACCGCCGAGCGGCTGCTCGCCGAGCACAACCTCCACGTCACCTTCGAGGAGCTACGTCGCGTGAAGGAGGCGATCCGCTCCGGAAACCTGCTCGAACTGGTCGACCGCCGCGCCCGCGGCCACCCGGCGATGCTCGACGGGTACCGCGCGCTGCTCGACCACGCCGAGGAGTTGGAGCGCACCGACCCGGGCTCGAAGGACGCGTTCTTCCACACCTCTCACGAGGCGACCCGGCGGCCGGAGGTCGGCCGACACCGCGACCGCCTCGAACGGCTGGCGACGCCCGACAGCCTCCTGCTCACCGAGTCGAAGCCCCCCTCGGACCACGACTACGACGCGGTGTGGCGCGTGAAACCGCCGTTCGGGCCGTACCCGCCCGCGCTCTCGGAGACGTACCCGCTCACCGCCGAGGTGCCGGAGCGGACCGACGACGCGGCGCAGGTCGCGGCCGCGGAGGGCGTCGCCGCGCTCGCGGCGGCCAACCCCGAGACGGGCCTGACGCTCGGCCACGACGCGTGGTGCGACCGCGCGCTCGACCGGCTGCCAGACCGCGTCCAGACGGAGAACCTGCGGACGCTCGGCTGACGGGCGAGAATCCGACCCAGGTGCGCCGCTGGGCGGTGTGGGGTCGACGCGAACCGCGAGAAAACCGCAGCCGTGACCGGATCGAGCGCGTCAGTCGCGGCGGTGCCCGAGCGGCTTCTTCTGGTCGACCTCGACCTCGACGTGGATCGAGTCGGGGAAGTCGCGGCCGACGACGTCGCGCGCGATGTCGTCGGCCCCGTGGATCTCCATCGAGCGCCGGTACACGTCGTAGCGCCACGGCGAGAACTCGTCGCCGGGCGCGAGGTTCTTGTACAGCGGGACGGTGACGGTCTCGGAGGGGGTCGCGTGCGGTCCCTTACACTCCGCGCCCTTGCGTTCGAGCGTCTCCTTGAGCTCTTGGACGGTCTCGACGAGCACGTCCCGGTCGCCGGACGCGAAGTCGAGTTTCGTGACGAAGGTCATGGCTGGGGGTCGTCCGTGGATGGCCGCCCGAGCGGTAAAAACGCATCTACCCGCGGTCGACGCGCGCGCTCGGGTCGCGAGTCCGGCCGTGAGACCGGTCGATCCCGCCGCGTCGTTCGGATCTGTTCGGGAGTCCGACACGCTCTTTAGGGGTGATCGCTTACCTGCGGCCAATGACGGTCGAAGCGACCAGTGCCGGAGCCATCCTCTTCCGCGATACCCGCGGCGAACGGGAGTACTTGCTCCTGAAGAGCCGACCGGGGGACTGGGAGTTCCCCAAAGGCGGGGTCGAGGGGGACGAGGAGCTCCAGCAGACGGCGATACGAGAAGTCGGCGAGGAGGCCGGGATCGAGGATTTCCGGCTGATCGACGGGTTCCGCGAGGAGTACGACTACGTGTTCGAGGCGAACGGGAAGACCATCCACAAGACGGTCCACCTGTTCATCGCCCGCTCGTTCGAGGCGAGCGCCGAACTCTCGAAGGAACACCGCGACCTCCAGTGGCGCGACTACGACCAGGCGCTCAACACGATCACGCAGGACGGTCCCCGGGAGATCTTAGAGGAGGCTCACGAGTACCTCGACGAGCGGAAAGACGACGAGAGCGGGAAGTACGTCTGACGGTCGCGCGCACCATCTCGGCCGCGCGTGTCGCCTCGGCCGCGACGACCGGACCGGTCGGTCGCGCCGCCGCCGAGCGGTCCGCTTTTGTCCGCCCCCGACGACCGTTCGGGCAGTGACGCCAGACGCCGAGTTCGGCTACGAACTGCTCGTCTGTCGGTACGCCGAGCTCGCGTGGCACCCGAGCGAGGGTCCCCGCCCCGCGATCGTCTCCCGACAGCTCGGCACCAAGGAGCGCCGCTGGGACACGCTCGTCATCGAGGTCGACCCCGAGGCGTTCGCGGTCCGGCGCGCGTTCGGCGACCGACCGATCGACTCCGACCTCCTCCACGTCGTCCGTCACGCGCCCGCCGAGTGGGCGTGGTACCGCGACGCGCTGCCCGACCCCGGCTACCCGTGGCGCTACGTCCGGCAAGCGGTCCACCGCGCCGCGGGGCGGGACCTGATCGAGAAGCGCCGCGACGGGAATCGGATCGAGATCCGCCGGGTGCGCCCGTACCCTGACTGGGTCGAGCGGATCGTCGCGGTCGAGAACAAGCCGGACCTCGACCGCTCGGCGGCCGACCGCCTCGCCGACCAGCTCGAACACGACGTGACGACCGCGCTCGCCGACGAGGCGTGGCTGGCGACCGAGACGACCGGCGAGCGCGTCGAGCCCGCCCTCCTCCGCGAGATGCCGGTCAAGGCGGGCATCCTCGCCACGGACTTCTCCGCGGGGGTCGGCTCCGACGCGGCCGACGTGGCGTGGCACCCGAGCGACCTCTCGCCCGCGGGCCCCGGCGACGACGGTGAGGCGAGCCGCCGCGACGCCGAGACGGAGACGCTGCGGCTGGAGATCGCCGAGCGCGCCTACGGGAAGGGGTGGCGCTCCTTCCACGACACGATGCGACCGGACTGCCGCCACTTCGAGCTCCGCCGAGACGGGCGGGCGCTCGTCCCCCATTGCGCGGCGAAGGACAAGACCCCGACCGCGCGGGAGTGTTCCGGCTCCTGCGGGGAGTTCTCGCCGGAGCCGCCCCAGTGGCGCACGAAGGGGTGGCCGATCGAGGGCGGGCCGGGGAAAGGGGTCGAGCGGCTGTTGGCGCGACGGCGCGAGCGCGAGCGGGACGCGGTGGCGGGCGCGGAGCGACGCGATACCGAGTGACTTCTACGCCAGCGCGGTCGCCAGCTTCTCGACGGGGTGGTCCGGCTCCGGCACCTCGCTTGGGCCCTCCTCCAACTGCGTCCGGCAGGAGGTGCCCGGCGCGACGAGGCCGTCGCCGTCGCTCGCCGAGACCTGCTCGAACAGGGTCTCGCCGATCGCCACGCTCATCGAGTAGTGTTCGGCCTCGTAGCCGAACGAGCCGGCCATCCCGCAACACGAGGAGTCGAGCGGGTCGACCCCGTAGCCCGCGCGCCGCAACACGCCGACCGCGTGGTGGTCCTTCTTCGTCGCCTTCTGGTGGCAGTGGCCGTGGTAGGTGAGCGACTCGGTGGGCGCGTCGAGCGCGAGCGACTCGTCGAGCCGGAAGGCGTCGACGTACTCCATGACCCCGTAGGCGTTCTCGGAGACGGCGGCCACGTCGGCGTCGGGCACGTCGCTGGCGTCGCCGTCGAGCAGGTCGTGGTAGTCGGACTGGAGCATGACGGCGTCCGAGGGCTCGACGACGACCACGTCCCAGCCGTCCCGGACCCGCGGCGCGAGCGCCTCCACGGCGTCTCTCGCCGTCGCGCGCGACACGTCGAGCATCCCCTTCGAGTGGGGCGGGCGGCCGCTGCCGTCCACGTCGGGGATCTCGACGTGGCAGTTCGCGGCCTCCAGCACGCGCACCGCGGCCTTCCCCGCGCCGGGGTTGGTGTAGGTGGTGTACACGTCGGGGAACAGCAGCACGTCGCGGTCCGCCGCCTCGCGCGGGACGCTCGCCCCGCCGCGGGCCTCGAACCAGTCGACGAGCGTCTCCGAGCGGAACGTCGGGAGGTCGCGCTCCCGCGCGATCCCGAGCGCCTTCTCCGCGATGAGGCCGCTCCCGGGGAGCTTGTTCGGGAGGTTCGAGAGCGGGGCGAACTTCGAGGCGAGCGGCGCGAGCGACTCGAACCGACCGAGCAGTCGGGTGCGGAGGTCCAGCCCGTGCTCCTCGTGGTGGGCGTGTTCCACCTCCGCCTTCAGCTTCGCCATGTCGACGCCGCTCGGGCAGTCCACCTTACACCCCTTACAGCCGACACAGAGGTCCATCACCTCGGTGACAAACTCGTCGTCGGTCGGGTCGTCGGGCAGTTCGCCGGAGATGGCCCCGCGGAGCATGTTCGCCCGGCCGCGCGTGGACTGGATCTCCTCCTCGGCGGCGCGGTAGGTCGGACACATGGTGCCGCCGGTCGTCTCCTGCGGGCCGCGGCAGCCGCCGCAGCCGTGACAGAGTTCGACCATCCCCTGCATCCCGTTGTCGACCGCCCACTCCATCGCGGGGTCGAATCCCGCGTCGTACTCGTACTCCGCGTCGAACCGGAGGTTCTCCCGCATGTCGACGTCGCCGCAGACGTTACCCGGGTTGAGCAGCCAGTCGGGGTCGAAGGCCGTCTTCAGGTCGCGGAACGCCTCCCACAGGCCGTCGCCGTACAGCTTCCGGTTCCACTGGGTGCGGGCGCGACCGTCGCCGTGTTCGCCCGAGACGGAGCCGCCGAGCCGGACCACGGCGTCGGTGACGCGGTCGGCGATGTCGACCATCGCCTCGACGTCGTCGACGTCCTTCGTGTTGATCAGCGGGCGGATGTGGAGCACGCCCGGCCCGGCGTGCGCGTAGAAGGTGGCGAACGTGTCGTTGTCTTCGAGGATCTGCTGGAACTCCCGCGTGTACTCGGGGAGGTGTTCGGGCGGAATCGCGCAGTCCTCGATGAAGGAGATGTGCTTCTCGTCGGTGGTCCGCGAGAGCAAGATCGGGAGGCCCGCCTTCCGCATCTTCCAGAAGCGGTCGCGCTCGTCGGGGTCGTGCGCCTCCAAGGCGTCGACCGCGCGCCGCGGCTGGCTCGTGGTCTCGGCCGCGCCGTCGCCCGGCTCGGCCGCCGTATCTCGGACGCCCACGCGGTCCGCGATGAGGTCGGCGACCTTCTGACGCCCCTCCGCGTCGCTCTCGGCGTAGAACTCGACGAGCAGCACCGAGTCGGTGCCGTCGGGGAGCATGCCGACCACGTCGGCGAACTCCGGCGTGTCGGCTGCGAGGCCGAGGAGGACGTCGTCCATCACCTCGACCGCGGCGGGGTCGTGTTCGAGACACGCCGCCACGTCCTCCATCGCGTCGAGGAGGTCGTCGTAGGTCAGCAGCGCAACCGACTTCGTCTCCGGAATCTCGACGAGCGAGACGGTCGCCTCCGTCACCGTCGCGAGCGTCCCCTCGCTGCCGGCCATGAGCCGAGCGAGGTTGACGACGCCTTCCTCCCCGTACTCCCCCCGGTATTCTGCGAGCAGGCGGTCGAGGTTGTAGCCGGAGACGTTCCGCTTCAGTTCCGGGTACCGCTCGTCGATCTCAGCCGCCCCCTCGTCGAGGATCCGAACGATCTCGGCGTGGATTCGGGGGAACAGGTCGTCGGCGTCGGGGTCGGCGGACACCCGGAGGTCATCGACCGCGACCTCGCCGAGCGTCGTCACGGTGCCGTCAGCGAGGACGACCTCGGCCTCCTCGACGTAGTGGTCCGTCTTGCCGTACTTCAGCGAGTGGGAGCCGGTGGAGTTGTTCCCGATCGCCCCGCCGAGCGCGGACTTGTCGCGCCACGCCGGGTCGGGGGCGAACTTCAGCCCGTGCGGCTCGACCGCGGCGTTGAGGTCCCCGACGTACGCGCCGGCCTGCGCGCGGGCGGTCCCCGCGTCCGGGTCGGTCTCGATCACCGCGTCCATCTCGGCGGTGAGATCGAGGACGACCGCCTCGTTGACGCTCTGGCCCGCGAGCGACGTGCCGCCGCCGCGGGGGAGGACGGGGATCCCCTCCTCGAAGCAGTACTCGTGGACGGCCGCCACGTCCGCGGTCGACTCCGGGATCACGACGCCGATCGGGGTGACCTCGTACGCCGAGGCGTCGGTCGCGTACAGCCGCTTGGAGTAGTCGTCGAACCGCACGTCCCCGTCGACGCGGCGGTCGAGCGCGTCGACGAGGTCCGGCCGCTCCACGGCACCGCCGGCGTAGTCGAAGTCCCCGCCGTCCGTCGGGTCCGGCTCCGGGTTGGTCGCCATGTGACTCTCTCACGGTCGAGCGATGAAAAAGCCACCTCCGATCCCGCCGCAACACCCAACACGGAGGCCGTCGAACCGATTCCCATGGCAACTGCTGACACGTCGACGTTCACGGGGAGACTCGACGACTTCGGCGTCACCGTCTCGGAGGGGCCGGCGGCGGCGTGCGCGTCGCTGGTCGACGCCGCCGCCGGCGAGCCCGCGGTCGGGGTGCCGCTGGGTCGGTCCGGACCGGACGCGCTCGCGGACTCGGCGGCGTCGCTGCCGGAGCGCGTCGAGACCGACCCGACGACCGCCGACCTGCGCGCCGCGCACACGGGCGTCACCGCGGCGTCGCTCGGGATCGCGAGCTACGGAAGCGTCGCGGTCGAGGCCGACGCCGACGGGACGGAGCCGGTGAGCCTCTTCGTCGACCGGCACGTCGTCGTCCTCCGGGAGGCCGACCTCGTGCCGGACGTGCCCGACGCCTTCGCGTGGCTCGGTCCGCGGGCCCGCGACGAGTCGACCGACGTGGTGTTCGCGACCGGCCCGAGCGCGACCGCGGACATGGGGGGGCTCGTCCACGGCGCGCACGGCCCGAAGGAGGTCCACGTCGTGCTGTTACGCGGGGAAGACGGCGACGCCGTCGAGAACGCGGAGGTGGCGGCCGATGAGTAGCGAGACCGCCGGTGGCGACTCGACCGGAGACGCCGCGACCGAGCCGGCCGACGGCCTCGACCGCGAGACGAAGGCCGGGCGCATCCGCGAGCTACTGGCGACCGAGGGGGACGCGGTCGCGGAGAACACCCGCGGGTTCAACGCGGGGCGCTACGAGTCGACCGGTCGCCTCGACGACTACGAGGCGCTGAAAGACCGGGCGCGGGCGATAAAGGAGGACGCGATCGAGCGGCTCCCCGACCTCATCGACGAGGTGCGGGAGTCGGTCGAGGCGAACGGCGGCACGGTGTACCTCGCCGACGACGCCGAGGACGCGAACCGGTACATCCGCGAGGTCGCCGCCGAGCGCGGGGCCAAGCGCGCGATCAAGTCGAAGTCGATGACCTCCGAGGAGATCGAGGTGAACGCGGCGCTGGAGGCCGACGGGGTCGACGTGTTGGAGACGGACCTCGGCGAGTGGGTGCTCCAGCTGGCCGACGAGGAGCCCTCGCACATCGTCGCGCCGGCGATCCACAAGTCCCGCGAGGAGATCTCCGAGTTGTTCGCCGAGCGGTTCGACCTCGACGACCCGCCCGAGACCGCCGAGGAGCTCACGATGTTCGCCCGCGAGCGGCTCGGCGAGCTGATCGAGGACGCCGAGCTGGGGATGACCGGCGCGAACTTCGTCGCGGCGGACTCGGGGACCATGTTGCTAGTCACCAGCGAGGGCAACGCCCGGAAGACGGTGACCGCGACGGACACCCACGTCGCGGTCGCGGGCGTCGAGAAGCTCGTGCCGACCGTCGAGGAGTTCGCGCCGTTCGTCGAGCTGATCGGGCGCTCGGGGACCGGCCAGGACGTCACCTCCTACATCTCGACGCTGACACCGCCCGTCGCGTCGCCGGTGCCGAACTTCGAGGCGGACGGCGAGCCGCTCGCGGACGGCTCCGCGGACGACCGCGAGTTCCACCTCGTGTTGATCGACAACGGGCGGCTGGCGATGCGCGACGACGAGACGCTGAAGGAGACGCTGTACTGCATCCGGTGTTCGGCCTGCTCGAACGCCTGCGGCAACTTCCAGAGCGTCGGCGGCCACGCGTTCGGCGGCGAGACGTACTCCGGCGGCATCGCCACGGGCTGGGAGGCCGGCGTCGAGGGGCTCGACACCGCCGCCGAGTTCAACGACCTCTGTACCGGCTGCTCGCGCTGTGTACCGGCGTGTCCGGTCGGCATCGACATCCCGTGGATCAACACCGCGGTCCGCGACCGGATCAACCGGGGCGAGGCCGACCCGAGCCAGCTCGACTGGGCGTTCGAAGAGCTGGTCCCCGACGAGGAGCCGGGCGGCCTCGACCTGTCGACCCGGCTGGTCGGCAACTACGCGACGCTCGCGGAGTGGGGACACAGGACCGCGCCGGTCGCCAACCGCCTCGCGAACTTCGGTCCGGCGCGCGCGCTCGCCGAGCGGGTCGTCGGGATCGATCGCCGCCGCGACCTGCCCGAGTTCGCCCGCGAGTCGCTCGTCGAGTGGTTCGACGCCCGGGGCGGCTCGTCGGTCGCGCCCGCCGAGGCCGACCGCGAGGCCGTCGTCTACCCCGACACGGCAACGAACTACGTCGACGTCGAGCGCGGGAAGGCGACGGTCCGCGCGCTGGAGGCGCTTGGGGTCCACGTCCGGGTCCCCGACCTCCCCGGCAGCGGGCGGCCGCCGCTCTCGCAGGGGATGGTCGCCACCGCCGAGTCGGCGGCCGAGGACGTGTACGCCGGGCTGGCACCCCACCTCGACGCCGGGCGCGACGTGGTCGTGATCGAGCCGAGCGACCTCGCGACGTTCCGCCGCGAGTACGAGCGGTTCCTCCCGGCCGACTCCCACGAGCGGCTCGCGGCGGCGAGCTACGACGCGATGGAGTACGTGTTCGGCCTGCTGGAGGCGGGCGGCGACCCCGCGGCGCTGCGCGCGCCCAGCGAAGGGACCGGGCCGGTCGCGGCCGGCCGGCGGCTCGCGTACCACCCGCACTGTCAGGCCCGCACCGTCGAGGTGGGCGAGTACGCGACCGCGACGTTCGAACGGCTCGGCTACGACGTGCGCGTCTCGGACACGGAGTGTTGCGGGATGGCCGGCTCGTTCGGCTACAAGACCGACTACTACGAGCTGAGCATGGACGTCGGCGAGCCGCTCCGCGAGCAGTTCGGCGACACCGAGCGCACCGTCGTCGCGCCCGGCACGTCCTGTACCGAACAGCTCGACGCCCTGCTGGAGTCGACGCCGATGCACCCCATCGAGGTGATCGCCCCGCGAGAGTGACGGTCACGCGACCGGTGAAGCACCCGAGGTCCGACCCGCGAATCGACGGAGCGTCCGACGCGCGTCGTCCGACAACGAACGCTTATTAGGCGCGCTCGTGACCGTATCGAGTATGAACGCAGCCCCCGAAGAGATCACGTCGCTCGTCGGCCGCGAGGTGTACTCCAGCAACGGCGTCTTCGTCGGTGAGATCGAAGACATCCAGCTGGATCTGGACGCCCGCGCCGTGACCGGCCTCGCGCTCGCCGAGCTCAACCACGAGCTGTTCGCCGGGGAGGTGGGCGGCTCGACCGGCGTCATCGTCCCGTACCGCTGGGTCCGCGCCGTCGGCGACATCGTCTTAGTCAACGACGTGATCGAGCGGTACGACGCCGGCGAACCGGAGGAGGAGGCGGCCGAGGACGTCGCCCGCTCGGAACCCAGATAGGTACTTTCGATCGATCCGCCCTTTCGTCCCCCGTCTCAGAACGGGAGCGCGTCGCGCAGGCTGGCGATCACGCCGCGCTCCTCGCGGCGCGCCTCGTCGAACACCGGATAGAGCGCGTTGAGAAGCGCCGTCTCGTTTTCGAACTCCCGTTGCGGCACGCGGTCGAGCGCGTCCGAGACGGTGAGCGACCGTCCGTGCGCGTCGTAGGGGATCGACTGGTCGCCGAGCGCGTCGCGTAGCTCCGCGGCCGTCGCGGGAAACGACACCTCCGCCTCGTCGATCCGGGCGTCGAGGGCCGCGATGCCGAACTCGATCGCCTCGGGCTCGTCGGTATCGCCGCCGCCGGGTGGCCGTGCTGCCATCGCCGCGGCCTACTTCCTCCGGCGGCTTGAAACCCCTGTTCTCTCACTCCGGGACGGACTCGGTCGGCGGGACCGCGTCGACGACGGCGAGTTCGACGCCGTCCCCGGACCGGTCGAAGGCGGCGACCGAGTCCTCGTCGTACGGGGGAACAGCGACGAACACCACGCCCGCGAGGTCGTCGGTCCGCGACACCCCGAGGAAGCCGTCCGGGTGCGAGACGAACCGCGCGCCCCCCTCGCCGGCCGGCGTGCCGAGGTCGACGCCGAACACGGAGCTGACCGAGCCCCCCACGGACGGCAGGGTGAAGTGGGTCACCACCGGCGTCTCCGGGTCGAGCCCGAGGTCGGTCTCGAACTCGCCGGCGGGCGTCGCCGAGAGCCGGAGGTTCACCTCGTCGGGGTCCTCGCTCGCGGCGCGCTCCCGCAGCACGGTCAACAGGTCGCGGGTGACGTAGATCACTAGTCGGCCCTCCTACGGTTCGGGGTGACAAAAGGGCACGCACGGCCCGACCGGTTCGGTCGCCGCCGAGTCGCGTCAGAACGGCAGCGCGGACCGGAGCGTGCTCGCGTACAGCCCGGGGGCCTTGCTCCGAGAGTTCGAGAGCGCGTCTTCGAGGGCGACCGCGGCGCGCTCGTGGACGCCGACGCCGTGGCCGACGAGGACGCGCTCCGGGTTCAGCCCCGAGAGCGCGCTCGTCGGCGGCGTGAGCCGGAGCATTGGGTGGACGCCGAGTCGCTCTCGGTCCCCCCGGAAGTACGATCCCGTGCCGACCGACTCGGGGACGATCAGCGTCTCGCCGTCGAACAGCCCGACCTCCTGCCACGGCGGGACCGACGAGTCGCGGATCCGGACCGCCTCGAAGCCGGTGTCGGCGAGCCGCGAGCCGAACCGCTCGACTTCGACCTCCGGGTCGAGGTCGCCGACGACGCCGGTCATCCAGTCGGGGACGTACACCGGTACGTCGTGGCGCGCGGCGAGGGTGTCGCTGTCGCGCACGTGGCGGTCGAGCCCGATCACGACGCCGGCGACGGTGCCCAGTTCGGCGAGCAGGTCGTCGACGCC
The DNA here is from genome assembly GCF_023702125.1 of Halorubrum hochsteinianum. Taxonomy (NCBI): domain Archaea; kingdom Methanobacteriati; phylum Methanobacteriota; class Halobacteria; order Halobacteriales; family Haloferacaceae; genus Halorubrum; species Halorubrum hochsteinianum. Next base: position 2,921,717 of record NZ_CP098415.1, on the reverse strand, counting down.
GGGCGCGTCGACCGGGTCGACGACCCACACGTCGTCCTCGTCGCTCTCCTCGTTGTGTACCGCGAACGCGTGGCTCGCGCGCTCCATCGTCTCGTCGGGGTACGCGATCCAACCGACGCCGCCGTCGTACCGATCGATCTCGTGGAGGTCCGGGTCGTCGCCTTTCATGCTCATGCGAAGCCGTTCGGGCCGGTCCCTTGTTAACCCGTCTCCGTCGGAACGCGGATCCGGTTCGGGCCTGGCGGCCGGTCCCCTACGCGTCCGGCCACTTGATCGAACAGCCCCGAGAGGGGCGGTCGGGGATGTCGACCTCTTCGCCCGCGAGGACGGCGTCGACCGCGTCGCGGACGTAGAACTCGGTCGCCTCGTCGTCGGGGTTGAGCGCGTCGTCGAGGCGGCCGTGGTAGCGAAGTCTCCACGCGCCGTCCGCGCGACCGAACAGGAACGGGTCGGGCGTACAGACGGCGTCGTACGCGGCCGCGACCTCGGCGGTCTCGTCCCGGAGGTACGCGTCGTACGCGACCGTGCCGTCGGCGACGGCCTCACGCATCGCCTCGAAGGAGTCCTCGGGATACTCGTCGGCGTCGTTAGGGTTGATCCCGACGACCGCGAGGTCGTCGTACTCGGCCGCCAGCTCGTTCAGCAGGTCGATCTTCGCCTTCGCGTACGGGCAGTGGTTACAGGTGAACACGACGAGCAGCGCGTCCGTCTCGAACTCGTCGAGCGCGTGCGTCTCCCCGTCCGCGCCGGGCAGTTCGAAGTCGGGGGCGGTGTCGCCGCGGTCGAGTTCGGACTCGGATTCGGTCTGGACCATGTCGGTCGGGCGTACGACTGGGAGCCGAAAAGGCGTTGCGAGCCACTTCAGGTGTCGAGTCAGAGATCCACGACGAGCCGTACACTCGAGACCGGCGAATCAATGACTGATCTTACATATTAACTACCTAATTCAACGCTGGTGTTTTATAGGCCTGAACAAAAGTAATAATAGAAAATAGTATGAGTGAGGCAGAGTCTGAAAAAGTGGTGTCCGTATCGTCGCGCGGGCAAGCCACAATCCCGAAGGAGTTCCGTGAGGAGTTGGGTATCGACACGCCCGGCCGTGTGAAGTTCATTCGGACTGAAGAGGGCGACATCGTTGTTCGCCCCATCCACTCGGTTACAGACCTGCGCGGGGTTCTGGAAGGGAAAACCGACGAGCAGGGGCGCTCAGCAACCGAGCGCCTCCAAGAGGAACGTACAGCGGACAAAGCCAGTGAAGAAGAGTTGCGGCAGCGCTACGCCGGTGACGACGAGGCTGACGCATGACGGACGGGGCTAGGACTCCCGAAGCGATCGTCTTCGACGCCGAACCACTCATCGCCTATTTTTGTAACGAACCAGGGAGCGACACCGTCGAAACGTACGTTGACGCCATCGAAGGCGCAGCAGACGGCTACATCTCGGCGGCCAACCTTGCCGAGATCCACTACATCGTGCGGGCGATCGACGGCGAGGAGCGCGCTGATGCCGTCGTCGACGTCCTCGAGGAAAGTGGCATCCGTCGCGTCGACACCGAACAGACATGGGCGTTGGCAGCCGACTTCAAATTCCGCTACTCGCCAGCACTCGGTGATGCCTTTGCACTCGGGACAGCAGCGCACGTCGACGGGGTGCTCTTGGTCGGTGCCGACGACGACTACGACGACGTCACCGATGTCGCGATCACTCGGTTCCGGACCGAACCAGCTTGACTTCGTCCCACGACTGTCGTGGGCTCTCTCTTCTGTTCACTGTAGGGTTGGCCAGAACCGGGTCCACCGACAATGCCACCCATTTAGCGGTGGGTGCTGACGACAGACGGACTGTGACCTGCTTTCCCTTCGTAACCGCGACCGGACCCACTGCTCAGTACTCGATGGTCGCGGAGTACCGATTCAGAACGGCCACGAGCCCGGCACCGACGAGCGCGGCCAGCGCGAACCGCGGCGCGGCCGCGCGCCACGACTCGCCGCTTTCGGCCAGTCGCGCGGACACCTCCACCAGCGGCGCGCGGAGCGCCCCGACGACGAGGCTCACGAGGAACGCGAGCGTCGCGGCGCGCGCCCTCGCGAGCGCGTAGCGGACCGCGTGCGCGACCGTGAACAGCCCGCAGACGCCGCCGGCGAGAAACGCCGCGACCGGCGGGAGCGTCTCGACGAGCGCGTCGGAACCGTTCCCGACCGCGAGCGCGCCCACCCCGTCGACGAACCGGCTCACGACGCCGGACATGTACTCGTACTGACCGAGGACGACGAGCAGCAGCGAGCCGGAGACCCCCGGCAGCACCATCGCGCTGACCGCGACCCCGCCCGCGAGGAACACGAGCGGCAACGGGCTACCGAGGCCCGTCGAGGCGACCCCGGAGGCGAGGAACGCCAGCGCGAACCCGGCGAGCGCGGCGGCCTTCCGGCGCGGCGTGCCGAGGTCGACGTCGCCCAGCAGGGCCGCGGCGCTGGCGGCGATCAGCCCGAAGAAGAAGCCGTACGTCGCGACGGGCCGCGTCGCGAGCAGGTAGTTCACCGCGCTCAACACGGCGACGACTGCGGTGCCGATGCCCGCCCCTAACACGAGCAGGAACGCGCCGTCGACCTCGCAGAACGCGGCCCGCGCGTCCGCGAGGTTCCCCGGCCGGACCCCCGCCAGCACGCGGCGGACTCTGCCGGGGTCGATCGCCGTGACGGCCGCGATCAGTCGCTCGTAGATGCCGACGATGAGCGCGATGGTGCCGCCCGAGACGCCGGGAACCGCGTCCGCGCTCCCCATGGCGACGCCTTTCAGGTACAGCGCCAGCCAGTCGCGGGGGTCGTCCATGCGTCGAAAACAGTGCGGCGGTAGTTAACGGCCCGGACTCAGGCGGAGGCGTCGCCGGTCGCCGTCGCGCTCGCGGCGTCGACCGCCGTCACCGGCTCGGCCGCGCCGAACACGCTCGCGGAGTCGGTCGAATTCGTCGTGTCGCCGCCGTCGCTGCCCTCGTCGCCCCCGTCGTCGACGGGACACGCGGGGTCGCCGCTCGGGCAGTCGACGATCCGCTCTTCGAGTTCGACGGTCGCCGTCGCGTCGTCCTCGCCGACGACCTGCCCTTCGGTCACCTCGACCTGCCCGAACTGCTCGGTGGTGTACAGGTCCTCACCCGTCGTCTGCGCGGTGGTGACGTTGTACGGACCGGTCGCGCGGACGCTCGTGTTCGTGTACCCGTTCTCGGGGCCGAACTCGTCGTAGCCCGTCGTCGAGTACGGGAGCGTGAGTTCGAACTCGCCGTTCTCGTCCGCGGTCGCGTACTGCGTGTACTCGAACGTCTGCCCGTTCGGCTTCCGCATCTCGACGGTCGCCTCGACCTCCTGACCGGGCTCTGCGCCCGAGCCCTCGACGGTCGCGCCCGGCACGCGTTCGAACGTCTTGACGAAATCGTCGCTGAACGCGCCGAACAGCGACTCGCCGAACGTCGCTTGGAGGTCGACGCCGAACCGCTGGGCGAGGATGTGCGCCTGCTGCGCGTACGGCGACCGGCCGGGAGCCTGCGTGGCGTGAACCAGCCGGTAGTGTTCGAGCGCATCGACGCGCTCGGTGGGCACGCCCATCACGCCGCCGATCTGCGCCGAGCCGTCCTCCTCGACGTACGACCGGGCGGCCGAGAGGTTGTCGAACCGCTGGACCGGCTGTCCCTCGCTCGGGAGGACCTTGATGTCGACCTGTTCGCCGGACTGCGTTTCGGCCGTCTGCGGCTCCCAGTCCAACACCACCGGATCGGGTTCGACCGCGCTCCCGTGGTGCTGGTAGAGCCGGATCATCTGGCTCTCGTGATAGCGTTGGGTGCGGGTCTGGATCGCGGCCCGAAGCCCGCCCTGCTGGCCGTTCTGGCCTTGGACGCGCTGGTAGAGCAGCTCGTTGAAGTCGCGGACCGTCTCGTTGCCGCTGTAGAAGGTAACCGGCGCGTTGAACTTGGAGTTCGGCGACGCCATCTGCCAGTCGACCATCACGTAGCGGGTCTGGTTCCCCTCGGTGCTCTGGCTCGCGAGCACGTCGGCCGCCTGCTCTTCGCTCGGCGCGAGCAGGTAGTCGGCCGCTTCGCCGGCGTTCTGCTGGAACGGGTTCGCGTTCGGGATGCGCTCAGCGCGGGTGGTGATCCAGTGGCCGTAGTCCCACCATGACTGGACGCCGTACGCTCCCTCGGGGTAGTCGAAGTCGCCGTCTGCGGGTCGCTCGTAGGTGTCGTACGGGTCCATCGCGTTGTCCGCGCCCTCGAGTTCGCCCGGCTGGGGCGTCTCGTCGTTCATCCACTGGAGGCTCTCGTCCCACTGGACGACGCTGCCGGGGTTACTGGAGTTGCCGGCGGTCCAGACCGGCGTGGCGACGCCGACGAGCGGAACGAGGAGGACGGCGAGCACCGCGACGACGGTCAGCACCTGCCAGCCCTCGATGTCGCGGACGGCGTCGAGCGACGTGAGATCTAAGGCGTCGAGCGCGACCTGGAGGAAGTACGCCGTCCCGACCGCGACCACGACGGCGAGGTAGTAGTTGAACCGGGACTGGGTGAACGCGGCGCTCCCGATGAACGCGGCCCACACGACGAAGTACAGCTCCTCGGCGTCGTACTCGACGAGGAACGTCGCCCCGACGAGGAACGCCGCGGCGACGACGAGCCCGACCACCTGCCAGCTCACGCCGACGACGCCGCCGATCGCGTCGTAGGCCTGCGGGACCGCGTAGACGGAGCCGACCACGGCGAGCGCGGCCGGGATGTACAGCGTGTGGTTGGTGTCGTCGGAGCGATACAGCGGGCGCGCGAGGATATAGAGAATTGCGGCGAGCGCGAGGAAGAAGGCGAGCCCGTACTGCGAGAGGACGAAGTTCGTGAACGTGGCGTCCTGGAGCGGCGGGCCTCCTTCACCGATAGTCCGGAAGGTGGCGCTGGAGCTGAACCCGACGAAGTTGAGGAGGTTCCCGGTGAGCGTCGACCACAGCGAGGGGATGGCGAGCCAGACGACGCCCGCCGACGCGACGATAAGTCCGCCGACAGCCGGCGGGTACGTCGAGACGTCGAGGTTGCGCGCCTCCCACTCGCGGGCGAGCCACGCAAGGAAGACCGCGCCGATCGCGACGCCGAGCGGGAGAATGACTTGGAGGAGCGAGTAGGCGGTCGTATTGAATCCGAACGTGTCGAGCGCGATCAGTTGCATCACAGCCGTGACGGTCATCGCGACCGCACCGGCGAACGCGACCGGTTCGGGGCTCCGGCCGTGGTAGACGTCGCTCGTGAGTTTCACCGCGAGGTAGATGCCGGTAATCCCGACGAGGAGAACGCCGGGCTGCCACGTCCAGATGTACAGCCCGAGCGCGACGCCGGCGGCGGCCGCGTACGAGACGGGGCGTTTCAGGGCCTCGAAGTCGCGGTCGACGACGAGTTCCCAGACGGGTTTCTCGCACTCTGCGACGGCGAAGGCGACGAGGAACGCGAGGACGGCGATGCTCTGGAAGAGGACTTCGGCTGCGCTGTGGTCGGGGAAGCCGACAAGCGAGTAGCTGAAGAAGGTTCCGGGGAGGAGCGCGAGAGTAATGGCCCCGCCGAGCGCGGCGACGCGACCGGTGAACCGGCGCGCGATGAAGTACGTCGGGATCGCGACGAGTGCGCCCGCGATCGGAGCCATGACGAGCATGACTTCCTCGGTGCTGCCCATGATCGGACGGGCAATCCAGACGCCCACCGCCATGATGTGGTCCCAGAGCGTCCCGAACTGGCCGGCACTTCGGCCGACTGGGAACCCGGTCCACGGGTCGAACGGGAGCGTGTTCGGATAGTTCTCCATGAGATACGTCGTCTCGCGGAGGTGGTACCACGGGTCGTTGCCGCGGAAGTACACTTCGCCGTTTTGAGTGAAGTTGCCGTACGACCGGAGGCGAGTCCACAGCATGAAGGCCACGGCCCCGAGGAGGAGCGGGACGTGGTACCACCGTTGGAGGACGTCGAGAGCAGACCGCTCTCCGTCCTCGTCGGTGTCTGTTTGCGCGCTCATTGTACGTGGTGAACACCAAAACCTCCATAAGGCTTGTTATATACCGCCCGACGACGCGTTCAGAATCCTTATTGATCCGGGCGGAAATTTGAGTCCAATGAAGGTCTCCGTCGTCGTCTGTACGTACACGATGGAGCGCTACGACGTGTTCACCGAAGCCGTCGAGAGCGCCCTCGCGCAGACGTACGACCCGATCGAGGTCGTGTTGGTGATCGACGGAAATCCCGAGGTGTACGAGCACGCAGTCGACGACTTTGGGAATCGTGAAAACGTCGTGATTCACGACAACGACGAGAACCGCGGAATCTCGTACAGTCGGACGGAGGGCGCGGAGTTGGCTTCGGGCGAAATCGTCGCGTTCATCGACGACGACGGTGTGGCCGAGGAGGACTGGATTGCGAACCTCGTTGCGGTGTACGAGGAAACTGATGCGATTGCTGCTGGTGGTGATGTACGGCCGAACTGGCAGGGCGAACGCCCCGATTTCTTCCCTGAAGAGTTCTACTGGCTCGTCGGCTGCGTTGAACCGGGGTTCGCTGAGGACGGCGAGGAAGTCCGGAACACGTACGGGTCGAACATCTCGTATCGGCGAGAGGCATTTCTGAAAGTCGGCGGATACGACCCGAAAACGGGTCGAAAGGGCGACAAACACCTTCAGGCGCACGAGGCTCCGGTGGGAATCCGCCTATTGGAAGAGCTTGGACAGGGAATGGTGTACACCGAGGATGCGGTCGTTCATCACACGCTATTCGAGTACCGTGGGGAGTTCCGGTGGCTCCTGTACCGGTCGTTCTGGCAAGGGTATTCCAAACGTGTGATGGACCTCCTGTATCCGGACGCGCCCGACGCGAAGGGAGACTACCTGAAGTGGTTGCTGACAGACCGAGTGCCGCGGCGGATAGAGGGATTAGTTCGGTCGCCGTCGACGGCGGCGGTGACACAACTCGGGGCGATCGGAGCGTTCACTATGGCTGTCGGGCTGGGGTATCTGTACGCGATGGTGACTCCTGAATTAGTGGAGAAGGCGAACGCCTGATTCATCCTCACGCGAGGTCCGCGTACCAGTCTGGTTCAACATCCGTTTCGTCGATGGTCTGTTCGACGACCTCGTGAACTCGATCGTGGAACGCCGACACGGAGAATCGATCGGCGAACTCCGCGATCCGATCTGGAGCCCACGACACTCCCTGCGATTCGAACCTCTCCACGGAATCGACGATCGACTGAGGAACTCCCGATCGTGAGTGATGATAGCCGTTCTTTCCGGGGACAACATGATACTGCGTCATTCCTTCCTTAACACCGAGTAGCGGCGTTCCCGAAGCGAGTGCTTCCACCGGCGCGATCCCGAAGTCTTCGTCGCGACCGTTGAACACGAACGCTTTCGCTCCCGCGAGTAACTCTCGTTTTTGTGCTTCCGACACGAATCCGGCAAATTCGACGTTTTCGTCGGCGATCGATTCGAGTCGGTCGCGTTCAGGCCCGTCACCGGCCACGACCAGTCGGTGGCCCGACTCGTTGAATGCTCGGACTATCCCGTCAATGTCCTTGTGCCAGTCGAGGCGTGAGAGCGTTAGGTAGTAGTCGCCGGTCGGCTCCTCGGTCGGTGAATACTCGTCTGTCGCTACCGGCGGATACACGACAGCCACCTTCTCTTCGGGGACTCCCCAGTATCTGACCACACGGCGCTTTACGATCTCCGAGTTCACGACGAATCGGTCCGGTTTGTGTGTGTTGTGATCGTACGCGACCCGCATCGCGTAGTACAACAGGAGCTTCAGCGGGCGGACGCGTGACGATGCCACTTCCGCGATCTGATCGGACTGTCGCCGATTCGTGTGGTGGATATACGCCACCCAGACCTGGTCGTCCGGCGGGACGTAGAACAACGGTTCGTTTCCCGACGTGACCAGCACGTCGTACTCGCGAAGTGGCTCGGCCAACTGCCACCCTAAGAGGTGTGCGAACTGTCGAGCTATCCCGCCGCGTTCCAGCGCCCGCTCCAGAAACCGACCCGTAATGAGCTGCGTCGATTCGATGTCATCGGGTTCAATATTGGCATCGCGGTATCCCACGTAAAACGGCGCGTCGGAGAACACCCGAGACAATTCCCATGCGAGTCGGTCGCCGCCGCCGTTGGCGTGTTCGCCCCAGTGCGCGACGGCGATTCGTTTATCAATAACTTGGGTGTTAGAATTACTTCGTGTGTTTTTCAGAAATTTTAACATATTTCTCCCCTAATAGCAACGACCACTCGGACGTCCTGATTGCGGCACATTGACTCCAGATTACCGCGTTCCGCCAACTCCACCGACTGTACTATGTAACCTATCTCATTGAGAATTTCCGTTATTTCCTCAGTTGAGGAATCGTAGACACCATGTGTTTCGACGATAATAGTCCGTGGCCGGATATCCATCTTCGAAATAATCGATAATTCAGCACCCTCACAATCTAGTTCGAGTACGTCACATTCTGTTAGCTCTGACGGATGTAGCGGGTTAGCCGAATTGTCATCTCCGAAGGTAGACACTGTGTGAGATACTGCCTTGTTCGTAACTGTCACTGTATCTTGGACATCATTCAATGCCGCAGTTTCGCGAACATATCCAGAGTATTTTGGTGAAGCTTCGTATGTATGGACGTTTCCTGCTTCACCTGTTTCTTTGGCTGCTACTACCGTTGAAACGCCCCATCCGCCGCCGACAATCAGTACGCTATCTCCATTCCGTACATGGTCTCGTAAACTATCAATAATTGCTGCTTCGTAGAGATCTGGGTCAGGGTGTCCTGCTTGCCAAGGCACAATGTTGTCCCCAATGCGGTGGGAGCGGGTTTTGATTCCGTTCAAAACTTTTTCTTTCCTCCACAGGCGTTCCCGTATGTAATGATTGTGGATGTGAGGTAGCGCTTCGCGTACTACGTATATAAGTCCCTGATCACGAACAGCAGATATGGTCCGCTTCAGCAACCCCATTATGCTTACAAATTAAACCAGTAAATATACAACTTCCGGTAAGGGCGACAGCGTAATCGCCACTCAAACAGTAGAACGTGACATCAATTAGATTCCCGTAACGGTTTTACGCCGTCGCAGGGATTTTGAAGTACGAATGTGTGACATGCGCTCGTGTGGAGTCAGATGAGGGACAGATATAATTGGAATAATCTAAAAAAAGCTGTTAGGGATCCAAGTCTAATACTAGAGGAGGCTGCTCGTCCGATTCGACCTATACAAAATTATGGGTGGCACGGAGTTCCACTATTAGCGTCTGAGCTGATTTATCGTCATATTGTCTCCGGTGAGTCTCCGACTGTTGTCTGGGAGCGAGACTGGGATCTACTTATCGTCCTCGACGCATGTCGGGCAGAATGGGTAGAGCGTGTTGCCGACGATTTCGAGTTTATCGAATCGGTTGGTAGTATCTATTCGGTGGGTGGGCACTCTGACGAATGGATCGACAACACCTTCGACAAATCGTATGGCGACATACTTTCAGATACAGTCTATATTACTGGAAACCATCACGCCAAGTGGATGGACAAACAGAATTTTAAGTATTTTGACAATGTGAACGACTATAAGGGATATTCTGACGAACTTCCGGCACCCCCAGCGCATGTGGTGACCGACAGAGCGATACAGGCTACTCGAGACAATAACTGGAAGAAGTGTATCGTTCATTATATGCAACCACATAAGCCGTTTCTTAAGCACACCGGCGATAGAACAGAAGTAGAACTGGCAGAGGAGTGGTCACTTGGCTATGAAATGTACCGGAAACACTTCGCTGGAGAACTAACAAAAGAAGATATAGAAGACGGATTTGTCGAAAACCTGAGATACGTTCTAGAAGAGGTTGAGAATCTTCTGAACAATGTCGACGCTCCGAAGGTGGCCATTACCAGCGACCACGGTAACTCACTGGGCGAACGTTTTCTCTGGGATCACAGTCGAGGTGTTCATCACCCCTCAATGCGTCGCGTCCCCTGGGTTGAAACGACAGCGACAGATAACGCTACAATCACTCCTAACGAGTATCAGCAGAGAGATTACGACCCGGAAGAGGTTGAGAAGAGGTTGAAGCGCTTGGGATATCGATAACAGGCATTCACTTCTACGGGCAGATGCTTAGTCCAGAAGACTACGATACACATCAGCAGTTTCTCGTGCCGTCTTGTCCCACGAGAAGTGTCTGCTTCGCTCAACGGCATCTCTATACGGTAAGTCCACATCCAAGTTAGAGAAAATCGCATCGGCAAACTCCTCAGGGTGCGCATCCGGCGAAACGAGGTCGAAACAATCACCGACGATCTCCGGGATGCTGGCCACGTCTCTGGCGACGACCGGCGTACCACATGCCATTGCCTCAAGCACGGGCAGCCCGAACCCCTCATACTCTGACGGGTGAAGATATACGTCTGCGGCGCTGTACAAGGCTGGCATATCATCTTCATCGATCCACCCTGTGTTGACCACGTGTTCCCCCGTCAGCTCCTCTCCGTATCCGGCTTTCAGCAGCTTCACGTCAGGATGCTTCTCTCTTACTGCTTCCAGAATTGGCTTTGCCTCCTCCATTCGTTTGTGTTCCAAACTGGAAGATACGACTAACACGAAGGTGTCTTGATGGCTGAGTCCCAACCTATCTCGGGCCTTTTGTTGCTCTAACGGTCTGTAATGACTGTGGTCGATGCCCTGATGAATGACTTCTATTTTTGACCCAGAGATGTCCGTTAAGCGCTGAATCTCTTGTTTGGTGTAGTTTGAAATCGCGATTATCTTGTCGGACAATTTGAGTGCCCGCGGCGTCAACTGCCACTGGAGGCGAAGAGATATATCACGAACCTCACTCGGGTACACTAGTGGCGCGAGATCGTGAATAGTCACGACAAAGTTTTCTGGGCGATGAACGAAAGCCGCAGGCGCAACCGTCTGGAACGTAGCGTGTACGAGGTCAGCGTTGTGACATCTGTATTGGAGTAGCCACGAAATGGGCATCGTACTCATAAATCCCTCAGCGTGCCGCCTTATTTGATGAACCTCAATCCCGTCGATATCCGAGTGATTCTGCGATAGAGCGTGTTCATATTTGGCCGTTCCTGTTGGCTCACTACCAATCTGTGCGACGTTCCATTGATAAATATCCATTATGAGGCAGTGTGAGGCACGGTTATAAATAACTGACCGTCACAGATACCCCTTCTTTTACACAATAGCTGTATCCAACGGTCGTGTTAACTTAAGCATCGGTTCCAGCAGACGGCGAAGGCTCGGAGCCACGATTCTGCTGCCGTCGGCTCCGCATTTCTAAACGTATTTGAAAACGAAGAGGTCCGTCGTTTTACTTCTCGAAAGACACGTTCGATGGCATTCCGATTTCCATGACGAGTGATTTGAAATCGAAGTGAGGTTCGTGAGAGTGCTGCTGTGAGGTGTCCGCCAGCATCAACGAGAAATAGCGCATCCTCAACGTGGTGTTTCTCTCTAAGATCGCGGAGAAATACCAGCGTGAATTGTTTGCTTTGGACGGGAAATACGTCAACATGGAGGAATTCGTTTGTGCGAGGATCTACAGCAGCATACAGCCAGTATCTGTCCGAATCGATCTGAATCGCAGTCTCATCAACCGCAACGCGATTCGGGCTCGCACCGTCAACTGGCTGTAGGTCGGCCTTTTGAATCCAGTTGTGAATTGCTGTTCGACTCCGCTCGACACCCAACCTTTCAAGATACTGTTTGGTATTCGAGAGTGATAGTCCGGCAAGATGGAGTCGAATACCGGTTTCAATGATCTCGTGGGGTGTCCGCTCACGCTCCACAAACTCCAAGTCGATCCATCCTGTACAGCCGTCGAGGCGGTTGGATTCGGACATAGAGCATTCGAAACACCGGCCGCCTCGTTCTTAACTTAACACCGCCGTATCCAACCCCTAGAATATTTATTCCCAAACCTTCCACAGGTCGTATGGATGTCCCAGATCAAGCCCATATGGCATTTAAAAAATTCCAGAAAGGGGCTATTCTATCTCAAATGCAATTTCGCTGCTTATTTAAAAAAAGTGGTATATCCGTAATTGGATCTTACGCAAGTGGGAACGTGGGTGACAAAGCGATAGGCAAGAGTATTGTTGATAAGTTAACTAATTCCGGGTTTGATGCGACATATTTCTCTCGGTATGTCAGAGGTATAAATTCTCCAGTTCGGATTTTGGGTGGTGGTGGGGTTATCCACCAGTATCGTAGAAAAAAAATTGAACGAGACTTCGATCTTTTGAATGAAAACTCGATGATAGTTGGCGTTGGGGTTTCCCCAGTATTTGATCCAGAGTTAAGAGAGCTAATCAGAAACAAAATAAAAGAAGTTTCACTTGTCACCGTTCGAGATCAGCGTTCAAAGCAACTTCTGGAGGATATAACAGATAAAGAGGTACATTCGCTTGCCTGCCCAGCTTTTCAATTGGATACACCAAACACGACAACACAAGATTATACAGGGATTTCATTAAGACCACTACCCGTTAAAGGAATCTCGTCTGAAGAGGAGAAGAACAGGATATTTCGACACCAACTCAAATACAATAATTCATTGTCAATAAACGAGGTTAAAGAAAAGTACCAAGAGAATATAAAAAATATATTAACCAAAATCAGGAATGTTAAACATATTCCCTTCCACCATTTTGACTCGGATTTCGTAGAAGATTATGATGTTGAATCCTTCCCATACGCATATGACGTTAACGACACATTGCGTCAAGTATCAAATGCTAGCAGAATGATATGTATGCGGTATCATTCGCTTGTGTTTTCAATTCTAAATAATAAACCCTCTCTTGCTATCGCATATTCCCCCAAGGTGGCAAAGCTAGCGAATAGAGCAGACATACCTTGCTTCAAACCTTATGAGGAAATTAAGTTAAAATTCAAGCAGCCATCTAATCGAGACACGATATTATCTGATTCGGAGCAGAATTTTAGATTAATGAATGATCAGCTATCCCATTCCGAACTACGAACCTAAAACATCTTCAAGAGTATCTTTAATTACATTAAGATCGACTAGAATATCGGTTGAATCTGGCTCACAATCGACTTTACGGTAAGGAATTTCTAAAGTATTTGCCACCGTTTCATAGGAATTGGTTTTTTGTGACCCGAATAGCTCTATTATTGTTGTGTCTTGACAAAATATGATGTCTGTTAACCCTGCTCCGTGTGGGGAAACCACCACATCCGCATTGGAGAACAGCCGGATATTCTCTGAAATATTTTGATCCTCTAAGTAGTATTTCTCAAACCCATAATCCGATAGTACATCCATAAGTTCACTCTCATTCGAAACCCGCCGTCCAATAGCTTTGTTTCGTGATATAAATACTCTCTCAGTTGATCTCTCATTAGTACCATCTATGTTATTGAATATATTCTGTTTTATCCATCTGTAATCCTCTTTTTGGCCAGGAAATGGATGTGGTGGAACTATCAACCGTCTTGGTTTGTAGATGGGTGATTGTGCCAACCGAAACTTATCCATAGGATAACCCAGAAGTGAGAGTGTTTCTTGAACCCAGGAAGGGGAGTTATTAGGTAAAAGATAGGTCACAGGTTCATCTGCTGCTTCTTCGTATCTTTCTATATATCGAATCTTTGGGACGGTCCCGATCATCCAGTGATAGTAGTTATCGTATCGAGGAATAAGTGGACATACGTTTTTATCGATATATGAATAAGATATTTGTCCTCTATTAGAACGGAGTAGTTTAGGGGTAACCGGAGTTTTACTGAAATCTTGGTGAGCCAAAGATTCAATCGTAAATTTCTCAGATAACTCGGGAGACCCTACACTCTGAGAAACTACTTTATTATCTTTAGTCATGATCAATCCAGTAGCCGAAAATATATACCCCTCATCAAGTTCATGCATTGGTCCATGACTTTCCAAACCTATATCAACAGTATTATTTGCTACTTTCCGGATACACTCTCCATCTAGAACCTGAAGTCTGTTCGTTTTGGATAGAATCTGAAATATATGCGGATATAGAGAACGACGGTAGAAAGCCTCAGCGGAGTCCCAAACTGTTTTTTTAATGCCGTCTTGATGTAGTTTTCGTCTGAGTTTTCTAAATGAAAAATGTGTCGGAGCCATACCACTCGTATGAAGCTAACTCTAACAAAAGAGTGTTCCTCTATCTCGCAGTACTATTCTCCCAGAAATACATCACCACTACGTTAATTAGGGGAATTTTTCTTTTGAAATGGCCTAACCTGCCTCATCATCGGGATGAGAAACCACTACACACTCAAAAGCGTTAAGGCGAGCTATACAGTCGGTGTTGCGCAAAGATCGAGGGACGAGGCGGTGAAAAGATTGAGTTGTCTATGCTATTGTTCGAGCGTCTCAGCGGTGATAGCGGTCGTATCAAGTTAAATTTCTTGGAGCGAAAAGAGACACATAAGCCGGGAATGAAGCTTGGTACCCGAGTCCAGCTGGTTAGATTACATCTTTCGGACACGTTCTAATTCTTGAGAAATGAGGTGTTGACCGCAATTAGACTACCGTCCATCGTTAGGGTAGTGTTCAGATAAGCTGATTCCATGCGAAGGCAAAGGATCTGAGCCACTCGTTTGCTGTTTCTGCTTCGGCGTTGCTGAAACAGTTTGAGAAACTGGTAGTTCTGCGTTTTACCTCACGAAAGACACGTTCGACGCTGTTCCGATTTCCATGTCGTTCGTATCTGAAATCGAGGCCGTGTTTACGACAGGCTCGCTGAAGTGGAGCCGCACCATCAACGAGAAAGATCGCGTCATCTACGTCGTGTTTTTCGCGGAGTTCCGCGAAAAACCGATCTGCGATCGCGTTATTTCTCGTCGGTTCAAGCCGTGTGTGTAGCAGATCATTTGATTCGGGATCGACAGCAGCGTACAGCCAATATTGCTCAGTATCGAGTTGAATCACGGTCTCATCAACCGCGACGTGATTCGGGTTCCGATCCGATTCCGGCTGTAGGTCGGCTTTATGAACCCAGTTATGAACGGTCGATCGAACTCGATCAACACCGAATACCTCAAGAAACGAAACAGTATTCGAAAGCGATAGTCCAGACAAATGGAGCTGAATACTGAGCTTCATCAACAGCTTCGGTGTTGCTTCTCGCTCCACAAACTCTAAGTTGATCTCGTCTAAACAGCCGCTGAGGCGGTCGTTTTCTGGCATAGAACACTTTGAAAACGCACCGCCTCACTTTCAAACCTTATCTGAACACCGTCATCGTTAGGTACAGAAGTCCGATCTACAGCTAACAAACGGTGCCGATCGGAGTCACGTTACAGTCAATAAGATAGAGGTTCAGCTCGGTACTGAGTGATATCGGCTGTACACTGTTTCCGATCTCAACACGAACCGCCTGCTCCACGTTTGGCTGTATCCAACGGGACAAATACGATTTCTTAATGTTTATATCAGAACTATGATATAAACATCAGATCGACAATGCGATCCTTCTCATTGGTGATGAGCCGTGGTTACAGGCAATCTGCCATCGTCACGTCCCCTATTTTAACTCTTCACACATGAGAATCGGAATAGCGTTGAACGTGGCTTCATGAAGTAAAAGGCAAACTAATCAGTTCACAAATTTTAATCATGACAAAGCAGACACCATCAAAAGTTGGCTTCAATTCCTCCGCCTTTGGATGGAACCTGTTTATTCGAATACTACCATTTCGTGGGTAGAAATCGCTTTGTACTTGGCTCTGTCACTCTGATCTATAGCTCTATGAGAACAACTAACTCCATAGTTCAAAATTTCAAAGAGTTCGGAATCCGCGGAGTTGGACAATATCTCTACGAGAAGTACTACGGTCCCATCGCTCGGCGTAATGCGCAAAATATCTACGAAAAAAAATGGGATGTACTAATTTTACTGGACTGTACCCGTAGAGACATGCTTCGTTCTGTCTTATCCGAATACGAATACTTAAGTAGAGTTGGAGAACATATGACTCCGGGAACTAGTTCGGCAGCCTGGATGCGGCAGACATTTAAGCCGGAGTATGCTGAAGAAATGAATTCTACTTTACATATAACGGGAAACCCAAACACAGAACAATGGGTTGATGAAGATGACTTTTTACATCTAAATGAAGTCTGGCGGGACGGATGGAGCAATGAACACGCTACTGTTTTACCATCCGAGATCACCGACCGAGCAATAGCACTTCATCGTGAACTCGACCCTGAACGTACCATTTTACACTATATGCAGCCTCACCCGCCATTCATTCCTGATGATGTCGGGATAGATAAATCTGTAGAGGACCTAGCCAGCGAGGGATACAGTCAAAAAGAACTTTGGGAACTACACCTGAGTAACCTTAGGTACGTTCTGGACAATCTCAAAACGCTGCTATCAAATCTTGAGGCAGAACGTGTCATCATTTCATCTGACCATGGCCAAGCACTTGGGGAACGAGGAAAATGGGGACACCCAGGTGCGTCTAGATTAGATTGTCTGCGTAGGGTACCTTGGAGTGTCACAACGGGAAAAGACACCGAGGAATATTCACCGGAATACCGCGTCGATATTAATGAAGAATCGGGCCAAGTAAGTCGATCTACTGAACAAAAGCTCAAAAACCTTGGTTATCGAACATAGTTATCAACTACAAGAACAAGTAGATTTTTTCTCTTTCACCACTCAAGGTGAGTAGTAAATGAAGAACCACTACACGCTCGATAATTTTAAGCGGGCTGTTAACAACCCAGTGCTCATTGCTCGAGAAGCGTTTCGCCTAGCGAGCTGGCCGATTCACCAAGCGTACGGGAAGTACACTAATTTGCGATACGACGACAAAAGCATCGACGTAATGGACGAGGACTGGGATAATCTGATTTTGCTTGACGCGTGTCGGTACGACTATTTCGAGGAGTTGAGTGATGCCGATGGAGAACTTCGAACGAAGGCTTCGCGAGGCAAGAAGAGTTGGGAGTTCATCGAGGAGAACTTCGTCGGCCGAGAACTCCACGACACCGTCTACGTAACTGCGAACCCGTTTTCAACGGATATCCCAGAGAGGACCTTCTTCGATGTCGAACACCCCCACGCGACCCGGTGGGACGACCGGATCGGGACCGTACAACCAGATGAAGTTGTGACAGCCGCTATAGAGGCACACGAACGCTACCCGGACAAGCGACTCATTGTCCATTTCATGCAGCCACACCGACCGTATATCGGTGAGACAGCGGAGAAACTTCGGGGGCGGCTCGATTTACAGGGATACGGCGACCACGACGAAGGTATCCAAATTTGGGGGGCCGTCAAGCAGGGAGACGTTTCGATTGAGGAAATCCGTCAGGCATACAGCGAGAGTACTGAAATAGCGCTTCAACACATCGACGAACTCCTAACGGAGCTCCCCGGAAAGTCCGTTGTGAGTTCGGATCACAGGGAGATGCTCGGCGAGCGCGTGTTTCCCTTCACGACGCGAGTCTGGGGCCACATGGAGGGATTCGATACACCGAAACTGCGGGAAGTTCCGTGGCTAGTCGTGGATGCAGAGGAACGCCGAGAGGTGTTGAGCGAGGAGCCGGTTGAGTCTGAGACTGATCTGAACGATACCGAGATTACGGATCGATTAGAGGCGCTTGGATATACGGACTAAGTTGGATTAATTCCTACCTGTAGCCGAGCGCCTCAAGCCGCTCATCGATGAACTCCTCAGTCTGTTGTTGGTTGGAAACCGGCGTATCCTCAACTATCGTTCGACGCGTCTCTGTCTCTATCACAAACCACGGCACTTTTACTAATTGTTCAGTGTATACGCCCCATGGATGACCGAACATTCGTTTTGTCGGCAACGGACCTTGGCGTTCATTAACCATATTTCCGTGGTCTGCGGATATAACAACTTTGCCGTCGATATTATCAAGTAGCCTTTCAGTATATTCGAACACGATCTCCAGATTCTCGTAATATCCCGTCCAGAGGTCATCGACCGAGAACGGGGCGTTACTTTCTCGGAAGGGTGCCCAAACGTTACGTCGTGAGAGTTGCTCCCGAAATTTGAGTCCCTCTTCGCCGATGAAGGGAAGATGTGGCTGCATATAGTGAACGATGACCCGTTTATCTGGATACTGCTCGTGGGCCTTTATAGCAGCCTGAGTAACCGTTTCGGGATGTGAAACATCGAGTTCATCGTCCCACTCATCCAAGAGATCGACAACCGCGTGGAAGGTACCATCTTGGTCGAGACCAACTCGCGGGAGAAACGCGTTCGCGTTCACGTAAACCGTGTCGTGAAATTGGCTATCCTCGAAATTCCGGCGGAGAAATTCCTCGCTAGTCGAGCCGAGTGAGATACGGGATTCGAGTCGTCCGTCGAACGGCACCCGTTGTTCGAACATGTCGTACCGACACGCGTCGAGCAGGATCAGCGTGTCCCAGTCCTCGTCCATCACATGCGTACCGGTACCGTGTCGCATCCGGAAGATCGCGTTATTCACTTCGATGGGAGCGTATCCAACCGCCGCCTTCGCGAGATCGAGAAGACCACGGTCTTCATAAACACGCTTGGCCCGGTCGAAGTGATGTCTCATAGTAGGATCGAACCGGGGGTAGGGTAAGAATCTCGTGGATTCCGTCCGCGAACCGATGGAGTAAAGGAATTTCTCTGAAGACAGCCAACTACTCAATCCCTCGGGGTATTTCGATGAAACTCGGACAGACTTCTATCGTTCACTTTACCTCCAGTTTCGTCTCCTCAGTTCTGGGGTTTGTCGCGACAGTCTATATCGCGAGAATACTCGGGCCAGAGCCGCTCGGCATCTATCAGGTGGCCATCGGTCTCGTCTCGTGGCTAGCGATTCTCGGAAAGGTCGGAACCTCACGAGCCATAACGAAACGCGTCTCCGAAGGGAATGAACCGGGCGAGTACACCGTTGCTGGTGCCGTGATCATACTCGGACTGTTCGTCCTCGTTGCCGTCGGCGTGGTCGTCTTTCGCGAGCAGGTCGCCGGATACGTCGAGTATCCGGCGGCCGGCTACATCGTCGTAATTCTCCTTGTCGTCTTACTGAGTGGACTCGTGAACGCGCTACTTGTCGGACTCAAACTCGTTCACGTGAGCGGACTTCTCTCGCCAATCAAGACCGGCGGACGGGCCGTTTCACAGATTCTCCTCATCGTTGCTGGAGCTAGTACTGCGGCCTTGTTCATCGGCCATATTTTGGGATTCATCGCCGTTATCGCGACCGGGGGCTACTACGTGCTCAGGAACCTGCCGTCGCTTGGCGCGCCGGAGCGGCGGCACTTCGAACGACTCTTCGACTTTGCGAAGTTCTCGTGGCTCGGAAGCCTGCAGTCGCGAATGTTCAGCTACACTGACGTGCTGGTACTCGGGTACTTCGTGTCGTCGGGACTCATCGGCATCTACACGGCGGCGTGGAACGTTGGCCAGTTTCTCATTTTATTCAGCGGGACGCTCCAGTCGACGTTGTTCCCCGAGATGAGTTCGATTGCGGCGAATGAAGACCCACAGGCGGTCTCCAAAATCGTCGAACAGTCTCTGACGTTCGGCGGACTATTTCTCATTCCCGGACTGTTTGGCGGAATCCTCCTCGGTGAGCGGATTCTCCAGATCTACGGCCCAGAGTTCCCCGAGGGTGCTGTCATTCTGAATATTCTCATCCTGGCAAACCTATTCATGGGCTATCAGAACCAGTTATTAAACACGCTAAACGCGATTGATCGACCCGACCTTGCGTTCCGGGTGAATTTCGTCTTCGTCGTGGTTAACGTCTCGCTGAACGTTATCCTCGTGTCTCTTTACGGGTGGATCGGAGCCGCTGTGGCGACGGCAACGTCAGTCGCTGTGAGTCTTGTCCTTGCGTACTGGCACGTCGATGCGATCATCGACTTCAGGCTACCTATTGGCGAGATCGTGCGTCAGTTCGCTGCCGCGGGCGTGATGACGGCGGCCGTGTACACTGGCCTCAGAGCCGAGAGCACGTATCGGCTGGTCGGTCACAACTTCGCGGTTGTCATCTTGCTCGTCGGAATTGGTGCTATGACCTACTTTGCGGTCCTACTCGGTCTCTCTCGAACATTTCGCGAGACAGTCTTCCGGAACCTTCCCTTGGGGCTTCCATTCGTCTCACGGTAACAATACCGATCGAATAAGCGAGTTCGCTTACGTGACGTGATACGGCGCTCACAAAGTATTTCCCACCATCAGGAAATACAGAAGGTATGCAAGCAGTCGTACTCGCCGCCGGGAAGGGAACGCGACTCCGCCCGCTCACCGACGACAAGCCCAAAGTGCTCGTCGAGGTGAACGGGACGCCGCTCATCGAGGATGTCTTCGACAACCTGATCGAGGCGGGCGCGACTGAACTCGTCGTCGTCGTCGGCTACAAGGCCGAACAGATCATCGACCGCTACGGCGACGAGTACGAGGGCGTCCCGATCACGTACACGCACCAGCGCGAACAGCTCGGCCTCGCCCATGCCATCCTCCAAGCGGAGCCGCACATCGACGGCCCGTTCATGCTGATGCTCGGCGACAACGTGTTCCGCGGGAACCTCGGCGATGTCGCGAGCCGCCAGCAGGAGGAGCGCGCCGACGCCGCGTTCCTCGTCGAAGAAGTCCCCTACGAGGAGGCCTCCCGCTACGGCGTCTTGGACACCAACGAGTACGGCGAGGTCGTCGAGGTCGTCGAGAAGCCAGACGACCCGCCGAGCAACCTCGTGATGACCGGCTTCTACACGTTTACCCCCGCTATCTTCCACGCCTGCCACCTCGTACAGCCCTCCGACCGCGGCGAATACGAACTCCCGGACGCGATCGATCTGCTCATCCAATCCGGCCGTACTATCGACGCGATCCGCCTCGACGGCTGGCGGATCGACGTGGGCTACCCCGAGGACCGCGACCGCGCAGAGGAACGGCTCAATGAGACGGAAGGAACCGAGACCGAAGGGGAGGAAGACGACGCAGATCAGGCGGTCGCCGACTCATAGGCGAGATCCCGGAAGACGACGGACCCGATTCTTCTCTTCTCCGAACAGAGCACCCCGACCAGACGTTTCTTGTGCCGGTCCCGCGAACGGCCATCCAGAATGCGTCTCTCAATTATCGGGAGCGGCTACGTCGGCACGACCGTCGCGGCGTGCTTCGCAGATCTCGGCCATGACGTCGTCAACGTCGACATCGACGAGGAAATTGTCGAGACTATCAACGCCGGCGACGCGCCCATCCATGAGGCGGGCCTCGACGACCTCATCGCTTCCCACGCCGGTCCAGACGGAACCGGTCGCCTCCGCGCGACCACCGACTACGCGGCCGTCCGCGACACCGACGTGACCTTCCTCTGTCTGCCGACGCCGCAGAACGACGACGGCAGCATCGACCTCTCGGTCATGGAGGCGGGCGCGACCCAACTCGGCGAGGCGCTCGCCGAAAAGCCGGACTGGCACACCGTCGTCGTCAAGAGCACGGTCGTCCCCGGCTCCACGGAAGACGTAATCACGCCGATCCTCGAAGACGCGAGCGGCAAGACCGCGGGCGAGGCGTTCGGGGTCGGGATGAACCCGGAGTTCCTCCGCGAGGGAACCGCCGTCGACGACTTCCGGAACCCCGACAAGGTCGTTCTCGGTGCCGACGACGAGCGGGCGCTCGCCGACGTGCGCGAGGTGTTCGACCCGCTCGTCGACCGAGCCGACGCCCCGGTCGTCGAGACCGACACCCGGACCGCCGAGATGATCAAGTACGCCAACAACGGGTTCCTCGCGGCGAAGATCAGCCTCATAAACGACATCGGAAACATCTGTAAGGAGTTCGGCATCGACTCCTACGAGGTCGCGGACGCGATCGGTCTCGACGACCGCATCGGCGAACAGTTCCTCCGGAGCGGCGTGGGGTGGGGCGGGAGTTGTCTCACGGGCGACCAACACGTTGTCGCAAAAGATGACACAGGGACGAAGCATCTCACGCTCGCCGAGTTCTTCGAGCGATACGTCTCCGAAGGAACGCTTGAGGATGTCTCCGTTCTCAGTCGGTCCGCGGATGGAACGTTCGCGTTCAACCCGGTCGATGCGGCGACACGTCGGGAGTACGAGGGCCCGCTCCACACGATTCAGACAAAAATGAACAAGCGCGTCACCGTCACCCACGATCACCCCATGCTTACGCTTGACGGCGACGAAACCACCGTCAAGCCAGCCGATGCGCTCGAAGCAGGTGATTCACTGCCCGTAGTGGCTGATATCCCGAGCGACCCCGTCTCAACGTTTGATCTCATCGACATCGTCGATGCGTCGTCCGCCTTCGAGAACGATCGCGTCTATCTGAAACCGTCGACATCGTTTGAGACGGTCAAAGAGGAGCTTTATGAGACGCTCCGGGAGTACAACCGACAGTTCAGTTATCACAAGGTCCACGACCTCGTTCGGGATAATTATCTCCCCCTTGATGTGTTCCTCAAATACGAGGATGAGCTGCCCGTCGACAGGGCGGATCTCTCGCTGTACACGACGCGAGGCAGGGGACAGACGTATATCCCGGCGATCATTCCTGTCGACGAGCAGTTCTGGCGATTCATCGGCTACTACCTCAGTGAGGGACACATCAACGACGACACCTCCGGCCACGGCTCAACGACGCGACGGCGAGTCCAGCTGAGCTTTCATCCGACCGACGAGCCGGAGTACGTCAGCGATGTCGAATCATACTACGAGACGCTCGGGGTCCGGTATCAGACGAGACAACAGGAGACCGCGACGGCCGTCTCTGTTTCCAGCCGTGTCTTCGCCGAGTTCTTGGAGTGGCTCGGCTGTGGAACCGGCTCTTACTCCGCGGCGCTCCCCGACGAAGCGTTCCAAGCGACGGAAGACGAGCGAAAGGCACTCCTGTCGGGGCTGTTCCGAGGTGATGGCCACGTTGAGTACACCAACCACTCAAACGCTGTCGTTTACGATTACGGGTCGGTAAGCGAGGACCTTATTGACGGCATGACGCTGCTTTTACACAGTCTTGAAATTGTCCCGAGTTATAAGAAATCCCAGTCAGCGAAATCGACGCAGCCAGCCCATTTCTTGCGTGTGAGTTCAAAACGACAGATTGCGGCACTCAAAGAGATGTTCTTGTCTGAAGAGCGGCATCGGATCGAAAATCGGCTCGCTGAGTACGATCGGGATATCGCACCGACAGGTCACACCGCAGATGGTGGCTTCACCTCCGTTCCCGTCCGTGACGTCAGTGTTGAAGAAACCACCGCAGACGTGTACTCACTAGAAGTCGCTGACAATCACACGTTCGTGACGACTGACGGCTTAGTTGTCCACAACTGCTTCCCGAAAGACGTCGCCGCGATCATCGCAGCCGCGGAAGAACAGGGATACGAACCGCCGGTCCTCAACGCGGCCGTCGAGGTCAACGACGGCCAGCCGGGCCGGTTGGTTGACCTCCTTGCGAACCACCTCGACCTCGTCGGCGCTCGCGTCGCCGTCCTCGGGCTCGCGTTCAAACCCGGGACCGACGACGTGCGTAACTCTCGGGCGATCCCCGTCGTCGAACAGCTCCAGGAGCACGGTGCGGCCGTGACCGCCTACGACCCGGTCGCGACGGAGAACGCGAAGGCGTACCTCGACGACGTCGAGTACGCCGACTCGGCCGCGGCGGCGCTCGCCGACGCCGACGGCGCGGTCGTCGTCACCGACTGGGACGAGTTCGCCGCGCTCGACGAGGAGTTCGACGCCATGACGAACCCGATCGTCGTCGACGGCCGGCGGATCGTCGAACGCCGAGACGGGATCACCTACGAGGGGCTGACGTGGTGACTTGATCGGCCGAGCCGGGAACCACCGCCGGAACGCCGGAATCGGTCTCGACGGAATACCGGACCAACAGTAGAACAAGACGGAACCCTCGTTCGATTCCCGGCCCCGTTCGCGCTCGTGTGACGTCATCGTCTCGACCGAGTTCGAAAACCACCGACCGAACCGGCGTCGAGCCGAGAAGTGAAGTGCGATCGGTCGTCGAGAGGCCTACTGAACGACGACAGCGCCTTTCATACCGACCGAACTGTGGGGCGTACAGACGTACTCGTACGTCCCCGGCTCCTCGAAGGTGTACTCGAAGGTGTGTCCCTCCTCTTGGACCGTTTCGCTCTCGAAGTCGCCCGACTCCGCGGCGACGTTGTGGCCGCCGCCCTGCCCGGTCCACTCCCAGACGACAGTAGTCCCCGGACTCACCGCCACCGCGGCCGGGCCGAACGCGAGACCGTCTCCCGCGCCGACATCGACCGTGACTTCATCCTGCCCGGTGGCGTCGACGGTCTGTTCGTAGTTGTTCGCGCCGTCGAACCAGCCGCCGTAGTCCGGCTCCTCGGCGAGGTACTGCGTGTCCCCTCCGTCGCCACCGCTTCCGCCGTCAGAGCCGTCAGAGCCGTCGCTGCTGTCACCTCCGTCCGAGCCGTCACTTCCGTCGCCGCCGTCACCGCCCCCGCCGGAACAGCCGGCGAGCAGGAGCGTCGCGCCCGCGGCGGTCGTCGCCTGTACGAACCGTCGTCGATCGAGTGTGGTGTCGTCGGTCATGCGTTCGGTCGTCAGTTGGATGCGTACATTTGTAACGCCCTGCGCGCCGCGTCGCCGATCGAGAACGCGACGAATATGTTCGGCACAGATGCCTCGCCGAGTTCCCGGGACCCCGCCGAGGGGCCGGCTCCGACTACGCCTCGCCCCGCGGAGCCAACACGATCAGCGCGGTGGCGTCCTCGCGCGCGGTCGGCTCCACGCGTCGCTCGCCGTCGAACCGGAGCAGTTCGCCGGCCTCGACGCGGTGGCTCTCGCCGCCGAGCGCGACGTCGAAGCTCCCCTCCAGCGCGTGGAACAGCACGTCCCTGTGGGGGTGGTCGTGTTCCGCGACGCCCTCTCCCGCCGGCAGCGAGAGCCGGACCGTCTTCGGCTCGGTACCCGGGAACGCCTGCGCGGCCGGCTCGCCGTCGATGTCGTCGAGCCGGACCTTCTCCGGCTCGGATCCCGACGCCGACTTCGGCAGTTCGGCGACGAACCGCTCGGGTCCCTCGCGCTCGACTGCGTACGCCTCGTCGTCGAACGCGGGGACCTCCGCCGACAGCTCGTAGTAGAGCGGCTTCGGGTCGTGATCGTTCACTATCGTGAGCGACTCGCCCGGCTCCAAGTCGTCGAACGCGTCGTGGATCCGGTCGTGTCGCTCGTTCGGCGGGATCTCCCTGACGTCGAGTTCGGTCATCGCAGTTCACCGTCGACGCCACAGTCACATGTCGAGCGGCGCGAACACGTTCGGCCGAGCGGGATCAGTCGCCGTCGCCGAGCAGTTCATCGAGTCGCTCGCCGATCCGGGCCATCGTCGCGTCCGAGAGTCCGTGGCCGTCCCCCGGGTCGATCCTGAGATCGACCGCGGCTCCGGCGCGCTCGAAGACCCGCGCGGTCGCCCGAACGCGGTCGGCGGGCACGTACGGGTCGGCCTCGCTGCTGTCGAGCGCGACGGGCGTCCCGGCGAGGGGGCCGCCTCCGTCCGCCTCTCGCTCCGTCCCCTCAACGTCGGCCGCACCGAGGTCGTCGCCCGGCAGCGCGGCCGAGACGACGAACGCGCCGCCGAACCGGCCGGGCCGACGACGGAGGAACTCGGCGACGACCGCTCCGCCCTGCGAGACGCCGACGATGACGACGCGCTCGGGCGGGACGCCGGCGTCGCGCGCGGCGTCGACCGCGGCCGCGACGCAGTCGACCGCGGCGGTCAGCGCCGGCTCGTTGGCCGACAGCGACGCCTCGTGCGGGGCCGGGTACCACGTCGACCGGACCGCGCCGGGCGCGAGGAAGGCGACGCCCGACCGGTAGAACTCGTCGGCGAGCCGGATCAGCCCCTCCGGCGTGCCGCCGCGGCCGTGGACCAGCACGACCGCGGCCTCGGCGGCCGCGGCCGGCGCGCCGCCGGTCACGAGCGTCGCCTCCGCGTGCGGTCCGGAGACGCCGCGGATCCGGCGGCTCATCGCGCCGAGTCATCGGAAGCGTCGCGCGCCGCCGAGCCGTCCGAACCGGGACCGTCGAACCGCGGAAGCTGCGACTCGATCAGGTCGCGGTCGGCCTCGAAGCGCGGCGGGAGGTACAGGTCCGTCGCGTGTCCGGCCGCGTCCGGGTCCGCTAGCCCCGGACCCGGCGGTCCGTCGTCGGTCGGGGCCTCGGTCGCCAGTTCGACGAGGAGCCCGCCGGGACCGCGGACGTACAGCGAGTGGAAGAAGTGGCGGTCCTTCACGCGCGAGACGTCGTACCCGCGCTCGCGGAACAGGTCGTGCCACTCCAGCAGCGTCTCGCGGTCCGCGACGCGCACCGCGGCGTGGTGGAGCGTGCCCGGCCCCTCGCGGAGGTACGCGACGTCGCGGTCGAGCAGGTCGACGGCCGTCGCGCGGTCGCCCGGCGCACGGTAGCGCACCCGGTCGCCCACCTCCGCCTCGTACTCGAAGCCGAGCGTCTCCAGCACGCTCGCGGTCCCGTACGGGTCCGCGGGGAGCGCGGTCACGCCGTAGAGCCCGCGGATCGCGTGCCGGGCTGGGACGGGGCCGTCGGTCCACGGGTCGGAGCCGTCGCTTTCCGTTGCGACCAACTCGATCCGCGTGCCGGACGGGTCAGCGAGCGTCAGCCCCCGGTCGCCGAAGCGCGCGTCGGCGTCGAGAGGTCCCGACTCGACGCCGCGGTCGGCGAGGCGGTCGCGCCAGTAGCCGAGCGAGTCCGGCGGTACCGCGAAGGCGACGGCCTCGTAGCCGGGCTTCCCCACCCGGCCGGGGTCGGCGGTCGGGTCCGGAAAGACGGTGAACACGGAGCCGGGCGAGCCGGTCGCGTCGCCGAAGTAGAGGTGATACTGGAGCATGTCCTCGTAGTTCACCGTGCGGCGGAGCAGCCGGAGCCCCAGCGTCTCGCCGTAGAAGGCGGCGTGGGTCTCGGGGTCGCCGACGATCCCCGTGACGTGGTGGAGTCCGGGGGTGTCAGAGAGCATGGGACCGATCGGGGCCGCGCGGGAAAGTCGGTGTCGGTGGGAGCGATCGGCGGGGTCGCCGGAAGCGATCGGCGGGGCCCGCAGAAGCGACCGGAGCGTCGGGAGACCCGATCCGCGGGTCAGCGGACGGAATCGAGGCCGTCGCTCACGCGATCCACAGCAGCCGGAGGTTGCTCGCGGTGAGGTACGTCCCGGTCGCGGTGAGTAACACCGGCGGGAAGTAGTACAGCAGCCCGTCCCCGTCGCGCGCGCCCTCGACGCTGATCCAGAGCATGACGAGGTAGACGGCGATCTTCAGCGCGACGAGCCCCGAGAGCCCGAACGACTCCAGCGAGAACGCCACGACCGGGTTCGCCTCCTCGATCGTCGGGACGTACCGCAGGAACGCGATCGTGGAGACCACGTCCCCGACGCCGTACGTCGCGGTCGCCGCGATCCACAGCCAGTAGAACTCGTTGGGGCGGCTGCGGTAGGCGGGGCGACGCCGGGACCGGTCGCGGGATCGGCTCACGACCCGACGTGTCTGGCGATCGACGTGAAACTGCCGGTCGGCGGCGGTCGGGTCGGCGGACGCGCAATTCGCCGGGCAGGTCGGACCCCGACCGGACCGGCATCCAGCCGACTTAAGAGCGACCGCGCCGTTTCGCCGGGCGTGACGGAGCCGTCGACCCGCGACGAGAAGCTGGAGCTCGGCGTCGAGCTGCTGGCGCACCTCGAACGCGAGGAGCTCGACCTCGCCGCGGCCGTCGACCGGATCGAGACGATCACGACCAGCCCCGGACTCACCCGCGACATCCTCGACGCGGCCGAGAAGCGCGGGGTCATCGACCGCGACGGCGCTCGGCTCCGGATTCGGCGGGGCGGCACGTACGTCGAGTACGAGAGTCAGGTCGTCGCGCGCGAGGGCGACTTCGAGTGCCGGCGGTGCGGCGCGTCGATCTCGACCGGCCACTTCGTCGAGCTGGACGCCGGCGAACTCGGCCCGTTCGGCTCCTCCTGCGTTCGGAAGGTGACCGGACGGGAGACCGAGTCGGAGTGAGGCGGGGGGACGACCCGCGCTGCGATCGGGATCGCCCCGCAGCCGGACCCGCCCCGCGACCGAACCCCCCCCGCGACCGAACCCGCCGGAGTATTTACGCCGGAGGCCGAAGCGGCGGTAATGACCGCGCCGAACCGGAACGTCCTGTGGGCGACCGCGCTCGTCGACGAGCTCGTCGCCGCGGGCGTCGACGCCGTCGTCGCCTCGCCGGGCAGTCGCTCGACGCCGCTGACCGTCGCCGCCGCGGGCCACGAGGAGCTCCGCGTGTTCTCGCAGCTCGACGAGCGCTCCGCTGCCTACTTCGCGCTCGGACGCGCCCGACGGACCGGCCGAGTGACGCCGCTGATCTGTACCTCCGGCACCGCCGCCGCCAACTACCACCCCGCCGTGATGGAGGCGAGCGAGGCCCGCGTCCCCCTGCTCGCGCTCACCGCCGACCGCCCGCCGGAGCTCCGCGACTCCGGCGCGAACCAGACCGCAGACCAGGAGAAGCTGTACGGCGACGCCGTCCGGTACTACAAGGACCTCCCGGAGCCGGCCGCCGAGGACCGGGCGCTCCGGTCGCTCCGCACCACCGTCGCCCGCGCCGTCGCGGCCGCGGAGGGGGCCGACCAGGGACCGGTCCACCTCAACGTCCCGTTCGCGAAGCCGCTGGAGCCGACGCCGGTCCCCGGCGACGTGCCCGACGACCTCCCGGAAGCTGCCGAGCGCGGGCGCGACGGCCCCTACGTCGACGTGACGCCCGGCGCGCCAGAGCCGGGCGACGACGAGTTGCGCGCGCTCGCGACCGGCCTCGCTGACGCCGACCGCGGCCTGATCGTCGCCGGACCCGCGGACCCGCCGGGGATCGATCCGGAGTCGGTCACGGCGCTCGCGCACGCCACCGGGTTCCCCGTGCTGGCCGACCCGCTCTCGGGGCTCCGGTACGGGGGGCACACGCGCGTCGCGCCCGTGATCGGGGGCTACGACGCGTACCTCTCCGCCAGCCTCGCCGGCGACGGCGACGTCGGCTCCGAAACGGGGATCGACGGGGACGGCTGGGCCGACCCCGACGCGGTCCTCCGGCTCGGCGCGTCGCCGACCTCGAAGCGGCTCCGGAAGTACCTCGCCGAGACGGGGGCCGACCAGTACCAGGTCGACCCCGCCGGCCGCTGGCGCGAGGCGGAGTTCGCCGCCACCGACCTCGTCGTCGCCGAGCCGAGCCGGCTCTGCGCCCGCCTCTCGCGGCTCGTCGCGGGCGGGAGCGGGGACCCGGACTGGCGCGCGCAGTGGGAGGCGGCGGACCGGACCGCCGAGGCGGTTCACGCCCGCGAGACCGACGCGATCGACGAGGAGTCGGGCGAGACCGACGAGCCCGCTCCCGGCTTCCACGAGGGCGACGCGCTCCGCGCGGTCGCAGAGGCGCTCCCCGACCCCGCGACCCTGTTCGTCTCCAACTCGATGCCCGTCCGCGACCTCGACCGGTTCGTCGGGCCGACGACCGCGAACGTCACCGCGCTCGGGAACCGCGGGGTCTCCGGCATCGACGGCATCGTCTCCAGCGCGCTCGGCGCGGGGGCCGGGACGACCGACGACCTCACGCTCGTCCTCGGCGACCTCGCCCTGTACCACGACGCGAACGGGCTGCTGGCGATCGACCGGTGCGACGTCGACGCGACGATCGTGGCGATCAACAACGACGGCGGCGGCATCTTCCACAAACTGCCGATCGAGTCGTTCGAACCCCCGTTCACCGAGTCGTTCAAGACGCCGCACGGGCTGGCGTTCGAGCCGCTCTCGGAGCTCCACGGGCTCGAATACGCCCGGATCGACGCGCGTCCCGAGGCGGTCGCGGACCGCGGCGAGAACCCGGCGGAGCGCGCGGCGGCGGTCGCCGACGACCTCGCGGCCGCCGTCTCCCGCGCTCACCAGGCGGCGGGGTCGCACCTCATCGAGGTCGAGGCCGACGCCGAGTCCAGCCACCGGACGCGCGAGCGACTGGCGGCCGCGGTCGAGCACGCGGTCCACGGCGACGGACCGGAGGAGTAGGGTCGGGCCGGAGTCGGCCGAGCGGGAGTCAGGCGGCGGCCGGCTTCGACTCGTCGCGGCGGCGGCCTTCGCCGAGCGAGACCCCCGCGTACGCGACGACCGCGAACTGGACGCCGATACCGAGCGCCGCGCCGAGCGCGAAGACGGCGGTGACGATCACGCTCTGGTCCGGGGTGATGTACGAGAGGACGGCGGCCGAGCCGACGAGGAACGCGACGGTCGCGCTCGCGCCCGTCGCCAGCGCGGTCGACGCCGCCGAGACGCCCGGGTCCCGCGTGCCGACCGCGAGCGCGACGCCGAACAGCAGGCCGTAGATCAGGACGAAGGCCGCGAACCGGCCGCCCATGACGTACGTCGTGAGCCGCTCGGCCGGCCGGATCGAGACGGACGATTCGAGGAGGATCGGCGCGAGCCGTCTGATTCCGCTCACCGCGAGCGCGACGACCGCTGCGACGACCGGGGGGAGGGCTGCCGTGCGCATACCGGCAGGCCGCGCCGCGCGGCACTTATTCGTTTATGCCTCCGCCGTGACGACCGCGTTCATCTCTCCATCGTGACGACCGCGTCGGTGCGGGCGTCCCGGTCCGTCGCGGCCGCGTCGCCGACGATCCGGTACGTTCCGGCGGGCGGGTCCCGCCACGTCCCCTCGTAGGTGACCGACTCGCCCGGCGCGAGCGTCTCGCTGCCGAGCGCCTGCGTGAACATCCGGCTCGCCCCGTACCGCCAGACCGAGTCGGTCACGTCGCCGTCGGCCGCGTCGCCGTCGGGCGGGCCACCGTCGTCCGGCCCGTCCGCGTCCCCGGTCTCGTCGTCCGCTTCCTCGGCCGCCGGGTACGCGGTGAACTCCGCGCGCTGCCCGGTCCGGAAGTCGAGCGTCACCGGCTCCGACCCGTCGTTTTCGATCCGCAGCGCGAGTGCCACCCCGCCGTCGGTCTCCGTCGCCGCGAGCGCCGCGTCGAGCATGGTCGCGTCTGCGTCGCGCCCGGACAAAATACCTCGCCGATCGACGACGGCTATAAGCCTCGGCTCCCCGTACCGCTCGGCGTGCAGGTCGTCGGCTACGAGACGGGCGTCGCGGGCGGTTCGCCGGGGTCGGACGACGGTCCGGCGGAGGGCGAGACCGGCGACCCGGACGGCCCCGTCGGCGGCGGACTCTACGTCGCGAGCGGCGGGAGCGTCGACTACGTCAAGGCGGATCCGGGGACCGAACTCGCGTTCGGACTCGGCGATCGGCGCTGCGCGGGAACCGTCCACGACGGCGACCACGTCGCCTGCGACGCGCCCGACGCGCCCTACTGCGACGACCACAGTCACGTCTGGGTGTGCGCGCGGTGCACCGGAACGTGTCTGAAAGACGAGATGGACTGCCACGAGTCGCACGCGATGTACCTCGCCGCGTTCGCGCCCGACGTGCTGAAGGTGGGCGTGACCCGCGAGTGGCGCTTGCGAACGCGGCTCCGCGAGCAGGGAGCCGACCGCGCGGCGCATATTCGGACGTTCCCGGACGGCCGGATCGCCCGCGAGGTGGAGTCAGAACTGGCGGCCGGCGACGACCTCGTCGACCGCGTCCGCGTCCCGACGAAACTCGACGGGTTCGGGCGCGCAGTCGACGAGGCGGCGTGGGAGGCGCTGCTCGACCGGTTCGACCCGATAGAGCGGTTCGAGTTCGACTACGGGCTCGACCTCGCCGAGCGTCCCGTCGCCGAGACGATGGCGGCGGGGACCGTCCGCGGGTGGAAGGGCCGGGTGCTCGCGCTCGACCGCGGCGGGTCGACGTACGCGGTCGACGCGCGCGACCTCGTCGGCCACGAGCTGACCGACGCGGTGCCAGAGCGGGAGCTACAGTCGAGCCTCGGCGCGTTCGGAGAGTGACGGGGGGAGTGCTCGCGGTCCTCTTCGGCGACCCGTTCGCGGCGATGAACACGGTCGGGCTGGTCGCGTTCGCGCTGGTCGGCGCGAGCAAGGCGGTCCGCGAGGAGTTCGACCTCTTCGGCGTCGCGGTCGTCGGGCTGGCGATGGCGTTCGCCGGCGGCGTCACCCGCGACCTCCTCGTCGCCCGTGTCCCGCTCGCGCTCCGCTCGCCGGTCGAGATCCTCCTCGGGCTGGTCGGCGTCGCGCTCGCGGTGGGACTGAGCGCGCGGCTCGCCTCCCCGGACGAACACCCCCTGACGGTCGCGGCGGACGCCGTCGGGCTCGCCGCCTTCGCCACCACCGGCGCGATCGTCGCGACCGACGCCGGGGTGTCCGCGTTCGGCGTGGTCGCGGTTGCGACGATCAACGCCGTCGGCGGCGGCGCGCTCGCCGACGTGCTCCTCGACCGGCCCCCGTTCATCCTCTTCGAGGACTTCTACGCGAGCTGCGCCGTGTTGGGCGGCGTCGCCTACTGGCTGGTCGGGACGCTCGGCGCGCCCTCGGGCGTCGCGGCCGCGGCGTGCGCGGCGGTGACCGTCGGCGTCCGGCTCCTCGCCGTGGCGTACGGCTGGCGGCTCCCGACGGCGACGCAGCTCACCGAGCGCCTCGGCGGGAAGTCGTAGCCGCCGGAACGGGCCGCACGGCCGACCGGCGGCTCACCGACCGAACCCCTCAGCGGTGACGACCCGCCGGACGCCGAGGTACGCGGCCGCGGCGATGCCCGCGTACGCGATCACGAGGACGCCGGTCGTCGCGTCCGCGCTGTCGATGGCCAGCCGCGCGACCGCGTTCGCGGGGCCGCCGGCCATCGCGGTCGCGCCGCCGAACAGCACGAGCACCGCGACCGAGTAGAGCAGCTGCGCCGCCCGGCGGTCGGGCGCGACCGCCGCGATCCCGACCGCGACGGCGACGACGAGCGTCGTGAGCGCGGTCATCAGCGCCAGTATCGGGCCGACGTTCGCGACCGACGTGCCGTTCGCCTCTAGGAGCAGCAGCCACAGCAGCGCCTGTCCCGGCGCGATTCCGACCGCCGCCGCCGCCTTCCCGTCGACGATCTCGGCGAGCGTGACGGGCGCGACCCGGAGTAGCTCCATCGTCCCCTGATCTAACTCCTCGGTGATCGAGTCGACGACGAGCGACCCCGAGATGAAGACCGGGAGGAACACCAACACCGGGATCAACACGGTGTAGGTGAACGAGAAGTACGGGCTGGTCTCGCCCCGGTCGGGGAGCGGGAGCGGCGACTCGTCGAGGGACGCAGTCCGGCGGTCGCGCTCGTCCAGCTCGTAGGTGCGCAACAGCTCGCGCAGCTGTACCACGATCACCGTCGTCTCGACCGTGGCGTCCGGCGCGGTGACGACGGTCGACACCCGGCCGGACTCCGTGCGGGTCGCGACCACCACCGCGTCGGCCGCGTTCCGCTCGAACGCGCTCCGCGCCGCGTCCCCGTCGTCGTACGGCGTGACGGAGGCCCCGGGGACCTCCGCGGCGGCGCGCTCTAGGTCGTCGACCGCGTCGCCCGCGGCCGCGACTTCGATTTCCGCCCCGTCGAGCGCGCCGGGGTCGTACATCGAGACGAGCCCGACGACGAGGAACGACGAGAACATCGCGATGAACAGCTGGATCCCGATCGCCAGCAAGATCGTCTTCTCCGCGCGCAGCCCGGCAAGCTCCCGCCCGGCGATCGTCAGGCGGCTATCCAAGGCTCACCACCCCCACGTTGTACGCGGCGTGCCCGAGGGTCGCCAGCGCGAGCGCGACCGCGTAGGCGGTCCGCCCGCGGCTCGCGCCGACGGCGGCGGCGCTCGTCGTGACGACGTGGAGGACCAGCGGCGCGAAGAACAGCGCCGCGAGCGCGAGCGGCGGGAGCCCGGAGAGGCCGGCCACGTCGGCGAAGGCTGCGCGACCGAGGAACAGGTCGGTGAGCCCGACCGCCTGAACGACCGCCGTGGCCTTCTCCGCGAGGAAGAAGCCGGTCCCCGAGGCGACGCCGACCGCCAACGCGACGCCGAGCGCGCCGCGACCGACGCCGTCGCCGTCCGGGCGGTCCGAGACTCCGCGCTCGAAGACGCCGCGCTCGAACCCGGCGTAGAGGCCGACGCTCTTGGCGATTTCCTCGATAAACGCGATCGTCACGAGCAACACCGGGATCGACACCGTGACCGGCAGCGCGAACAGCACCGCGACGGCCAGCAGTTCCGCGACGAACACGAAGGGGATCGTACAGGCGGTGAGGAACGCGACGGACCCGAGCGCCCGGAGCCGGTCGCGCCGCAGGATCCCGCCGCCGGCGGGGACGGGGGAGAGCCGCACCGCGAGCGCGTCGAGGAACTTCCGCGCCACGGGCTTCTGTGAGAACATGTCCTCCTCGCGGTAGACGCCGAGGCCGAGCCCGAACAGCAGCGCCGCGCCCGCGCCCATCGGGACCGTCGAGAAGAGCGCCTCTCCGGCGGAGACGGCCTCGCCCTGGAGGTCGAAGACGACGAGCGTCAGCGGCGAGACGAGCGCGACGGGCGTCACGTTCGTGAAGATGGCCGGCACGAACGCGTACGTCGTCAGCAGGACGCTCACGCCCACCGTGACGAAGGTCAGCTCCTTGAACGAGCGCGCGAACATCGCGCCGACGAACGTCGCCCCGAGGAAGGCCGCCGCGACCGGGGCCACGGCGAACACGGAGAGCGGCCCGCCGCCGACCGCGAGCGCGATGAGCGTCGTGACGACCGCGGCGGCCGCGGCGTACGGCAGCGTCTTGCCGGCGACGATCTCGGCCGGCGACAGCGGGGTGACCAAGAGCGGCTCCCCGCGCCGGTTCGTCCGCTCGTCGAGGATCGACGAGCCGTACGCCTGGATCAGGAAGTTCATCGGCACGAGGAAGGCGAACGCCAGTAGCAGCGAGGTGAACGGGAACGGCGGCGTGATCGATCCCGGCGATCCGATCGTGTCCGCGCCGAAGGCACCGCCGCCGATCGACGGCACCGCGAGCCCGCCGTCGTCGTCCGATCCCGCGCCGCCGTCGACGGAGCTGGCGTCGCCGTCGGTCGTCGCGTCGCCGTCGGTCGTCGCGTCACCGCTGTCGCCGTCGTCGCTCCCCCCGCCGTCGCCGCCGTCTCCTCCACCGCCCTCAGCGCCGTCTCCCGACCCGGTCCCGTCGTCGCCGTCGCTCCCGCCGAGCGTCGCGCCGTCGTCGAATCCGGTCGTCCGACTGACGTACCGCAGCGTGACGGTGACCGGGAACGCCGCCGTCTGGTTCGGCTCGGCCCGCATCACGCGCTCGTTGTGCGCCTCGACCGCCTCGCGGACCGTGGCGGCCGCCGCCCGCCCCTTCTGCGTGTCGCTCGCGCGGACGACGACCGCCTCGACGTCCCCGGAGCCGATCGAGCCGTCGTCGACCGTTCCGGGCCGCACCACCGTCGTCACGACCGCGTCGGTGGAGTCGCCGAGCGACGCCGTGCCGGCCGAAACCGGCTTGAGCGAGGACTCCGCCTCGATCGCGTCCGCGTACGGCGACTCGGCGTCGACGCCGACCCGATAGACGTCCTGATCGACGTCGAGGCCCGCGACCCCGGTCGCCACCGCGACGCCGACGACGCCCCCGGCGACGAGGAGCAGGGCGACCCCCGCGGCGAGCGTCCGGCGGTCGACGCCGCCGGAGGCGCGGGCGGACTCCCATTTCGCGACCCGGAGGACGCGGCGGACGGCGACCGCGAGCCGCCGGCCGACGCGGCGCAGTCGGTCGGTCACTCGGTCGCCTCCGTCGCCGTCGCGGCCTTCGTCTCTCCGTTCTCGCCCGCCTCCTCGTCGCCCTCGGGGGTCCCCGACTCATCGGACTCGCCGGGTTCGTCGGCTCCGTCGGACTCGCCGCCGAGGTCGCCGGTGTACCGCCCGGGCATCGGTCGCCCGACGATGTCGAGGAACACGTCCTCGAGGCTCGGCTCGCGGCTGCGGATGTCGACGACCTCGCCGCCGGCGTCGGCGACCGCCTCGCGGACGGCCGCGACCGCGTCCATGCTCGGGACCGCGGTCCGGAAGCGGTCTCCGACCTCCTCGGTCGTCGCGTCCAACTCGGTGAGCCGGTCGGTGCGCGCGGGGGCGACGTCGGTGAACACGCGGTAGGTCGTCTCGCCGTGCCGCTCGCGGATCCCGTCGACGCTCCCGCGGGCGACGATCCGGCCCTCGTTCATCACGACGACGCGGTCGCAGACGGACTCGACGTGGTAGAGGTTGTGCGCCGAGAAGACGACCGTCTTGCCCGTCTCGCGCAGTTCGCGGGTGAACGCCAGCACGGAGTTCGTCGTCACCGGGTCCAGCCCCGAGGCCGGCTCGTCGTACACCAGCACGTCGGGGTCGTTGACGAGCGAGCGCGCGATGGCGACCTTCCGTTTCATCCCCTTCGAGACGTCGCCGAGGCGGCGCTCGCGGTGGTCGAGTTCGAGCCGGTCGAGCGCCGCCTCGATCCGCTCGTCGGCGACCTCTCGGGGCACGTCGTAGAGGTCCGCGAAGAAGCGGAGGTACGACCGCGCCGTCATCTCCTCGTACAGCGGCGACTCCTCCGGCAGGAACCCGAGGTGCCGGCGCATCTCGGGGTCCGACGCGTCGAACCCGGCGACGGTCACCTCGCCGTCGGTCGGCTCGACGAGGCCGGCGAGCACCTTCAGCGTCGTCGTCTTCCCCGCGCCGTTCGGGCCCACGATCCCGAACACCTCCCCGTCCTCGACGGCGAAGTCGCTGTCGACCACGGCCGCGAAGTCGCCGTAGGTCTTCCGCAGCCCCGACACCTCGATCATGCGTGCGGCTCCGCCGGGGGCCGGGTTAAACCCACGCCCGCGGGTATCAGCCGCGAGAACGGTGCCGGTCGCCGCCGGTAGCCTTACACCGGAGCCTCAAATACACCCCTCGCATGACCGAACGCGGGGAGCGGACCGGCGACGCGACCGCCGACGAGACGGAGCCCGGACGCGGGCAGGAGACCCCGGCCGTCTCGGACGCCGCGATCGATCCCGCGGTCGCGGCGACGACCCGCGAGGAACTCCGCACGACGTTCGACTACCAGGTCGAGCGGCTCCGCGAGATCGACAACAAGGCCATCGAGATCCTGAAGGCGAACCTGCTGCTCATCGGGATCGTCGTCACCGGCGGTTCGATCGTCGTCCAGACGACGGTGGACTTGGCCGCCTTCCTCAACCCTCTCACCGTCGTGGGCGGGCTCCTCCTGCTCGCGTCGACCGGACTGGCCGCGGTCACCTACACCGCCTCGGACCTCCGGGGTGGGCTGGACCTCAACGCCGTCGACGCCGTGATCGCCGCCGAACGCGACGGAGACGCGCTGGCCGCGGGCGGGGAATCGCCGCGGAGCGACGCCGAGTTCGACGAGCGGCTGCTCCGGAGCTACGCCGAGTGGATCGACTACAACGCCCGCGTCACCGCGGTCAACGACCTGCTGGCGACGATCACGGTGCTACTGATCTTCGTCGCCTTCGTCTACGTGATCGCCGGCGTCGTCGTCGGCGCGGCGGGGCTCACGGCGGTCGAATCGTGGACCTCGTTCGTCGTTCTCACGGTCTTCTCGGCCGCGTTCACGTGGATATCCGCCCACATGGACCACCTCGGTCCCGAAACCACCCACCCCGCGGCGTCGTTCGCGGGGATCCCCCTCTCGAAGGGCGGCGACAGGCGACAGGCGTGGGCCTCGCTGCGGGCGATGCTCGGGCGAGCGCCCACGGAGGCGGAAGAACTGGGCATCGCGCCGATGGAGACGGGCGTCGACGAGGGAGCGAACGGCGATGTCGAAGACGCGGGTCGATAACCCCGACGGACGCCGGCCGACGACCGGATCGGGTCGGTCGAGACGCGCGCGTCCGTTCTCCCACCGGCACGCGAGCGCCGCCTTCGACCCGCGCCGGGTCAGTCCGTGTACGGCTTCTCGACGTTTGCGTCGCCGCTGATGTACGCGTTCATCCGACGCGTGATTCCGTCGAACAGCGTGATGAGCGGCGAGAGGGCGCGCTCGACGAGCCGGATCGGCGACGCGATCCGCAGCGACCACGTCTCGGCGTTTCCGAGCCCGAACGCCTTGGGGACGATCTCGCCGAACACGAGGACGAGGAAGCTCGTTCCGAGGGTCGTCACCACGACCGCCGCGCCGGTGGGGAGGTAGCTCGCGACCAGCACAGTCACGATGCTCGATATCGCGATGTTCACGACGTTGTTCCCGACGAGCAGCGTCACCAGCAGCCGGTGGGGGTCGTCGTAGAGCTCCTTCAGGACGTGGGCGCGCGGGTCGTCCCCGGCGGCCTGCCGCTCGAACCACTCCGCCGGCAGCGAGAAGATCGCGGTCTCGGAGCTCGAGAGGAACGCGCTGAACGCCAGCAACACGGTCACCGCCACGATTCCGGCCAGCCCGAGTGCGACTCCGACCATGCGACGTGTCGACAGACGAGGTCAAAGAGGGTGGCGGAGCGTCGGCAGGCGAGACGGGCCGCAGCGCTGCTCGTCGACGGGAGGGTGCCGCAGAAGGCGACGCGTTACTCCCCTTCTTCCGCTTCCTCGACCGGTCCCCGCCCTCGTTCCCAGACGGCGTCCGCGGAGGTGTCGTTCGGTGCGGTGTGCGAGACGTCTTTCATGGTGTCGCGATCGCTTGCCATATTGACTCCCGATACCCCGGAACTCCGTATTAACCCTTCGTGGAAAGAGATAATGAGACCTGATACCATATAAGGAATTAATATCTGTTCTCGTGGGTGCGAACCGATCGGTGAACGAAACGAATATTGCCGTCGGACGGGCGTCCCGAAACCGGACGAACGTACGGAAATGATCTGGGGACCGCGACGATGAAGCGCCGCGACTCCGGAACGCGAGCCGTGTTCGGTACTCGCGAGTCGGACGGGCGAGCCGCGGTGGTCAGGGAGGGCGCGACGCTCGCGGTCGGCCGCGACGTCGCCGCGCCGCCGGCGTCGACCGCGAAGACGCTCCGGGACACGCGGCGGTGGCCCGAGTGGAGTCCGTCGGTCGACGCCGTCGAGAGCGCGGACCGGTTCGTCGAGACCGGAACGACCGGACGGGTCCGGGTCGCGGGCGTCTGGACCCCGTTTCGGGTGACGGCCGCGACGCGGCTCCGCTGGGACTGGCGCGTCGCCGGCGTCCCCGCGACCGGGCACCGCGTCGACCGCTATCCGGGGCGCTCGGACCGGTGTCGGGCCGTCGTCGAGGTCCCGCTCGTCGCGGCCGCGTACGTACCCGTCTGCCGGCGCGCGCTCGACCGGTTCGCGGCGCTCGTCGAGGGCGCGGACTGAGCCGCCGGAGGGTCCGCCGGCTTCGGTCGCGGGGCGCTGCGGCTCAGTTCTCGTAGCCGCGCTCGAACGGGTCGATCGCCTCGCTCCCCGGGTCCTCCTCGTCCAGGCCGAACCCCGGCCCCCGCGTCGCCAGTTCGAAGACGAGTCCGTCGGGATCGGTGAAGTACACGCTCTTGAAGTAGGTCCGGTCTTTCACCTCGGAGACGCGCACGTCGTGTTCGCGCAGGTGGTCGCGCCACTCGCGGAGGGCCTCCTCGTCTTCGACGCCGAACGCGAAGTGGTGGCTCGCGCCCGGGCCGGGCGTCCCCTGCGAGTCGGGGTACTCGAAGTAGGTGACGTTGGTCCCGGGTTCGCCCTCGGGCGTCGACGAGAAGTAGTAGTGCGGCGTGCCGGGGTCGTCGTAGTTCTGCGTGCGCTTGACCGTGTGCCAGCCGAGGACGTCCTCGTAGAACGACCGCGTCTCCTCGATGTCCGTACAGATGTTCGTGACGTGGTGGAGCCCGGTCGTCGGGGGCGCGTCGCTCATGTCCCCGGTCTCGCCGCCGAGACGGTTAGCCGTTCCGGCGGTCGGAGCGACTCCGAGGGGCCCGTCTCAGAAGAGACCGACGCCGACCGCGTACGGCCACGCGGTGCCGCCGACGGCGAGCAGCGCAAGCGCCGCGCCCGCGCCGTAGACGTTCTTCAGGAAGCTCGTCATCTCGTTCTGCTTCTCCTCGGGGTCGTCCATCGACCAGAAGTCGTGCATCGTCACGGCGGAGACGATGAGGAAGAAGGCGAGGCCGCCGGCCGCGGCGACGGGGAACGCGCCCGCCGCGACGCCCAGTCCGCCGAGGACGAGGACGGCACCGGAGGCGATCACCGAGAACTGCGGCGCGGGAAGCCCCTTGAACTCGGCGTAGCCGGCCATCGTTTCGAGGTCCGTGAAGTGGTTGAACCCCATGAACGCGAGCGTGACGCCGAACAGGATCCGGCCGAGTAGGAAGAGTTCGCCCGCGAGGGGGGTGTCGAACTGGAGCGGTAGCGTCGCGAATTCAGCTAACATCGTGTAACCTGCTATACGGACGTAACCTATATATCGCTTCCCGGACAATAGGGTAAGTAGGTAACACCGATGTCATCGCAGGAACTCGCCGGCACGGAGTCGGCGGAAACGGCGGCAGGAGAGGCGGAAGCGGCCGCGAGTGGAGCGGAGTCGGACGCGAGCGACTCGGCGGCGGCGGAGGCGGCCGCGGCAACCGAGACGGACGCCGCGAGCGCGCCGGAGACCCCCTGTCCGGTCGTCGACTCGATCGAGCAGATCGGCTCGAAGTGGCGGCTCGTCGTCCTCCACGAGCTGCTGAGCGGCGAGGCGCGGTTCAACGAGCTGAAACGCGAGACCGACGCGAACGCCCGGACCCTCTCGCGCGTGCTCGACGACCTCCAGGAGACCGGCTTCGTCGACCGCCGGCTGGAGGAGGACTCGCCCGTGGCGACGTACTACAGCCTGACCGACAAGGGGGAGTCGCTCGCGCCGGTCTTCGAGGAGATCGACGACTGGGCCCACGAGTGGCTCGCCGAGTGTAACGCGTAGGCTCACTCCCCGTCCGGAAGCGCTCGTCTGAACGCCGGCCAGAACGGAACGAGAAGCGCCCCGGAGACGACCGCGAGCGCCGGGACCGCCCACTCGATCGGCAGCCAGACGCTCGCGAGCACGCCCGTGAGACCGAACGCGGCGACGAGGTAGACGGCCACCAGCGCCTCGACGGATCGGAATCGCGGAGAGACGGCGGAGGGGATCGGAACCATGTCTGGAGGGGTCGTACGTCTCGAATTGAGCCGCCCGGAGCATACGTTTTGTGCCCCCGCCGATCGACGAAACCGGTCCGGCCGAGGCCGACGGCGCGTCGCGCGGCCGCCGCGTCGCCCTCAGGCGTTAGTCTGCGGCGACGCGAGTCGGCTCAAGAGCGCGTACGTCGCCCCGCCCACGGCGAGAGCGATCACGGACGGCACCGCGTAGTGATGTCCGTCGAGCCGTATCGACCACCGGATCAGCCCCGCCGCCTCCACGAGCGGCGGGAGGAGGTACACGCTCGCGCCGACCGCGGCGGCGGCCGGGGCGCGAACCGACGCGGTCGCGTAGCCGTACGCCCCGCCGCCGACGAGGGCGAGACCGAGGGCGATCAGGTAGCAGTCACCGACGACGCTGGGGAACCCGCCCCACGGACCCTGTCCGTGGACTTCGAACTCGTACGCCCGACCGTTCGCGAACACGTAGTAGAGCCCGCCTTCCGCGGGGGCCTCGGCTAATTCGGGGCCGTAGAACGAGGAGACCTCGAACCCCTCGGGAATCGGTCCGGCGTACGAGACACGCCCGTCAGGGCGCTCCGTCGCCGCCGTGAAGAGTATCCGTCCGCGCTCGGGGAGCGCCTCGTACTCGAAGGCGAACCCCTCGCCGTCCGCGAACGCGACCCTGAAATCCC
Source organism: Halorubrum hochsteinianum (assembly GCF_023702125.1). Lineage (NCBI taxonomy): Archaea > Methanobacteriati > Methanobacteriota > Halobacteria > Halobacteriales > Haloferacaceae > Halorubrum > Halorubrum hochsteinianum. The sequence continues at coordinate 2,879,925 of NZ_CP098415.1, read as the reverse complement.
CGGTGTCGGCGTCCTCGCTCGGCAGCAGGCACACGAGTTCTCCGTCCCTCCTCACGAAGTTCCACGCCCCCGATTCGAACGCCGGGGGGAGTTCGTCGACGGCGACGGCCTCGTCGCGGTCGACGCCGGTGACGGCGACCCCGTCGCGATCGGTACCGGCGTCGACGAGGTCCTGCCCCGGCCCGGAGAGGGCCGCGTAGCGGCTGACTTCGCCGTCCGTCTCCTCCACGGAGTACGTCAGCGGGCCCGAGTAGTCCGTCAGGTCGCCGGCGGCGACGGCGACGAGTCCCGCTCCGACGACGAGCAGACAGAGGGCCGCAACGAGTGCCGGTGACGGGCGGTCCATCGCGTGACGCGACTCTCCGACCGCGTAAGTGCTTTCTGTGGGGGCGACCGGTCGCCGTCGTCTTCGACGGGGTCAGACTGCCCGTCGCCGCCGAAACGCACTCCCGTTTCCGGCCCGTACATCGGCCGTGTACGCCGGACTGAAGAACACCCCGTGTTGCCTCTGCGGGCGCGAAGACACCCACACCCGGATCGCGGTGCCGCCGCGGGCGCTCACCCTCATGGAGAACGGGGGGCCGATCTCGTGGCGCGACGTGGTCGGGACCGTCACCCTGCGCTTCTGCGCCGACGACTGGGACCTCGTGAGCGACCTCGCGATCGAGATGGACACCCACCCGCTCTCGCGGTGTAACGCCGCCCACGTCTCCCTCGACCTCCGCGAGGACCACGAGGCGTTGCTGTCGGCGACGAAGGCGGAGACGGACCAGACGGAGCTGGAATCGCGGCTCGAACGCGAGGCCGAGGCGACCCTCGACGCGGTCGACGACCCCTACACCGAGGAGCGCGACGTGGTCGAGGCGGTCGTCGTCTTGCGCGCGCTGGAGGAGTTCGGCGTGCGGGAGCGGCCCGGCGGCATGAACGCCGCGAGTCTGTCCGCCGCGGACGACGACTGATCCGCCCGCGGCGGCCCGGGTCGCCGCTCGTCGTCCCCCGCGGTCACCACCTGACCTCGAAGCCGTCCTCTCCTTCCGGCTCGCCGTACTCGGCGTCGACGTCGTCGACTTCGGCGGCCTCGCTGCCGGTCTCGCACCACGCGACCATGTCGCGGACGTCGCCCTCTGGCCCCTCGAAGACGGCCTCGACGCGCCCGTCGTCGAGGTTGCGAACCCAGCCGTCGACGCCCCTCTCGCGGGCCGCGTCGCGGGTCGAGGCCCGGTAGTAGACGCCCTGAACGCGACCCGAGACGAACACGTGTGCGCGAACGCGGTCGGTCATCGCCCGACCGTGGGACCGCCCGCCGCTTAAACGCCCCGTCCGCGACCCACCCGCCCCGTCCGCAACCGACGCCTACTAACTGTCGGGCACCGAGGTGGTCGACATGGACCTGTTCGGAACCGCCGGGATACGCGGCGGCGTCGAGGACCGCGTCACGCCGGCGCTCGCGCTCGCCGTCGGGCGGGCGGTGGGTGCCGAGATCCGATCGCGAGAGGGAGCCGACGGCGAGGAGGGCCCCGACCCGACGGTCGTCCTCGCCCGCGACGGGCGGGTGACGGGGTCGGCGCTAGCGGCCGCGACGGAGGCCGGCTTGGCCGCGGGCGGGGTGGCCGTCCGCCGCGCCGGTCGGCTCCCGACGCCGGCGCTCGCGCACGCCTCGCGGGGGCGGTACGGCGTGATGCTCACCGCCTCGCACAACCCGCCGACCGACAACGGGATCAAGCTGTTCCGCGACGGCACCGAGTTCGACCGGGAGCTGGAGCGGGCCGTCGAGTCGCGCGTCGCCGACGAGGAGTCGGTCGCGCCGTGGGACGAGTGGACCGAGGCGACCCGGACCGACCCGCTCGACGGCTACCTCGCCGACGTCCGCGAGTACGCCGCGGGGTTCGGCGCGCCCCTCGACGGCCTCCGGGTCGCGGTCGACTGCGGCAACGGGATGAGCGCGCCCGCGACCCCGACCGTCCTCCGCGAGCTCGGCGCGGACGTGGTCACGCTCAACGGCAACGTCGACGGCCACTTCCCAGGTCGCGGGAGCAAGCCGACGCCGGAGACGCTGGCGGACCTGCGCGCGTTCGTCGCCGACGCCAACGAGGGCGTCGCGGAGCCGGGCCGCCCGACCGAGGCGGGAGGCGGGAGCGACGGCGAGGACGCCGGGGGCGACAGCGCCGGCGACGCGGAGGGATTCGCGTTCGGGATCGGTCACGACGGCGACGCCGACCGGATCGTGATCGTCGACGCCGACGGCGAGGTCGTCCACGAGGACACGGTGCTGGCGGTGCTCGCGGAGCGGTACACCCGCGAGAGCGACGCCGACGACCCGGTCGTCGTGACGACGCCGAACGCCTCCGGTCGGATCGACGAGCGCGTCCGCGACGCCGGCGGCCGCGTCGAGCGCGTCCGTCTCGGCGCGCTCCACGAGGGGATCGCGGCGGTGCGGGAGGCGGCGGCGGACCCCGACGGCGCGGGCGGCGACGACACCCGCGTCGTCTTCGCGGCCGAGCCGTGGAAGCACATCCACGTCGGCTTCGGCGGGTGGATCGACGGCGTGGCCTCCGCGGCGGTGATCGCCCGCCTCGTCGCCGACGAGGGGCTCGCCGCGCTCCGCGAGTCGGTCACCGAGCGCCCGTACCGCAAGGTGAGCGTCTCCTGTCCCGACGACGCGAAGGAGTCGGTGATGGACCGGCTGGAGACGGCGCTGCCGGCGGCGTTCCCCGACGCAGCGGTCGACACCGACCACGGCGTCCGACTGGAGTTCGACGACGCCTCGTGGACGCTAGTGCGTCCGTCCGGGACGGAGCCGTACGTCCGGGTGTACGCCGAGAGCGACGACGTCGACGCCCTCGTCGCCGAGGTCGAGGGGGTCGTCGAGGACGCGGTCGCGGCGGCGTAAGCCCGCGGTCCGAGCGCCCGACCGGCCGTTTACGACCGTGAGGAATCCGGGTTCGTGGATCGAACGGCTCGAAATACCCGCGATATCGGCGTAATACCGCCGCTTCTTTTCACGAACGTGTCACCTCGGTGGGCGGGGAACGGTGAATTTATCCCCTGTTCCGACGGGTGTACGAACGAGATGGCATCCGACTTCGATCGGCGGCGGTTCGTCAAGGCGGCAAGCGCAGCGGGCCTGATCGGCCTCGCCGGCTGTAGCGGCGGCCCGAGCGACGGCGGTGACGGCTCCGACGGGGAGGACGGCGGTGACGGTTCGGACGGCGGTGACGGCTCCGACGGGGAGGACGGCTCCGACTCTCCCCCGGCGAGGGTCGGCATCGTCTACTCCGACGGCGGACTGGGCGACAACTCGTTCAACGACGCCGCCAAGCAGGGCATCGTCGACGCCGAGGAGGAGTTCGGCATCGAGTACGCCGAGTCGGAGCCGGACGGCACCGGCGAGTTCGGCCAGTACCAGCAGCGGTACGCGAGCTCGACCGACCCGGACTACGACCTCGTCTCCTGTATCGGGTTCAACCAGGGCGACGCGCTCACCGAGACCGCGTCGCAGTTCCCCGATCAGGACTTCATGATCGTCGACACCACGGTGGACGCGTCGAACGTGGCGAACTACCTGTTCCGCGAGGAGGAGGGCTCGTTCCTGATGGGCGTCCTCGCCGCGCGGCTGACCGAGACCGACTTCTCCGCGGGCGCGGGCTCGACCGCCCCCGACTCGACGAACGTCGGGTTCATCGGCGGGGTCGACAGCCCGGTCATCCGCCGGTTCCAGGCGGGCTTCGAGGCCGGCGTCGACTACGCCTCCGACGACGTCGACGTCTCCACGAGCTACGTCGGCAGCTACGCCGACCCCTCGGGCGGCCAGGAGCAGGCGCTGTCGATGTATCAGAGCGGGGCCGACATCGTCTATCACGCCGCGGGCGCGACGGGCGTCGGCGTCTTCCAGGCCGCGCAGTCCGAGGGTCGGTTCGCCTTCGGCGTCGACCAGGACCAGTCGGTCACCGAAGACTCGTTCGCCGACGTGATCCTGGCCTCGATGGTGAAACGCGTGGACACCGCGGTGTACGAGTCGATTTCGAACGTCGTCGACGGCGACCATCAGGGCGGCTCGACGACGGCGCTCGGGCTGGAGTCCAACGGCGTGGAGTGCGTCTACGGACAGGAGATCGGCGACCAGGTGCCCGACGAGATCGTGACCGCGGTCTCGGACGCCCGCGACGAGATCATCGCCGGCAACATCGACGTGCCGGACACCACGAGCAACTGAGGACGCGTCGGCGTCGACCGCCGACCTCGGCTTCTCGCCGACCTCGGCTTTTCACCGAATCCGGCTTCTCGCCGACTCGGCGTCCGTTCTTCGACCGCGGCTTTTCAGAGGCGTCGCCGGTAGCGCCGGGCTTCGACCCTCCGACGTGTCGGTCAGACGGCCGACAGAACCGCCACCCCGGTCGGAAATCCGCGCGTTTTTAGGCTCCGGTGCGGAGTTACGGGTGAATGAACCCGGCGGTCCACTTGGACGGTATCACGAAGCGATTCCCCGGGGTCGTCGCGAACGACGACGTTGATCTCGCGGTGGAACGCGGGAGCGTCCACGCCCTGCTCGGCGAGAACGGGGCCGGCAAGACCACGCTGATGAACGTGTTGTACGGTCTCTACCGGCCGACCGAGGGGACCGTCCGCCTCGACGGCGAGGCGCAGTCGTTCGACTCGCCGCGGGACGCGATCGACGCGGGCGTCGGCATGATCCACCAGCACTTCATGCTCGTCGACCCGATGACGGTGTGGGAGAACGTCGTCTTAGGCAACGAGCCGACCACGTGGGGCGGCCTCCGCGTCGACCGAGAGGCGGCCCGCGAGGCCGTCGTCGAACTGAGCGAGCGGTACGGCTTCGACGTCGACCCCGACGCGACGGTCGCCGACATCTCGGTGGGCGAACAGCAGCGCGTCGAGATCCTGAAGGCGCTGTACCGGGGGGCCGACGTGCTCATCATGGACGAGCCGACCGCGGTGTTGACCCCGCAGGAGGTCGAGGAACTGTACGGCGTCTTCGACGAGCTCACCGAGCAGGGGAAGACGATCATCTTCATCTCGCACAAGCTCGGCGAGGCGCTGTCTGCGGCCGACGACATCACCGTCCTCCGCGACGGCGTCAACGTCGGCACGGTCGCGTCCGCGGACGTGACTCGCGAGGAGCTCGCGGAGATGATGGTCGGCCGGGAGGTGCTGATGGAGCCCGCGACGACCCCGCAGGAGCCGGGCGACCGCGTGCTCGAAGTGACCGGTCTCAGCGTCGACGACGACCGGGGCGTCGAGGCGGTCTCGGACCTCTCGTTCGAGCTCCGCGCCGGCGAGGTGCTGGGCGTCGCGGGCGTCGACGGCAACGGGCAGTCCCAGCTCGTCGACGCGGTCACGGGGCTGCGCGAGGCGACTGACGGCGAGATCCGCTACCGCGGCGAGTCGATGGTCGGGAAGAGCCGTCGCGACCGGATCGACCGCGGGATGGCGTTCATCCCGGAGGACCGACAGGAGCGGGGGCTGGTGATGTCGTACGACCTCACCGAGAACGGCATCCTCGGGAGCCAACACGACGCGCCGTTCGCGCGAGGCGGCCGGCTCGATTGGGGGGCAGCGCGCGACCACGCCGAGTCCGTCATCGAGCAGTACGACGTCCGCCCGCCGGACGCGGACGCCGAGGCCGAGTCGCTGTCGGGCGGCAACCAGCAGAAGTTCATCGTCGGCCGCGAGTTTGAGCGCGACCCGGAGCTCGTCGTCGCGACCCACCCGACCCGGGGCGTCGACATCGGCTCCACGGAGTTCCTCCACGACCGGCTGCTCGAACTCCGGTCACAGGGGAAGGCGGTCCTGCTGGTCTCCTCGAAGCTCGACGAGGTACAGGGCCTCTCGGACCGACTCGCGGTGATGCACGAGGGCGAGTTCACCGGAATCGTCGACCCCGCGACCGTGACCGAAGAGGAGATCGGCCTGCTGATGGCCGGCGAGTCGCCCGACGACGACTCGATCGAGGGGGCCGCGCTCCACGACGCCGCGACCGGCGGGCCGGGCGACGACCCCGACGAAGCGACCGCCGGTGAGGAGGGGGTGGACGCGTGAGCGATCCGGACGCGGACCGATCGGCGTCCGTCCTCGCCCGGCTGGTCGGGCCGTTCGTCGACCGGACCGTCGCGGAGCGGCTCGTCATCAGCGTCGCCGCGATTCTCCTCTCGATCGCCCTCGGGTTCGGAATCGTGCTCGTCTCCGGTCGGATCGCCGAGTGCTCGACCGCGGCCTGGACGCTGCCGTTCACCGGGGTCGGGTTCTGTTACGACCCCGTCGAGGTGTACGTCGTGCTGTTCAACGGGGCGCTCGGCTACCCGTTCGCCGTCGGCGAGCCGGGGCTTTTCAACGCCGGCTGGACCCCGCTCAACCTCTCCTTCGGGCTGACGCTCTCCGAGACGACGCTGCTTATCTTCACGGGGCTGTCCGTCGCCGTCGCCTTCCGCGCCGGGCTGTTCAACATCGGGACGCAGGGCCAGCTCGTCGTCGGCGGGCTGGCGACCGCGCTCTCGATCCTCGCGCTCGCGCCGCTGCTCCCGGCGGGCCCCGTCGGCGGGGTCGTGCTGATCGTGATCGGCACCGCGGCCGGCGCGGTCGGCGGCGGGCTGTGGGGCGCGATACCCGGCGCGCTCAAGGCGTACGCCGACGCCAACGAGGTGATCACGACGATCATGCTCAACTTCGTCGCCGCGAACGTCGCGTACGTGCTCGTGTTGGAGGTGTTCCGCGCCGAGGGCTCGTCCGTGGTCGCCACCGAGTACGTCCCCGAGTACGCGCAGCTGCGCCCGTGGCTGTTCCCCACCTCCAGCGACTTCGCGCTGGTCGCGCTGCTCATCGGGGTCGGCTTCATCGGCGCGCTGTACTACTTCGTCGAACACACCTCGCTCGGCTACGACCTCCGGACGAGCGGCGTTCAGGCCGCCGCGGCCGAGTACGGCGGCGTGAACGCGAAGCTCACGACCGTCCGGGCGATGACGCTGTCCGGCGCGCTCGGCGGCGTCGGCGGCGCGGTGTGGGTGCTGATGTCCGAGGGCCGGTGGCTGGCCTCGATCCCGGACCTCGGCTTCGACGGCATCACCGTCTCGATCCTCGCCGGCAACAACCCGATCGGCGTGCTGCCGGCGGCGTTCCTCTTCGGGATCCTGAAGGGCGGCGCTCTGGAGATCGGCTTCCGCACCGACGTCCCCACGGAGCTCGTCGCCGTGTTGCGCGGGCTCATCATCCTCTTCGTCGCGATGCCGGAGTTCTTCCGGATGATCGGCCGGTACGCCGGCCTCGGCGGGGGCGGCGTCGGACCGGCGGCCGAGCCGGACGGGACCGCCGGCGGCGAGGGAGGTGAGACCGATGCGTAACCCGCTGTCGTCGACGCGGTTCATGGAGGGGCTGTTCGAGTCCGACTACGTGCGGTCGCTCGTCGTCGGCACCGTCGGCGTGTTCGCGCTGCTCGGGCTGCTCGGGCTCCTGTTCCCCGACTCGGTCGCCGGCGACCTCGCGGGGATCGTCTTCTCGACGAGCACCGCCACGTCGACGGCGCGGCTCGCGGCCCCCATCGTGCTCGCCGGGCTCGGCGGCATCTTCGCCGAGAAGTCGGGCGTCATCAACATCGGGCTGGAGGGACTGCTGATCATCTCGGCGTTCGTCTCGGTGTACGCCGCGTCGGTCGTCGGGATCGGCAACGCGGTCCTCGGCGTCCCGGCGCTCGCGGTCGGGTTCCTCGCCGGCATCGCCGCGTCGACGCTCCTGTCGGCGGTGTTCGCCGTCGTCTGTATCGAGTTCAAGGCGGACCAGATCATCGCCGGACTGGCCGTCTGGCTCATCGCCTTGGGGCTCGCGCCGTTCATGTCGACGGTGTTCTTCGGCGGCGTCAACACGCCGAACCTCGGCGCGAACGTCGGCTGGCTGTACTCCGCGATACTGGTGATCCTCGCGACGGCCGGGTCGTGGTGGCTGCTGAACCGGACCGCCTTCGGGAAGCACCTCCGGGCGGCCGGCGAGAACCCGAAGGCGCTCGACACGGTCGGCGTCTCGGTCTCGAAGGTGCGCTACGCGGGCGTGCTGCTCTCGGGATTCCTCTCCGGGATCGGCGGCTCCGCGCTCGCGCTGTCCATCGGCCAGTTCGTCGGCTCCGGGGAGACGATGGTCCAGGGGAAGGGGTTCATCGCCATCGTCGCGTACCTGTTCGGCAACTACAACCCGCTCGGCACGCTCGGCGCTGGCGCGCTGTTCGCCGGCCTCGACGCGATACAGATCCGGCTCCAGCAGCTCGGCTACGCGGTCCCGGACACGCTGGTCCAGACCATCCCGTACGTGATGGTGATCGTCGTGCTCACGCTGGTCGGCCGGACCCAGATCCCCGAGGCGGCGGGCGAACACTACGAGACGGAAGAGTAGGTCGCGGTCGGACGAAGCCCCGTCCGACGGGGGGTGTCAGTCCGACGTCTCGGCGGTGTCGCTCGGCGACGGGAGGCGGAGGTCGGCGAACGCCTCGGTGTCGCCGATCCCGGTGACGATCTTGACCTCGTCGGTGATCGGGACGCCGACGCAGGAGAGGCGGGCGTTCGACTCGCGGATCTGTTCGTCCGAGAGGATCGACTGGCCGGGCATCGCCACGTCGCCCTCGACGACGACCACGGCGCAGTTCGAGCAGGCACCGCCGCGGCAGGCGTACGGCCACGACCGGCCGCCCCGCTCGGCGGCCTCCAAGATCGACTCGCCCGGCTCGACGAGGAAGCGGCCGTACTCCGGCAGTCCGAGGTCCGCCTCGGCCGCCTTCGCGAAGAGGTCGTCGTCCGTCACCGACCAGCCGCGCTCCTCCGCGGCGTCGCGGTCGAGGTGGTAGACGGTCGAGGCGGTCCCCGTCCGCACCGGCTCGACGGCCCCCTCGGCGTAGCGTCGCACCACGTCGGCCGCGTCGGCGACCGGTCGGTCGGCGAGGTCGTCGAACCAGTCCCGGACCGTGTCGGGCGCGAGGTTCGACTCCGCGGCGACCGCCTCGACGTCGACCCCTTCGAGCCGAGCGACCGTCGAGACGAACCGCGGCGAGTCGAGGGCGTCGACCGTCTCCTCGACCCACTCCTCCGGTCGGTCGTACCACGATGCGAGCTCCGCCGTGCCGATTCCCCGGTCGTACGCGACGGCGATCATGAGCGCCGCGGTCGCCTCCGCCGACCGGACCTCCGGCAGCCACGCCCGGATCCGGTCCGCGTCGACCTCGTCCAGTCGTCCCATGTCCGTGAAACGCGGCTCCACGCCGTTAAACGCCGAGCCTGAACAGTCAGGCTCCGCCGTCGGATCCGTCGGGCCGCGGCGCGCCGCGGAATCCGACCTCTCGGACCCGACCGAAACGGGAGCAAAGAGTTTTGCCCGGCGCACGACACGCTCCGGTAATGGATATCGACGAGTACGACGTCGTCGTGGCCGGGGCCGGGACGGCCGGCTGTTACGCGGCCGCGACGATCGCGAACGAGGGGCTCGACGTCGTCATCGTCGAGCGAAAGGACGAGGAGGAGGCCGGCCACATCGCCTGCGGCGACGCGTTGAAGGGCGCGGACGCGTTCCCCGAGGCGATCCCGAAAGACCGGCTGGAGCCGGCGTTCACGAACACCGGCGTCGATCACGGTCGCTTCGAGATCCCGCAGGAGGACACGATTCTGGATATCCCCGTCCCCGGCGAGCTCGCCGTCATCGACCGCTGGGAGTACGGCCGCCAGATCATCGCCGGCGCGGAGGACGCGGGCGTCGACTTCCACTACGACACCGTCATCAACGACGTGGTACAAGACGAGACGGGCCGCGTCACGGGGCTGCGCGCGGTGCGGAAGGGCGACCCCCGGACGTACGCGGCCGACCTCGTCATCGACGGCGCGGGGTCCCTCTCGCTGCTTCAGGACAAGGCCGACTTCGAGGGGACCACCTTCGACACGAACGTCCGCTACTCGCAGTTCTGTTCCGCGTACCGCGAGATCGTCGACGTGCCGGAGCCGGTCGAGTGGGACGACGCATTGGTGTTCAAGGCGACGGACCGCGCCGCGGGCTACCTCTGGTACTTCCCCCGGACGGCGACGGAGATCAACGCCGGACTCGGCTTCCAGATGACCGAGGAGCCGATGCAGCTGATCGAGTCGCTGAAACAGGACCTCCGGGACCGCCCCGAGTTCGAGGGCGCGGAGGTCAGGGACAAGCTCGGAGGCGCGCTGCCGACGCGACGCCCCTACGACTCGGCGGTCGCGCCGGGGTACATGGCGGTCGGCGACGCCGCGGGCCACGTGAACCCGACGACCGGCGGCGGCATCGCTGGCGCGGCGTACGCGGGCAAGTACGCCGGCGAGCAGGCCGTGAAGGCGGTCTCCGACGGCGACGTGAGCGAGGAGAACCTCTGGCGGTACAACACCCGCGTGATGGACCACTTCGGCGGGCGGTACGCCGGCCTCGACGTGTACAACGTCCTCTCGACCGCGGTCGACGTGGACGACCTGATGGGCCTGCTCGCGTCGCTGCCGGGCGAGAAGCTCGCGGAGGCGCTCTACGAGGGCTCGACCTCGATGTCCTTCGGGCTGAAGGTGAAGGCCGCGATCAAGAGCTTCGGCTACTGGGGGACGATCCGGAACTTCTACCAGACGAAGTCGCTGGCGGACGAGCTGATCGGCCACTACGACGAGTATCCGACCAGCCCCGCCGCGATGGCGAACTGGACCCGCGAGCGCGACGCCATCATGGACCGCGTGTACGAGACGACCGGCGCGGACGCGAAGTACTGACACGGTGACCGGACGCCGACGCACCCGATGACCGACTACCGACTCACGACCGTCGAGACCGTGCGCGAGGCGGGCTCGTGGGCGTTCACGGCCCGCGAGGGCGACGCCGACCGCGAGGTGTTCCTCGTGCCCTGCGTCGACGAGCCGGGAGAGACACAGGACGGCGAGGGTCCCGTCCGCGCGTGGATCAACCGCTGTACCCACGAGGACCAGCGACTCTATCGTGAGGATATCGGCGCGGTCACCCGCGGCGGGTCGGTCGTCTGCCCGAAGCACGGCTCGGCGTTCGACGCCTGCGACGGCTCCTGTGACAACGGCGAGGCCGCGGGGACGACGCTGCGGGAGGTCGACGTGGCCGTCCGCGACGGCGCGGTGTTCCTCACCGACGACGACCTCACCTACCTCTACGAGGAGTTACCCGACGACGACGGCGACGACGAGGGGCCGTCGTCGAGTTCGCACCTGACGTTCTGAATTGAGTACAGTCCGTGCGGCTACGGCGTCGACCGTCAGCGAGGGTGTACGCCGCAGTAGCCGCTCGTAAATCACAGATCAACACGAACACCACCGAAGCCCCAGCCGGGAGGCGGGCGCACGCTCGGGGCGGTCCTCGCTCGTTCGCGTTGCTCACTCGCTGCGGTCCTACCGTCGCCTGCGCCCGCCTCCCGGCTGCCCCTTCGATTCCCGCCCCACACAGCAACAGCACCTCACGCCTCCCCAGCCTCGTCGCTCGCCTGCGGCGAGCGACTCCCTCGCGCGTGCTGGCTCGCGGCCTGTCGGCCGCTCGCAGGCACGCGCCACCGTCCCACATTATGTCCCAAAATTGGTGTTTTTGAGGCCCAGTCCCGCTACGGCCGCGTCTCGGCCACGCGTCGGATCGCGCCGGCGATCACGTCGATGCCGATCGAGATGTCGTCTTCGACGACGTCGAAGTCGCTGGTGTGGTGGCCGCCGGGGTGATCGGTTCCGACGCCGAGGTAGCAGGCGAGTCCGCCCCGGTCTTGGACGTAGTTCATCAGGTACGTCGCGTCCTCGGAGCCGCCGAGGTCGTCGCTGTCGACGATGCTCGTGACGCCCGCGACGTCGCCCGCGGACTCCCGGACGAGGCCGGCGAGCGCGTCGTCGCTCGTCGCGCTGGGGGCCTCGCCGAGCGTCGATATCTCCACCTCGCAGTCGTGCATCTCCGCGGCCGAGTTCAGGATGCGGTCGGCATGGTCGGACATGTACTCGGCCAGTTCGGTCGTCTGTCCCCGCAGTTCGCCCTCGATGTGCGACTCCTCGGGGATGATGTTCGTCGCGGTGCCGCCCCCGACGAGGCCGGCGTTCACTCGGGTCGGCCCGTCGGCGTGGCGTGGGATGCCGTAGAGGTTCTGGACCGCCGCCGCCATCGCCTGGACCGCGTTCCGGCCCTGCTCGGGGCGCGCGCCGGCGTGGGCCGGTTCGCCCTCGAACTCCGCGAGCAGGTGGCGCACCGCGAGGAACCCCTCGACGCCGCAGACGACCTCGCCGGAGGGGTGATCGAGGCCGACGTGGACCGCGTAGAGGTAGTCGACGTCGTCGAGGTGTCCGGATTCGGCCATCGGCTTGCCGCCCGCGACCTGCTCCTCGCCCGGCTGGAAGAACACCTTCAGCGTGCCGGCGAAGTCGGAGTCGAGGACGGCGTCGAGCGCGCCGAGCCCCATCGTCGCGTGGGCGTCGTGGCCGCAGGCGTGCATGAACCCCTCGTGCTCGGAGCGGAACCCCTCTCCGGCCGGGACGTGGTCTCCCTCCTCCGACTCCGTGATCGGGAGTCCGTCGATGTCGACGCGCAGGCCGACAACGGGGCCCTCGCCGCGCTCCACGACGGCGACGCAGCCGGTGTAGCCGCCGGAGATCTGGTCCAGAATCTCGGGGTCCGCGCCCGCCTCGCGGGCCTGGTCCTCCCACTCGGCCAGTTCGTCGTCGTCCGGGACGTTCAGCCGCTCCTCGGTCGCCAGCGCCTCGGGACCGACGTGAAGCGCCGTCAGGTCGCGCTCGCGCAGGGCCTCGACGATGCGGGCGGTGGTGTAGAACTCGCGCCACGCCGGCTCGGGGTGGCGGTGGAGGTCGCGTCGGAACTCGCGGTACTCGTCGTTGTCGAGAACGCTCATACCCGTGGGTGGCCCGGCGACCGCTTAAACGATCGCCTGTCGGAGAACGACGGGGAGCGGCGACCCGCGGCCGAGGGGGGAGCGGCGACCCGCGGCCGAGGGGGGACCGCCGAACCGGAGCGGCCGACCGCGGCCGGCTCACTCCTCTGGCGATCCCATGCGCTCGGAGTAGTCCCACGTGTGGAGCCGCTCGGGTTCGACCCGGATCTCGACCTCCTCGCGCTCCGGGCGCAGCAGCCGGTCGGCCGTCTCGTTGTCGGTCCCGCCGAGGTACCGCGTCAGGAGCGACCGCAGGAGCCGCTTGTCCTCGTCGGGGACGACCGTCGCGCGACCGCGGCCGCGGACGCCCTTGTACGGCGGGTCGCTCGTCGACACGTCGAAGGAGACCTCGTCGTCGTGTTCGACGAACTCGACGAGGTCGGCGCTCGCGCTCGTCGCACAGCGGATCGCGCCGGTCGGGCCGGCGGAGTCGCCCCCGCCGTCGGCGCGGCCCCCTCCGTCCGGGTCCCACGCGAACCACAGCGAGACGATCCACGGGCGGTCGCTCGGCGTGCGACAGCCGAGGCGGATCGGGACGCGGGCGTCGGCGAGGAACTCGTCGACGCGCTCGCGGTCCCACGGGCCGGTCGGATCCATACGGATCCGTCGGTCGCGGACCGCCTAACAGTTGCGGCGGAGCGGTCGGCGCGACGCCCCGCGCGACGGACCCTGACCGACCGCGGAACACAAGAGAATTGACCGTCCCCGCGCGAGTGGTGGTATGACCGATCACTTCGAGGTCCACGAGCGCGACGGCGCGGCCCGCCTCGGCGAGGTCCGCCTCGCCGACCCGGTGACCACGCCGGCGCTCGCGGACCCGTTCCTCGACGACGCCGGGAGCCTCTGGGCCGGCGACCGCGAGGTGCCCGACGGCGACGAGAACGCGTTGACGGTGCTCCCGCACCGGTCGTTCCCGGCCGGCACGCGCGACGAGGTGCGCGAGTCGTTCGCGGTCGACCACCCGGACGCGGCGTTCCCGACCGCGGCGGTCGTCGACAGCGAGGGGGCGCGCGACCTCGGCGCGGACGCGTACCTCCTCTCGGACGCGCAGGGGTTCGTCGGGCACGGCGAGGCGTTCCGCGACGCGATCCTCCGGGCGAAGGGATCCCTGCCGCCGGACGCCGCGCTCGGCCTCTCCGGCGTCGTGACGCCGCGGAACGTCGCCGTCCTCGCGTACGCCGGCGTCGACCTCGTCGACGCGACGCTCGCCCGGACCAAGGGGACGCAGGGGATGTACCTCACCGCCGACGCGGAGCACTTCCTCGAAGACCTCGACGAACTCCCCTGCGCCTGCCCGGCCTGCGCGAACCCCCGGAGCGAGTTCACCCGCGCCGACTGCGCCGAGCACAACGTGAACGCGCTCCGCGCCGAGCTCCGCCGGGTCCGCGAGCGGATCCGGAGCGGTCGACTGCGCGACTACGTCGAGGGGCAGGCCCGCCACGAGGGGTGGCTCACGGCCGCCCTCCGCGAGTTCGACGACCAGTGGGGGTACCTCGAAGCGCGCACGCCGCTCATGCGCGACGCCGAGGTGACGGCGGCGTCGGCGGAAACGCTCGATCGCGTCGAGATCCGGCGGTTCGCCGACCGCGTCACGAGCCGCTACCGAAACCGATTCACCGACCAGCCGCTCGTGTTGGTCCCCTGCTCGGCGACGAAGCCGTACAGCGACTCCCAGAGCCACCGCCAGTTCCACGACGCGATCAAGTGGCGCGGCCACACCGTCTCGATGACCTCGCCGATCGGCGTGGTCCCGCAGGAGCTGGAGACGACCTACCCCGCCCAACACTACGACTCGGTGGTCACCGGCGACTGGAGCGAGGACGAGATATCGTTCGTCGCGGAGGTGCTGCGCCGTTATCTGGAACGCAACGACTACTCCCGCGTCGTCGCGCACGTCCCCGAGGACGGCTACCGCGAGATCTGCGAGCGCGTCGAGGCCGCTCCCGAGATCGATGTCCCCTTCGAGTACACCTGCGTCGACCACCCGACGACCGACGAGTCGCTCGGGGAGCTGAACGCCGCCCTACAGGGCGAGCCGGCCTACAGCAAGCGGGAGCGCGAACACAACACGGTCCGTGCGCTCGCCGACTACCTGCTCGGCGACGGCGCGGGCGACGACCTGTTCGGCGGCGAGATCCGAACGACGGGGCGCTATCCCAAGCTTCAGGTCTGGGGCGACGACCCCGACGCCGGCCGCGAGGGCGAGCCGGGCGAACAGCTGGCGACGATGGTCCCCCAGTACGGCACCCTCTCTTTCACCCTCGCCGGCGCGCGCCGCTGGGTCGAGAGCGACGCGCCGACGAAACGCGTTGAGATCGACGCGTTCGTCCCGCACGGCTCCGTCCTCGCGCCGGGCGTCGTCGACGCCGACGACGGGATCCGCGTCGGCGACGAGGTCGTGATCGAGGGCCCGAAGGCGTTCGCGGTCGGCCGCGCCGAGATGTCCGGCCCGGAGATGGCGGGATCGACGCGCGGCGTCGCCGTTCAGGTCCGCCACGTCGACGAGCGGTGAGCGGAGGACGCCGGTCGGATATCAGTAGCGGGTTCCAGTAGTAAACGCCCGCGGGAGGCCTCGTCCGCCGGCCCTCCGTCAGGCCCGCCGGTCCGGGAAGACCATAACCGGGACGTCGGCCGCTCGGATGAGGCGACCTCCCGGGTCGCCCGTGATCGCTCGCTTCCACGCGTCGATGTCTCGGGGGGTGAAAGCGACGAGCGTCGCCTCGGTCATGTCGATCGCGTCGACCAGCCCGGCCGCGACCTCCGGCGCTTCGAGCGTCACCCACTCGAACTCGAGGTCGTCTCGGTAGAGGATGTCGTAGAACGTCTCGTAGGTCGCCCCCGCGAACTGGTCCCGACCCGTCTTGATCGTCGTCTCGGCGCTCTCGCCAGCCGTCACGTGTGTCACGATGAGCGTCGTGTCCGGGTCGAGGTGGGGCCGGACCGCCCGCGCGGTGGCCTCGGCGTCGTCGGGGCCCGCGATCGGTATCAGGATCCGTTCGAATAGCTCGTCGTTCACGAGTGAACCCACTCTCGGACCGAACAAAAGCGTACTGGGCCGTCTCGCCACCCCTGCGCACGCGGGACGCAGCGGGACGACGCCCGCGATACCCGACGGGAGGCCGACGGGCGGCGGCTCGCCGGATCTCGATTCCGAGGCCGGCTCAGTCCTCGCCGCCGGTAGTCGCTTCGTCGGCCGCTTCGACGACTTCGGCCTCCGACTCCGTCGCGTCCTCGAGCAGCAGCCCGGTCCCGCCAGCCGCGATCATTCCCACGCCGATCGCACGAAGCTGCCGGACGTAAGCCGGCGTCGCCTCGAGCTCGTCGGCGTTGTCGAAGTTCTTCCCTATCATCTTCTTCGTGAGCCGGACGCTCGCTCGTGGGAACAGCGCCGTCACGACTCCCTGTAAGAGCACTACGGCTGACCCGAACCGACGGCCCTTCTCGCAGTTTTTCACGTCGATTCGTACGCGTCCCTGTCGCATAAGTATTGCCCCTAATTATCAATACTCTCGTTCATGGGGCCAGAAAGGACTACTTCAGAGAACATTTGGCACTCTGAATTCCACAATACATACACTACTGTATGTGTGATGTAGCTGCGTTCGATCCGCCGAGCGCTCGATCGGAGCGTCGAAGGGATCGGTCGGTTCGGCCTCCTGATTCGGTCGTCCGCCGTCCGACGCCTCAGTCGTCCGCGGTCGCCTCGGGGCGATACGCCTCGCTGATCTTCTTCCACTTGCCCGAGCGGAACCGCAGGTAGTTGATCAGCGCCGGTATCGTGGTCTCGGCCATGAACGCCATGTAGAGTCCCCACAGGCCGATCGCGGGGAGCGCGACCTCCGGGACCGTGAACCCGACGAACGGGATCTCAGCGGCCCCGACGGTCACCCCGACGAGCGGGACCTCCACCGCGGGGATCGCGAGGACGTCGGGAACCGTTATCGCCGGCGTCGCGTCGTGCGCGCCGACGTACGCGAGCGGGATCGACACGCAGAACATCCCGAGGAACTGGCTCGCGAACGGAATCTTCGTGTCGCCGGCGGCGTCGAGCGGGCCGGCCGCGCCGCCGGAGACGCCCTGGAAGATCACCGCCGCGCAGGCCGCGTACACGAGGTTCACGGCGATCGGTATCTCCGGGCTGTTCGGCGAGTTGGCGAACAGCGAGACGATCTGCGTCGCGAAGACGGCGATCAACACCGCGGAGACGGCGTACGTCGCCACCGAGAAGCGGATGATGTCCCGGGCGTACGCCTCCGCCTCGTCGGGGCGCTCGACGCCCAGTTCCTGCCCGACCAAGCTGGAGGAGGCGAGCCCGAACCCCCAGCCGGGGGTGTTCATGATCCCCCAGATGCGGCGGGCGATGACGAACGCCGCCACGGTGTTCTCGCCGAACACGTCGAGGATGGCGAGCATGGGGAACTCGGCGGCCGTCCACACGAGGTTGCGCGCGCCGACCGGGACGCCGATCTCGACGAGGTCGCGCAGCATTCCGGGGTTCACGTACGAGCCGGTCGGGTCGATCGAGACCGGGAACTCCCCGATCAGCGGGGCGCTGCCGCGGACGAGCCCGACGGTGAAGCCGCCGACCGCGAGGACGTTCGAGAGGACGGTCCCGATCGCGGCCCCCTCGACGCCCCAGCCGAAGCCGAAGATGAACAGCGCGCTGAGGACGATGTTCGCGACCGCGCCGCCCGCCCGCACCTGCATCGCGGTGTAGGCGTCGTCGCAGCCGACCAGCACGCGGCTCCCGACGAGGTTGAGCGCGGCGAACGGGACGCCGAGCCCGACCACCCGGAGGTAGTCCGCGCCGTAGGCGATCGCGCGCTCGTTGCTGCTCAGCGCGTCGATGAACGCCGGGGCGTACGCCCAGAACGCCGCGCTGACCGGGACCGTGATAGCCACCGCGAGGAGGACGCTCGACCGGACGGCGTCGCCGAGTTCGCCGAACGCCTCGGCGCTGAACCGCTGGGAGACTAAGGCGATGGTCCCCCCGGCGACGCCGCCGCCGAACGCGAACGCCAGCCCCCAGTAGGGGCCCGCGAACCCGACGCCGGCGACGGCGCTCGTGCCGACCGCGACGCCGACCATCGCCACGTCGACCGCGTTCTTCGACATCCGGGCGATCCCCGTGACGATCCGCGGCCACGCGAGGTCAGTCGTCCGGACCACGCGGTGGCGGTCGATCAGGCCGACCCGCGCGAGGGCGAACCCGATGTAGAGGATGAGCAGACGGAACGGGTTCGGGAGGCGATCGACGTATGAGAGCAGCGCGCGCAGGGATTTCGGAAGGCGAGACACGGCGGGTGCGCTCCTTTTCCGCTGGCGAGTAAAGGGGTTTCGTCACGCGGCAGGCGGTTCCGGATCGGCGACGGCGACGGGGCGGTCGGGGCGGCGAGGTCCGGGGGCCGGCGGCCGGTCGCGCCGTCGCTACCCGCCGGAGACCAGGTAGACGGAGGCGGCGGCGAAGACGATCCCGAGCCCCTTCCGGAGGGTGAACGACTCGCCGAGGAACAGGAAGCCGATCACCGACGAGAAGACGAGGAACATCGCGAAGACGGGCGTCACGACGCTCACCGGGCCGAGCGACAGCGACCGGTACAAAGCGAGGATCCCGACGCCGAGGAAGAAGCCCGCGGCGAGCACGTGCGGCAGCTTCGGCGAGGCGAGGTGCGTCGCGAACCCCTGCCCGGTGTAGGCGATCACGCCGATAGCCATGACGATGAGGAGCGTGTTCGACACGACGACAGCGACGTCGCTCGGGATCGCGTTCGGTCCCGACGTGGCGACGCGCATCAGCGGGGCGACCAGCGCGTACGCGCCCATCGCGAGCAGCGCGTACGGGAGATACGTTGTGGCCGTAGCGTCCATACGGCGAGGTCGCCCTCCGGCCGCAAGTGACTATCGACCCTCGTCCGACGAGGGTTTCCCCGTCACCGACTCGTCGATCGGAACCGACACCGTCACCGTGGTTCCTCGCGGCTCGCGCTCGGCGAACGAGATCCGGCCGCCGAGGTGGTCGACGCCCCACTTGACGATCCACAGCCCGATCCCGCTCCCGTGGCGGAGCGGCGTCTCCGTGCCGCGGTCCAACACGTCGTACTCGGCGGGGTCGATGCCGGGCCCGTCGTCGGCGACGGTGACCTCCACCCACCCGTCGGCGACCGCGGCGTCGATCCGCACCCACGACGTCTCGGTGTCGTTGTGCCGGACCGCGTTCGAACAGAGGTTTTCCAAGACGACCCGCAACACCGACGAGACCGTGACGTCCGGGACCCGCCCGGTCTCGATCCGGGCGTCGGGGTCGAGGTCCCGAGCGTCCGCGACGACCTCGTCGACGACGTCCGGGAGCGCCCCCGACTTCGCCTCCTCGGTCGGGTCGAACAGCTCCCCGGCGGTCCGGGTGCGCTCGCTGAGTTCGAGCATCCGTCCCGCGCTCTCCTCGATGATCGCGAGGGCGCGCTCGTCGGTCGCGTCCGCCCGCAGCCGCTCGGCGTACCCCAGGATGAGGTTGGTCTCCGTCCGCACGTCGTGGCGGAACACCCGGTTGAGCACGTTGAGCCGCTGCTGCTGGCCGAGGTACGCCCCGACGTCGTGGAAGGCGATCACCTTCGCGGTGGTGCGGTCGTGGTCGTCGACCACGTCCCTGATCGTCACCTCGTACGGCCGCTGCCCGTCGCGCCCGACGATCGACATCGGCCGCGGCGACCCCCGCTCGCCGTCGAGTTCGCGCACCGCGTCGTACCGGGGGACGATCGCCCCGGCCCGCTCGCCGATCGCCGCCCGGCGGTCGATGCCGAACGTCTCGGAGGCGCTCTCGTTCAGATCGACCAGCAGGTCCTCGGCCCCGACGACGAACACGGGGTCGTGGAGCTGCTCGAAGACGAGCTGTCGCGCGCGGCGGCGCGGGGCCGGCGCGAGCGTCAGCAGCCGGAACCGCGAGAGCGCGAAGAGGTACGTCACCCCCGAGACCGCGAACACGATCGGGGTGGGGTCGAGCCCCGGGACCGGAATCGCGCCGGTGAGGTACGCGACGCTCCCGGCCCACGGCGCGGCGGTGCCGATCAGCAGCGCCGCGCTCTGTCCCCGAAACGGGCGCGCGTCGTCGCGGATCAGCTGTAGCAGCGGGACCGAGCCGACCGCGCCGAGGAGGTAGGTGTAGCCCGCGATGACGTAGTACAGCGGTCCGGGAGCGATGTCGAGGAACGTCCCGACGGCGGTCTCGCGCACGACTCGGTCGACTGCGAGGAGGTCCCCGGGGTCGCCGGCGGCGGCGACCGCGACGGTGGCGACGGGGATGACGGACACGAGCGCGACGGAGAAGCGGGTCACGTAGCGGTGGTATCCGGTGTACGACAGCGCGAAGAAGAGCCACCCGACCGGAATCGCGACGACGCCGACCCACTGGACGTCGTACCACAGCGCCTTCGCGGGCAGGGTCGCCGCCTCCAGCTCGAAGACGAGGAACGTCGCCCACCAGACCTGTCCCGCGAGGAGGACGGCGAGCCACGTCGCGCCCGGCTCCGGCCGCTCCCGCCACGCGAGGATCGCCGCCGCCAGCCCGATCGTCACGGCGACGAGGAGCGCGACCGAAAGCGGAGCCAGCGCTGCCATACCGTGTTCAAGGCGTATTGGATTTATAACTCATCGGGTCGTATTATTTCGTCCAAAAATCGGGTGTCACGTCCGCGAAGCCGGGAGCGTGGCGCTCACCAGCCGAGCGCGAGGAGAACGGTGCCCGCGACGAGGTAGCTACAGTCCGGCGCGACGCCGAGCGTCGCCCCGTCCAGCCGGTCGGCCAGCGCGGTGACGGCCACCGAGACCGCGAGCCCCGCGGCGAGCGCGACGAGGGCGGGCCGCGACGCGGTGCCGGTCCCGGCGAGGGCCGCCAGCAGTCCCGCGGCGAGCGCGTCGACGCCGAGCAGGACGCGCCGGGTCCGCCCGACCCCGTAGACGACGGGGAGCGTCGCCACGTCGCGCGCGGCGTCGGCGGCGACGTCCCTGACGTTCGGGACCTCGACGTCGACGAACGAGCGGACCGCGACGTACGCGAAAAGCAGCGCGACCGTCGGAGCCCCGACGGCGTCGACCGCCACGCCGCCGAACGCGAGCGGCGCGGCGACGACGGCGACCGCCCACGCGAGCGCGACCGCCGCGGAGTTGAGGAGGAACACGTCCTTCAGCCGCGGGACTGACACCTCCCCGGGGGGCGCGAGCACGTCGCCGAGGGTCGGCAGCCAGTCGGAGGCGTAGCCGATCCACACCGCGCCCGGAACGCAGACGAGCGCGAGCGCCGCGGGCCCGGCGCGGACCGCGAGCGCGACCGCGACCCCGTAGCTCACCGCGGCGGCCGTCATCAACTGGTCGCCGTAGCGGAGCGCGATCCGCGCCCGCGAGGGCGTCGAAGCGGCGTCGCCCTCGGCGTCGGCGACGTGGTCCGCGGCGTACACCGCGAACGCGACGAGCCCCACCGCGACCGGCGCGGTCGACCGCGGGACCCCGAGCGCCGCCGTCGCGACGGCGACCTCGACCGCGGCGACGACCGCCGTGAACGGCGCGCCCGCCGCGAAGGCGGCGACCCCGCGGAGCGCGCGGCGGGTGGTCAATATCGAACGTTGCTGCTCTGCCGTGCCGTCTGGCGTCGACGGTCTGGTCGGTTCGTTTGCCATGAACGCGTCCGTCGCCGGCGGCGACGAACACGGGGAATGAGGGGCCGCGCGACATCTATCCACGCCGTGCGGTGTTAATAAAACCAGACTGAACTCGCGATTTGCTCGACCGAGCCGTCGCTCGGTCCGCGCCGGGTTCGGGCTTCAGTACGCTTTTGACCCGAGCGGCCGATCCGTCGCGTATGGACGGAACCTTCGACCACGTGATGATCCGCGTCGAGGACTTAGAGGAGAGCCTCGACTGGTATCAGACTCACCTGAACTACGAGGAGAAGGGCCGCTGGGAGGCCGACACGTTCACCAACGTCTTCCTCGGCCCCGAGGACGTCCACGAGGACGGCGCGCTCTTGGAGCTCACGTACAACCACGACGGCCGCAGCTACGAGATCGGCGACGCGTGGGGCCACATCGCGGTCCGCGTCCCCGAGGACGCGCTCCAGGAGTCGTACGACCAACTGATGGAAGAGGGCGTCGACGACTACCGCGACCCCGAGTCCTGCGGGAACCGCTACGCGTTCGTGAAGGACCCCGACGGCCACGAGATCGAGATCGTCAAGCGCGACCACGGCGCGAAGTGGAGCATCGACCACACGATGATCCGCGTCGAGGACGCCGACGCGGCGCTCGGCTACTGGACCCGTAAGTTCGAGTACACGGAGCAGCCCTCCGGCCGCTGGGAGGCTGACACCTTCTCGAACTACTTCGTCGCGCCCGACGACGCCCCCGAGGAGGCGATGAAGCTCGAACTCACGTACAACTACGACGGTCGCGAGTACACGATGGGCGACGGCTGGGGGCACGTCGCGGTGCGCGTCGACGACCTCGACGACGCCTGGGAGACGCTTTTGACCCGCGAAGCGCCCGACTACCGCGACCCCGCCTCCTGCGACCACAACTACGCGTTCACGAAGGACCAGGACGGCCACGAGGTCGAACTGGTCACTCGCGACTGATCTGCGGCCCCTCCCGTCGCGACGGGGTCACCGCACCTCGACGCCGGTGATCTCGAACCGCGCGCCGCCGGTTTCGCTCTCGACGGCGCGGACCGACCACCCGTGGGCGTCGGCCACCTGCTCGACGATCCGCAGTCCGAACCCGGTCCCCGACTCCGAGGTCGAGTGGCCGGCGTCGAACACCTCCTCGCGCCGCTCCGGTTCGATCCCCGGCCCGTCGTCGGCCACGTAGAAGCCGTCCGGCAGCGAGCCCACGGTGACCGTCACCCCCTCGCCGCCGTGTTCGACCGCGTTCCGCATCAGGTTCTCCAACAGCTGTCTGAGCCGGCTTTCGTCCGCGACGATCATCCGCTCGGCCTCGACGCGCAGCGTCGCCTCCTTCGTGTCGACCGTCCGCCAGCAGGAGCCGACGATCTGGCCGAGGTCGACCGGTCCGGCGTCGGTCACGGGGTCGCCCTCCCGGGCGAGCGTCAGCAGGTCGTCGATCAGCGCGGTCATCCGGTCGTGCGCGCGCCCGACCGCCGCCAAGTGCTCGCTGTCGCACTCCTCGCGGGCGAGTTCGGTCCGCCCCCGGGCGACTTCCAGCGGGTTCCGGAGGTCGTGCGACACCACGCCCGCGAACTCCTCTAACCGGTCGTTCTGCCGCTCCAACTCGGCGGTCCGCTCGGCGAGCCGACGGGTGCGCGCCTCGGCCTGAAGCGCCGTCTCCGCGGCGGTGGCCAAGATCCCGGCGAGGTACTCGTCGCCGCCGCCGAACACCCCCGGCTCGGTCTCGCCGACCGAGACGGTCCCGTACTCGCCGATCGGAGCCACGAGGAGGCTTCGGAGCGGAGTGTCGGCGTCGACCCCGCCGCTCTCCGCCACGTCGTCGCAGATCCGGATCTCGCCCGCCTCGAACGCCTTCCACGTGATCGTCCCCCCGTCCGGGGTGAACGTCTTCCGTTCCGGGAGGAGGTCGGCCGCCTCCGGCGAGACCGCCATGGGGACCAGCCCGCCGGCCTCCTCGTCGTAGATCCGGACGGCGACGAGCGAGAAGCCCAACACGTCGGTCGCGGCCTCGAGCGCCCGCTCGGCGACGCCCTCCGGCGAGTCCGCGCTGACGAGCGATCGGGTGGCGTTGTGAAGCCGCTTCACCCGCCCCTCGCGCTCGATGCGGTCGAGGGTCGCCTCCAGGTGGCCCGAGAGGATCTCGGCCACGAGGACGTCCGTGTCGCTGAAGACGTTCGGCTCCGGCGCGGAGACGACGAACACCCCGTGGTCGCCGACCGGCCGCAACACGAGGCTCCCGGCGGGCGAGGGCTCGTCGAGCGGCTCGTAGGCGGAGAGCTCGTCGATGACGACCGACTCCTCGCCGCGGAACGCGTCCCGCACCAACGCCGCCCGCGACCCGGGCGGCGCGTCGCGGTCGTACGAGGGCTGCGTCTCGAACTCCGTCGCGACGGACTGCCCGAGCGCGGCCGGTTCGAGGCGCTTCCCGTCCTCGGTTCGGAGGTGGATTCCGCTCAGGCCGGCGTCGATCAGGTCGTCGACCGCCTCGATCGCGAGGTCGGCCGCCTCCTCGGTCGTCCGGGTGTAGTTGAGCTTCCGCGTCCACTCCCGGAGCTTCGACAGCGTCCGCTCGCGCTCCTTGCGCTCGGAGACGTCGCGCGTGGTGACGACGTACCCCTCGATGTCGTCGGTGTCGATCCGGTCGCTGCCGACGGACTCGAGCCACCGGTAGTCGCCGTCCGCCGTCCGGAACCGGTACTCGGCGGTGGGGGGCGTCCCGTCCGGATCGAGTTCGCCGAACGCGTCCTCGACCGCCTCTCGGTCCTCCGGGTGGACGTAGTCGAGCGACCGCTCGCCGATCAGGTCGGACGGCGCGTGCCCGGTCACGCGCTCGCAGGACGGACTCAGGTAGCGGAACCGCCAGTCGCTCGACAGCACCGCGACCACGTCGCCGGCGTGTTCGATGAACGCCCGGTGCTGGTCGCGGCCGGCGTCGTCGCGGACCACGCCGACGAACCGCCGCTCGCCGTCGGCAGCGAACTCCCCGTACGACATGGAGACGGGTATCTCGCGGCCGTCGCGGCGGCGCGCGTCGAACCGGATCTCCGAGCGATCGACGCCGCCGTCGCCGCCGTCAAGATGCCGGTCGACCGTCTCGCGATGTCGCTCCGGTAGCAGCGTCGTCAGGGGCTCGCCCTCGATCGCCGCCGGCTCGTGGCCGAAGACGGACTCGACCGCCGGGTTCGCGAACCGGATCACCCCGTCGGTGTCGATCGTGAGGATCGCGTCCGACGCGCCGTTGGCGACCGCGCGGAACTGCTCGATCGCCTGTTCGGCCTCCCGTTCGGCCCGACACTTCTCGACCGCCTCGACGATCCGGTTCGCCAAGCGCTCGTACCGCTCCGTGCCGCCGCGCTTCTGAATGTAGTCGGTGACGCCGGCGGAGATGGCCTCGCTCGCGGCCTCCTCGCTCCCCTTCCCGGTGAACAGGATGAAGGGGAGATCGGAGTGGCGCTCGCGCACGGCGTCAAGGAACTCCAGCCCGTTTCGGCCCGGCATGTCGAAGTCGGAGACGACGCACTCGATCTCGCAGTCGGCCAGCGCGTCGAGTCCGGCGGCCGCGTCGGGTGCCGTCTCGACCGCGATCCGGTCCGCCTCTCGCTCCAGGAACGAGGCGGTGACCTCGCGCAGGTCCGGGTCGTCGTCGACGAGGAGGACCGGGATGCGGTCGGGCATACGTCCCGAATATCGACGAACTGACTATAATACTTTTGCCGACGCCGACCCCGTCGCTCCGGTGATCCCGTCCGTGCGCCGACCGCCGGCGCTTTACCTCTCGATTCCGCTCCCCGTCTCCCCGTCCGCGGGGCGGAACACGACGAGCCGCTCGCCGTCGGTGGCGCGCTCGCCCACGTCGACCGTCACCCGGTCGCCGACGGCCGGGTCCGGGGCCGCGTCGCCGCCCTCGCGGTACACGCCCGTCAGCCGCGTCGGGCCGAAATCGACCACGGCGGTCGCGTACGGCGCGTCGTCCGCGAAGCGCGGCGACGGGACGTGGACGACGCTGTACGTCTCGACGACCCCCGTCTCGTCGAGGGCCCCCCGAGAGAGGTCGGCGGAGCCGCACTCGGGGCACACCCGCCGCGGCGGGAGCGAGCCGTGCCCGTCCGGACAGACCAAGGCGAACCCGCCGCCGTCGGCGAGCGCGTCGAGCCACTCGGCGTACTCGCGGTCGGTCGGGGCGGCGTCTTCCGACGCGTCCGCGTCGCTCATTCCGCCACCTCCAGCACGTGGACGACCGCGCTGGCCACCGTGCCGCCGGCGTTGTGCGCGACGCCGACCTCGGCGTCTGAGACGTGCTCGCTGTTGGGGTGATCCCCCCGGAGAAGCCGGGTCAGCTCAGCGATCTGCGAGCCGCCGGTCGCGCCGACCGGGTGCCCCTTCGCCTTCAGCCCCCCCGAGAGGTTCACCGGGAGGTCGCCGTCGGCGGTCGTGGTCCCCTCGCGGGCGGCCGCGATCCCCTCGCCCGTCTCGAAGAGCCCGAGCGACTCCAGCGCCAGCACCTCGGCGATCGTGAAGCAGTCGTGGACCTCCGCGACGTCGACCGCGTCGGCGTCGATACCGGCGTCGGCGTAGGCCGCGTCGGCCGCGTCGTCGGCGGCGGGCGTCCGCGCGAGGTGTTCGCGGTCGCCGAGCGCCATCCGGTCGGTCCCCTGTCCGGTGCCCGTCACCGCGACTGACGCGTCGAGGTCGTGGTCCGCCGCGTACTCCTCGGAGACGAGCACGAGCGCGCTCGCGCCGTCGGTGATCGGGCAGGCGTCGTAGAGGTGGAGCGGCTCCGCGACCGGCGGCGCGTCCATCGCCTCCTCGACGGACACCTCCGTCCGGTACTGGGCGTACTCGTTCGGCACGGCGTTCGCGTGGTTCTTCGAGGCGACGTGCGCGAGGTCCTCGCGGCTCCCGCCGTAGGCGTCGAAGTAGGCGTTCGCCATCAGCGCGTACGCGCCGGGGAACGTCACGCCCGCCCGCACCTCGAAGAGGTCGTCGGCCGCGATGGCGAGCCCCTCCGTCACCTCGTCGGTCGGGAGGTTCGTCATGCGCTCCATCCCGCCGGCGAGGACGACGTCGGCGTCGCCCGCCGCCACCGTCCGCACCGCCTCGCGGACCGCGACGCCCGCGGACGCGCACGCCGACTCGTAGCGCGTCGCCGGACACCGGACGCCCGCCGCCTCGGCCATCAGGGGTGCCTGATGGCCCTGATGCTCCGCGAGCGCGCCCATGAAGTTCCCGTAGTTCAGCTCCTCGACGTCGGCGCTGTCGACGCCTGCGTCCTCGAACGCCCGCAGCGCGGCCTCGCCGAACAGGTCGCGGCCAGTGCGCTCCGGGTGGTCGCCGAACCGGGTCAGCCCGACCCCGGCGACGCGTACGTCGGTCATACACGAACGATGATCGACGATCCGGTTTAGCTCTGCCGAAACCGGGGGTTCCGCTCGCCGGGCGGCGACGGGGCGGCGGAGAAAACGAGCGAAGTCGGCGAACGCGTCCGATCAGCCGATGTAGCGCAGGTCGTCGTCGGGGACGGCGGGCCCCTCCTGCATCTCCTGGATCTTGCCGACGACCTCCTCCATCTCCTCGGCGCGGTCCTCCAAGCTCTCGTAGTCGACGGAGAAGTCGAGGACCGCCTCCAGCGTCTCCAGCACTGCGCGCGCGCTCTTCGGGTCGACCAGGTAGCCGCTCGTCTCGCCCATCAGGCAGGCGGCGTCGAACCCGCGGCGACCGCCGAGCCCCAAGACGAGCCCCGAGACGCCGACGATGCCGCCGGCCGGCTCGTCCGCGCGGAACTCGACGCCCGCGTCCGCTAACTCGTCGACGAGGGCCGCGTCCGAGACGGAACCGAGGACCGTGTACTCCTCGACGAGTTCGCCGGTGGGAACGCCCCCGAGCGCGAACGCGCGCTCGGAGCCGAACTCCTCCGCGACGTCGAGGAACGTCGAGGTGAGCCGGTAGTGGCCAGCGTTCGACCCGGCCTGATGGTCGCCGGTCAACACGAGCAGGTCGGCCCCGTCGGTCTCGACGGCGTGGAACTCGGCGCAGGTCAGCTCCGCGACCCCCTCGTCGTCGACGCTCACCTGCGGCGGGAACTCCGTGGCGTACACCCGGCGGACCAGCTCCCCGTCGAACTCCTCTAACAGGTGTTCGGCAGCGAGTTTCCCCACGTGGCCGACGCCCGGCAGCCCCTCGATCAACACCGGGTCGTCCAGTTCCGGCGTCGCGACCTCGTCGATCTCGATGTCCTCCATACCGTACCCGTCCGTCCGGCGCTCACAAGAGCGTGGCTATTCGCGCGCGGACGCCGCCCGCAACAGCCGACGCCCGGGAGTCCTACCCCGAGTCGCGTCGCCGCGCCCGCCGGCGGTACTCGCCGTACGGGTCCTCCGGCCCGAACGGGGCCGGCGCGCTGTTCTCGGTCGGGCCGTCGCACTCCGGGCAGCGGTCGCCGAGCGCGTACACCGGTCGGTCGTGGACGGTCTCCCAGTTCGCGCAGACGCGGATATCTGATTTCACGGGTGAAAAGGCGACGCGGCGTCGGGCCGGTCGCGGTTACTCGTCGTCTTCGCGTCGCTCGCGGTGGAACTCGCCGGCGCCGCCGGCGGCCTCGATCGACTCGCGGGCGCGCTCGGCGGCGGCTTCGAGCTGCGACTCCGCCGTCTTGTAGTTGGGCGCGCGGACCTTGATCCGGTACTCGGGCGACCCCACGTACCCGATGTCGAGTTCGACGCCGTCCGGGATCTCGCCGTTCCCCTCGGCCGCGGCCAGCGCGTCCCGCACGTCGTCGACGCCGTCGGGGGCCGCCGATTCGAGGTCGACGTACCCCGTCACGTCGACGTACGGGACGGAGACGTTGTTGCGGGCCGCCGTGACGATCGCGTCGACGGTGTCGTCGTCGACGTCGACGGCTTCGAGGGCCTCGTCGCCGCTGATCGCGGCCGCCTCGAAGGCGTCGTAGAGGCTCTCGTACTCGACGAGGAGTGCGTTGGCGACCGCGGTGTAGCGGTCGTCGTCGACGTCCTCGCCGAGCGCGATCTCCATCCAGTTGTCGGCCTTCTGAGCGTTCTTCCAGTCCTGGATCGTCTCCTTGCGCTGGTGCTCGTTGACGTCTTTGATCGACAGGTCGATCTGGTTCGACGACTCGTCGACCTCCAGCACCTTCGCGACGACCGTCTGTCCCTCGCGGACGTGGTCGCGGACGTTCTTGATCCAGCCGGAGGCGACCTCGCTGATGTGACAGAGGCCGCGCTTGTCCTCGTACTCGTCGAGGTCGACGAACACGCCGAAGTCGGCGATCTCGTCGACGTCGCCGACCACCAACTCGCCGGGTTCGGGCCAGCCGCTGTACTTCATGACGGAGCGGTGAGGCTGTTACCGCGCCTCAACGGTTTCGACGATCTCGCCGTGAAGCTCGGCCTCTCCGCCGGTGGGGGTCGCGAGGGTCGTGCCACAGACCGCGCACGACACCGTGGAGGAGGCCTTGCCGAAGACGACCTGTTCGTTCTCGCAGTCGCCGCAGGCGACGCGGTGGAAGTCTCCCGCCATGCTTACTCCTGGAACGTGAGGCGGCCGGCGCGCCATCCCTCGCGCATGTGGGCCTTCCCGCAGTCGCCGCAGCGGTACTTCAGGTGGGTCTTCTTCGTCGGCTTGTCGCCACCCGGAACCTTCGAGTACCCGCCGGCGTTGCCGATCGTCGCGAGCGCGCGGCGTCGCTGCCGAGCGTCGCGTTTCATTCCGGTCGCGCGACCCGATCGAACCTTCTCCACCTCGTGCTCGTGGTGCGAGTCACAGTGGGGGCAGTACGTGTTGAAGCGGCGTGGCATTTCCATGGATATCGACCTTGAAACGTGGTTCGTCGCCGACGCTTAAAACGGGTTTGGTATTGCCCGCGCGCGAGGGACCCGACCGCCTCGGCGGGTGACTCCCGGACGCCTCACTCCCACTCCGCGACCGCGCGCACCGGCGACCCGTCGGCCCCGCGCAGCCGGAGCGGGAAGGCGTACAGCCGGAACCGATCGGGGAGGCCGTCGAGCCCCCGGAGGTTCTCGACTATCGGGAGCGAACCGCCGAGCAGGACGTCGTGCGCGGGCGTGCCGTCGGGCTCGTCGCCCCCCGTGGGTGGGCCCGATTCGGGACCGTCCCCCGTCGTCGGCGTCGGGTCCGGCCCGAACGCGTCCAGCCCGACGCCGACGCCCGCCTCCCGGCAGCGCCCGGCGGCCGCCGCGGTCAGGTACGGGTGGTCGCGGTACCGCTCGGACCCCCAGCGCGACGCCCACCCGGTCCGGAGGACGAGGAGGTCGACCGCCTCGTCGAGGGCGCTCGGGTCGGGCAACGCGTCGGGACCGACGGCCTCCCGCGGCTCCAGCGGCCCGAGGTCGACGAGGCGGGCGTCGAACGCGAACGACCCGACCTCCCGGTCGTCGATGGTCTCCCCGTCGCGGACGGTGTGTCGCGGCGCGTCGACGTGCGTCCCCGCGTGGGTCCCGGTGCGCAGTCCGCTCGTCGCGTAGCCGTCCGTCTCGTGGGTCGCGTCGGGCCCGAGCGTCACGCCGGGGTCGCCGGGGTAGGTCGGCATCCCGGTCTCGATCGGTCGCGAGAGGTCGCGGAACACGGCGGCCGTCGGACCGCGTCGGGGTTAAGTCGGTCGCCGCTCGGGTTCCGCGGCCCGAACGTATTTCCTCCCTCCACCGCTGGGAGTGTCCATGTCGGAACTGCCTTTGGACGCGTACTACGACCTGACCCAGATCGGCGAGGTCGCCGTCTCCCCGACCGGTGACCGCGTCGCCTTCACCGCGGCCGAGTACGATCAGGCCGCCGACGAGGCGGTCTCCTCGCTGTTCGTCGTCCCGACCGACGGCTCCCGCGAGCCGCACCGGCTGACGAGTGCGTCCGGGGCTTCCGCGCCGACGTGGGGGCCGGACGGCGACCGCCTCGCGTTCGTGGCCGCCCGCGAGCGCGACGCGGAGCGACGGGTCGGCTGGCGGGACCGCGACGAGTCCGGAGACGACGACGACGCCTCCGAGGGGGGTGAAACGGACGAGGAGGGAGAGCCGGAGGACGACCCCTTCGGAAACGGCGACGAGGAGCCGAAGCCGCAGGTGTGGCTGTTCGACCTCGCCTTGGGCGGCGACGCGCGGCAGGTCACCGAGCGCGACGAGGGCGTCGCCGGCTTCGACTTCTCGCCCGAGGGCGACCGCCTTGTGATCGAGTCTCGCGACCCGACCGACGAGGAGTCCGAGTACCTCGATCAGGTGCGCGAGGAGGGCGGGCCGATCGAGACGACGCGGCTCCAGCACAAGGTGAACGGCGCGGGGTGGACCGACGACGTGACGCGGTACCTCTTCGTGGTCGACCTCGACGACCCCGAGAGCGACCCGCGCCGCCTCGACGACGCGTACGGCGGCGGCGCGTTCGAGGACATCGCCGGCATGGGCCCCGCGTGGGGACCGGACGGCCGGATCGCCTTCACCGCCTGCCGGCTCGACCGCCCGGACGACACCACCGTCCGCGACCTCTACGTCGTGTCGCCTGAGGGCGGCGACGCGGAGCGGCTCACCGGCGGCGACCTCACCCACGGCGCGCCGGCGTGGCGGCCGGACGGCGAGGGGATCGCGACCGTCGCGAGCGACCCGGACGACCCGCCAGCCCCGGCCGAGGTGTACCTCGTCGACGCCGGCGACGAGGCCGACCGCGCGGCCCCCGTCTCCCTCACCGCCGACCTCGACCGGACGGTCGCCCGCGGCGGCGAACCCGCGTGGGTCGACGACGCGATCCACGTCCGGATCGCCGACGAGAGCAGCACTCGCCTGGTCCGGGTCGACCTCGACGACGACGGTCCCGGCGGGACCGCGACGCGCGTCTTCGAGGCGCAGGGCCACGACCGCGCCATGGCCGCCTTCGGCGTCGACGACGGCGGTGAGACGGCCGTGACGGTCCTCTCGCACCCGACGGACGGGAGCGACCTGTACGCGGTCGGCGTCGACGACCTCGACGCCGAAACCGAGCCCGACTCCCTCCGACGGCTCTCCCGCGTCAACGAGTCGCTCACGGAGGAGTTCGCGATGCCGACCGCCGAGCGGGTGGAGTGGGAGTCCGACGGCTGGACGCTCGACGGCGTCCTCTACCACGACCCCGAGGTCGCCCCCGAGGCGGGCGACCACCCGCTGGTGGTAGCGATCCACGGCGGCCCGATGTCGTACGACGAGCCGGTGTTCAGCTTCGCGCACGCCGCGCTGACGAGCCGGGGGTACCTCGTCTTCCGGCCGAACTACCGCGGCGGCACCTCCCGCGGCCGCGAGTTCACCGCGGAGCTGACCGGGAAGTGGGGGACCGCCGAGGTCGACGACATCGCGGCGGGCGTCGAGTCGCTCGCCGACCGCGGCTGGGTCGACCCCGACCGGGTCTTCGGTCACGGGTTCTCGTACGGCGGCATCGCGCAGGGATTCCTCGTCACGCAGGAACCTGACCTGTTCACCGCGGCGGCTCCGGAGCACGGCATCTACGACCTGCGCTCGGCGTTCGGCACGGACGACACCCACGTCTGGCTGGAGGCGGAGTTCGGCCTGCCGTGGGAGAACCCGGAGGCGTACGACTCCTCGACGGCGGTGTTGGACGCCGGGAACATCGAGACGCCGCTGCTCGTGATGGCCGGCGGCGAGGACTGGCGGTGTCCCCCCTCGCAGTCCGAGCAGCTGTACGTCGCCGCTCGGAAGCAGGGGATCGACGCGGAACTGGTCGTCTACCCCGACGAACACCACAACATCGGCGACCCGGACCGCGCGATCCACCGGTTAGAGACGATCCTCGACTGGTACGAGACGCACGACCCGGCGGTCGCTGACGCGACGCGGTCCGGCGAGGAGTAAGGCGAACGGAAGGCCCTTCCGCCGAGGAGCGAGACGGTCAGACGACGAGCTCCTGTCTGATCACGACCGAGCCCGAGGGGACGTGGACGACGCTGACGACGACCCGGTCGCCCTCGGCCAGCGAACAGCTCTCCCCGGTGAGTCGAAACTGGAGGAACGAGCCCGCGGCGAAGCGGTTCGTCGTTCTGGAGTCCAACACGCCGAGGTCGACTCGGTTCCCGCCGGAGACGATGCTCTCGTCTATCGACCCGGACGCGACGTTGGAATCGGCGAAGCTCCCCGACGAGTTTCCTCCCTCCGGCAGGCGTATCAGTCGTTCGCGCTCTCCGCAGGCGTCGGACGCGTCGATGGCTATCTCCATCTCCTCGACCGGCACCGGATCGCCCGAGACGTGCGTGACGCGTACGGTCCCGCCGTCGTACCCGTCCTGAACCGCGAGCTGTCCGCCGGACTGCGAGACGTACGGGCCCGGGTTCCGGAGGTCGTCCGCGACGCCCGCGGCGAACGCCGAGAGGGTCGCCGAGAGGACCACGACGATCGCGACGAGGAGGACCGTCGAGACGACCGACGTGACTCCTCGGGAGGGTCTGGGCATCACGCCGGTCTCGACGGTCCGCTCGGGAAAGTCCGACGCTTTCGGAGCGGACCGCCGCGACGGGATCAGTCGTGAGGCCCCGCGGTTCAGCGCTCGACGAACTCGACGAGGACGCCGCCCGTCGACCGCGGGTGACAGAACGCCACGTCGTGGCCCCACGCGCCGGGGCGCGGCTCCTCGTCGACGAGGTCGATACCGAGGTCGCGGGCGTGATCGAGCGCGGCCGGGAGGTCGTCGACCGCGAGCGCGACGTGGTGGACGCCGGGGCCCTCGCGGTCGAGGTACTCCGCGATCGTCCCGCCGGCGTCCGGTTCGAGCAGTTCGAAGTACCCGCCGCCGTCGAGTTCGAGGAAGACGATCCGCATGTCGTCGAACGTCTCCTCGTGGGCAACCGGCGCGTCGAGCAGGCCGCCGAACAGGTCGGCCAGATCGGTGGCGTCTCGCGTCGCGACGCCGACGTGGTCGAAGCGCATGGCGACACGTCGCGGCGCGAAGGACATAAAACGACCCGCGCGGCGTCCGGAGTTCGGAACGGTCGCCCGCGGGGCTACCGCCCCGGCTTGTACTCCCCGAACTCGTCGCGGAGCACGTCCGAAATCTCCTGGACCGTCGCGTACGCCTTCACGGCGTCGACGATGTGCGGCATCACGTTCTCGGTCCCCTGCGCGGCCTCGCGGAGCCCCGCGAGCGCTTCGTCGACCGCGTCGTCGTCGCGGTCGGCCTTCACGTCCGCCAGCCGCTCGCGCTGGTTCTGCTCCTGTTCGGGGTCGACCTCCTCTAAGTCCATCTCCGGCTCCTCGTCGACCTCGAACTCGTTGACGCCGACGATGATCCGCTCGCCCTCCTCGATCTCCCGCTGGCGCTCGAAGGCGACGTCCTGGATCTGCCGCTGGACCCAGCCGCTCTCGACGGCCTCCAGCATGCCGCCGCGGCGGTCGACCTCCTCTAGGATCTCGAACGCCTCCTCCTCGATCCCGTCGGTGAGGTTCTCGACGTAGTAGGAGCCGGCCAGCGGGTCGATCGTGTCCGCGGCCCCCGACTCGTGGGCGAGGATCTGCTGGGTGCGGAGCGCGGTGCGGACGGACTTCTCGGTCGGCAGCGCGAGCGCCTCGTCTTTCCCGTTCGTGTGGAGGCTCTGGGTGCCGCCGAGGACGGCCGCGAGCGCCTGATACGAGACGCGGACGACGTTGTTCTCGATCTGCTGGGCGGTGAGCGTCGAGCCGCCGGTCTGGGTGTGGAACTTCAGCTGTTTCGATTTGGGGTTCTGGGCGTCGAACCGCTCGTCCATGATCTTCGCCCACATCCGGCGCGCGGCGCGGAACTTCGCGGCCTCCTCGAAGATGTTGTTGTGGGCGTTGAAGAAGAAGGAGAGCTGCGGGGCGAACTCGTCGACGTCCAGCCCGGCGTCGAGCGCCGCCTCGACGTACTCGATGCCGTCGCCGAGGGTGAAGGCGATCTCCTGGGCCGCGGTCGAGCCCGCCTCGCGGATGTGGTACCCGGAGATGGAGATGGTGTTGAACCGCGGGGTCTCCGCGGCGCAGAACTCGAAGATGTCCGTGATCAGCCGCATCGACTGCTTCGGCGGGTAGATGTAGAGGTTCCGCGCGATGTACTCCTTCATGATGTCGTTCTGGATCGTCCCCCGGAGCTCCTCGCGCGGGACGCCCTGCTCGTCGCCCATCGCGACGTACATCGCGAGCAGCACTCCGGCGGGGGCGTTGATCGTCATCGACGTGGACACCTCGTCCAGCGGGATGCCGTCGAAGACCGTCTCGAAGTCGTCGAGCGTGTCGATGGCGACCCCCGACCGGCCCACCTCCCCCTCGGCCATCGCGGCGTCGGAGTCGTAGCCCATCTGCGTCGGCAGGTCGAACGCCATCGACAGCCCCGACGACCCCTCGTCGATGAGGTACTGGAAGCGCTCGTTCGTCTCCGCGGCGGTCCCCATCCCGGCGTACTGGCGCATCGTCCACAGCCGCCCCCGGTGCATCGTCGAGTAGACGCCGCGGGTGTACGGCTCCTCGCCGGGGTAGCCGAGGTCCTCGCGGTAGTCGGTCTCCGCGTCGGCCGGGGTGTAGAGGGGGTCGACCTCCTGCCCGCCGGTGTCGGTGGTGAACGTCTCCTCGCGCTCGCCGAACCGGTCGACGGTCTCCCCGTAGGTGCCCTCCTCCCACGACGACTTTGCGTCGCGGATCGCTTCGAGTTCCTCAGGGTCGTACATTATCGAATCGGTCGGCCGAGCGGGACTTAACAGTTTTCAGGCGGGGCCGGTCCGCGGGCGGCGGGCGGACCCGGGCGGACGCTCGGCCGGCGGTCCGATCCTCGACGACGGCTAATCGGCCCCGACCCGCCGGTCCGATTTAAGTGTCGGGCGTCCGACCCGTCCGCATGGACGTGCTCACAGATCCCGCGCGCCGGTTCCTGACCGCGACGGCCCCGGAGCACACGGCGGTTCAGGCGGAGATGGCCGACCTCGCCGAGGAGTGGGGGTTCCCGATCATCGGTCCCGAGGCGGGCGCGGTCCTCCGGCTGTTGGCCCGGCTGACGGACGCGGAGCGCGTGTTCGAGTTCGGGTCCGGGTTCGGCTACTCCGCCACCTGGTTCCTCCGCGGCGGGGCGGGGAGCGTGGTCTGTACCGAGTTCGACGAAGACGAGGCCGAGCGCGGCGCGGCGTTCGCCGCCGACCACGGCTACGCCGACAGCGTCACTTTCGAGGTGGGGGACGCGATGGAGACGGTCGATCGCTACGACGGCCCCTTCGATATCGTCCTCATCGACCACCAGAAGGGTCGGTACGCCGACGCCTACCGGACGGTCCTCCCCAAGGTCCGGACCGGGGGCGTGGTCGTCGCCGACAACATCGCCCGGGGACCGATCGACTTCGGCGACCTCGTGGCGCACTTCGAGACGGGCGAACCGCTCCCGGACGCCGCGGTCGACGGGGAGACGCGCGGGATCGGCGAGTACGTCGGCACGGTTCGCTCGGACGACGCCGTCGAGACCGCGATACTCCCCGTCGGCTCCGGGATCGCGGTCTCGACGAAGGTGACGTGAGACGGCCGCGAGAGGCGGGCGGCGGCGACGCGGAGGGACGGATGCCTTGGCACTCCGGCCGGAGATCCGGCGCATCTCGGGCACATGACGGAGCCGGTCTCGGAATGCTGACAAACGTTCATCGGTTCTCCGCGTGAATTTTGTGTCGAACGGCCGCGACGGAATCGAGGGAGTGCGGCGTCGAACCGATCGATCCGATCGCGCGTCGATCTCACTCG
Source organism: Halorubrum hochsteinianum (assembly GCF_023702125.1). Taxonomy (NCBI): domain Archaea; kingdom Methanobacteriati; phylum Methanobacteriota; class Halobacteria; order Halobacteriales; family Haloferacaceae; genus Halorubrum; species Halorubrum hochsteinianum. The sequence goes on along the minus strand of NZ_CP098415.1, from coordinate 2,843,612 downwards.
GTCCGTGTCGCGTCGAGCGTAACGGTTATCATGTCGGATTAAAAACACCAACGTAGATGAGCGAACCGAGCGGGCCGTCGACCGGAGCCGCGCCGCCAGTTCGCGTCCTCCTCGTCGACGGCGAACCGGGGTTCGCGGAGGCGGCCGCCGCCGCGCTGGAGCGCCGCGGCGACCGGATCGAGGTGACGGCGGTCGGCGGCGCGGACGCGGCGCTGGACGCGCTGTCGACGGCGGCGTTCGAGTGCGTCGTCTCGGCCTACGAGACGTCCGGGACCGACGACGGGGTCGAGCTGCTCGAGGCGGTCCGGGACCGGCACGGCGACGTCCCGTTCGTCCTGTTCGCCGGCCAGGGGTCCGAGGCTGTCGCCAGCCGCGCGATCTCGGCCGGGGTCGACGAGTACCTCCGCAGGGCGGAGATGGGAGACGAGTACGAGCGGCTCGCGGCCGCCGTCGACGAGGTGGTCCCCTCGACGCGGGGCGACCGCCGGACCGCCGACCGGTTCGAGCGGGTCGCCGACGGGTTCTGCGTGGTCGACGGCGACTGGCGGGTGACGCACCTCAACGAGCGCGCGGCGGGGATGAGCGGCCTCGACTCGGACGAGGTCGTCGGAGAACTCCTCTGGGACGTGTTCCCGGGAACCGTCGGCTCCGACGGCGAGGCGGCGCTCCGCGAGGCCGCTGCGAGCGGCGACCCGGTCCAGTTCGACCAGCGCGTCGACCGGCTCGACGCCCACCTCGTCGTGAACGCGTACCCGACCGACGACGGGATGGCGCTGTACGTCCGGGACGTGACCGAGCGGCGGGAGCGCGAGCGCGACCTCCGCGAGCTCTCCGAGCGCCTCCGACTGGCCGTCGAGGGGGCGGACGTCGGCGTCTGGGACTGGAACGTCCAGACCGACGAGGTCCGGTTCGACGAGCGGTGGGCGGCGATGCTCGGCCACGACCCCGATGAGATCGCGTTCGAGCTCGCGTCGTGGGAGGAGCGCGTCCACCCGGACGACATCGACGCGGCGTGGGACGCCATCGAGCGGCACTTCGCGGGCGAGACCGACCTCTACCAGTGCGACTTCCGGATGCGGGCGAAATCGGGCGAGTGGAGGTGGATCCGCGACCGGGGCCGGGTCGTCGAGTGGACCGACGGCGGCGAGCCGCGGCGGGCCGTCGGCATCCACATCGACGTCACCGAGGAGAAGGCGCGCGAGCGCGAGCTCGAACGGTACCGCCGGATCGTGGACGAGCTCCCCGAGGCCGTCTGCGTGTACGACGCTGACGGCCGGTTCGCGCTCGCAAACGACCGGCTCGCCGAGGTGTACGAGACCACACCGGAGGGGCTCGTCGGGCGGCGGAGCACGCTGGTCGACCGGATCAGGGAGACGAGCGACGGCGACCCGTTCGCCGCGCTCGTCGAGGGCGAGCGGGAGTCGCTGTCGGGGACCGCGGAACTCGACGTGCCGAGCGCTTCGGGCATGATCATCGACTACTCGCTGACGCGCCTCGTCATCGACGGCGAGTTCGACGGGGTCCTCGCCGTCTCCTGGGACGTGACCGAGCAGCGCCGGCGGCAGCGGCGGCTCGAACAGACGTCCGCGCGGCTGGAGGCGCTGTTCGAGCGCTCGCCGGACATGATCGACATCCACGACGAGGCGGGGGAGATCGTCGACGCCAACCGGGCGATGACGACGGCGCTCGGGTACGACCGCGACGAGGTCGTCGGCATGGACGTGTGGGAGGTCGACGACGAACTCGACCCGGAGGAGGGGAAGCGGCTCTGGAACGGGTTGGAGATGGACGAGACGGTCCGGCTGGAGACGTCGTTCGCGCGCGCCGACGGCTCGACGTTCCCGGCGGAGGTCCACGTGCGGCGCATCGACGTCCAAGGGGAGGACCGGTTCCTGGCGAGCAGCCGCGACATCTCCGAGCGCAAGGCGTACGAGCGGCGCATCGAACGGGAGAACGAGCGGCTCGACGAGTTCGCCTCGATCGTCTCGCACGACCTGCGGAACCCGCTCAACGTCCTCTCCGGATACCTCAGGCTCGCCCGCGAGACGGGGACCGACTCGTACTTCGACCGCTGTGAACGCGCGCTCGACGAGATGGAACGGCTGATCGACGACGTGCTCGCGCTCGCCAAGCAGGGCGAGACCGTCGGGTCGTTCGAGCGCGTCCACCTCGGGGAGCTGACCGCCGCGTACAGCGACGAGGCGTTCGAGTCGGCCGGCGGCGACGACCCGTTCGGGACGGACCGCGACGCGGGCGACGCGGAGGAGACGCCGATCGAAGTCGCGGTCGAGACCGACGCCGAGATCCTCGCCGACCCCGGGCGGGTCCGCCAGCTCCTCGGCAACCTGTTCCGGAACGCCGACGAACACGGCGGCGACCGCGTCGTCGTCGGCGACCTCCCCGACGGCTTCTACGTCGCGGACAACGGCCCGGGGATCGACCCGGAGGAGCGCGAGACGGTGTTCGAGAGCGGCTACACGACGTCCGAGACGGGAACCGGGTTCGGGCTCGCCATCGTGGAGCGCATCGCCGAGGCGCACGGCTGGGAGGTCGCCGTCACGGAGGGCGACGACGGCGGCGCGCGGTTCGAGTTCGTCGGGGTCGACCGCCCGGAGCCGGCCGCGACCGCGGACGAACGCACGGACTGAGTCCGGTCGTCGGACGCGAACCGTCGCGGCCGCGACCCGCAGAAACCGACACGGTAATGCGCCCGCCGAAACGAGCCTCGCCCATGCAGGACAAACGCGTCCTCGTCACGGGCGGCGCGGGCTTCATCGGCTCGAACCTCGCGAACCGGCTCGCGGCCGACAACGACGTGATCGCGGTCGACGACACCTATCTCGGCACGCCCGAGAACCTCGACGACGCGGTCGAGTTCGTCGAGGCCTCCGTCGTCGACGGCGACTTCCCGGTCGACGTCGACGTCGTCTTCCACCTCGCCGCGCTCTCCTCGCGGAACATGCACGAGTCCGACCCCCAGCGCGGCTGCCGCGTCAACGTCGAGGGGTTCGTCAACACCGTCGAGCGCGCCCGGAAAGCGGGGTGTGACACCGTCGTCTACGCCTCCACCTCGTCGATCTACGGGAGCCGCACCGAGCCCTCGCCGGTCGACATGGAGGTCGAGGCCCGCACCGCCTACGAGGCCTCGAAGCTCGCCCGCGAGCGCTACGCCGAGTACTACGCCAACCACCACGACATGAACGTGGCGGGACTGCGGTTCTTCTCGGTGTATCAGGGCTTCGCCGGCAACGAGGAGCACAAAGGCGAGTACGCGAACACGGTCGCGCAGTTCGCCGACAAGATCGCCAACGGGGAGGCCCCCGAGCTGTTCGGCGACGGGACCCAGACCCGCGACTTCACGCACGTCTCGGACGTGGCGCGCGCCTGCGAGCTCGCCGCCGACCGCGAGCTGACGGGCGTGTACAACGTCGGCACCCAAGAGGCGTACTCGTTCAACGAGATGGTAACGATGATCAACGACGCGCTCGACACCGACATCGACCCCGAGTACATCGAGTGTCCGTTCGACGGCTACGTCCACGACACGATGGCCGACTACTCGACGTTCCACGAGGCCACCGGCTGGGAGCCCGAGATCAGCTTCGAGGCGGGCGTTGAACTCGTCTGCGAGCCGTACCGCAGCGACGAGTAGCCGCACGGCGTTCGGTCATCCTCGGCCGCGAGGCCGGGCGGATCGGTGTGCCCCGACACCGCGGTGACGGTCGCTGGCGGTCGGTCCGAAGGACCCGCGCGGTTCCTCGCCGCCGCCGTCGACCTCGGCCACGTCGCCGTCCTCGGGCTCGCGTTCTGGTCCGGCACCGACGACGCGCGGAGCTCTCCGACGGTTCCGGTCATCGAGGGGAGTCAGGCGCACGGCGCGACGTGCCGGCCCGCGATCCGGTTTCGATCGGTCGGGCCGGCGGGAGTCCCCCCGGCGTCAGCCCGTCACCGACCGCGCCAGCGCCCCGAGTCCAATCAGGTGTGCCACCGTGACGCCGAAGACGGTCGCGGCGTCGGAGAGCGCGAACAGGGGCGTCACGCCGTACGCGATGACGTACGGGAGGACCGCGATACACGCGACGCCGACGGCCAACAGCAGCATCGTCCGACTCTCGTTCCGGCGGTGACCGTCGTAGGCCAGGTACGCCACGTACGTCCCGAGGCAGGCGGTCGCGACGCCGCCGGCGGTCGCGACGAGCGAGAGCGTCACCGGTGGACCACCCCGAGGACGACCAGGAGTCCGCAGAGTTTGCTCGCGGTGACGGCCACCGTCCGCTCGGTGGCGCTCACTTCCCCGACGTTACCGAGCGCCAGCCGGAGGAACATCGGTAGCGGGGCCAGAAGGAGGAGCCCGAGCGTGAGGTACAACAGCGGCCGGCGGCGGGTCCGGAGGTACCCGCGCGCGAAGCGGTACGTGACGAACACCGCGAGCAGGACCGAGACGAAGAACGCTGCCACCGTCACGGCGGCGAGCGGGACGCCGCCGCCGACCGCTTCGACCTGCGTCGGCACCGCCGCCCGTCTGAGCGCCGGGAAGGCGTCGAGCGCCGCAACGGCATCGGGTGTCGTCGCCGCCGCGTGTGCCCACTTCATCCCGATAACTCCTCGTAGAGCCGCGTCAGTCGATCCGCGGCCGTCTCTTCGACGTAGTCGACGCTCACTTCGAAGCCGGTCGCGGTCAGGTCGACCGAGACCCGGTTGAGCCGGGCGGCGTACACCTGTTGCGGCCCGCGGTCGGGGTCGACCTCCTGAACGGTCTCGACGAGATCCTGCTCGCGGAGGCGTTCGAGGCGGCGGTACACCGTCGCCTCGGAGGCGTCGCACGCCTCGCTCAGCGCCCGCGCCGAGCGCGTCTCGTCGTAGGTCTCGATGAGGATCCGTCGGGCGTGCTCGTCGTCGAGCAGCGAGTACACTTCCCGCGGGTCCACCGACGGCTCCGAACCCATCCGACGAAGGGTCTCCTCGGAGCAACTTAGTTTCCTCGGCGTGAGCGCCGTCGGTAGCCCGCCGCCCACGGAACGAACGCGCTTGCCACCCGTCTCTCGGATCTTAACGGCACGCTCGCACGCGATGAGAGCCGCGCCCGGGGAGCCGAAGTTTATTACTACCGCTAGACGCTCCTGGACCGTTGATGGCCCTCTCGGACGCGTTCCCCGCCGGACCCGCGAACGACCGCATCACCACCACGGTGCTCTCGGCACCGTTCAGGGCGCGCACGTACGCCGCCGCGCTCTACCTCGCACTCGCGTTTCCGCTCGGGATCGCGTACTTCGTCTGTACGGTGGTCGGGCTCTCGCTCGGTCTCGGGCTGTCCGTGCTCCTGATCGGCGTCCCGATACTCGCCGCGACCGTGGGCGGGGTGGTGCTGGTGTCGATCGCCGAGCGCGCACTCGCCCGAACGCTCCTCGGTGCCGAGATCGAGCCCCCGTCCTGGAAGGTCTCCGAGGCGTCCGGCCCGCTCGACGGCGCGGTCGCCGTGGTGACCGACCTCGCCGTGTGGGGCGCTCTGGCCTTCGTCCTCTCGAAGCTGCTCGTCGGGGTCGTCGGGTTCACCCTCATCACGGTCGTCCTCAGCGTCGGCGGGTCGCTGGCGGCGACCCCGCTGTACTACGACGCGCCGGGGACCTCCGTCGGGCTCATTCTCCCGGAACCGATCCGGCGAGAGCTGTCTCTCGTCGTCCCGTGGGAGCAGTTCGAGGTCGGCGTCTCGTTCATCCTTCGGCTCACGTCGTGGGAAGTGTCCACGCTGCCGGGCGCGCTCGCGATGTCGCTCGTCGGCGTCGCGGCGCTCGTCGTCGGGCTGAACGCGCTGAACGCCGTCGGCTGGGTCTGCGCGCGCTGGGCGGAGCTCACGCTGGGCTGGACGGGGACCTCGACGGTCGACGCCACGGACGCGTCCTAGCTGCTGTCGTCGCGTCGTCGACGCGGTCGTCCGCGGCGCGTCCGCGGTGTCGTCGCGCTCATCCCGAGCGCGCCCGGCCGCCCCGCCGCGGGGGTCGGGCGCTCCGCCTCGCCGGTTACACCTTCCGATCGGGTGGCAGCTGACAAACTCCTACTTATATTTTTGGTGCTCTTGCCCGTCCTGTAGCGCTCAGTTCTTTATACGTGAACTCGGTGTCAAGCCGAGAGTACGGCATGAGCGACCACAGTTGGTCCCCACGCTCACCGGGCGAGGCGCTCGCGCGCTTCGTCGGTGTGCCGTTCGACGGACAGACGTACCGCAACCTCGCGTACTTGCTGTTGGCGTTCCCGCTGGGGATCGCCTACTTCACGCTCGTCACGACCGGGCTCTCTACCGGCCTCGGGCTGCTCGTGACGCTCGCCGGCGTCCCGATCGTCCTCGCGACGCTCCTCGTGACGCTCGGCATCGGTTCGTTCGAGCGTCGACTCGCCGAGTGGCTCCTCGACGTCGACATCGACGGCGCGCCGTCCAAGGTGGAACTCGCCTTCGGTTCGGTCGATGAGGCGCTCGGAACGGCGAAGCGCGTCCTGACCGCGCCGACGACTTGGACCGGCCTCCTGCTGGTGGGCCTCAAGTTCGTCTACGGCATCGTCGCGTTCACCGCCCTCGTCACCGCCTTCGCCGTGGCGGTCTCGCTGCTCTCGCTGCCGGCGTTCTACGACGCCGCCGGCGTGACCTACACGATCGGTCCGTACGTGGTGGACACGCTGCGGGAGGCGGTCGCCGGTGCCGGCCTCGGGCTCTTCGTCCTCCTCGCATCGCTCCACGTGCTCAACGGCGTCGCACGGTTCGGCGGGTTCCTCACCGGGGCCCTCCTCGGCGGCACGGTGAACTCCGCGGGGGCCGCCGATGACTGACGAGCCGACAGCGAACGCGACGACGCGTCGCCGACTGCTCGCCGCGGGCGGCGTCGCGCTGAGCGGCGTCCTCGCCGGCTGCGGAGCAGTCGTCGACGCCGAGCGCAGAACGACGGCTGAGCGGCGGACCGTCGACCCGTCAACGGTGTCGACGCTCACGGTCTCGGACGCCACCGGTGACGTCGCGTTCCGCAGCGAGCCTCGCGACGATATCGAGGTCGTCGCTCGGAAACGCGCGCTCGGCGGCGTCTCGCTCGACGAACTCGACGCGACGGTGCGAGTCGACGACGACCGGCTGGAGGTGACTACGAACGAGCCGCGGATCTTCGGTTTCGGCGGAGGGCGAGTCGACGTCGAGGTCCACGCCCCGCCGAACGTGGCCGTGGACCGGCTTCATACGACCGACGGAGACGTTCACGCGACCTCGGTCCCGGACGGAGCGACGCTCGTCACGTCGGACGGTGACGTCGCCGTCACCGACGCGCGCGGCGCGGTGGCCGTCGAGTCACGGGACGGTGACGTCAGCGTCGACGGCACCGGCGGACCCGTGTCCGCGACGACGAACGACGGGACGATCCGCGTCGGAGACCCCGCTCGCGTCGAGACGCTCCGGACGCGAGACGGCGACGTGTTCGCCGACGTGCCCGCCGCGGTCGCGGACGCGGTCGTCGAGTCGTCGGACGGCGACCTCTCGCTTCGTCTCGGCGACGAGCTGAGCGCGGCGCTCACCGCTCGCACGCGCGACGGCGAGGTCAGCGTGACGGACGCCGACTCGTCGTTCCGGGTCCACGAGCGAACGGAGACCCGATTACGGGCGGGCGTCAACGACGGCGAAGCCGTCCTGACGGCGCGGACGAACGACGGCGATGTCACGATTTGGGCGTGATCACGACGACGCCGCCACCGGCGGTTGCGGCGTCGTCTGCGTGAACGGTGCCCGCGGCGTCGTCGTCATCGGCTTTTTGTGCCTGCTAACCGTGATAAGAACGATGGACAGACGCGAAAGGCGACGCTCGGGCGGGGCGTAGCGTGGACCGACTCCCCACCGGGACGCTCTCGCCGCTCGCCGCCCGGGTCGACGAGGTGCTCGCCCGGTACGGCTACGAGATCGGCCCGGCGATAGACGCCATCGACGGTGCCGTCTCCGGGTACGGCGGGCTGTTCGACCCCGGGACCACGGACGGGGAGATCCGAAGCGCCGCCGAGGAGGTGCTCGCCGCCGACCCCCGCGCAGCGGCGGACGACTGCCCGAGGGCGGCCGGCGACGAGGTCGTCCTCTACGTCGACGGAAGCTCCCGCGGAAACCCCGGTCCGGCCGGCGCGGGCGCGGTGCTCCGAGCGGCCAACGGGCCGACGGTGAGGCTCGGTCGACCGGTGGGGGCGCGCTCGGAGAACAACACCGCGGAGTACGCGGCGCTCCACCTCGGTCTCGAAGCGCTGGCGGCGCGGTGGGAGCCGGCGGCCGTCGAGGTCCGGATCGACTCGCGGACCGTCATCGACGACGTCTGGGGCGACGCGGAGGGCCTCGCGGCGGCCGCGCCCTACAGGCCGGCGATCCGCGAGCGCCTCGCGGCGCTCCCCGCCTGCGAGTGGACGCACCTGGCCGACAGCGACCCGAACCCGGCCGACGCCCGCGCCGCCGTCGGCGCGGACATCGCCGCGCTCGGTCCGTGACCGGCCCGCGAGCGCGGGTGCCTGAAGCGCCCCGGACCACCCGCCGACCGGCTGAGAGGCGGCGACCGACGTCGAGGAGGGGTCGAACTCGTCCCCGAACCGCACCGGCGACGCGATCGGCGGAACGCGTCCGGGGCGGGGTCAGGAGGCGTCGACCGCGCTGCCGGCGGCGACGAGGAAGCCGATGATCGCGGTGATCAGTCCGACCATGCCGATGGCGACAGCGCCGATGCGGAAGGCGTCGCCGGTCAGTCGGTTCGCGGTGAGGAACAGGAAGACGGTCGTGACGAAGCCGACGAGCAGGAGGATCCGCCCGAACCGGCCGGCGTCGATGCCGGGTTCGACGTCGCTAGACACGGTCTAACAACTCTTTGAGGACGCCCTGGTACTCGTCTTCGGTGGCGGCGTTGCCGAGCGAGTGGATCGACTGCGAGATCCACAGCCCGGCGGTGAAGTTGATGAACGCCGCCATCGAGATGGTGCCTACCTGTCCCTCGACGAACAGTCCCGTGACGACGGCCCCGACGAACCCCAGCGCCATGAGGCTGTGCGTGACGAGCGAGCGGGTGCCGAAGTCGGCGAGCTGTAGTGATAACCGGGTGCCAACGGCCATGCGTACCCCTTACGGCCGGTCATGTAAAGAGGTAGCGCGCCGCGAGCGTCTGCGACGCCGCGCTCGCCGCCGAACCGAGTCAGCGTCGAGTCAGCGCGTCGGCCGCGCGCGCATGGCGGGAGGCCCGCGACCCCGGGAGTTTAGCGCGGTCGCCGCGTAGGGTCGGTGAATGACCGACGCCGATCCGACGTACGACGTTGTGGTGTGGGGAGCGACCGGAGTCGCGGGCCGGTTCACCGCCGAGTACCTCACCGAGCGGTACGGGCCGGAGGAGCTCTCGCTGGCCGTCGGCGGCCGGAACCGGGGAAAGCTCGACGCGCTCGTCTCCGACCTCGCCCGTCGCGGCGACGCGTGGGACGACGTGCCCGTCGTCGTGGGCGACGCGACGGACCCCGAGAGCCTGCGGGCGATCGCCCGCGACGCGCGCGTCGTCTGTACGACGGTCGGGCCGTACACGAAGTACGGCTCGCCGCTGGTCGAGGCCTGCGTCGAGACCGGGACGGACTACTGCGATCTCACCGGCGAAGTGAACTGGACCCGCGAGATGGTCGACCGGTTCCACGAGGCGGCGGTCGACGCCGGTGCCCGGATCGTCCACGGCTGCGGGTTCGACTCCGTGCCCGCCGACATCGGGACGCTGCTCGTCCAGTCGTTCGCGTCGGAGGCGTTCGACGAGCCCTGCGAGACGGTGCGGATCTACCTCGAAGGCGGCAGCGGGGGCGTCAGCGGCGGCACGCTGGCGAGCTTCGGCGAGTTGTTCGAGGCGGCCGCGACCGACCCGCTCGCCCGGGAGACGCTCCGGAACCCCTACTCGCTGGCCCCGAGCGGCGAGCGGAGCGGCGTCGATCCGGGCGCGCAGCGGTGGCCGCGGACGGACCCGCTGCGCGGCGGCTGGACGGCCCCGTCGCCGATGGCGGCGGTGAACGAGCGCGTGGTGCGCCGGAGCAACGCGCTGCTCGGCTACCCGTGGGGCCGCGAGTTCCGGTGTACCGAGGTCGTCCCGACCGGGGAGGGCCTCGGGGGCGCGGCCGCCGCCGGACTCGTCGCCGGCGGGCTGGGCGCGTTCACCGCCGCCATGTCCGTCGGGCCGGTGCGCTCGGCGCTCCGCCGGTACGCCTTCCCGGACCCCGGCGAGGGGCCGACCAGGGAGGAGGCCGAGAACGGTCACTTTCGGATCCGGGTCCTCGGACGCGGCACCGCCGCGGACGGGTCCTTCACGGTCGAGGCCGAGTTCGGTGCCGACCGCGACCCCGGCTACGGCGCGACCGCGCGGATGCTCGGCGAGTCCGCGGTGTGTCTGGCTCGCGACGAGGTTGACTCCCCGTTCGACGGGGGCGTGTTGACCCCGGCCTCGGGCATCGGGCTCCCGCTCGCGGAGCGACTCCGCGAGGTCGGCTTCACCGCGTCGGCCGGCGACGCGGCGGAGAGCGAGCGCTGAACCGACCGTCGGTTCTGCGCCCCCGTCCCCTGCGTACAGCCGGAGCCACCGACCCGAGGGGGCTCGGACGACACTCGGCGAGCGAGCTTCTCAGGCCGGCTGCGAGTCCAGCTTCTTGTAGTCGATGTAGTCCGCGCCGCGGAGCTCCTCGAGCAGGTTGATCGCCGCGCGGGCGCCCTCGCCGATGGAGGTCGCGATCTGCTGGTGACCGCCGGTGACGTCGCCCGCCGCGTACACCCGGTCGACCGGGGTCGACTGGTCGGAATCGGTGACCACGTCGTCGCCGTCGACGGGGACGCCGAGCATCTCCGCGAGGTCCGTGCCCCCGGCGGTGCCTAACGCGACGAACAGCCCGTCGACCGGGATCTCGTCGCCGTCCCGGGTCACCACGGATTCGAGGGTCTCGTCGCCGACGAGCCGGTCGAGGTCGTCGGTGACGACCGGAATCTCCGCCTCGGCGACTCGCTCCCTGAGCTCCTCGTCGGCCTCGAACGGGGACCCGTTGGTGAGGATCCGGACGTCGTCGGTGTAGTCGAGCAGCATCAGCGCCTCCGTCGCGGCGTAGTTGTCGGTCCCCACGACCGCGACGGGGCTGTCGCGGTAGAAGTACGCGTCGCACTCGACGCAGTAGGAGACCCCGTGACCCTCGTACGGCTCGACGTCCGCGATGGCCGGCCGCTCGTAGTTCGCGCCCGTCGCGATGATCACGCCGTCGACGGTGTACTCGTCGACCGTCGTCTCCACGCGGTACCGATCGTCGTCGGGTTCGATCCGAACGACTTCCTCCTCGACGATTTCGGCGCCGTATTTTTGCGCGTGTTCCCGGCCCAGATCGACGAGTTCCGGGCCGGTAACACCCCCCGGAAACCCGTAGACGTTCTCCATCGTGTCCACGTCGCGGGTCGTCCCGCCCCCGTCGTCGAACACGAGCGTTCGCCTGTCCGCGCGGGCCGTATAGATGGCCGCGTTCAGTCCCGTCGGTCCGCCGCCGATGATCGCGACATCAGACATTGTATTGTACAATACTCACTATACTAACTTATGAATTCTGGCCCTCACCCCGAGCCGATCCGTCCGACCGCCTCGCGGAGCGACAGCCCCTCATCGACGATGTCTCTCCGGTAGTGCATGTAGACCGCGCCGAGCGGCGGCTGGATGACGTACGCCAGCGCGATCGGCAGCACCGCGCCGGCAGGCACCGCGTCCGCAGCGACGACGATCGCCAGCGCGATCGACAGGTTTCGCATGCTGGTCGCGTACACGAGCGCGACGCCGCGGCTCGGGTCGAGCAGCGTCCGTCCCGCGATCGCGGCGACGCCGAGGACCGCCGCGTAAAACACCGCCAGCGGGACGACCGTCACCGCCGACGCGATCGGATCCGCGAGGATCTGACCGGACCGCATCGTCATCGCGACGAACACGATCAGCATCACGCCGAACGACGACAGTCCGCCGAACAACGGTTTCAGGCGCTTGAACCCCGCCGCGGAATACCGCCGGAGCAACAGCCATCGAGTGGCCGTCCCGGCGACCATCGGGACGACCACCACCTGCGCGAGCTGTCGGTACAGCGCCGAGGGGTCGAAGCCGATGTCGGCGGGCACGAGCACCGACAGGTACGCCGGGAGGATCACGATCGCCGCTAGCAGATTGACCGCCATCGCGACCAGCGCCGACTCGAGGTCGCCGTCGGCGAGGCCGGTCCACGCCGCGGTCATCCCCGAAGTCGGGATGAGCGCGATGAAGTACAGTCCGACGGCGTACTCGACGTCGCCGCCGAAGAACCCCCGCGACAGGGCGACCGCGAACAGCGGCGCCGCCCCGAAGTTGATCAGCAGGCTCAACCCCACTGGACCGGCGTGGTCGCGGACGTTGATCACTTCCCGGAGATCGATGTTGACAATCATCGGGTAGATCATCAGGAACAGGATCGGGACGACCGCGGCCCGGAAAACCGCCTTCGTCCCCGATCCCGCGACCTGGCCGAAGGCCAGCCCGGCGACCAGCGAGGTGACGACGACGTAGATGAGATTCTCCTTGATTCCGGTGAGGAGTGCGCGGATCATCGCTTTGGCCTAAGCGGTTCGCGATGCTGGCGGTTACGGCGGCGACACACTTGGTCTCGTATGACGAGGGTTAGCGCTGTCATCTCTCGGGCAGTCGGTCAGCCGTCCGTCGATCGGTCCGAAACGACCTCGCTGACTATTCGAGATCACGTGGGGCGCAGACAAAAATGTATGGTTGTAACAATTCTATGAACACGAGCGAACGAAAACGGTCGTTATCGTGCGGCGACGTACCGACGGCCGAACGGTTCCGGAAAAAGCTCAACCTCCGAGAGACCTCGACCCGGTCGCGCGGTTACATGTAGCCGAGGTCGCGCAGCCGCTCCATCAAGTCTTCTTTGTCCTGGGCGCGGCCGGCGCGCTCGGTCGTCCCTTCGAGGTCCTGGAGCCACGCGGGCTCTTCGGTCGTCTTGTCCGTGGAGACCTCGCTGCCGAGCGAGCGGAAGCCGGCGAAGTACTTCGGCGAGATGGGGACGTCCTCCTGCGTGACGCCCTCGGGGAGGTCGTCGTCGGCCTGCGGGACGTACCCCTCGTCGGGGAACGCCGCGACGCTGTCCGGCACGACGAAGTTCCAGAACGCCTCCCACACGTCGGCCTCGGCGAACTGGAGGATGGGCTGGATGCGGTCGTGCGGCGGGAACAGATCGGGGTCGTGACGCGGCGAGAAGAACGTCTCGTCGGCGCGGGCCTCCTGTTCGTCCCAGCGGACGCCGGAGATGACGCCGTCGATGTCGTACGCTTCGAGGGCGTCGTTCAAGGCGACCGTCTTCAGCAGGTGGTTCCCGACGTAGGTGTCGAGCAGGAACGGGAAGGTGTCCTCCTCGTATTCGAGGATCTCCCGAATGTGGTGCTGGTTGTGCTCAGACAGCGCGTCGACCGGGATGTCGTCGCCGGGTTCGAGCCCGTGCTCCTCGACGTACGCCCCCACGTCGTCGTTGCGGGCGTACACCAGCTCGATCTCCCACTCGTCGGCCCAGTACTCGACGAAGTCGGTGATCGAGTCGAAGTGCTGGAAGTGGTCGATGAACACCGCGGTCGGCTTCTCGTAGCCGTACTCCTCGGCGACCTGGTTGATGAAGTACAGCGTCAGCGTGGAGTCCTTCCCGCCCGTCCACATCACCGCGGGGTTGTCGTACTGTTCGAGCCCGCGGCGGGTGACCTCGACCGCCTTCTCGATTTTGTGCTGGATCGACGGGTAGTCGTCGGGGTCCTCCCCTTCCCCGTCGGTGTAATCGACGTCGACGCTCGCCGGGAAGTCGTCGCTCATACGCCGGAACTGTCGCCGTCAGGGCCAATAGGCCTTCTGAATCCGCCCCACTCGCCGGCACACCGAGCAGACGGCGGAATTCGCCGGAACACAAGGGATATGACCGCCGCCGCGGAACGACCGCCCATGGGCCTGTTCGATCGGCTCCGCGGCGACGACGCCGGGCGCGTCGTCTTCCTCGGGATCGACGGCGTACCGCTCGACCTCGTCGAGGACCACCCCGACGTCTTCGAGAACCTGACCGACATCGCCGAGACCGGCACCGGCGGGCGGTTGGAGAGCATCGTGCCGCCCGAGTCGAGCGCGTGCTGGCCGAGCCTCACGACCGGCGTGAACCCCGGCGAGACGGGCGTGTACGGCTTTCAGGACCGCGAGGTCGACTCCTACGAGACGTACGTCCCGCTCGGTCGCCACGTGAAGGCGACCCGGCTGTGGGACCGCGTCACCGACGCCGGCCGCGACGCGACCGTCCTCAACGTCCCCGTCACGTTCCCGCCGTCGACGCGGGTCCAGCGGATGGTCTCCGGGTTCCTCTCGCCCGACCTGGAGGCGGCCGCGAGCGACGAGTCGGTCCGGGAGACGCTCGACGGCTTCGACTACCGGATCGACGTCAACGCCAAACTCGGCCACGACGACGACAAGACGGCGTTCATCGAGAACGCGCACGCGACGCTGGACGCCCGCTACGAGGCGTTCTCCCACTACCTCGCCGAGGACGACTGGGACCTCTTCTTCGGCGTCTTCATGAGCACCGACCGGGTGAACCACTTCCTGTTCGGCGACTACGTCAACGACGGCGAGTACAAAGAGGAGTTCCTCGAGTTCTACCGCACGCTCGACGACTACCTCGGCGAGATACGCGACGCGCTCGACGACGACACCACCCTGATCGTCGCCTCCGACCACGGATTCACGGAGCTGACCCACGAGGTGAACTGTAACCAGTTCCTCGCCGACGAGGGCTGGCTCTCCTACGAGGACGACGACCACGACTCGCTCGCCGACGTCGACGACGAGACCCGCGCGTACTCGCTCATCCCCGGCCGCTTCTACCTCAACCTCGAAGGCCGCGAGCCGAACGGCGTCGTCCCCGAAGACGAGTACGAGGAGACGCGCGAGGAACTCATCGAGGACCTCGAATCGCTCACCGGACCCGACGGCCGGCAGGTGTGCCGGCGGATCGTCAAAGGCGAGACCGTCTTCGACGGCGACCACGACGGGATCGCGCCGGATCTGGTCGTCATCCCCGCCGACGGGTTCGACCTCAAGTCCGGCTTCGGCGGCAAGGAGGCCGTCTTCACCGAGGGCCCCCGCAACGGGATGCACAAGTTCGAGAACTCGCTGCTGTACGCGACCGAGCCCGACCTCGACCTGACCGACGCGAACCTCTTCGACGTGACGCCGACGGTCCTCGACCTCATGGACGTCGACGTCGACGCCGAGTTCGACGGCGAGAGCCTGCTGGGCTGACGCGCCCCGGTCGGGTCCGCGACCCATCGCTTCCTACCCGAGCGGCGACCACCGGTCGCCCGGAACCGCGCGGAACCCGTACGCCGTGTCGCCGTCGAGGGCGACCAGTCGCCCGCCGAACGCGTACAGCTCCCTCGGCTCGACCCCGTCCGGGAACGGTGCCTCCCACCGCACCGCCCCGCCGACGCCGACGGCGGCCATCCGAGCCTCCGTGCCGGCGTCGCGCTCTCTTCCGATCCCCGCGACGTACGCCCCGCGCTCGTCGACGGCGAGATTCCCTTGCGGTAGGTCCGACTGCTCGAACGCGACCTCGCCCCGTGCGACGTCGACCGAAGCGACCGTCCGTCCGCGCGAGTAGTAGAGCCGCCCCCGACCGGCCTGAACGGCGGTCGAACGGGCGTTCGGTGCGCGCACGTCGAGTGTGAACCGGCGATCGAGGTCCGGGTCGTACCCGCTCATCGACGCGCCCGGGGCACCGGCCACGACGGTCCCGTCGACGACCGCGATCCACTCGTGGCCGGCGTCGACGGCGCGCTCGGCGCGACGATTCCCTCCCCGGTCGTATCCGACGATCGCCGCGTCGGCGTTCCCGTCTCCGGTCGCCGCCGCGATCCCGGGGACGAGTGCCCACACGGTCTCGCCGTCGACCGCGACGCGCAGCGTCAGGTCGGCGGGTTCCCGGCCGCTCCCGTCGGTCCACAGGTCCGAGACCGCGAACGCGCGATCGCCCGTCTCCGCGTCGACGGCCGCGATACCGCGCGACCCGACCGCGACGGCGAGCGCGCCGCTCGCGCGGACGCCGCCGAGGGCCGGCCCGCTCGTCTCGCTCTCCCCGCCCCCGGACACCGACGCGAAATCCACCCGCCACCGGACCGCGTCGTCGTCCGGGCCGTCCGTCGCACCCCCGCCCGTCGTTCCCCCCTCCGCCGGCGATCCGCCGGCGGACTCGTCGCGCGACAGGTCGACCGCCGTCACGCGCCCGCGCTCGACGGGGACGAAGACGGCCCCGCCGCCGACCGCGGGCGAGCCGACGGCCTGCCGCTCGGTCTCGCCGGCGCTCCGGACCGTCCCGTCGGGTTCGAGGACCGAGACGGCGGCGTTCTCGACCTCGCCCCACTCCTCGTCCTCCCAGTCGTAGGTGCGTCCCGACTGGTTCTCGACCACCACCAGTCGGTCGTCGGTGGCCAGGTGCCACCTGTCGGAATCGAACGCGAGGCTCCCGACGCGAAGCGGTTCCCGCCACGTCAGGTCGCCGCCGCCCGGGACGTAGCCGCAGCCGGCGGTCGTCGCCGCGAGCGCGGTCGCCGCGCCCGCGAGGAACCGCCTTCGAGGCGGCGTGTTCGCGGGGTCGCCGTCGCCCGTCACGCCGACTCACCCGCCAGCTCGCGGAGCCGCGCGATCCGCTCCCGGGTCGGGGGATGCGTCTCCGGGAACACGTCCGTGCTCACGAGCTCCTTGTCGCCGAACGCCCGGGCCTCCAGCGGCGCGAGGTACAGCGCCTCCGCGCCGCCGTCGAGCTCCCGGAGGTCCCGGTCCGGCACCCCGGGCATGGCCTCGTCGACGGTCCGGAGCGCGCTCGCCAGCGCGGCGGGCGAGCCGGTGATCTCCGCGGCCCCGCGGTCGGCCGCGTACTCGCGGTACCGCGAGAGCACGCGGTGGATCAGGACGCTCCCGAACCAGAACATCGCGGAGACGGTGAGCGTCAGGAGCGCGCTGACGGTGATCACGACGAGGCCGACCGCGAGGGCCCGACCGTCGCGGTCGCCGCCGCCCCCGCCACCGCCGAACCGGAGGAACTTGACCAGGCCGTAGAGGACGTAGAAGGCGAGCATGGCGACGTAGTGGGTGACCGTCGGCAGCACCCAGGCGACCGTCATCAGGCTCGCGTCGCGGTTCGCCAGATGGGACAGCTCGTGGGCGAGCACGGCGTCGAGCTCCGCGTCGTCGAGCCGGCCGAGGAGTCCGGTCGTGACGACGACGGTGCCGTCGCCCGGCGTCCCGACCGCGAACGCGTTCGGGAGGTCCGTGCGTTTGACCGCCACGTCGGGGTCGGGCACGCCGGCCTGCGCGGCCAGCCGCGTCACCGCGGCGTGGAGTTCGGGGTACTCGTCGGGCGAGACGCGTCGCGCGCCGACCGACCGGAGCACGGTCCGCGGGCCGTACCGGTACTGGACCGCGAGGCCGCCGAGGACGACGACCGCGAGGAAGACGGGATCGACGTACACCTCGCCGGTGTAGGGGCGCTCGGCCGCCCACTCCAGCAGGGGCAGGCCGACCGCGTTGATCAGGAAGACGAACGCGTACACGAACGCGAACGGGAGCGCGACCACCAGCGCGGTCGCGACGAGCATCCGGATCCGGAGCCCGCGGTCGGAGCCGAGCGCGCCGGATCCGTCCGAGGCTCCGGGGGCGGAGCCGGCGGCAGCGTCGTCGGACGCGGACCGGTTGGCGCTCCCGAGCGAGGGGATGGAGGGCGACATCGGGGTTCGGCCGACGGGTTCGACTCCGGGCGTTAAATGCTCTCGGTCGGCGTCGAACACCGCAGACAGAGGATTCCGGTGCCCGCCCAGTTCACGTGGTTCGACCCGCAGTTCGGGCACTCGTGTCCCTCGTTGTTGTACTCCGTCGTCCCGCGGGGCGCGGCGAGGTGACCGTCGTCGACCGCGCGCTCGACCAGTCCCGCGAACCGCTGTTTCTTGAAGCGAGCGCGGTGCGCGAGGAACGCGTCCGGGCGGTCGGGGTCGCTCCCGTGGAGGTCCTCCCACTTGATCGCGATCTCGCCGTCCGCCTGCCCGCGGGCGACCTGCTTTATCGTCGCGGCCGCCGCCTCGAACAGCGGCGTCGTCGCAAGCGCCTGCGGCGAGTCGACGTCGTCGCCCGCGGCCTCGTAGCGCTCGGCCGCGGCGTCGTACGCCGCCGCGGCCCCGTCGAGGCCGCCCGCGACCCGGAAGTCGGCGACGAACTCCGCGAGGCAGGCCGCCTGCCCCGGTCGCTCTAGGACCGTCTCGAAGTCGCGGCTCGCGGCGATTCCCTCGACCGCGCGCTGGGTCGCTCGGCCGTCCGCGCCCGCGACGCGGTACGCGACCGCGGCCGCGAGCAGCTGCTGGAGCCCCTGTCCGACCCATCCCTTCTCGTCGGGTTCGAAGGGACCGACCTCCGGTCGCGGGTCGGCGAGGACGCGCCGCCCGCCGCGGGTGTAGCGGTTCCCCGCGCGCTCGTACTCCCGGTCCGCCAGCGCGTCGACCGCCGCGTCGTAGTGACCGCCGTCGTCGGTGTTCACACGCGCGGTACGGGCGGCGGCGGGTTACGCCTGACGGCGGTCGGGGGATCGACGCGTTCGGCTCCGGGCCCCGACCATACTTACTTCCGGGCCTCGAACCGCTCGTATGGAGAGACCGGACCCCGTCGGGGGATCGAGCGCGGAGTCGTCGTCCTCCGATTCCCGTTCCGGATCGACCAGCAGTCGCGTCGAGTGGCTCCTCGTCGTCGGACTGCTCGCGGTCCCGATGGCCGTCGTCCCCGGCGAGGGCGACGCGACGCTGGTGAGCCTCTGGGGGTTCGTGACGCTCGGCGGGGACGGGGCGTCCGGAGTCACCGGATATCCGGTGTGGGCGTACTTCCTCGACCAGCCGCGGCCGTTCGCGACGCTGCCGCCGTCGATCCGAGCGTGGCCGCTCGCGGTCGGATTCCACCTGATCGCGGCCGCCAGCGCCACGGTCGGGGTCGCGTTCGGGCGCGAGGACCGGCGGGTGACGGGCGGGCTGCTGGCGCTCGCGGCGGCCGCGACCCTGTGGGTCGGAGCGGGGCTGGGCGTGCGCTTCGGCGTCGGCGCGACCGCCGGCTGGCTGGCGGTCCTCCCCGTCGGCGCGCTCGCGACGCTCGCGGTCGGACTCGTCGCGTACGGTGCCGACCTCCGGCGGATCGTCGCGGCGTGACCGACCCGGGTCGGCCCTTTTATCCCCCCGTGCGGGGATGCGGATCCCATGACGACGTTCACGACGATGCTGGCCGTGACGAGCGCCGCCGGCCTCGTCACCGCCCTCGGTGCGGTCCCCGTCTTCTTCCGGGCGCGAGTGACGCACCGCACCTACGACGCCGCGCTCGGACTCGCCGCCGGGCTGATGATCGCCGCCAGCGTGTTCGGCCTCGTGATACCCGGACTGGAGTCGGGGTCCCTGACGGCGGTGATGAGCGGACTGTTCGTCGGCGGGTTCGCCCTGCTCGGCGGCAACTACCTCATTCCGCACCTCCACGCGCAGTACCGGGAGTGGATCCCCGAAGGGGGTGCCACCGGTGCGGACGCTGTGGCGATGGAATTCCCCGCTGCCGATCCGGTCGCGGACGCGACCGACGGCGCGGCGGCGAGCGCGGCGGAGACGACCGAGGGCGCGGAGGGGACCGCCGCCGACGGCGAGGCGACCGAGAGCGAAACCGCGGACGCCGAGCGCGAGTCGACGCTCCGGAAGGCGCTGCTGATCGGCGGGGCGATCACCCTCCACAACGCGCCCGAGGGGCTGGCGATCGGCGTCGCGTTCGCGTCCGGGCTGGACGAGGTCGCGCTGGTGCTCGCGATCGTGATCGGACTCCAGAACGTCCCCGACGGGTTCGCGTTCGCGGTGCCGATGGCCGAGACGGGGATGTCGAGCGCCCGCGTGCTCTGGTACACCGCGCTCTCCGGGTTCGTCCCGCAGGTCGTCGCGTCCGCCTTCGGGTTCTGGCTCGTCGGCCTCTCGACCGGGCTGTTCCCCGTCGCTTCCGGCTTCGCGGCGGGGGCGATGCTCGCGGTCGTGTTCCGCGAACTGATCCCCTCTTCGCACGGCCACAGCCACGCCGACGCCGCGACCGCGGCGTTCCTCGTCGGGTTCGTGCTGCTCGTCGTCGTCGACGCCGTCGTAACGGTGTGAGAGCCGATTTCCGACGGAGAGACGTCGGAACGCCTACTCGTTGTCCGGGCTGCTCGGGTGGTAGTCGGTGTCGTACCGCCCCGGGTTCCCGTCGACCCGGTCGGGGTTGATTCGGCCGGCCAGGAGCATGAAATCGAGGACCGTACAGTACAGCATCGCCTCGACGACGGGGACCGCTCGCGGCGGGAGGACCGGGTCGTGGCGGCCGACGACCTGAACCTCCTTCTCCTCGCCCGTCTCCCAGTCGGCCGAGCGCTGCTTCTTCGGGATCGAGGTCGGCGCGTGCCACGTCGCCTCGCCGTAGATCGGCTCGCCGGTGGTGATGCCGCCCTGAAGCCCGCCGTGGTCGTTGCCGACGGGGACGGGATCGCCCTCGTCGCTCTCGACGTGGTCGAACGACTCGCCGTCGTCGAACGTCCAGTCCTCGTTGCGCTCGCTGCCGGCGACGTCGGTCGCGTCTTTCCCCAGCCCGTACTCGACGCCGGTCGTCGCCGGAATCGAGAACATCGCCTGCCCGAGCCGGGCGGGGAAGCTGTCGAACCGCGGGGAACCGAGTCCGCGCGGGACGCCGCGGCACTCGAAGTAGATGGAGCCGCCGATGGAGTCGCCCCGCTCTTGGTACTCCTCGATCAGCTCCTGCATCTCGGCGGCGGCCTCGGGGTCGGCGCAGCGCACGTCGTTCTCCTCCGAGCGTTCGAGGATCTGCTCGAACGGCACGTCGTCGGCCTCCACGTCGCCGATGCGGTTGACGTGCGCTTTGATCTCGACGTCGTGGTCGGAGGCGTCGAGGACCTGCTCGGCGACCGCGCCCGCCGCGACCCAGTTCACCGTCTCGCGCGCCGAGGAGCGCCCGCCGCCGCCCCAGTTGCGCGTGCCGAACTTCGCGGAGTAGGTGTAGTCGCCGTGCGAGGGGCGCGGCGCGGTGACGTACGGCTCGTACTTCCCCGAGCGCGCGTCCTTGTTCTGAATCACCATGCCGATCGGCGTGCCGGTGGTGTAGCCGTCCTGGACGCCGGAGTTGACGACGACCTCGTCTGGCTCGCCCCGGGAGGTGGTGATCATCGACTGGCCCGGCTTGCGCCGGTCGAGCTGCGCCTGAATGGCCTCCTCGTCGAGCTCGACGCCGGCGGGCACGCCGGAGACGGTGACGCCCATCGCGTCGCCGTGGCTCTCGCCGTAGGTCGTCAGCTGGAAGAGTCGGCCGAACCGGTTCCCGTTCATACCGATACGTGTGGCCGGGGGCATATATGGGTTGCAATCCGCGCAACCGCGCCGGCCGCGGACCCGGTCCCGATCCCGCACACCGCTCCGACCGCCGGCGTCACCCGCCGGTCACGGCTCCGGCCGCTCGCCGAGCGTCACGTCCACCGTCTCCTCGCTCCCGTCGCGGACGATCCCGACCGAGACCGTGTCTCCCGGCCGGGTCTCCAAGGCGAGGTACTGCGAGAGGTCGGCGTTCTCGGCCACCTCGGTGTCGTCGAGCGAAACGATGGTGTCGCCGCCGGTCGGGACGGTCGCGCCCTCGACGGTAGTCTCGCCGCTCGCACCGCGGAGGACGCCGTCGGCGGGGCCGCCGTCGACGACCTCCGTGACGTACACGCCGCGCGCCTCGGGGAGGTCGTTTCCCGCCGCCAGCAGGGGGTCGACCTCCCGGACGCCCACGCCGAGGTAGGAGTGCTCGTAGCTCCCTGAGGCGATAAGTTCCGGCACGACCTCGTTCACCAGCCGCGCCGAGACGCCGAATCCGAGATTCTCGCCCCGGGTCGCGGTTGCGACGCCGACGACGGTCCCGTCGAGGGTGACGATCGGGCCGCCGCTGTTGCCGGGGTTCAGGGCGGCGTCCGTCTGGATCGCGTCCGCGATCGAGAAGCGCCCCCGCGCGGTCGACGAGGCGGGGATCGTCCGGTTCCGGCCGCTGACGATCCCCTGCGTCGCCGACCCCTCCAGTCCCAGGGGCGCGCCGACGACGAGCACCTCCGTGCCGATCTCGGGGAGGTCCGTCGCCACCGGGAGGGGGTCGCCGGGGAGGTCGCCGTCGAGTTCGAGGACCGCGAGGTCGCTGTACGGGTCGCGTCCGACGACGCTCGCGTCCAGCCAGCCGTCGTCCGCGCCCTGTACCCTGACCGTGTCCGGGTCGCCGATGACGTGGTCGTTCGTGACGAGGTGGCGGTCGTCGTAGCGGAAGCCGGATCCCTGTCCGGCCTCCCCGCCCTCCGCGGGACCGAAGACCGTCTCGCGGCTCTCGACGTAGGTCTGGACCCGCGCGACGGACGGCGCGACCGCGTCGTACACCTCCGCGTAGCCCGCGTTCGCCGGGTCGTCGACGGGCGTGTCGGCCGCCGGAGTCGACGCGTCGGTCCCGCCCTCACCGTTCGTCCCGCCGGCCCGCCCGAGGCAGCCGGACGCGGCGGCGGCCCCCGCGATCCCGCCCGCCACGAGGAGTTCGCGTCGAGTGTGTCCCATGTCATCCGACAGGATTCTCGGAGAGTTAAGCGATCTGCCCGTTCGCGCGCCGACGGGGCCGGGGGCGTCGCGTTCGCTCGGCCCCGCTCGGCCCGCAACCGATGGGAGTATGTAACGGGACACCGTTGCTGGAGGCGTGCGCGATCGTCTCACCTCGGACCTCGGCGTGTACGCCCTCTCCGGCCTGTTCTCGCTGCTCGTCTTCGTCATCGCGCTCGGAATCCTCTCGCGGACGCTTCCCGGCGGCCTCGCCAGCCGACAGCTCGGCGGTCTCGTCGTCGGCTACCTGCTGTTCGTCGGCGTGTACACGACGGCGTGGTTCATCTACACCGGGATCGACAGCCGCGAAGAGGTCTGAGCGTGGCCGGGACGGGCGACGACGGGATCGGATCCGCCTGCCCAACGCCGGATCCGCCTGCCGAACCGTTTTCATCCTGCCCTCCGACGGGGCGCGTATGAGCAGCGAGCCAATCACGTTCGACGTCGACGACCGCGGCGTCGCGACGATCACCGTCGACCGACCCGAACAGCTCAACGCGCTCACCGTCGAGACGCTCGAAGCGATCGAGGACGCGGTCGACGAGGCAGCCGACCGCGACGCGCGGGTCCTCGTGATCGCCGGCGCGGGCGACGACGCGTTCGTCGCGGGCGCGGACATCTCCCACATGGTCGACCTCTCGACGCCCGAGGCGCAGGCGTACGCCGAGCTCGGCCACCGCGTCGCGGACGCGATCGAGACGTTCCCCGCGCCGACGGTCGCCGCGATCGACGGGTACGCCTTCGGCGGCGGCTGCGAACTCGCGCTCGCCTGCGACCTCCGGGTCGCGGCCGAGAGCGCGGTGCTCGGACAGACCGAAATCGATCTGGGCATCATCCCCGGCTGGGGCGGCACGCAGCGGCTCCCCGCGCTCGTCGGCGACGAGGTCGCCCGTCGGCTGATCTTCCTCGGCGAGCGGATCGACGCCGCGGAGGCGGCCGAGGTCGGCTTCGTCGGCGAGGTCGTCGCCGACGACGCGTTCGACGACCGGCTCGACGAGCTGGCGGGCGAGCTGGCCGCGAAGCCGGCGACCGCGCTCCGGGCCGCGAAGGAGGCGCTGAACGCGGCCGGCGAGGGGTCGGCGGCAACCGGACTCGCCCTCGAACGACGGTCGTGGGCCGGCCTGTTCGGCACGCACGACCAGCGCGAGGGGATGGAGGCGTTCTTGGAGAAGCGCGAGCCGGAGTTCGAGTAAGACTGTAACTCGTTTCTTGCGCGGTGGCGCGTGCCTGCGAGCGGCCGACAGGCCGCGAGCCAGCACGCGCGAGGGACGCGGTGAGCGCTCGGAGAGCGCGAACCGCGAGGCTGGGGAGGTGTGAGGCTGTGCGGGGCGGGACTCGAAGGGGCGGGCGCGGGGCAGACGCAGGCGACGCAAGGACCGTAACGAAGGAGCGACAGCGACTGAGTGAGGACCGCAGCGAGCGTGCGTCTGCCTCGCGCCCGGGGCTTCGGTGGTGGTCGCGTCGGTCAATAGTTTATAAGCACTCACAGCAGCGTACAGCCGAGCGTCCGGGGCTTTAGAGGCGTCTGTGTCGGTCACCGGGTTGTATCCAGTTACGTACGGCCGAGCGCCCGGGGCTTCGGGGGCGTCCGTGTCGATCGCCGAGTTATATTGACCGTTCGAGTACTGTGCTCCGTGCGATCGCCTCACACCGCGATCCGGCAACCGCCACGCTTTATTAATCCGCCCGAGTACCCGCGACATGGACCAGTTGCGGCAGTCGCTCCTCGACGCGCCGATCATCGAGAAAGGCGAGTACCAGTACTTCGTCCACCCGATCAGCGACGGCGTTCCCATGCTCGAACCGGAGCTGCTCCGGGAGATCGTCATCCGGATCATCCGGAAGGCGGAGCTGGAGAACGTCGACAAGATCGTCACGCCCGCCGCGATGGGGATCCACATCTCCACCGCGCTCTCCCTGATGACCGACATCCCGCTGGTCGTCATCCGCAAGCGCCAGTACGGCCTCGACGGCGAGGTCCCGCTGTTCCAGGAGACGGGCTACTCCGAGTCGGAGATGTACATCAACGACGTGGAGGAGGGCGACCGCGTGCTCGTCTTAGACGACGTGCTCTCGACGGGCGGCACGATGAAGGCCATCCTCGACGCGCTCACCGACGAGGTCGGCGCGGAGGTCGTCGACGTCGTCGCCGTGATCAAGAAGGCCGGACCCAACGAGCTCGACGACACCGACTACAACGTGAAGACGCTGATCAACGTCACCGTCGAGGACGGCGAGGTCGTGATCGTCGACGCGCAGGGCGACGAGTAAGTCGATACTGCCGAGTCGGAGTGTAGCTTTTCGGTGAGTACTGAAGTCTCGGTCGCTCGCTGCGATGAAATTGATATTGTGACCGAGGCCGCCGAAGGGCCAGTCGCGAAGCGGTCAGAGGCGACGTAAGCACCGCGGGAACGAGCGAAGCGAGTGACGAGGAGCACAGCGAGCGTCTGACCGCTTCGCGACTGGCCCTTCGAGTCCCGCCCCGCAGCCGCACAGCACCTCAGGCCTCCCCAGCCTCGTCGACCGGTCTCCGCTTCGCTCCGACCGGTCGACTCCCTCGCGCGACGCTCCTCGCGCCCTGTCGGGCGCTCGGAGGCGCGCAGAGAGGCGCGACGCGCCTCTTACAGCCGCCGGCGCTGCCGCCGGCGACGCCACCGCACCGCAGCTCCACTTATAAACCACACGTCCCCCCGCGTCGCTGCCGGCCACGGGCGTCTTTTCCGACCGGGTCGCGAACTGCGGGGCACACATGACAAGCGCGCTGTTCGTCGTGAGCGAGGAAGGCTACTGGGCCGAGGAGTGTATCGAGCCGCTGACGACGCTGGAGAACGAGGGCGTCGACGTGACCGTCGCGACGCCGTCCGGGTCGCCGCCGGTCGTCGACGAGCGCTCGCTCGACCCGGAGGCCGCGGGCGGTGAGGACCGGGTCGCGGAGCTCCGCGAGGTCGACGAGAGCCATCCGGGACTCAACGATCCGGAATCGATCGCGACGGTCGACGCCGAGGGCCACGACGCCGTCGTCTTCCCCGGCGGCCACGGCACCGTCTGGGACGTGAACCAGGACCGACACGCCCGTCAGCTACTGCTCGACGCGGTCGCGGGCGAGGAGAGCGTCGCGCTCGTCGTCTGTCACGCGGTCGGCATCCTCGCGTTCACCCGCGAGGCCGACGGGACGCCCCTCGTCGAGGGCCGCTCTATCACCGGCTTCCCGAACGAGTGGGAGGAGGACATCGTCGACGACCACGAGGTCCTCCCCGACGGCCGGAAGCTCCCGTACTGGGTCGAAGACGAGGTCGTCCTCGCCGGGGCCGACTTCGACGCCGAACTCGACGCCGACACGAGCGTCACGGTCGACGGCGACCTGATCACGGCTCGCGGCCCCGGCTCGTCTGCCGACGCGGCCGCGACGCTGCTAGACGAACTGTAAGCGACGGACCGGCCTCGACCCGCGTTAGCGGATTACGAACGCCGGCTCCTCGATCCGCTCGCACCTACACTCGGGACACCGCGACGGCTCGTTGACGGGGTCGTCGAAGCCGTCGAACCCGCACTCGCGACAGGTCGGCGGCGCGACGAGGAACTCCTCGTCGCCGTCGCCGTCCGCGTCGGCCCCTCCGGCGTCGGCGACCGACCGCGAGACGTGTTCGAGGTGCTCGTATATCGTCGGCCTCGGGAGCGACAGCGTCGCCGCGAGGTCGCTCGCGGTCCGCGGCCCCTCGCGGAGCGCGTCGGCGATCCGCTGGCGGGTCGTCTCCATAGTCGGGCGTTCGCGGCGCGGCGGCTAAAACCGTCCGGGGTCGCCACGGTCCGGCCGCCGGAATCGGGACCCGTCGACCCGGACCGCGCGTCGACCGAGACGGGAGGCGGCGCGGCACAAGAGGTATGTCACCGGGGGGAGACGGAAAGCGTATGAAGGCAGTCGTACTCGCGGGCGGCTACGCGACCAGACTCTGGCCGATCACCGAACACCGGCCGAAGATGTTCCTCCCCGTCGGGGAAAACACCGTCATCGACGAGATATTCGAGGACTTGGAGGCCGACGACCGCGTCGACGAGGTGTTCGTCTCGACGAACGAGCGCTTCGCCGACACGTTCGCCGACTACCTCGACGAGAGTCCCTTCGAGAAGCCGACGCTCTCGGTCGAGGAGACCGTCGAGGAGGACGAGAAGTTCGGCGTCGTGGGCGCGCTCGAACAGCTCGTCGAGCGCGAGGGGGTCGACGACGACCTGGTCGTCGTCGCCGGCGACAACATGATCAGCTTCGATCTCGGCGACTTCGCCGACTTCTTCGAGGACAAGGGGACGCCGACGCTGGCCGCCTACGACGTGGGCGACCGCGAGCGCGCGAAGTCGTACGGCCTCGTCCAACTGGACGGCGACGAGGTGATCGACTTCCAGGAGAAGCCCGCCGACCCGCAGTCGACGCTCGTCTCCATCGCCTGCTACGCCTTCCCGGCCGAGACGCTCCCGAAGCTCACGACGTACCTCGAAAACGACAACAACCCGGACGAGCCGGGCTGGTTCCTCCAGTGGCTCCAGCGGCGCGGGGCCGTCCACGCCTACACCTTCGACGGCGCGTGGTTCGACATCGGCACCGCGGAGAGCTACCTCGACGCGGTCGAGTACGCCTTAGACGGCGGGACGCTCGTCGCCGACGACGCGACCGTCGAGGGCAGCGACCTCGGCGACGTGGTCCACGTCATGTCGGGCGCGACGGTGACCGACTCGACGCTCGACCGCACCGTCGTCTTCGAGGACGCGACGATCAGCGACTCGGAGATCCGGAACTCCGTGATAGACACGGGCGCGACGCTGGAGGGCGTCGACCTCTCGGGCGCGCTGATCGGCTCGCACACCTCGATCACCGAGGGCGACGGCTTCTGAACGCGGCGCGACTCCGCGGACTGTGGGGCGTCCCCCCGCGGACCGCGGGCCGTCTCCGCGGACCGTCACGGCCCTCTCAGTCGGTGCCCGCCTGCTCATGGGTGTGGTGGTAACAGTCCAGGGCGGGGTCGCCCGCGTCGCTCACGGCCGTGAAACACACCCGCTGGTAGCGCTCGTTGTCCAGGAGGTTCGCGACGAACCCGTCCGCGTGTCGCGAGACGGAGTCGTACGGGTCGCCGCAGGCGGGACAGGTCGCCGGCGGGTCGTCGGGGACGTACATACGACGTGACGGTCGAATCTACGGTGGCGAGCCTGAAAACGCCCCCGCCGGACGCGGCGCAGCCGCGGGCGGGGTCAGGAGCCGTTCGACCCGTCGCCGCTCCCGCCCTCGACGCCCAGCGCGTCGAACAGCTTCCGGCGGACCGCCTCCTCCGTGAGGTGGAGGAGCGTGTCGCGGTTCTCGCCGCTCGCCTCGATGCCGGTGAAGATGCCGAGCGGGATTTCGAGCGACCCCTGCGTCGAGTGACCGGCGGCGTCGCCCATCTCGGAGAACGCCTCGTCCAGGACGTTGCCGATGTTCAGCCGGATGTCCTTCGAGCGGGCGGCGAGGAAGATCTTCTCGTCGGCGATCCCCAGCACCGCGGTGGTCGTGATCCCCTCCAAGTTGAGGAGGTGTTGGGCGGCCTGCGCGAGCGCCTCGCGGTCGCGGATGAACCCCGCCGTCGAGAAGAGGTGGCTCCCCTGGACCTCGCGGTTCTGGATCGCCTCGGCGAGCACGTCCAGCGTCTCCGGGCTCATCGACGGCGACTCCACCTGTTCGAGCGTGTCGTGGTTCGCGAACGGGTGGAGGTACGCGGCCGCGGTCAGGTCCGCGGGCGTCGTGTCCCGCTTGAAGTCGAGCGTCTCGGCGCGGATCCCGTACAGCAGCGCGGTCGCGACCGCCTCCGAGGGCGACTGGTCGAACTCCTGGAGGTACTTCGTGAGGATCGTCGACGTCGAGGAGACGTTGGTCCGCACGTCGACGAACCGGGCGTCGAACGGCACCTCCGCCTCCAGGTGGTCGAGGTAGATGTCGATCTCGACGTCGAAGTCGAAGCCCTCGTCGGCCGACTTCGCGAGGTCGACGGCCGCGACCGTCCCGTACTCGGACAGGTCCGGGGCCTCCGAGCGCGCAAGCAGGTCGATCCCGAGCAGGTTGACGAACGCCCGGTTCTCCTGATGGCCGACGTCGCCGGAGTAGACGATGTCGGCCTCGACGCCGAACGCCTCGGCGATCGCCTGGAGCGCGGTGGCGGAGGCGATCGAGTCGGGTTCGGGGTTGTCGTGCGTGAGGATCGCCATCCGGTCGCCGCCGGTCTCGATTATCTCCGCGAGCTGGCGGGCCATGTACTCCAGCTCCCCCGTCTCCAGCGACTGGAGCGCGCTGTCGGCGATCACGGTCGAGGGGTTGATGACGACGTCCGCGCCGCGCTCGCGGAGTTCGTCCTCGCTGACGGGGTCGGAGGCGCGGACGACGACGTAGTGGTCGCCGCCGGTCTCGCGGACCGCCGAGACGGCCGCCTTGTTCGCCTCCACGTCGCTCGCCAAGATCAACACGATGTCGCGGTCGCCGATCTCGTCGACCACGTCGGCGTCGGCGATGTCCTGGACGCGCGCGTTGAGGTCCTGATCGCGGAGCGCTTCGACCCGGCTCTCGTCGCGGTCGAGAATGAGGACGTCCTTCCCGCGCTCGGTCAGTTCCTCCGCGACGGCGTGACCGACGCTCCCACAGCCGAGGATGGCGTACCGGGTCCGCGCGGATCCGGATGCCCCACTACTCATTGGAGTGATTTCCGCGGCACGACACTTAACGAGTGCGCTCTCCGTGAGCCGGGGCGAGGGGAACCGAGAGGGGTTACTGCGACGCGGCGTCGGGCGAGTCGCCCGCGACCGGCCGGTCGCCCGACTCCCCGCCTGCGCGCCGCCGGTTCCGAATCAGTCCGACCACGAGGATCGCCGCCCCCACGCCGCGGGCGACGAGTTCGTTCGTGACCGAGTAGAGCCCCGCGTCGACGCCGAGGAGTCCGAGCGCGGCGCTGGCCGGGAGCAGCACCATGCCGGGGACGGACAAAAGCACCGCGGCGGCGACGAGCGAGAGCCGCGCCCCGTACCGCACGTCGGCGTGGTAGAACCCGATGATCGCGACGCCGAGCGCGTACACCCCGGCGAACACCGCGAGTATCGGCGCGACGACCTCGGGCAGGAAGAAGCCGAGGTCCGCGACGTCGGCCCCGGTCAGTATCGAGCCCTGCCCGTCGGTCGTGCGAAGCAGGAGGATCCCCGGCGAGAACACGAACGCGAACGGCACGAGGATCTTGTTCAGCGACAGCAGGAACGCCTGCTTACCGGTCTCGAAGGGGTCGGACTTCGCGATCCCCGCCGCGGCGTACGCGGCGACCATCACGGGCGGCGTCACGTCGGCCATCAGCCCGAGGTAGAGGACGAACAGGTGGACGGCTAGGATCGCGATCCCGAACTCCGGCAGGACGGGCCCGAGCAGCACGACGATGATGATGTACATCACGGTCGTCGGCATCCCCATCCCGACGATCACGGCCGCGAGGCCCGCGAGGATCAACAGGAGCACGAGCGACCCGCCGCTCACGCTGATGATGAGCGCGCGGAGGCTCCCGCCGAGGCCGGTGATGCCGATCACGCCGGGGATGACGCCCGCGGCGGCGACCGCGACGACCACGATGGTCGCCGTCTTCGCGCCGGAGTCCATCGACTTCAGGATGAACGAGCCGAACTGGCCCGCCCGCGACCCCGCGACGTCGACGCCGACGCGCTCGTCGAACCAGGCCCCCGCCTCGGTCACGTCGTCGTCAAGGTCAAGCAGCGGCGCGTCCCCGCGCGGGTCCGCGAGCAGGAACGCGAAGCTGATCGCCGCGACCACGGTCGGGAGCGACGGTGCCGCCGCGCGGAGCGCGCCGGTCAGGCCGTACTCGGCGGTCTCGGCCCCGTACAGCAGGTCTATCGGCGTGCCACCCGCGTAGAACAGCGAGACGGCGAACAGCGCGTAGCCGGCGAGGATCCCCCCGACGAGGGCGGGACCGGTCCGCTCGTTGTAGGCGGCGACCATCGCGATGAGCGCGACGGTCGCGACGATCGTGAGCCACCCGGCGCGGCCCACGGAGAGCCGGGCGATCACGAGGTAGTACAGGAGGAGTCCGAGCGGAACGAGGTAGAACCAGCCGCGCCGCATGTGCGGCCCCAGATCGAGCAGTTCGGACCGGGTCAGCCCGCCGATCCCGCGTTTGGCCGCCTCGAAGTGGACCATCACCCACATCCCGAAGAAGAAGGCGACGGCCGGCAGGGTCGCCGCGATCACCACGTCGCGGAACGGCGTCCCGGTGTACTCGACGATGAGGAACGCGGCCGCGCCCATCACCGGCGGCAGGATCTGGCCGCCGGAGGAGACCGACGACTCGACGGCACCCGAGAACTCCGGCGAGTAGCCGGAGCGTTTCATCAGCGGGATCGTCAGCGCGCCCGTCGTCACGGTGTTCGCGACCGACGACCCGGAGAGCATTCCCATGAACCCGGAGGCGACGACGCTCGCCTTCGCCGGGCCGCCCTTCCGGGTGCCCGTGATCGAGTACGCCAGGTCGATGAACCACTTGCCGGCCCCGGACATCTCCAAGAACGCCCCGAAGAGGATGAAGATGTAGATGAACCGGACGGAGACACCGACCGGTACGCCGAGGATCCCCTCGACGGTGTACCAGAGGTTCTGGACGATCTGGTTCCAGCGGAGCTGCGAGGTGGCGAACGTCTGCGCCACCGGCAGGTCGCGCGGCAGGAGGTAGCCGTACTTGGCGTACAGTAGGAAGAGGCTCACGAGCAGCGTCAAGAGGAGCCCGAGCGCCCGGCGCGTCGCCTCCAACACCAGCAGGATTGCGAGCACGCCCATCAGGTACGCGAGGCTGTAGTCGGCGAGGAAGCCAAGTTCGAGGGCCGCGAGCGACGGGACGACCTCGCCGAGCGTCCCGGCACCGCCGAGTCCGCGCACCCGGATGACGTCGGTAATCTCGTCGTACTGCGTGAAGTAGTACGCGCTGGGGAACGTCGAGAGGAGGATCAGCGCGATATCGGAGGGCGTGATCCGCGTCGACTCCTCGTCGACGAAGGCCCACCAGACCGCGCTGCGGACCGCCTCCGCGGCCCGCGTGACCGGCGAGTCGCCGAACCGGTTCCGGGCCACCGCGGGAAGCGACTCGATCCGGCGGGTGATCGCCCCGGTTCCCGTCGATCCGGGGAACAGGAGGAACGCCATCACGAGCGCGAAGTTGACGTGGATCGCCCGGATCTGAAGCGACGCGAGCGACGCGATCTGTACCGTTCCGAAGCCGGGGATCGCGAACTCGAACACGAATCCGCGCGCGCCGAGCCACAGTTGGAACGCCGAGAAGAGGATCCCCACGACCGCGACCGCGACGAGCGAGGCCCCGGTCAGCGACCGGCGGTCGTCGATCTCTTCGAAGACGTCGTCTGCCGCCTCGCTCCCCTCGGGGTCCGGTTCGATCGAGTTCGATGTGTTCGTGGTCACGGTTGTGGTGTCCTCCGGGTTGTCGCAGGTCCGCCCCGAACCAAGGATGTTCGGATCGCGGCCGCCGTCCGAACCCCGGCGTGTCGGATGACAGCAGTCCGCACGCAGTCGGCGAAACCCCTCGCGCGCCGTATTCGTCTGAAACCCTCGCGCGCCGCGGACGGGCGTTACCGCCGTTCGACCGTCAGCTCGACCGCGCCGTAGCCGCTCATCGCCGCGACGTCGTACCGCTCGTCGCCGACGACGAGGTCGTGGTCGGCGACCGATCCCGTCTTCAGGTGAAGCGTCTCGTACCTGGTGGCCGGGGGATCGAACACGTACCGACCGTCCCGCTCCGTCACGTCGGCCTGCGACGGGAGCCCGGCTCCGAACGAGCTGAACTCCATTCGCGTCATGACGAGCGCCCCGTCGTCGGCGACGTACACGTCGGACACCGGCGTCTTCTCGACGCTGTGCGTGTACTCGATCGCGATCTCCGTCTCCTCGCCGACGGGTTCGGCCAGCAGCTCCGTGCCGTTCTCGTCGGTCACGACGAGCGTCGGCTCCCCGGCGACGGCGTCCACCGCCCCGCCGAGGCCGACGCCGGTCGCGATCGCGAGGACGGCGAGGACGGAGCCGACCGCGACGGCCGCGACCGCGACCGTCCTCCCCTCGACCGGGACCCGCGATCCGAACCTCACGCTACTCGAAGTAGCGCGCCGCGCCCTCGTGTAGATCGACCGACATGCCGTCCTGCGCCGAGTCGGCGCTGATGAAGTCCGTCTTGATCGACAGCTGGTCGAGGTTCTCGAAGATGGCCTCCGTGACCGCCTCGACGGTGTCGGCGGAGAACTCCGACCGAGTCGCGATCATCGCCTGGACGGAGACGGTGTCGACGTCCTCGTCGATCCCGTCGTAGGTGCCGCCGGGGATCGTGTCGTCCGCGAACCACGAGGCGTCGTCGCGGGCGGCCTGCCGCTCCTCGTCGGACAGGTTGAGGATCCGGACGTCGGTGGTCGTCGCCAGCTCCTCGACCGCGCCGACGGGCCAGCCGCCGACGACGAACGCCGCGTCCACGTCGCCGTCGCGGAGCTGGTTGGACGCCTGCGTGAAGTCGGTGTTCTGCTCGTCGAAGTCGTCGGGGGTGAGCCCCGCGGCCGACTCGAGGATCTGGAGCGCGTTCACCTGCGTCCCGCTGCCGAGGTCGCCGGTGTTGACGCGCATCCCCTCGAGGTCCGAGAGCGAACTGACGTCCGCGTCGGGGTTGATCAGGACGTGAATGGTCTCCGGGTACAGCGTCGCGACGCCGCGGAGGTTCTCGACCGGCTCGCCCTCGAAGGCGTCG
The DNA here is from genome assembly GCF_023702125.1 of Halorubrum hochsteinianum. Lineage (NCBI taxonomy): Archaea > Methanobacteriati > Methanobacteriota > Halobacteria > Halobacteriales > Haloferacaceae > Halorubrum > Halorubrum hochsteinianum. The sequence continues at coordinate 2,810,063 of NZ_CP098415.1, read as the reverse complement.
AGCCCCTCGCCGTTTCGGGCGAAGTAGGCGATGTCGTTCTGGATCAGCGCGAAGTCGGCGTCGCCGTTGCCGAGGCTGCCGACGTTCTCGACGGACGCGCCCGTCGAGGAGACCTCAACGGGGAAGTCGGTGGTGTCCTCGATTATCCCCTCGAACTCGCCGGACAGCGGGAAGTACGTCCCGCCCGTGCCGCCGGCGTGCCAGCGGATGACGTCCGTGTCGCCGCCGTCCCCGCCGTCGCCGCCGTCCCCGCCGTTGCCTGAGCAGCCCGCGACGCCGACGATTCCCGCCGCCGCCGCCCCGCGGAGGAGCGTCCGCCGGTCGATCCGATCGCTGATTCGGTTGTCTGACATACGGCAGATATACTCCCCGGGTGTTGATAACCGTTCCCCCAGCGCTCGACGGACTCGATCACCGCCCTCGTCGGGACGCGTCCCCGCGATTCGCCCCGCCGGTGTCGAATGAAAAGGCCTTTTACCGTGACACCGATACGAACTCGTGAGGGCCGGTAGCTCAGTTAGGGAGAGCGACGGACTCTTAATCCGTCGGTCGCGTGTTCAAATCGCGCCCGGCCCGTACACTGAACCGCAGAGCGACAGCGATGCGGTGAGGGAACCGGACGGAAGCGATTTGAAGTAGAGAAGTCGCAGCCCGAGCGAAGCGAGCGACCACCTTCTCGTAGTTCACAATTGTACCCGGCTCGCGTCTCACGACTCGGGTTCACTCCGTAGTCGCGCCCGCGAACGTTTCGACCGACTTCCCCGTCACTCCGGCCCGTAGTCCGTTCCCTCCTCGCTGTCGAGGAACGCCGTGAGCAGGTCGACGGCGGCCTCGATGTCGCGCGCGTCGGCCGTCTCGACGGCGGAGTGATGGTACCGGACCGGGATCGAGAGCGCGCCGACGGGTCGCGCGCCGCCGGCGTTCTGGAGCACCGCGGTGTCGGTTCCGATGTTCCACGACACCTCGCGCTGGAACGGAACGTCGCGGTTTTCCGCGACCGATTCGAGGCGGTCCACGACCGCGGGCGTCGCGATGACGCTCGCGTCCTTCCGCTTGATCCCGACGCCGTCCCCGAGCGTCGAGATCGCGTTCGACGGGTCGACGCCCGGGTACGACTGTTCGAGCGTCCCGTCGAGCGCGACGACGAGGTCCGGATCGACGTCGACGCCGAGGGCGGCTGCCCCCCGCAGTCCGACCTCCTCCTGTACCGTCGCGGCGTAGTGGACGGTCACGTCCGGGTCGGCGAGCCGCGCGGCCTCCAAGAGCACGTAGACGCCCGCCCGGTCGTCCAGCGCGGAGCCGGAGACGCACTCGCCCAGCTCGCGGAGGTCGCTGTCGAAGGTCACGACGTCGCCGACGCCGAACGCCTCGGTGGCCTCCTCGGGGTCGAGCCCGGTGAACACGTGGGCATCGTCGAGCGTCCAGTCCTCGGGGGCCTCCTCGGCGGCCGTGTGCGCGGCGTTGATTCCCACCACCCCGTCGTAGTCGCCCTCGCGGGCGTGGACGGTGACCGGGTGTCCGCGGAGCGCGTCCGGGTTCCAGCCCCCGAGCGGCTCCACGGACAGGAAGCCGTCGTCGTCGACGCCGCTCACGATCAGCCCGATCTCGTCCATGTGCGCGGCGACGAGCACCTCGTAGTCGGGGTCCGCGCTCCCATCGACGGTCGCGACGACGTTCCCCATCGCGTCCGTCCGCACGGCGTCGACGGCAGGGAGTTCGTCGCGCACGATGTCGCGCACGCGGTCCTCGTGGCCGACGGGGCCGGGAGCGTCGGTCAGGCGCGCCAGCAGGTCGAAGTCGAACGTCGCGTTCGCGGTCACGTTCTGACGGTCGCGGCTCACGCCTGAAAACGGAGGGGTTCCGGCAGGGCGGGAATCGAGAGAGAGTCCGCCGACCGCCGAGCGGTCGCCCGTCCGACCCGCTTGTCACGTCCGAGAGGTATTTGTGTCCGCGACGACCAAGCCGTCCGGTATGACGGGACGCTACGGCGACATCGACTACTCGCGCGCGACGAAACGGACGTTCGCGGTCGGGGCGGTGCTTTTCGCGTTCGGACTGCTCGGCGACCTCTACCTCCGATCGACGGGCGGACCGATCCCCGAGTGGGAGCAGGCGCTGTTCGTCGACGCCGAGCTGTTCGGCGTCCTCGTGATGCTGCTCGCGCCGTTCGTGTTCGGGGTCGTGCTCCCGCTCACGGAGTGAGCCGCGGACTCGCTGCCCGACGAGCGCCCCGGGGCCGGGCCGTCACCGCTTCCGCTGCGTCGCTCCGGGCTCTATCGGCGCGCCGCACTCGGGGCACTCCTCGTCGGTGCGCGCGACCGCGGGGTCGCACGCCGGACGGAACTCCCGGTCACAGGCGTCGTCTCCCACGGATCGGTCTGGATCGGGCGGACCGAAATGGACTCGGGCGGCATGGGTCGCCGCTCGAACCGTAACCCCTTTTGAATCGTCCGACCGCATCCGCGTGTGAGCAACGCCGACCGCCGCACGCAGTTCTGGGCCCTCTACCTCACGCGCTTCGCCGAGGGGTTCGGCTTCATCACGCTGATCACGCTGCTCGGGACGTACATCAACACGCTCGACCCGCAGGCGACGACCGTGCTCGGCGTCACGGTCTCGGCCGGGTTCGTCATCGGGATGTACACCACGGGGTTCACCCTCGCGCAGACCGTCGCCGTGGTCCCGCTGGCGTGGGCCGGCGACCGGTTCGACAAGCGGACCGTCCTGCTGGGCGTCCTCGCGGTCGGGGCCGGGGTGTACGCGCTGTTCCCGCTCGTCGACTCCTCCGGCTCGTTCATCCTCGTCCGCGCGCTACAGGGCTTGGTGGTCACCGGCGCGGGGCTGATGACGCTGTCGCTGGTCGGCCAGATCGCCGACGTGGGGACGCGCGCCGACAAGATCGGGAAGGCGAACGCCGCCTCCTTCGCGGCCTCGATCCTCGGGTCGCTGTCGGCCGGAGGCATATACGACGCGGTCGGCTTCGATCCCATCTTCACGCTCATCGCGCTGCTGATGGTCGCCGCGTGGGTCGTCACGTGGCTGTTCCTCGACGACGACGACACCCGGATCGAGGGGTTCCCGTTCTCCGATCTCGCCGTGAACCGACGGATCCTCACGATGACCAGCTTCCGCGCCCAGTACGCCTTCGCCGTGACGATGGTGCGGACGTGGGTCCCGATCTACGCCAGCACGGAGATGGCCACGGGCGGACTCGGTATCACCGGGATCGCCATCGGCGTCACCGTCACCGCCGAGAAGGCGACGAACATGGTCGGACAGCTGTTCACCGGGCGGCTCTCCGACGCCTACGGGCGGTCGCTGTTCGTCTTCGCCGGCGGGGGCGCGTACGGACTGGTCGCGATGGGGATCCCCCTCTCGGAGGCGATCGGGACCGCGATCGGAGCCGGGGTCACGCTTCCGTTCCTCGGCGACCTGCCGCCGGCGTACCTCCCGCTCGTCGCCTTCTCCGGGCTGCTCGGCGTCGCCGACTCCTTCCGCGAGCCGGCGAGCATGGCGCTGTTCGCCGACGAGGGGACCGACGACGGCGGCGTCGCCTCCAGTTTCGGCATCCGCGAACTGGTCTGGCGACCCGGCTCCGTCGCCGGTCCCCTGATCGCCGGCTGGCTGATGGTCGAGGTGAGCATGGCGTCGGTCTTCTACGTCGGCGGCGCGTTCGCGGTCACCGGCGTGCTCGCGTTCCTCGCGATCCTCGTCCACGACCACGGTCGCGCGGCGCTGACGGCGTGGTGAGCGATCGATTTACGTCGCACAGCACACACGTCCGACCATGCCCTCCGACGACGGACTCCTCGGGGTACAGACATCGATCATCGGACTCGCGATACTCGAACTCTTCGGCGAGGCGGGTGGCGGGTTCCTCGTCGGGGTCGGCGTGCTGCTGTACGGGTCGTACCTCGTCGGCCGGAACCGGGGGGCTGCCGTCGTCGAGAAGTGATCTCCGCGCGGTCGTCGACAGCGGCTACGCCTCGTATCCCTGAGCCGCCAGCGCGTCCTCCAGCGCAGCGAGGACGTACTCGACGTTCTTGGGGCGGGCGGAGTGGCCCATACAGCCGATCCGCCAGATATCGCCTTCCAGATCGCCCAGTCCGGACGCGATCTCTAAGTCGTACTCCGCGAGGAGGTGCTCGATGACGGCCCCGTCGTCGATCCCGTCGGGGACGCGGACAGCGTTCAGGCTCGGGAGCCAGTACTCGTCGGCCGCGTTCATTTCGAGGCCCAGCTCTTGGAGGCCGGCCCTCAGCTCGCCGGCGACCTCGCGGTGGCGCGCCCAGCGCTCCTCGATCCCCTCCTCGGCGACGAGGCGGAGCGCCTCGCGCAGCGCGTAGACGTTCGTGATCGGCGCGGTGTGGTGGTACGAGCGGTCGTCGCCCCAGTACCCCTCCAAAAGTGAGAGGTCGAGGTACCACGACCGGGGCCGCTCGTCGCGGTCGAGGATCTTGTTCATCGCGCGGTCGTTGAGCGTGAGCGGACTCGCGCCCGGCGGACACGAGAGGCACTTCTGCGGCCCGGAGTAGGCGACGTCGACCCCCCAGTCGTCGACGCGCAGTTCGACGCCGCCCAGCGACGTGACGCAGTCGGCGATCACGAACGCGTCGTGGGCGTGCGCGATGTCGGTCAGTTCGGGGACGTCCGGCTGGCGGACGCCCGTGGAGGTCTCCGCGTGGACGAAGCCGAACACGTCCGGCTGGTGCTCGTCGAAGGCGCGCTCCACGTCGACCGGGTCGAGCGGTTCGCCCCACGGCGCGTCCACCTCGACCACGTCGCCGCCCGCGCGCTCGGCCATCGACTTCATCCGCCCGCCGAAGTAGCCGTTCGTCGGGACCAACATCGTGTCGCCCGGCTCGACGAGGTTGCCGATCGCGGCCTCCATCGACGCCGAACCGGTCCCCGAGACGGGGATCGTCCACCGGTTGTCCGTCCGGAACGTGTACCGCAACAGCTCCTGAACCTCGTCCATGATCTCGACGAACGAGGGGTCGAGGTGGCCGACGAGCGGGGTGCTCATCGCCTTGAGGACGCGCGGGTGTACGTCGCTCGGACCGGGGCCCATCAGTGTGCGATCCGGCGGCGTCAGCTCCCCGACGTCGGGGGGTCGCTCCGCGGCGTCGGGCTCGGCGTGCCGATTTGACATGCGTCCAATTCCGGCGACCGCCGTCAAAAAACCCGACGGAACCGCCCGCGTCACCGGAGTCCCGAGCGCCGATCCGGTCGACCGAACGTCGGTCCGAGCCGGCTAAACGCCGATCCGGGCCAACTAAACCGGATCGTCACGTACTGGCACGCATGTCCGGCCACCCGCGCGCATCGGCGTCAGATCAGGACCTCCAAGCCGTCCTCGACCGGATGGCGGACGGGTTCTTCGCCCTCGACGCGGACTGGACGGTCGCCTACTCGAACGAGCAGGGCCGCCGGATCCTGCGGTCCGCGATGAGCGACGGCGCTGTCGGTCCGGGGGAGTCGGTCGAGGGGCGTAACATCTGGGACTCGATACCCGGCTCCACCGAGACGGAGTTCTACGACCAGTACCACCGCGCCATGGAGACGCAGGAGCCGGTCTCGTTCGACTCGTACTACGAGCCGCTGGACACCTGGTTCGAGGCGCGCGTCTTTCCCTCCGAGAGCGGCCTCTCCGTGTACCTGCGCGACGTCACCGAGCAGCGCGAACTGGAGCGGCGACAGCGGGAGAGCCTCCGCGCGATCCAGCGGCTCTACGCGGTCTCGTCGGACCACGAGCGCTCCTTCGAAGAGAAGGTCGAGGCGATACTGACGCTCGGCTGCGAGTACCTCGACGTGCCGAACGGGTTCCTCACGCGGATCGAGGACGGGACCCAACACGTCGAGGTGTCCCACGCCGAACACCCCCTGCTACAGCCCGGAAAGTCCTGTCCGCTCGACGAGGCGTACTGTAAGCGAACGATCGAGCGAGACGACCTGTTGACCGTCGTCAACGCGTCCGAGGAGGGATGGGCCGGCGACCCGGCCTACGAGACGTTCGGACTGGAGACGTACATCGGCGGGAGAGTCGAGGTGGACGGCGAGCGGTACGGCACGCTCTGTTTCGCCGCCACGACGCCCCGCGGCAAGCCGTTCACCGACACGCAGCGGACGTTCGTCGAACTGCTGACGCGGTGGGTGAGCTACGAACTGGAGCGACAGCGCGCGGCGGCGCGGCTCGAACGCGAGCGAGACCGGCTCGACGAGTTCGCGAGCGTCGTGAGCCACGACCTCCGGAACCCGCTGAACACGGCGATGGGGCATCTCGACCTGCTCGCCGCGGAGTCCGACAGCGAGCGGATCGCGCCGATCGAGCGGTCGCTGACGCGGATGAAGACCCTGATCGACGACCTCCTCACCCTGGCCCGGGACGGCGTTCAGGTCGAGGAGTTCGTCGACGTCGACCTCGCCGAGACCGCTCGGAACGCGTGGTCGACCGCCGAGACGGCCGACGCCGAGCTCTCGATCGAACTCGACCGGACCGGGATCCGCGCCGACGAGTCGCGGCTGCGACAGCTCCTCGAAAACCTGTTCCGCAACTCGATCGACCACGGCGGGTCGGACGTGACGGTGCGGGTCGAATCGCTCCCGGACGCGGTCGGCTTCGCCGTGGCGGACGACGGCCCCGGGATCCCCGAGGCGCAGCGCGAGGAGGTGTTCGAGACCGGGTTCACGACGAGCGACGAGGGCACCGGCTTCGGGCTGAGCATCGTCGCGGAGATCGCGGCCGCCCACGATTGGACGGTGTCGGTGACGGACGGACGGGACGGCGGGGCGCGATTCGAGTTCGAGGGCGTCGAGTTCGCCGACGAGTGATCGCCCCGCCGCGGAGCGATCCTACCCTTCACCCGACGAGCCCGGAGGCCGGAGTCACTCGGCGTCGACGAAGTCCGGCTCCGTCCGCTTCTCCGCGCGCTCCTCGACGAGGTGGTCGACGAAGTCGTCGAGGTCGACGTCGCCGCGCTGGTTCTCGAAGCGGTCGCGGACGGAGACGGTCCCCGCCTCCTGCTCGTCGTCGCCGACGATGACCATGTAGGGGAGCCGGTCGTCGTGGCCCGCGCGGATCTTGCGGCCGACCGTCCAGTCGCGGTCCTCCACCTCGACGCGGAACCCCTCGTCTTCGAGGGCGTTCTTCACGCGGTGCGCGTAGCCGAGCGTCTCGTCGGAGACGGGGAGGATCCGGACCTGCTCGGGCGCGAGCCACAGCGGGAAGTTCCCGTCGAAGTGCTCGATCAGGACCATGAAGAAGCGCTCGTAGCTGCCGTACAGCGCCCGGTGGATCATCACGGGCTGGTGGTCCTCGTTGTCCTCGCCCGTGTAGGTGAGGTCGAACCGCTCGGGCATGTTGAAGTCGAGCTGGACCGTCGGCCCGTCCCAGACGCGACCGAGCGCGTCCTCGAAGCCGAAGTCGATCTTCGGGCCGTAGAAGGCACCGTCGCCGGGCTCGACGTCGTAGTCGTAGCCGCCGGACTCCAGCACGTCGCGGAGCTGCTCCTCGGCGGACTCCCAGATCTCGTCGCCGCCGACCGACTTGTCGGGCCGGGTCGCCAGCGCGACCTCGACCTCCAGATCGAGCGTCTCGACGACCTCGAAGATCATCTCGATCACCGACTCGATCTCCTGACGGATCTGGTCCGGCCGGACGAACAGGTGACCGTCGTCGATGGTGAACGACCAGACGCGCGACAGTCCCGACAGCTCGCCGCGCTGCTCTTTCCGGTACACCTTCCCGTTCTCGAAGTAGCGCTGCGGGAGGTCGCGGTACGACCACGACTGCTGGTCGAAGATGGTCGCGTGGCCCGGGCAGTTCATCGGCTTCAGGCCGTACTCCTCGTCGTTCACGTCGAGGAGGAACATGTCGTCCTTGTAGTTCTCGTAGTGGCCCGACTGCTTCCACAGCTCCGTCCGGAACACGTGGGGCGTCTCGACCTCCTCGTAGCCGTGGTCGCGGTTGAGCTCGTTCGCGAAGTCGGAGAGCTCCCGGAGCACGGTCTTGCCCGGCGGGTGGTACAGCGGGAGCCCCGGCCCGGTCACCGTCGGGATCGAGAAGAGGTTCATCTCCTGTCCGATCTTCCGGTGGTCGCGCTCCTGGGCCTGCTCGCGCAGTTCGAGGTACTCCTCCAGGTCGGACTCGCTCGCGAAGGCGGTCCCGTACACCCGCGTCAGCGAGTCGTTCTCCTCGTCGCCGCGCCAGTAGGCGGCCGATACCTCGAGCAGCGTCGCCGCGCCGACCTCGCCGGTCGACTCCACGTGCGGGCCCTGACAGAGGTCCTCCCAGCCGTCCTGGACGTAGAACGTGACCTCCTCGCCGTCGGCCTCCTCGTCTAAGATCTGCCGTTTGTACTCGTTGTCGGCGTAGGTCTCCTTCGCCGCCTCGCGCGACCGGACCTCGCGCTCGATGTCGTAGTCGGCCGCGATGATCTCGTCCATCTCGTCCTCGATGGCGGCCAGATCGTCCTCGTCGAGGTCGACGTCGGTCACGTCGTAGTAGAACCCCTCGTCGGTCGCGGGGCCGATCGTCAGCGTCGCCTCGGGGCGGAGCCGCTGAAGCGCCTGCGCGAACACGTGGGCCGCGGAGTGGCGCAACACCGTGAGGTACTCGTCGGACTGGTCGGTGACGATCTCGATCCGCGCGCCGTCGTGGACCGCGGCGTACTTCTCGACGAGCTCGCCGTCGATCTTCCCCGCGACGGTGTCGCGACCGAGCCCGGGGCCGATCTCGAAGGCGACGTCCTCGACTGTCGACCCCGCCGGAACGGTCAGCTCTGATCCGTCCGGCAGGACGACCGTCACCTCGGCCTCCGCATCGGTCTCGCTCATACAGTGTCGGAGCCGGACGACCGTCATAAGTGTGTTCGATCCGCGGCGCGCGTTCGCACACGCGGGCGGCCCCGGCGGCCGCCGTCGCGCCCCCGTCTGCGGCCGCCCCGTGGTGCGTCCGTCGTAGCCGGGCTGCGGCCGCCCCGTGGTGCGTCCGTCGTAGCCGCGCTGCGGCCGCCCCGTCACACGCTCGCCGACCGGCTCCCGGCAAGCCACGCCGCCGCCCCGGAGCCGCGGATCCGGACGGAGCGATGGCAACACACAAATCCCGCGGCAACCTTTGCCGGACTATGACCACGCACGCCGAGCCCCTCTCGTCGGTGTTGGAGACCGTCGGCGAGACGCCGCTCGTCCGCGTCCACGACTCGCCCGACGAGGTGCCGGTGTACGCCAAGCTGGAGACGTTCAACCCCGGCGCGAGCATCAAGGACCGCATCGGCAAGTACATGCTCGAACGGATGCTGGAACGCGGCGACGTCGGCGAGGGCGGCACCGTGATCGAGCCGACCGCCGGTAACACCGGCATCGGGATCGCGGTCGCGGCGGGCCAACTCGGCCTGAACGCGATCTTCGTCGTTCCCGAGCGCTTCTCGGTGGAGAAACAGCAGCTCATGCGCGCGCTCGGCGCGGAGGTCGTGAACACCCCGAGCAAGGAGGGGATGGAGCTCGCGATCGAGCGCGCCCACGAGATCGCGGAGGAGCTCGACGACGCCGTCGTCCCCCAGCAGTTCTCGAACCCGCTCAACGCCGAGGCGCACTACGAGACGACCGCCCCCGAGATCGACGAGGCGCTCGACGGCGAGGTGGGCGCGGTCGTCGCCGGCTGCGGTACCGCCGGGACGCTGATGGGTATGGCCCGGTACTTCCGGGAGGCGGACGCGGACACGCACGTCACCGCGGTCGAGCCGGCCGGCTCGGCGTACCGCGAGTTCTTCGGCGAGGACGTCGACCACGAGGAGTACAAGACCGAGGGGATCGGCACCCACGACATCGACACGAACGAGCTGTTCGAGCCCGCCCTCGTCGACGAGGTCCAGGCGATCGACGACCGCGAGGTCCACGAGGAGATGGGACGGCTCGCGGCCGAGGAGGGGCAGCTCGTCGCCTCCTCGGCGGCCGCGAACTCCCTCGCCGCGAAGCGCGTCGCCCGCGACATCCGCGACGGCGAGATCGACGCCCCGCACGACGCCGTCGTCACTATCTTCTGCGACTCCTCCGAGCGCTACCTCTCGAAGGGCGTCTACCGGAGCTTCGAGGAGTGGGAGGGGTAGCGGGGCGATCGTCGGCGCGGCGTCGTCTGAGCCCGGTTACCCCCGCAGTCGCCCGTGTTCGACCTTGATACACCGGTCTTGGACCACGTCGATCCCGTCGGCCGCCGCGTCCGCGGCCGCCTCGTCGTGACTGATCCCGAGCTGGAGCCACGCCGCGCCCGCGTCACCGCGTGACCCGTGTCGCTCGCGGACGGCGTCGAGTATCTCCGGCACCTCCTCGCTCGGACGGAACACGTCGACGAGATCGATCGCCTCCTCGATCTCGCCGAGGGAGTCGTACGCCGGCTCGCCGAGTACTTCGTCCGCGTAGGGGTTCACCGGGATCACGCGGTAGCCGCGGTCTTGGAGGTATTCGGGCACGTCGTGAGCGGCCTTCCCGGGCGTCGTCGAACAGCCGACGACGGCGATCGTCTCCGCGTCGAGCAGTCGGTCGAGCCCCTCGTCGTCGGTGATGAGCATACGCGGCGCTTCGAGCGCGACCCGATTAAACGCATCCCCGGCGACGAGAACCTCGGCGACGAGAACCTCAGCGGCGAGACGCTCGGCGGTGAGACCCTCGACGGCCACTGGCCGGTCAGGCGAGCCGGATCTCCGGTTCGCCGTCCTCGGTGACCGTGATGATCCCGTCGAACAGCTGTTTGAGCGTGTTCATCGCCTGGTCGTCGTGGGCCGTCGAGTCGATGCTGTACAGGCCCAGTCCGTCGACGCTCTGGACGCGTCCCGTGAACACGTGGAGGAACCGGAACACGGTCTGGAGGTCCGAGTACATCAAAAGCGTCGACAGCGAGTGGACCATCACGCGGTTCTGCTCGATGCCCCGGTCGCCGAACGCCTGGAGGAACTCCGAGAGCTTGATCCCGATGCCGGTCATGTCGACCGGCGAGGAGGCGTACTTGATACGGTCGGACTCGACGATCTCGCCGCCCTGCTGGCGCGTGACGCAGTCGACGACCGCGACGGGCTTGCCCTCGTAGGGCGTCCGCTTCTCGTAGTCGCGGAGCACCCGGTCGGCACCGTCCTTCGTGGTGACCACGATGGCCCCCTCGTCGCGGTCGGTGCCCGCGGCGAGGACGTCCATCATGATGGACCGCTTCCCGCTCAGCGGCGGACCGGTCAACAGGATGTTGGTCCCGGGTTCGACCTCGGCGTCGAAATGCGGCGTCAGCTCATACATGGACGCACCTCGGGGGCGACGACGTCGGCGCGAGCCGCTCGTTCGGCTGTGAGGCCGTGCGACCAGGACACATCTACTACCGAAACATGCCCGCTCCGAATAATATTCTTTTTGATCGCCACGCGTAAGCCCGCATCGCGCCTGCGTGCGTCCCCGAAACGGTTGAACCGTCGGATCCGGTCGCGAGAGCGAGACCGAACGCCGCCGGCGGGCCCCGACGTGTCACATCCGCTAATTTACCGCCCGGTGAGACGGGAGCGTTCCCCGGCCGAGTACGCGGCCCCGATTTCGAATCGCGGGACTTAACACGGTCTCGGAAGTAACCTGAGGCACGGGCGCTTAGCTCAGTTTGGACAGAGTGCTTGGCTTCGGACCAAGTTGCCACGGGTTCAAATCCTGTAGCGCCCATGTTTCTGACGACGAACGAAGTGAGGAGTCGAAACTGGGCCGGAGGATTTGAAGCTGGGAGGTGCTTCGCTCCGACCGAGGTTCAAATCCTGTAGCGCCCGTTCGTTCTTCGAACGGATCGCATTCGCGAGACACCGGTACGTCGTGTATAAACAATGCGTCAGGGGTGCGCGCGATCGCACGTCGCTGAACCGGTGGATCGCGACCAGCGCCGACAGTTTTGCTGAGCAGCCTGGGGACCGAGAACCCGACCGTGACGCCGCCGGCGTCCGCGAACACGCTCGGACGCGTTCGGCTGCGTCCTCGTGGCCCATTCTGAGGGTCGCCCTTCGCCGACGTCGTCCGGGCCGATCCGTATCAAGTCAATCGGGAGCCCCACTCATGTGCTATATTGGAGTTTTAACACAGACATTTCTTAGAGGTCTTTCGTAAGACGTGTTTGTATGGATGTTACCTTCTAGTCCAGCCGCTTCCGATAGAGTATTGTGGGATGTGGGAACAACTTTAATCGCCCTGCTATCCTATCTTCGTCCATGGTGGCCACACCAGCAGGTGAAGACCCGGGGCGCGACGGGGCGTCTCGACCGCCCGAGCGTATTCTCGTGGGGGATCACACGGCCGTCCAGCTGCCACAGCCGGCAGAGGAGGGGTTCACGGTCGACCTCGCGGGGCGGGGAGACCGTGAGCGTTCGCTCGTGTCTCGTTCCGCTTTCCGCCCCGCAAGGAGGGAGTCAGCGGACCGATGAGCGACGCGACGCCGGCCGAGTACGCGCGAGCGCACCGTGAGGATCTGGTCGATTTCGCCCTCGATCTCCTCGCGGTTGACACGTCGAATCCGCCCGGCGACACGCGTGACATCGTCGCCGAAATCGAACAGTTCCTCGACCCGCTCCCGGTCGAAGTGGAGCGGTTCGCGGCCGACCCAACGAAGCCGAATCTGCTCGTTCGGCTCCCGGGTGGCTCTGATCACACGCTGCTGTATAACGGCCACCTCGACACGGTGCCTTTCGACGCCGAGGCGTGGTCCCGCGCTCCGCTCGGCGAGCGCGTCGACGAGCGCGTCTACGGCCGCGGCGCAACCGACATGAAGGGTGCCGTTGCGTCGATGCTGTTCGCGGTTCAGGCCTTCGTAGCCACCGACACGGAGCCGCCCGTCGACCTCCGATTCGCGTTCGTGAGCGACGAGGAGGTCGGTGGTGACGCCGGCCTGCCGGCGGTACTGGACGCTGGAAAGCTCGACGCTGACGCGTGCGTGATAGGCGAGCCGACCTGCGAGGAGGGCCGTCACTCCGTCACGATCGCGGACCGGGGCAGCATCTGGCTGACGCTCGAAGCGGGCGGTGAGGGGGCCCACGGCTCCCGGCCGGTACTCGGCGTCAACGCCATCGACCGGCTCTACGACGCCGTCAAGACGGTGCGCGAACGGTTCGGCACCCGGCGGCTCGAAATCGACGCTGACGTGGCACCGATCGTCGAGGAGTCGGTCGAGTACTACGCCCCCTCGATGGGTGAGGCCACCGCTCGAGAGCTGTTCCGGTACCCCTCGATCAATCTCGGTGTCCTCGAGGGCGGGGACGCGATAAACACCGTCCCGCAGTCCGCGCACGCCGAAGTTGACGTGCGACTGACCGCAGGCGTCCATACGCCCGATGTGCTCGCTGAAATTCGCGAGTGCGTTGCCGACTGTGACGGTATCACAGTCGCCGACATCTCTTGGAGCGTTGGGACGGCCGAGGTTCCCACCAGCCCGCTCGTCGAAGCCGTCGCGTCGACCGCGGAAGAAGTCACGGGAAATCGCGTCTTCAGACGGAGCGCTACGGGCGGTGGCGACGCCAAGAAGTTCCGGAACGCGGGGATCCCGACCGTCGAGTTCGCACTCGGAACCGACACTGTCCACGCCCCGGATGAGTACGTTCCGGTGGACGTACTCGTCGACAACGCCGTCGTCTACGCTCAGCTACCAACGCGGTGGCAGTCCCAGCTTGAGCAGTAACGCCTCCAAGCGGGCGGTCGTGCCGGACTGCCTGTGCGACGGGAGAAGTCGTCGGGAAAGACTTACGTAGTAGTATAGTATAATTGTGGGTATGAAAAACAATATCGGTGCGGCAGACAGACGAATTCGGATCGGTCTCGGGCTGGGTTCGGCGGCGGTCGGACTGGCGACACTCGGTGGCCTCCTCGGCCTCGGGACGACGGTCGGCGCGGTTCTGACGCTGCTGGGTCTCGTTCTCGTCGGGACTGCGCTCGTCCGAGTCTGTCTCCTGTATCGCCTGTTGGGAGTGGACACGTCGGGATCCTAGTCGGAATGGCACGCTTTCAGAACACCGGTCAACCTGACTGGGACTGGTGGAGCAGACTCTGGCCGACGCCCGGCGCGACGCTCCGGAAACTCGGTGTCGAGTCGGGCGAGTCAGTCGCTGAAGTCGGCTGTGGAAGCGGCTACTTTGCGCTTCCGGCCGCTCGGATTGCGGAATCCGAGTCCGTGTACGCTGTCGACTTGGATGCGTCATTACTCGATGAACTCGACGGTCTTGCCGACCGGCAGGGCATCGACAACGTCGTACCGGTTCACGGTGACGCCCGGAATCTGACCGATGTCCTCCCCGACCCAGTCAGTACGCTCGTTGTGGCGAACACCTTCCACGGCGTTGAGGACCAGTCGGGATTCGTCGAACAGGCGTTCCGGGCGATCGAACCCGGCGGCAGCCTGATCATCGTCAACTGGCACGACCGCCCGCGTGAAACGACGACTGTCGGAACCGAACCTCGGGGGCCCCCGACGGCCCTTCGGTCGCCGCCGGGCGAAACCGAAGACGTTGTACTTTCGGCCGCACCGTTCACGCTCGACCGGCTGGTCGAGTTGCCGCCGTACCATTACGGGCTCGTATTCGATCGGTGACCGCTCCTCCTCTCCGATTTCGAGACCGTTCCTCGGCCGGCCACTCGGCCCCTGTAGAATTCCTTAATCTTGGAATCTTGGCACAATACTAATACCGGGCCGTTCCAACTGCCTCCCGTGAGCCCCCTATGACTGATATCGAGCCCGACGACACCGTCGACGCCAGAGGCGCAGCGTGTCCCGGCCCGCTCATGGACCTCATCGGAAGGATTCGAAGCGCCGAGTCGGGGGACGTGATCCGACTGCTGAGCGACACCGACCAGTCGCTCACCGACGTTCCCGAGTGGGCCGAGGAGGCCGGTAACGAACTGCTCGCGGTCGAAGAGATCGACGACCACAACGCGTTCTACGTGGAGAAAGCATGACCGAGCACGTCGTTATCGTCGGCGGCGGGACCGGGGGGACCGTCCTCGCGAACGACCTCGCCGACCGACTCGAACCCGAACTCGACGCCGGCGACGTCCGCGTCACGCTAGTCAACGACGACCCCGACCACGTCTATAAGCCGGTCTGGCTGTACGTGCCGTTCGGCCAGCGCGAACCCGACGACGGCCGTCGCGCGCTCGACGACCTCGTCGACGACGCGATCGACCTCCGGATCGACCGCGTCTCCGACATCGACACCGAGGCCCGGCGGCTCCGGTTCCGCGGGAACTCGCCGCCAGTCAGCTACGACCACCTCGTGCTGGCGACCGGGTCGACGCTGGAGCCCGACCGAATTCCGGGCCTCGCGGAGGCCGGTCACGACTACTACAGCGAGTCGGGCGCGACCGACCTGCGCGACGAGCTGCTGGCGTTCACCGACGGCGACCTCGTGTTGAGCGTCATCGGGACGCCCCACATGTGTCCGGCCGCCCCGCTTGAATTCGTCTTCATGGCCGACGACTGGCTCCGCGAGCGCGGCCTCCGGGAAGACGTCGATATCACGTACACGTATCCGATCCAGCGTGTCCACGGCAACCCCCACATCGCCGAGTGGGCCCGCCCCCTCATGGAGGAGCGGGACATCCGGACGGAGACGTTCTTCAACGCCGAGGCGATCGACCCCGAGACGGAGACTATCACGTCGATGGAGGGGACCGAACTCGAGTACGATCTCCTCGTGACGATCCCGCCCCACGCCGGCGTCGACCTCATCGAAGAGGCGGGACTCGGCGACGACGGCTGGGTCGACGTCGACAGGCACACGCTGGAGGCCGAGGCCGCCGAGAACGTCTACGCGCTCGGCGACACCGCCGACACCGGCGTCCCGAACGCGGGCAGCGTCGCGCACTATCAGGCGGGCGTTGTGGGCCAACGGCTCGCCAGTAAGATCCGCGGCCGCCCGGCGACGGCGACCTACGACGGGAAGACGCTGTGCTTCATCGAGACGGGGATGGACGCGGCGTCGTTCGTGGAGTTCGACTACGAGAAGCCGCCGTCGCCGGCACCGCCCTCGGAGAAACTCCACTGGTCGAAGCTGGCGTACAACGAGTCGTACTGGCTGACCGCACGAGGTCTGCTCTGATCATGTCCGAACAGCAGAATCCCGACCAGTCCGAGCTGGAGGTAGCGATCGAAGAGAACCCCGAAGCCGTCGCCGAGTTCGTTGAACACCTCGACGCAGTCAACGAGCTACTGGACGTGATCTCGCTGGGCGAGAGCGCGCTCGACGACGAGATGGTCCGCGAGCTCTCGGCAACGGGGTCGACGCTCGCCGAGTCCGCCGACGGACTGGCGACCGACGAGACCGTGGCGCTGGCCGAAGCGGTCGGGGAGAACGGCGACGAACTGCGCGAGGCCCTCGACACGCTGGTCACGCTCCAGCGGAGCGGCGCACTCGACGAACTTGCCGAACTCGCGGGGGTCGGATCGCTGGCAACGGCGGCGCTCGACGACGAGATGGTCGCGTCGCTGGCCGGCACCGGTGCCGCCGTCGGCGAAGTCGCGCAGACGGCCGCGGACGACGACACTCGCGACGGCATTGAGACGCTCCTAGAGAGCGTCGGGGAGGCGGAGCGGAACACCCCCGAGCAGGTCGGTCCCGTCGGTCTGCTCCGCGGATTACGGGATTCAGACGTCCAGTACGGACTGGGCTACCTGTTGGCGCTCGCGAGCGCCATCGGCCGCGAGCACTCCGGCGCGGAGTCGCGTTAGCGGCCGATGTCCGTTTCACGCCCTCCCACTCGATACCCACGGGAGTCAACTCACTCCTCTTCTATATTGTGTAGAGATCCCAAGACTAATAACTACCAGAAGCGTAAGATTCTGTAATGGCAACACGAACAGCGGAGATAGGCCGCGTGATTTCGCTGGACGACGCCGATCTCGAAACAGTCGTCGAAGACAGCGGCGTCGTACTCGCCGAGTTCTACACGGAGTGGTGCGGCACCTGTACACGGATGAAGCCGGTCCTCGAAACGCTCGCCGAAGACGCCGACGCGACGGTCCTGACGATCGACATCGAATCCAATCTCGAGACCGCCATCGAGTTCGGTGCCCAGAGCGCGCCCACGTTCGTCCTGTTCGTCGACGGGCAACCAGTGAAACAGCTCCGAGGCGGCCAGAACGAACGGGCCCTTCGCGAACTAATCGCCCGGTATCGAGACTAACTCACCGACAACGAGATGACCCCGAGAGAACTTCGCGCCGACACGCCCGCCCTACACGAGGACGTCTACCTGAATTTCGGTGCCCACGGGCCGAGCCCGCGGTACGTCGTTGAGGCTGCTGACGAGTTCGTCCGCTCACACGAGTACGAAGCGAGCACGCGAAACGACCCGTACGAGGTGGCGTTCGACACCTATGACCGCGTGCGGGAGCGCGTCGCCGCCTTCGTCGGTGCGGACGCCGACGAGATCGCGCTCACGGAGAGCACGACCGCGGGCGTCAACGCCGTCGCGACCGCCGTCGACTGGGAGCCCGGCGACACGGTCGTGCGGACCGATCTCGAACACCCGGCCGGAACGCTCCCGTGGCAACGCCTCCAACGGGAGGGCGTCGAGGTTCGCGTCGTCGAGACGGAGGACGGCCGCGTCGACCGAGACGCCTTCGCCGAGGCGGTCGCCGACGCGCGCCTGGCCTGTTTCAGCGCCGTGACCTGGACGCACGGCACCCGGTTGCCCGTCGCCGACCTCGTGGACATCGCTCACGAGGCCGGCGCGTTCGCGCTCGTCGACGCCGTACAGGTGCCGGGACAGCTTCCCCTCGATGTCGGCGAGTGGGGGGCGGACGCCGTCGCGGCGGCCGGGCACAAGTGGCTGCTGGGGCTGTGGGGCGGCGGCTTCCTCTACGTCGACCGGACGGCTGCCGACTCCCTGCGACCCGCGACGGTCGGGTACCGAAGCGTCGAGACGCCGACCGCGGATCCCTACGAGTTTGCGGCCGGTGCCCGACGATTCGAGGTCGGCTCGGCCAACCCGGCCCCGCACGTCGCCCTAGCGGAAGCAATCGAGGCGGTAGACGAAGTCGGAGTCGACCGCATCGCTGCCCGGATCCGGGAATTGGCCGGCCGGCTGACCGACGGAATTCCCGACGACCGGCTTCTCAGCCCAGCGGCCCCCGAGTCCGGACTCGTGACCATCGACGTGGACGACCCCGGAGAGACGGTCGACCGACTTGCGTCGGAGGGGATCGTCGTTCGGGCCCTGCCGACGCCGAACGCCGTCCGCGCATCGGTCCACGCCGTTAACACTCGCGCAGAGACCGAGCGGCTGCTGGACGCACTCGACTCGGAGTGGAACTGACGCAATCACCGTTCCTCTCCCCCTACGACAGTCTCTCCGGCCTACTCGTTGAAACCGAAAGCCGCTGCTGGAGGGTCCGTCTGAGGTACCGCTACCGGAGGGACGTTTCGTCTGCTTCAGTCGGACGACACGGGACTGTTGTCGTCGACGAGGACGTCGCGACCGCGACACCCGATTCGAGTCTCGGGGTCAGACGCCGTCGAACCCTAGACCGACGTTTCTACCGTATTCGGGTCGACGACCTCGACCAGCGCGGATCGAGCGTGACCGGCTCGACCTCCCCCGCCTCTGCGACGGCCTCGACGACCCGGGAAAATCTGATTCTCGAGTCCGTTCAACGGAGGTCAGACCAGGAGCTGGATGTCGGCGTCGGCCATGTCTTGGAGGGCCGTCGCCGCGCCGACGCCCGTGGTGACGCCGTCGTAGAAGTCGTCCTCGTCGTAGTCCATCAGGTCGATGGTCATCTGACAGGCCTGGAACTCCACGCCCATGTCGAGGCTCGTCTCCAGCAGCTCCTCGATAGAGGCGGTGTCGTTGTCCGCGATCTTCTTTTCCATCATCTTCGTCGTCACGCGGTCCATGCCCGGGAGCGCCGCGACGGCGTTCGGCACGGGCATGTTGGGGTTGCCGACGGAGCTGAGCTTGAGGTTCTTCGAGCGCTCCTCGTGGAGGATGTCGAGCCCCCAGAACGTGTGGAAGACGGTCACC
This sequence comes from Halorubrum hochsteinianum, assembly GCF_023702125.1. Classification (NCBI taxonomy): domain Archaea; kingdom Methanobacteriati; phylum Methanobacteriota; class Halobacteria; order Halobacteriales; family Haloferacaceae; genus Halorubrum; species Halorubrum hochsteinianum. Next base: position 2,791,043 of record NZ_CP098415.1, on the reverse strand, counting down.
TCGTAGCCGAACGCGGCGGCGGTGCTGGCGAGGATGAGCGGGGGATACGCCATGTCCAGCGTCCCCTTCGTCGCGATGATGCTCATCTTCTTGCCGTCGTCACCGGTGGCCTCCGCGAGCGCGTCCTCCAGCTCGTCGACGCGGGCGGCCAGCTCCGCACGCGAGGGAGCGTCGTCGGTCGGCGCGTCGGGCGTGTCCGTGCTCATCGTCACTCCGTCTTGCGCACGTAGTGTCTGTACACGTCGTCGCCTTCCTCCTGCTCGACGAGCTCGACGCCCGCAGTACCGGCCGCCCAGCCGTCGATGTCGCTCATGCTGCCGGAGTCCGTCGCCAGCACCTCGAGGATCTCACCGGCGGCGAGGTCGTCGACCGCGCCTTTCGTCTTCACCACAGGCATGGGACACGATGCACCCTTCACGTCGAGCGTCTCCGCGATGTCGTATTCAGCACTCATTGGTTGTCTGCTCCGTCTGTATTGGAGCTGTCGCACAATACCCACCAACCGAGTAAAAGATTGTCGGTTCTTGTGCTTACTACAAACTCCTATGTGGAATAGAGACCTCGTACAACGCTCTTGATACCATTAAAACGGCATGAAATGGCGTCTCTGGTACATTCTCTATCTAGTAGTATTGTTTGTTTGGGGGAATACTATGGGAATCCTTTTGTACATCCGGCCGGTAGAAGTGGTTGTACAACATGGACGCTGATGACTTCCCGACTCCTGACGTCGAAGTCGCGTCGGTCGAGCCGGAAACGCTGAAGGACCGTATCGACGCCGTCGAGGATGTCACCCTCCTCGACGCACGCATGTCGTCGGACTACGAGGAGTGGCGCATCGACGGCGAGAACGTCACGTCGATCAACGTGCCGTACTTCGAGTTCCTCGAGGACGACATCGACGGGGACGTCCTCGCCCGGATTCCCGACGACCGCGAGGTGACCGTCCTGTGTGCGAAGGGCGGAGCCAGCGAGTACGTCGCGGGCACGCTCGCGGAACGCGGGTACGAGGTCGACCACCTCGAGGACGGCATGAACGGCTGGGCGAGCATCTACGAGACCGTCGAAGTCACCGACTACGACGGCGCGGGCACGCTCCTCCAGTACCAGCGCCCCTCCTCGGGCTGTCTCGGCTACCTCCTCTACGACGACGGCGAGGCCGCGATCATCGACCCGCTGCGGGCGTTCACCGACCGCTACCTCGCGGACGCCGACGACCTCGGTGTCGACCTTCGGTACGCGCTGGACACCCACGTCCACGCCGACCACGTCTCGGGCGTTCGCGACCTCGACGCGGAAGGCGTCGAGGGCGTCATCCCCGAGGCCGCCGTCGACCGCGGCGTCACCTACGCCGACGAGCTGACCACGGCCGCGGACGGCGACGCCTTCCGGGTCGGAAACGCCACCATCGAGGCCGTCCACACGCCCGGCCACACGACCGGGATGACCTCGTACCTCGTCGACGACGGCCTGCTCGCGACCGGCGACGGGCTGTTCGTCGAGAGCGTCGCCCGCCCCGACTTGGAGGAGGGCGACGACGGCGCGCCGGACGCCGCGCGCATGCTCTACGAGTCCCTCCGGGAGCGCATCCTCACGCTCCCCGACGACACCCTGGTCGGCGGCGCGCACTTCAGCGACGCCGCGGAGCCCGCCGCCGACGGCACCTACACCGCGCCCATCGGAGCGCTGGTCGAGGAGATGGACGCGCTCACGATGGCCGAGGACGACTTCGTCGACCTGATCCTCTCGGACATGCCGCCGCGGCCGGCCAACTACGAGGAGATCATCGCGACGAACCTCGGGCAGAACGCCGTCGACGACGAGGAGGCGTTCACCCTCGAACTCGGCCCCAACAACTGCGCGGCGAGCCAGGAGTCGCTCGCGGGTGACTGACGACGCAAATGGTCGCTGACCCAGTACTGCTTCAGGCTGTCGCCGAGCTGTTCCCCAACGGGATCAGCCGATATGCCGTCGGTGGGCTACTCGTCGGCCTCGGCACCGTCGTCATCTACGTCGGGACCGGTATCCCCGCCGGGGCGAGCACGTTCCTCGAGTCGACGCTGTCGTACGTCTCCGGCCAGTCCCGGTTTCAGCGGTACGTCGGCTCGCGGGACTGGCGGCTCGTGTTCACGGCCGGCATCGTCTTGGGGGCGCTCGCGTTCGCGGCGACGGTCCAGTCCGGCGCGGTGACGACCTCGCTGTACGAGCCCGGGACGACCGGGCGGCTGTACGAGGTCGCCGGCGTGACGCTCTGGACCACCGACGTCCAGCCGTGGCGGCTGTTCTCCGGCGGGATCCTCGTCGGGATCGGCACCCGGATCGGCAAGGGCTGTACGTCCGGTCACGGCGTCTGCGGGGTCGGCTCGGCGTCGAAGACCTCGCTCGTCGGCGTGCTGACGTTCCTAACGGTGGCGATCGGGACGGCACAGGTTGTCGCCGCGCTGGGGGTGAGCCCGTAGTGGCGGACCGACATCCGCTGTTCAAGCCGCTGATATTCGTCGGCGGGCTGATATTCGGGTTCGGGCTCGGGTTCAGCCACATGGCTCGCCCGGAGGTCGTGTTGAACTTCCTCCAGTTCGACGACCTCGGCCTGCCGTTCGTGATGTTCGGTGCCGCGATCGTCTCCGGCGTGGCGTTCGCGCTGCTCCCCCGGATTCGGGACGCCGCGCCGCTCACCGGCACCCCCTACGAGCGGCGGCTGAAGCCGTTCGACCGGAACGTCCTCGTCGGCGGTGCCGTCTTCGGCGTCGGCTGGGGGCTCTCCGGCATCTGTCCGGGGGCGGCGTACGCGAGCCTCGGCGTCGGCAACATCACTATCCTCTGGGCGCTCGCCGGGATGTTCCTCGGCGCGTACGCGCAGGGCTACTGGCGCAGCCACAGTCGGGCACGCGACACCGTCCCGGCGAGCGGGGACTGACTTCTCCCCCTCTCAATGGACCCCGCTCTCATCGCCCTCTTCATCGGGGCAGCGCTTGCCAGCCTGTTCATGGCGTGGGTCATCGGTGCCGGGTCGAGCGGTGCGACTCCGTTCGCGCCCGCCGTCGGCGCTAACGCCATCGGGACGATGCGAGCCGCCCTCTTGGTCGGAATCTTCGGATTCGCCGGTGCCGTTACACAGGGCGGAAACGTCTCGGAGGCCGTCGGAAGCGGACTCGTCGGCGGAATGAGCATGCCCGTCGCCGGCGTCATCCTCGTGCTGGTGTTGGGCGCGGGGCTGATGGCGGTCGGCATCGTGACGGGGTATCCGATCGCGACCGCGTTCACCGTGACCGGTGCTGTCATCGGCGTCGGCCTCGCGCTCGGCGGGACGCCGGTCTGGTCGAAGTACCGGCAGATCGCGGCCGTCTGGGTGCTGACGCCGTTCGTCGGCGGGGGAATCGCGTACGCCAGCGCGAGCGTCCTCCCCCGGCCGGACGTTCCCGAACGGTTCAGTGTGCCCGTTCTCGTCGGCCTCGTCGCGGCCGTCCTCGTGAACATCGAGTTCAGTTTCCTCGGTGGGAGGGGCGCGGCGGGGACCGTCCGAGAAACCGGACAGCGAGTTCTGGCCGCCGACGGGACCGCGTCGGCCGTGTTCGTTACCGTCGGTGCGGCCGCGGCGGTCGCCGCCGTGGTCCGGTGGGACGTCGGCCGCGACCGACGCGGGGGCCTCCAGCGCGTGCTGCTGGCGCTCGGTTCGCTCGTCGCGTTCTCCGCGGGCGGCAGCCAGGTCGGCCTCGCGGTCGGACCGCTGATCCCGCTTCTCGGGGAGATCGAGACGGTGTCGACGGTCGCGGTGCTGGTCGGCGGCGGCCTCGGGATGCTCGCGGGGTCTTGGATGGGGGCTCCCCGGATGATCAAGTCGCTCGCGCAGGACTACTCGTCGCTGGGGCCGCGGCGCGCCATCTCGGCGCTCGTCCCGTCGTTCCTGATCGCACAGCTTGCCGTCCTGCTCGGCGTTCCCGTCTCGTTCAACGAGATCGTCGTCAGCGCGATCATCGGGAGCGGGGCGGCGATCGGCGGTCGAGACGCCGTCGACGCGCGAAAGATCGGCGTGACACTCGGCGCGTGGACCGGGTCGTTCGTCCTCTCGTTCGCGCTCGCATACGCCGCGGGTGCCGTCCTGTTGTAATCCGGTACCGAACGCGACGCCTCCGGACGCGAGCGACAACCACGATACGGCGGCCGGGTTCCACGTGACCGCCGGCCTGATGTCCGCGTCAGGTGCGGGAGAGTCCGGTTAGATGCGGGAGGGATCCCCGATTTCGGTACCAACGAACCCCCTGCGCCCGCGGCATCCGATCCCGGAACAGTACCCACGGACGAACGACCGGCCCGGGGCGGGGTTCGTTTCGTGGCCCACCAGCCGGCTTGTGTGGTGGCTTTCGGATGACGACAACGCTCGTCTCCGGGAGAGCGTCGAACACCCGTCGAACGTTCTCAGACCGCCCGGGGCGGCGGAACCAAGAGGACGTTTCCCGTCGCCCGTGCGACGATCTCCTCGGAGACGCTGCCCAACAGGAGCCGTCGAACACGGCTTCGCCCCTTCGATCCGACGAGGACCGTCGACGGCGTCACCTCCGCTTCGACGGCGAGGACCTCGTCGGCGGGGTCGCCGTGCCGGACCTCGAGCTGCGTCTCGATACCCCAGTTCTCCAGCGTGTTCGCGTGCTCGGCCAACCGCTCCCGCGGACTGGCACCGGCGTCGACGTCAGTGTCTTTCGGCGACCGAACGTGAACGAGCGTCGCCTCCTCGGTGGCGTGACGGAGGTACGAGAACGCGTCGAACGCCCGGTCCGCGTTCTCCGAGAAGTCCGTCGCGAAGAGAACGCGCCGGAAGAGGCGTTCCCGGAGGACCTCGGGCTCGGCCGTCGCCCGCTCGACGCGGTTGACCAACAGCGGAACGACGGTCGTCCGGGCGAGGTTGCGGGCGGTCGAGCCGATGATCCGGTTCTCTAACGGGCTCTGCCCCCGCGAGCTAACGACGGACAGATCGGCGTGAACGGTCTCAGCGATGCCGTTGATGCGTCGATACGGGGTTCCGCGGACGACGTGGGCCTCGACGTCGAACCCGGCGTTCTCGATCACCGCTCGATACCGGTCTAGTCCCCGTCGACGTCGCTCCTCGAAGTTCACGCCGGGCATCCCGGAGTGGACGTTCGCCGGAACGACTGTCACGAGATGAATCGTGTCGACGCCGACACGGCGCAGACACCGGAGACAGGCCTCGTTCTCGATCGCGGCCTTACTGGCGGCCGAAAGGTCGGTCGCGCAGAGCGCTCTCATGCCGACACCTTCGCTGAGCACGGATAACACGGTTTGGGGGAACGCGGCGGTGCCGCTCGCGCTCGGACTCCGGTCGGTTCCGGCGGTGGTGGAGCACCATACGTTTCTCCTAAGTTATCGGTACTCCGCCCGAGGTTACTGGGATATAGTATTGTATAATAATCCCAAAACCGTTATAGGCACGAGGGAGGTAGTGGAGATCGAGCAGAAATGTGCCAACAGCGAATTACCGAGTTCGACAGCGGGAGAGAGAACCGATGGCAGGACTAGAGATCCCTGCGTGGGACCCGGAGACGGCCCTGCTCATCGGCGCGATCCTACTGGAAGCGATCGCGCTGTACGTGGGGTACGGAGGTCTCGAACGGGTCTTCGGTCCCTATCTCATGAGACTCCTGATCGGAGGTGAAGCGAGTGCTCAGTAGTCTTCCCGACGGGCTCGGGATCGCGGGGACGAGCCCCGAGATGCTGGCACTGTTCGTCGGGTTCGGCCTCGTCGTCGGCGTCCTGTTCGGGTTCTTCGGCATGGGCGGGTCGTTCCTCGTCACCCCCGCCCTGCTGATGCTGGATTACCCGGCTCCCGTCGCGGTCGGCAGCGGGATGGCGTTCGTCTTCGGGACGGCCGTCATCGCGACCCTGAAACACCACGACCTCGGGCAGGTCGACTACAAGCTCGGCGTCATCATGATAACCGGGACGACAATCGGTATCGAGGTCGGGCGCGCCAGCGTCTACTACCTCGAGTCTCTGGGGCTCGCTGGTGGCGTCATCAGCGTCGCCTACGTCGTTCTACTCGGCGGCGTCGGCGCGATGGTCACCCGCGACGCCCTGAGGGGCGACGGCGGTGGCGACATCGACCACGAGGCAGCCGATAAGGACCTCAGCGAGTACGAGATTCCCGAAGTTGCGAAGACGATCCAGCGGACGGTCCGGATTCCGCCGATGGTGACGCTCCGCGGCGACGTCCGCGTCTCCGCGTGGGTCATCACGACCGTCGCCTTCGCGACCGGCCTGCTGTCCGGCTTCCTGGGCGTCGGTGGCGGGTTCATCCGGATGCCGGCGATGATCTACGCGATCGGCGTCCCGGTGCCCGTCGCCGTCGGTACCGACCTCTTCGAGATCGTCTTCTCCGGCGGCCTCGGGAGCTACCTCTACGGACAGGGCGGCGGCGTGAACCTCGGCATCGTCGCTCCGCTGCTGTTCGGGAGCGCGCTCGGTGCTCGCGTCGGTTCCGCCGCGACCGCCGTCGTCGACGCCGACGGAATCAAGGTCTACTTCGGGGGAATGCTGTTGATCGGTTCCGTCGCGGTGGGTATCGGCGAGGTCGGTTCCTTCCTCGGGAACTCGACGCTCGAACTGCTCGGGCTGGTGCTCGTCATCGGGGCCGCGGTCGTCGTCGCCTTCGCGATCCTCTACACGACCGTCGCGTCGCTCCGTAAGACCCGTCGTCAGGCGACCGCGGCCGTAGACTGATCGCCGTACCGCCGGTCCGACGCCCGAGCCGCGCCGATTTACGCTACGAGACCGTTTCTCGGGCCGAACACCCGCCCTCGTACCGTTCTTCCGCACGCACTCGGCCCGCCACAAAATTGTACAATCTGTACAAAAGTCTTTTAACCGCCGCGGACCTACCTTCGATCGATTACAATGCCAGATTCGATGGCCGAACAGCTCCGTCAAGACATGGAGTGTGAGGGGTTACTGGAGTGTTTCCACGGGCTCAAGGAGCTCGACAGGGAGTGCTTCCGGGCGCTCGTCGGGGCGGAGGAACCGCTGACCGTCGACGAACTCGCGGAGCGCGTGGATCGAGAGCGCTCGACCGCGTATCGGGCCGTCCAGCGCCTGCTCCAGACGGGCTTCATCGAGAAGGAGCAGATCAACTACGACCAGGGCGGCTACTACCACGTGTACTCGCCGACGGACCCGTCGAAGATCACCGACGACATGCAGCGGATGCTCAACGACTGGTACGCGAAGATGGGCCAGCTCATCCAGGAGTTCGAAACCAAGTACGAGCAGTCCGACACTCCGGCCCCCCCCGCGGAGAGCTAACCTCTCTTCTTCAGTCGGACGGATCGGGACAGCGGCGGTCTCCCGACTGCTCGCGCAGTCGCGCACTCGGATACTGCGTCCGAGATTGGATTGCGTGATATTGTGTTTTATACACAAAACTATTATCCGTTGCCGGAACCTAGAGACGGCTGATGGCAACTGACACTACAGCCGACGCCGGCAGCGTGCCTGCGAACGAGCCGCTCTACGTCGACGGCGAAGCGGAACTCGACGAGGTCGTCGCCGAGAGCGATGTCGTCCTCACCGACTTCTACGCCGACTGGTGTGGCCCCTGCCAGATGCTCGAACCGGTCGTCGAGAACTTGGCCGCGGATACCGACGCGGCCGTCGCCAAGGTCGACGTCGACGCTAATCAGCAGCTCGCTACCGCCTACGGCGTCCGGGGCGTCCCGACGCTCGTCCTGTTCGCCGGCGGCGAACAGGTCGAGGAGATCGTCGGTCTTCAGAGCGAAGACGAGCTTCGCTCCCTCATCGAGTCGTACACGGGATAACCCGAAAAGCGCGAGCTCGGTCGGCATCGCCCGAAGTCGGTGGTCGCACGCAGCGCGTGGGGACTTCACCGCGCGTGCGACGGACCCCGCGTCCGTCTAACGCGCAGCGGTGCGTCCTCCGATCACTCCTCGACGGGGAACACCTCGTGTAGCGTGTGGTGCGCGTCGCCGAGGTCGTCGAGCAGCGACTCGCCGGCGTCGGCGAGCCGAGCCAGCGACCGCTCGGCGTCGCGGACCGCGACGAGACGCCCGCGGGCGTACCCGTACTCCGGGTCGTCCGCGTCGAGGGCGGCGACTTCCTCCTCCAAGTCGACGAGCGCGGCGTCCAAGTGGCGTCGGAGTTCGGTCAGAGACTCCGCCGCCGCGAGGGCGGCGATCGGCGTGTCGCCGTCCAGCGCGTCGCCGAGCTCCTGCTCCGCGTGGCGTCGGACGGCGTCGTCGCTGGTTCCGAGCGCGTTCATCAGGCCGAGTCGTAGGGCTTCGATTTCGTCACAGCTCATTGTGTATCGTGGTAGGGTTGTCTCACAGCGTTTGGTGAACGAGGTCGCTGACGATTCGGTCCCGCTCGACGGCGGAGACGATCCGGTCGGCGTCTTCGTCGTCACAGGCCCCGTACCAGACGCCGTCGGGGTACTGCGCGACGATCGGACCGTCGCCGCACTGGTCGAAACACGACGACCGCGTGACGTGAACGTCGGCGTCCGCGTCTCGTGCGGCCTGTCGAAGGGACTCCAAGACGGCGGGCGAGCCGCCCGCCGCGCACGTCTGGTTCGTACAGACGGCGAGGTGGGTCTCGGGCGCGTCGTGGGCGTGCGGTTCGTCGGCGACGTCGTCGCGGTCCTCGTGCGCCTGCTGGTGGGTCAGCGCGCGGAGCATCGCGCGCGCGCCGCCCTCGTCCTCCTCGTACCCGTCGAGCTCGACCTTGTACTTACACGTGTCACACGACATGTCGACCGAGTCGGTCCGCGCCTCCTGCCACCGGTCGGAGAGGACGTCCAGCAGGCGGCTGTCCGTTCCGAGCGGGTCCCCGGCCGCGGCGTCCACGTACGGGTACTCGGCGTCGAACTCCGCGGCACCGTCGCGGATCCGGCCGGTCAGGACGCCGTCGCCGAGCATGTACGGCAGCACGACGATCGCGTCCGGTCGCGTCTTGGCGACGTCGTGGAGCACCTCGTCCAAGAGCGGTTCCGTGACGCCGATGAACCCGGCCTCGACCCGGTCGAACGAGCGGCCCTCGTACAGGAGTCTGGCGAGTTTGTGTACGTCGGCGTTCGAGTCCGGGTCCGAGGAGCCGCGCGCGCAGACCACGACGACGACGTCGTCGTCCTCGCGGTCGACCCCCAACTCGGCCTCCACGTCCCGAGCCCGGTCGTCGAGCAGGTCGAGTATCGCCGGGTGGATGCCGAGGTGCGCGCCCGCGTGGAAGGTGACGCCCGGGTGTTCGCTCCGCGCTCGCTTCACGGCGAGCGGGAGGTCGTTCTTGACGTGCCCGGCCGCGAAAAGCGACAGCGGCACCATCGTTATCCGCGACGAACTGTGCGCGAGCGCCCCGATCGCGTCGGGGATCGACGGCTCCGCGAGTTCGAGGAACGCGGCGTCGGTCGAGACCCCGAGGCGGTCCTCCAGACCGGCCGCGAGTTCGCGCACCGCCTCGTTCGACTTGTCCCGCCGAGAGCCGTGGCCGACGAGCAGCGCGGTCTCCTCGCTGCCGATTCCGACCGCGTCCGCCGCTCGGCTCACGGCTCGCCCCCGTCCGCGTCGGTCGGTTCGATGAGGCTCCCGACGTCGAGGCCCGCGGCCCGCTCGACGCTCCGGAGCGTCTTTCGCCGGCGGCTCGTCGCGAACAGCCCGCTGTCGCCGGCCCCCTCGTACACCCACTCGGCGAACGCGGCCGTGTCGCCGTCGGCGACGCCGAACCAGTGCCCGCCCGACGAGGCCGGCCGCGGCTCTCCGGCATCGAACCCTTCGGCGTCGAGTGCCGTCCGGATCCGCTCCAGCAGCCGGGCGTCGTCGTGAACGAAGGAGACGCCGACCGCGGCGCTCGACTCGCGGAAGCAGACGACGCCGCACGCCTCCAACAGCCCGCGAAGGAGCTCTCGGCGGTGGTCGCGGAGGGCGTCGAACCGGTACCCGCCGGGGTCCGATCCCACCGGCAGTCCGAGCGCCGCGGCGGCGTTCGCGGCCAGCGTCGGATCGATGACCTGGACGGTGTACTCGTCGGACTGACGGGTGACCGCCGTGTCGTGAGCGAACTCCCGTTCCGCGATCTGGTGGTCGACGGTCCCGCCGCCGGCGATCGCGGACAGCCGCCGCGCGGCGTTCCCGTCGGAGACCACGATCTCGACCCCCTGCTCGGTCACGCGGCCGCCGCCGGCGACGTGGCCCCAGAAGTAGGCCGTCTCCGGGTGACGAGCGAGCATGTCGTCGGGCGTCGTCTCGACCGTGCTCATGGCTCCCCCTCGCGTTCCTCGACGGAGATCGCGTCCAGCGGACAGGCCGCCGCGCCCGCCCGCGCCTCGTCGATGCGCCCGTCGCGGAACGTCGCGGCGACCTCGTCGGCGTCGCGCTCGATCGGGGCCGCGGCGTCCGCGGGGTCGAAGCCGACGAGCCCCCCGTCGGCCTCGACGAACCGGTCGTCGCGGACGAGGCAGGCGAACACGCCGTCGCAGGCGTTCAGGTCGACTGAGACGCGGTACGCGGTCGACTCCCCATCGGTGTCGGCCGCGGTCGTCGCGTCGGCGACCTCCTCAGTAGTCATACTTGCTCTCGTAGCCGCGCGGGGTGATCATCCGGCCGTCCCAGACGTACGTCTCCTCGTTGCCGACGAGCAGCGTGGTCGTCATGTCGACGAGGTCGGTCTCGCCGAGCGACTTCAGCTCGCCGAGCTCGACGATCTCGACGGTCTCGTCGTCGCGGCCGGCCCCGTGGACGACTCCGACGGGCGTGTCGGCAGGCCGGTGTTCGAGGAGGATCTCGCAGGCCGTCTCGAAGTTCTCGCGTCGCTTCCGGCTCCACGGGTTGTATATCGCGACCGTGAACCCCTCCGCCGCGACCGCGCGGAGCCGCGACTCGATCTCCGCCATCGGCGTGAGGTGGTCCGAGAGCGAGACCGACACCGAGTCGTTGACGAGCGGCGCGCCGACGCGGGCCGCGCACGACTGCGCGGCCGGGACGCCCGGGACGACCTCGAAGTCGAGCGCCGACGCCGTCGCCCCCTTCGACTCGACGATCTCCAAGGCGAGCCCGCCGAGCGCGTACACGTTCGGGTCGCCGGAGCCGACGATGGCGACGTCGTTGCCGGCGAGCGCCCGGTCGACCGCCTCCTCGGTCCGCGAGACCTCGCCGCACATCGGCGTGTCGTACAGCTCGTCGGCGGCCTCGGTGACCTCCTCCGGGATCAGGTCGATGTACGTCGTGTACCCGACGATGTGGTCCGCCTCCAAGAGCGTCGCTCGGGCCCGCTGAGTCATCCCCTCGGGCTGCCCGGGACCGAGTCCGACGGCGACCAGCCGCCCCGGCTCGGCGTCGAAGTCGTCGGCGGTCGATCCGACCTTCTCGTCCGTCGCCGCGGACTTCGAGGCACCGCACGACGAACCGCTCGACTCGTCGCTCGCGCCGCACCCGGACGACGAGCCACTCGCCGCCTCAGCCGCCGCACCGCCGTCGGTCGCGGCCTCGGTCTCGCTGTCGTCGCTGTTCGAGTTCGATCCGTCCGTCGCTCCGCAGGTTGTGTCACTCATTGTCAGAAGTCGTCGACGTCTCGCCCGCCGCGGGGCGTGACGAGGAACCGGTCGTAGTCGTTCTCCCAGACCTCCGTCTCGTGGGTGCCGACGATCAGGGACGTGCCCATCCCGCCGACCTCGTCGTCGTGGTCCGTCGCCTCGCCGAGCGTCGTCAGCGTGTACGTCTCGTCGTCGAGGTTGCGGCCGGCCTCGCCGCGGCCGGCGTCGTTGACGATCGCGACCGGGGCGTCGTCGGTCCGGTGTTCGCGGAGCACCTCGATCGCGCGCTCGTAGTCCCGCCAGCAGTTGTAGAGGACGATCGAGAAGTCCGCGACCGCCGCGGCGCGGAGCTTCTCCGCGATCTCGTCCCAGCCGCGCCACTTGTCCGACAGCGATATCGTACAGAAGTCGTTCGAGAGCGGCGCGCCGACCATCGCGGCACCGCCCAGCGCGGCCGTCACGCCGGGCACGATCTCGATCGGCACGTCGTCGGCGTCGTCCTCGTCGGCCATCAGGTAGACGAGGTCGGACTTCCCGTACACGTTGGGGTCGCCCCCGGAGACGTGCGCCACGTCCTGTCCGGCGCGGACGCGCTCGAACGCCTCGCGGGCGAGTTCGATCTGCTGTCCCATCGAGGACCGGACGATCTCGACGGTCTCGCCGTCGGGATGCGTGCCGACGTTCCCGGCCGTCCAGTCGGCGTCGTCGACGCCCTCGGCTGCCGGGTCGACCGCGGCACCGCCGTCCGGCGCGGCACCCCCGTCGGCGGCCGCGGCGTCCTCGGTCCGCGACTCGGGCGGGATGGTGCCGTCCCGCCGGAGGAACTCCTGGTAGAGGTTCGACGCGATGACGCAGTCGGCGTGGCGTATCACGTCGCGGGCCCGCTGGGTCATCGCGTGCGGGAGGCCCGGACCGATGCCGACGACGTACAGGGTTCCCGTGGCGTCCGGCGCGTCGTCCGCGCCGCCGGGAGCCGAGCCGTTCCCGGTCATCGCCCCACCGCCACGGTCACTTCCTTCTCGTAGCTGGTCTTCTCCGCGACGAGTTCGTGGTCGGCCCCGCCGGCGATGGCGCTCGCCTCGGCGACGCCCGGCCAGCCGATGAGCTCCTTCGCCTTCGAGGGCGTCGGCCCCTCGAACTCCAGCAGCGTCTCCCTGTCGAACGCGACGACCCCGACGTCGCGCGTCGCGGCCGCGGCGAGGAGCCCCTCCTCGTCGGCCTTCCGCGTCGCGGTGGCGACGAACTCGACGTCGGCCCAGTCGCGGTCGCTCTCGGCGAGCGCCCGGTCCCACGCGTCGAGGAACCGCTCCTCGTCCGCGCCGGAGACCGAGCCCGTGCCGAGCACGACTCCGTCGTCGAGGTTGCGCTTGAGCACCGTCACGTCGTCGTCGACCAGCACCGCTCGCGGCCCGTCGAGCCGTTCGACGGGGCCGAGCTCGTCGTCGAGGACGGCGAGGTTCGTCGCGACCGTGGAGTCGCCGTTGACGACGTGCGCGGACAGCGCCTTCGCACGCTTCTCGACGCCCTGTTTGTCCGCCGCCTCCGAGGCGGTGGTCATCGCCGGGACCGCGCCCAGGCTCGCGAGGTCGTCCGCCACCTGATTCGCGCCGTGGTGGCCCCCGGTGATCGGGATCGCCCACGTAAGTTCCTCGTCGACCACGACGATCGCGGGGTCGTCCCACTTGTCGTCGAGCAACGGCGCGGTCTTCCGCATCGCGATCCCGGAGGCCATCAGTCCGACGAAGCAGTCGTACTCGCCCCAGTGCTCGGCGAACACGTCGCCGTGGTACTCGATCACGTCGATCGACTCGTAGCGGTCGCCGATCCCCTCGACGACCTCCCTCGCGGTGTCGATCTTCCGCTCGAAGCTGATTATCGCGATCTCCTCCGCCACTTCGCCGTCCGAGTCCGCCGTCGAACAGTGTCCGCCGCCGGAGTCGTCGGTCGCGTCGGTACCACTCGCGTTCGTCCCGTCGTCGCTGTCGGTGCTCATCAGTCGTCGGCCTCCGTCTCGGTCGGCTCCGCCGCGTCTCTCGCGTCGTTCGACTCGCCGTTCGCCGCGTCCGCCGTTCCGCCGTTCGCCCAGTCGCCGTAGAGGTAGGAGCGGTCGTACCCCGCGCCCGTCGCGGCCTCGCCGATGAGGACCATCGCGGAGGCGCGGTAGCCCGCGGCCTCCACCTTCTCGCCGATGTCGGCGACGGTTCCGGTGATCACGTCCTCGTCGTCCCACGAGGCGTGGTAGACGACCGCGACCGGCGTGTCGGGGTCGACGCCGTCGCGGTCGAGCAGCCGGTCCATCGTGTCGCTCACCGCGTGGGTGCCGAGGTAGATACAGGTCGTCACGTCGCCCATCTCGACGAACTCGGCGACGTGGTCGTCCTCGGCGTCGAGCGTCTTCCCCCGGGGACGCGTGAACGCGACGTGGTTCGCGACGCCGTTCAGGGTGAGCTGAGTGCGCAGCGTCGCCGCCGCCGCGAACGACGACGTGACGCCGGGGACGATGTACGCCGGAACGCCCTCGCGTTCGAGCGCGTCGATCTGTTCGAGGGCGGCACCGTACACCGCGGGGTCGCCGCTGTGGAGCCTGACGACGGTGCGGCCGCTCTCGTGGGCGTCCCGCATCAGCGGAATCAGCTCCTCGAGGTCCTTGCCCACGGAGTTCACCAGCTCCGCGTCCGCGCAGTGCTCCTCCAAGAGCGCGCTGGAGACCAGCGACCCGGCGTGGACGACGAGGTCCGCCTCGTCGACCAGTTCCTTGCCGCGCACGGTGAGGAGCCCGGGATCGCCCGGGCCGGCACCGATGAACGGTATCCCGTCCTGTTCCTCGCCGGCGGTGTGCTCGCGGACCCGCGGGTCGAGTTCGCTTCCCGACCGGTCGCCGACGCCGTCGGCGGCCGCCCGCGAGTCGGTCGAGCCGTCCGGCCCCGGCCCGGTCGCTCCGTCAGTCATCGCTCACCTCCGCGTCGGGGGCCCCGGAGACGCCGCCGCTCGCGTCCGCGTCGGTCGCGTCCGCCTCGGCCGCGAACTCGTCGGTCGCGCGCGACGTCTCCAGGCCGCGGCGCTCGGCGTACGCGAGCGTGTAGTAGTCGCGGTCCGCGACCGCGTCGGCGTCCTCCGTGACGACCGTCTCGCCGGCCTCCATGAACAGCCGACGACCGAACCGCACGTCGTAGCCAGCCCGGTCGAGTCCCCGCGCCGTCTCGGGGGCGTCGGTCACCTTGAACAGGACCATCCTGTCGGGCCCGGTGGGGGCGCGTCCGCCGGCGGCCTCGCGGAGCGCGAGTCCCGCGCCGGCCTCGACCTCGACGTCGAGCGCGGTCGCGAACGCCGTCATCGCGCTGATCCCGGGCACGATCTCCACGTCGACATCGGGGTGGAACGCGTCGAGCGTCCGCCGCAGGTGGCCGAACGTGGAGTAGACGTTCGGGTCGCCGAGCGTGACGAACGCGGCGTCGCCGGCGCGCGCTTCGGGGGCGATCTCGGCGGCGGCCTCCCTCCACGCCTCGCGGAGCCGCTCCTCGTCGCTCGTCATCGGGAAGTCGAGGTCCCCGATCCGGCTCTCCGGGACGTGTTCGGTCGCGACCGCCCGCGAGAGCCGACCCGGGGAGTACACCACGTCGACTCCGTCGAGGACCTCCCGCCCGCGGACGGAGATCAGGTCGGGATCGCCGGGACCGAGCCCCACGCCGTACAGGGTCATCTGCCGCCCCCGGTCCGGACGCTCCGCGTCATTCGCCGTCACCCGATTCGCCGCCCGACCCCGGCTCGCCGACGAGCATGTACACCGGATTGTCGGCGTCGAAGCTCGTCGCGCCCGCGAGGTCGTAGCCGGTCGCCATCTGGAGGCACAGCGCCTCGTCGAGGAGGTCGCGGTCGCGGAAGGCCCGGGCCGCTTCCCCCGCGACCTCGAGGCGGGACACGTTCATGACGATCCGGTCGTAGCCGGCCGCGAGGGCGGCGTCGAGGACGCGCTCGTAGTTCCGCGACCCGCCGAGGAAGACGACGTCACCGTCGTCCGGGAGCCGGTCCGGTGCCTCGGCGTTGACGAGCCGCACGTCGGCGTCGTACTCGTTCACGGCGAGGTTCGACCGGGTGGTTTCGAGCCGGTCCGCCTTCCGTTCGAGCGCCGTCACCCGGCCCGCGCGGCGAGCGGCCTCGACCGTCACCGCGCCGGTACAGGAGCCGACCTCGACGAAGTGGTCGTCGGGTCCGAGCGCGAGCTTCCGCGCCAACACCGCGCGGACCTCCGGCTTGGTCGGGCCCGCTTTCGCGTCGTTCGGGAGTTTTGTCGCCTGCATTCGAGATGTACAACCGTGTCGCGCCACAAAACAATTTTGGTTGTATTAAGAAAAGTCTGCTTTACAACAGACGGGCTGAAAACCGCTCTCAGCGCAATTAGACCGTGAAATAGACAACAGGACTTTATTTGTGGCATCTGAAGGACCGACAATGGGTGACGCAGCGGAGGGCGGATCGCCGGACGTCCTCGAAAACAAGCGGAGCGCGACGCGCTATCAGGTGCTCGTGGAGATCGCGGCCCGCCAGCCGGCGGTGAGTCAGGGTGAGATCGCGGAGACGATCGGGGTGACCTCGCAGGCGGTCAGCGATTACGTCCGGGACCTAGTCGAGGCCGGCTACGTGGAGAAGGGCGGCCGCGGCCGGTACGAGGTCACCAAGGAGGGGGTCGACTGGCTCATCTCCCGGACCGACGACCTCGAGACCTACCTCGAACGGGTGAACTCCGACGTCCTCGGGAGCGTCGAGGTCGACGCCGCGATCGCGCTGGACGACGTGGCGGAGGGGAGAGAGGTCGGACTCGTGATGCGGGACGGCGTCCTCCACGCCAACCCCGCGGGCGGAACCGCGACCGCGGTCACGGTCACGAGCGCGGAGAAGGGCGAGGCCGTCGGCATCGCCGACTTCGAGGGCGTCGTCGACTACGACACCGGAACCGTCTCCGTGTTGCCCGTCCCGACCGTCACCGACGACGACCGCCCGGACCCGGACGTGATCTCGGCCCACGTCCCGGACGAGGGGCTCGTCGCGGTCGCCGGGACGGAGGCGTACGCGCTCGTCTCTCGGAGCGGCGTCGACCCGGACATCAGGTTCGGGACCGCGGAGGGCGTCGCCGAGGCGGGGATGCTCGGTCTCGACGTGCTCTTGGTCGCGGTGACGGACGAGATTCCGCGACACACCTCGAAGCTCCGGGACAGCAACGTGCCCCACCGGGTGCTCGACTCGGACGCGTTCTAGCCTCGGCCGTTCAGCCGGTCGTCGCCGACTCCCCCGCGGCGGCGTCGGCGGTACCGACCGTCTCGGCCATGAGCGTCGGCACGTCCTCCACCGTTACCGCCGCGAACCACTCGTCTCGCGGTTGGACGACGACGGCGACGCCCTCCTCGCTACACATCCCGAGGCAGGACGTCTCCGCCACGGCGACCTCCGACCAGTAGCGGTCGCGCTCGCGGAGCCAGTCGCGGACGGCGTCGGCGACCGCGCCGCCGTCGACGGCGGCGCAGGCGGCGTGCTCGGTCCGCTCGTTGGTACAGACGAGGACGGTCGCGCTCACTCCGCGCTCGTGCATCCGCTCCGTCCGTCGCTCCATCAGTCCGCTCCCCTCGCGGTCGCGGTCGGCGAGCCCGCGACGCGCCGACCGACGCGTCGGTCGAAACGCGAGAAGGCGACGGCGATCAGCGTCCAGAGCCCGGCCTGCGAGAACCCGACGAGCCACCGGAACGCGGCCGACAGCTCGGCGGGAGCGCCCCCGCCGGCCAGCGTCGGCGGAGCGACGACCGAGAGCAGCCCGAGCGCCGCCAGCGGAAGCGACGCGACGAGAATTCCGGCACCCCGACCGCGGGCCCGGCTCGCGCGGACGTACCCGAGGACGCTCGTCGCCGCGACGAGACCGCCGAGAACAATCAGACCGAGGTAGAGCGGAACGCGGAGCGACGTCCCGTACAGCGGTTCCATGCCCGGCGTGGCCGGCGGGAGAACGGTCCACGGGGCGACCGAGACCGTCAGGAATCCGGTCCCCGCGAGGACGTACGGTTTCAGCGCTCCGCCGGGGAGCGCCGGCTCGAACAGGTGATACGCGACGCCGAACGCGGCCCCCAACAGGATGCCCCACAGGACGCCGCCGCCGGCGCTGACGACCGCCGTCGCGGTCTCGCCCACGGCGGGTGCCGCGTCGTGTCCGTGGTCGCCGCCGTGGGACGCGAGGTGCTCCAAGTGGTGAACGAGCGGCGAGGCGACCAGCCACGTGAACAGGCCGTACGCGAGCCCGGCGAGGGCTCCGGCGGCGACGCCGGATCGGAGTCGGTCGATCATCAGTGGCAGACGATGCCGGCCCCGTGTCTGAAGTCGTGTAACGCGTCGTGAGCGAGCGGGTCCTGGAGGAACAGGAGCGTGAAGCCCAGCGCCGCGACGAGCGCCAGCGCGGTGAGCGCGGTCAGCGGATCGATCTGTGCCCCGGCCGTGACGAACCGGTCTGCGACGGTGTCGGTGTTCGTCGACATAAATCCGATTTGGACAAAGTAAACTCAGGTTGTAAAACTTACGCTCCGCGGAAACCCGAGTGGTCTTCGAGCACCGATTCCGGCGACAGCGAGGCGAGCGGGGTCCGGCTCGCGTCCGTCGCCTCGCACACGATGTCGAGGACGCCGGCCCTGGACTCGCCCGCGTCGACGACGAGAACGGACGCGTCCGTCTCCGCGACCCGTTGGGCCGCTCGTCGGGTCGCGGCCGTCGGGCTCCCGTTCGCGACGTTCGCGCGGCCGTCGGAGACGAGCACGACCGTCGCCGCGGCCGGCGCTTCGCGCTCGACGAGCGTCGCGGCCTTGCGGAGCCCGTCCGGGAGCGGCGTCCGGTCCGCCGTCGGGAGCTCTTTCAACTGGCGCGCGGCCAGCGAGACGCTCGTCGTCGGCGGGAGGAGCACCTCGGCCCCGTCGCCGCCGAACGAGACCAGCGCCACCTCGTCCCGCTCGGTGTACGCGTCGCGCAGCAGCTCCAGGGCCACCCCCTTGGCGGCGCGCATCGCGGGTGCCATCGAGGCGCTGGCGTCCGCGACGAACACCGTGAGCGTCTCCGCGTCGTCCGCTCGGACCGCACGTCGGAGGTCCGTCTCCGTCGGTCGCGACCGGCCGTTCCGCACCGCGGCCCGGACGGTCGCGGCCGGGTCCACGGGTCCCGACCCCGACGCGCGATCCGCCCGCACCATCGGTCCCCGACCCTCGGGAGAGGGTGCCGCCGCGTGTCGGCCGTCGCCGTCGCCGGCCGCGTCACCGGTGTTCTCGGGGGCCGGAACCTCCGGGGCCGTCGCGTCGGCGACTCCCGCGCGAGCGCCGCCGGGGGGGATCGGTGCGGCCTCGTCCTCGCCGTCGGTGTCGCCACCGTCGTCCTGTCCCCCCTCGGCGCGGTCGGCGGTCGCCGCGTCGTCCGTCGGCGGTTCCGCGTCGCCGGTGCTCCGCGAGTCGGAGCCGCCACGACCGCCGGACGGATCGCGGTCGGACCCGTCGGGATCGGGCTCGTCGGAGCCTCCCTCGTCGCCCGCGTCGGAGCGACGCTCTCCGCCGATCGATCCTCCCTCGGATCCGGACTCCCCGTCTGGGTCGCTCCCGTCCGGATTGGAACTCCCGGTATTCCCCTCGTCACCGTCTCCCTGCGGGTCGGCGTCGCCCTCCGGGTCGAGGTCGCTCTCCGGATCGGAGTCGCCCTCGGCGGCGTCGTCCCCGAAGTGTTCGTCGACCACTTCCTCCGGATCGGCCGCCTCGTCGAACGGGCGACTCTGTAACCGATGGTTCAGCGCGTACTCGGCGGCGTCCGCCACGTCCGACTCGATGACCTTCGGTCGCCCGTCGAGGGCGGCGAACGCCCGGGCGGCCCGGGCGACGGCGAAGTCGGCGCGGTGGCCGTCGACGCCCGCGCCGCGGCAGAGCTCGACGACGTCGCGTTTGAACCCCTCGGGAATCGCGGGGCGGCGGGCCCGCGCCTCGCGAACGCGCTCGCGGAGGGCCGCGGTCTCCGCCGCGTACTCCTCGCGGAGGTCACGCCCGTCGCCGTCGTCGACGACGCGGTTCAGGATCTCGACGCGCTCGTCGATGTCGTCGCTCCCCGCGACGTCGACGCAGAGGTCGAAGCGGTCGCGCAGCTGCGGTCGAAGCTCTCCCTCCTCCGGGTTCATCGTCCCGATCAGCGTGAAGTCGGCCGGGTGCGTGACGCTGACGCCGTCGCGCTCCACTCGGTTCGTCCCCGTCGCGGCGGCGTCCAGCAGCACGTCGATCAGGTGGTCCGGAAGCAGATTGACCTCGTCGACGTAGAGGACGCCGCGGTTGGCGCGGGCGAGCAGCCCCGGGTCGAACTCGGCGTCGCCGTCGAGCGCGTCGGCGACGGAGAGCGTCCCGACCACCCGGTCCCGGGTCGCACCGAGCGGGAGCGTCACGAGCGGGGCCGGTCTCGTCTCCACCGGCGGGTCCTCTCGGTCGCGGCACGACGCGCACCGGTCGCTCTCGGGAGGGCCGTCCGGGCCCCCGGTCGCGTCCGGCGGCGGACAGCCGTACGGGCAGTCGGCGACGACCGCCCGTTCGGGCAACAGGTCCGCGAGCGCCCTGACGGACGTCGACTTGGCGGTCCCCTTCTCTCCCCTGAGAAGGGCCCCGCTGAGGCTCGGTTCGACCGCCAGCGCCAGGAGCACCCGTTTGAGATCCGCCTGCCCGACGACCGCCGGCAAGGGGGTGGAAACTTTTTTCTTTGTTCCCAAATCAACCATACTTGTGTTACTACAGAGGAGGTTTAATAGCTTGTGACAAAAATCGGCCTCTACACGGCGACGGAGAACGAGCTGGGGGCGGTCCAGACGGCCGCGGAACGGCTGACGGGGATCGACCTCGTCGTTCGGTCCGACGGCGACCTCGACGAGCAGCGCGACGCGGCGGAGTTCGTCGACGAGATCCGGGACGCGACCGCGGTCGTCCTCTGGCTCCACGGCGGAAAGGACAGCATGCCGGCGTACGAGTTCGCGGTCGACGAACTCCGGGACGCCGGCGTGCCGGTCGTCGTGAAAGCGACGGGCGACGCGTTCGCGCCGGAAGACACCACCGTCGCGACGGGCGACCGAGCGACGGTCTGCGAGTACCTCGACTGCGGCGGGGCGGTCAACATCGCGAACGGGATCCGGTTCCTCGCTCGGGAGTACGGCGACGGCGATGTCGCGAGCGACGGAGACGGGGTCGCGGGCGGGATCGACGACCCGATCGAACTCCCGACGGAGGGCGTCTACCACCCTGATCACCCCGGCGCGGACTACGAGGAGCTGATCGCGGACTTTGACGCGGACGCGCCGACGGTCGGCGTCTGGTTCTACGAGTCGCACTGGACCCACGAGAACGTCCGGTACGTCGACGCGCAGGTCCGCCGGCTGGAGGCGCTCGGGGCGAACGCGCTCCCCGTGTTCTGTAACCCCGTCAGCGACGAGGCGGAGCAGGAGGACGCGAAGTGGACGGCCGAGCACTACTTCACCGACGACCGCGGCGAGCCGGTCGTCGACGCCGTCCTCTCGTCGTTCATGTTCTCGCTGTCGATGAGCGAGCGCGGTCGCGACGCCGCGGACGAGGGGGCGGACGCGGAGGGCGTGTTCCTCGACGACCTCGGCGTCCCGGTGATACAGACGGTGACGACGATGCGCTCGCGCTCCCGGTACGAGTCGAGCGACACCGGCGTGATGGGGTTCGAGCTCGCGCTCTCCGTCGCGCTCCCCGAGTTCGACGGCAACGTGATCACGCACCCGATCTCGGGGAAAGAGCGGACCGAGGACGCCGCGGGCATCGGCTCCGCCCCCAAGCAGCACTTCCCGATCGAGGACCGCGTCGACCACGCCGCGCGGCTCGCGGTCAACTGGGCGGAGCTTCGGCACGTGCCGAACGACGAGAAGAACGTCGCGGTCGTGTTGCACAACTACCCGCCGAGCGACGACGGGATCGGGACCGCGTTCGGCCTCGACTCGCCCGAGTCGACGGTGAACCTGTTGGAGGAACTCGACGGTCGCGGCTACGACCTCGGCTCGGGGGGCGACGGCGACGCGACAGGCTCCGGCCCGGTGGTCGATGGGGGGGAGCTCATCGACGTTCTCACCGGTCAGCTCACGCTCGACGACCGGTGGGTCGCGCCCGGCGACGTGCGCGAGCGCAGCGTCGACACGGTGTCGCCGTCGCGGTACGCCGAGTGGTTCGACGCGAAGAGCGACCGGTTCCGCGACGGCGTCCTCGACGAGTGGGGCGACCCGCCCGACCGCTCGTTCGCGATCCCCGGCGTCGAGTTCGGCAACGTCCTCGTCACCGTCCAGCCCCCGCGCGGGTTCGGGATGGACCCGGAGAAGGTGTACCACGACTCCGACCTGTGGCCGCCGCACGACTACGTCGCCTTCTACGGCTGGCTCCGAAACGAGTTCGACGCCGACGCCGTCGTCCACCTCGGCACGCACGGCTCGCTGGAGTGGCTGCCGGGCAAGACGGTCGGGCTCGGGTCCGGGTCGGCCCCGGACGGCCTGATCGACGACCTCCCGAATGTCTACCCGTACATCGTCAACAACCCGGGCGAGGGGACGCAGGCGAAGCGCCGCTCGTACGCCGCCGTCGTGGACTACCTGACGCCGGTGATGCGACGCGCCGGCAGCTACGACGAGCTTGCCGAGCTGGAGGACCTCGCCCGCCGCTACCGCGAGGCGGGCGGCACCGAAGTTCGCACCGACGAGGGGGCCCGGCTCGGCGAGCTCATCCGCGAGGCGGTCGACGACCTCGACCTCGCCGTCGAGCTCGGGGTCGCCGGCGAGGTCGACGAGCGGGCCGAGGTCCGGGGCCCCGACGAGGCCGGCTCGACGCTCGCGGACGGCGCGGTCGAGGGCGACGAAGTCCCCGTCGAGGAGCTCGTCGAGCGGATCCACGCGTACCTGACCGACGTGAAGAACACCCAGATCCGGTTGGGGCTCCACACGATGGGCGAGCCGCCGGTCGACGACCGCCTCGTCGAGTACCTCGTCGCGCTCACCCGGCTGGAGAACCCGGGCGGGCCGAGCCTCCGCGAGTCGGTCGCCGGCGTGCTCGGCGTCGACTACGACCGGATGCTCGACGCGCCGGGCGAGTACGACGAGACGCTGGGGATGACCTACGGGGAGGCCGCCGACGAGGTGTACGAGACGAGCAGGGAGCTCGTCCGGGCGCTGGCCGCCCACGGCTTCGACGTGCCCGAGTCGGAGTCGGACGCCGGGGCGGGCGACGAGACGACGATCAACCTGCTGATCGTCGACATCGACCCGCTCGGCGACGCCCGCGTCCGCGGGGGGGCCCACGACGACCTCCGGGACGCGCTGCGGTTCATCGCCGAGGAGGCCGCGCCCCGGGTTCGCGGTGCGGAGGCGGAGATCCCGCGCACGGCCGACGCGCTGGCCGGCGAGTACGTCCCGCCGGGGGGCTCCGGCGCGCCCACCCGCGGCGGCGTCGACCTGCTCCCGACCGGGCGGAACTTCTACACCCTCGACCCGCGGAAGGTGCCCGCGAAGGCCGCGTGGGAGGTCGGCAGCGAGATCGCCGCCGACACGCTCGCCCGGCACCGCGACGAGGAGGGCGAGTACCCCGAGGAGATCGGCGTCGTCGCGTGGGGGACGCCGACCGTCCGGACCCGCGGCGAGACGATCGCGCAGGTCCTCGCCATGATGGGAGTCGAACCGGTCTGGACCGACGCGGGGCGGATCGACGACGTGGAGCCGATCCCGCTCGACGAGCTCGGCCGTCCCCGCGTCGACGCCACGACCCGCGTCTCCGGCCTGTTCAGGGACGCGTTCCCGCAGGCCGCGAGCGTGATCCACGACGCCGTCGACGCGGTGGTCGACCTCGACGAGCCGCACGAGATGAACTACGTCAAAAAGCACGTCGAGGAGGAGACGGAGGAACTGGTGGCCGAAGGGCACGACGACCCCGAGGCGGCCGCGAAACACCGCGTGTTCACGACACGCCCCGGCGGCTACGGCGCG
Organism: Halorubrum hochsteinianum; assembly: GCF_023702125.1. Classification (NCBI taxonomy): domain Archaea; kingdom Methanobacteriati; phylum Methanobacteriota; class Halobacteria; order Halobacteriales; family Haloferacaceae; genus Halorubrum; species Halorubrum hochsteinianum. Next base: position 2,767,479 of record NZ_CP098415.1, on the reverse strand, counting down.
GGGACGAACAAGGCCGTCGACGAGGGGAACTGGGACGACGCCGCGGACCTGGCGGACGTGTACGTCCAGTGGGGCGGCTACGCCCTCGGCTCCCGCGGCACCGCCTCGGCGGCGCACGACGCGTTCGAGCGTCGGCTCGGCAACGTCGAGGCGACGGTGAAGATCGAGGACACGATGGAACAGGACGAGTTCGACTCCTCCGACTGGTACGCGTTCCACGGCGGGTTCATCACCGCCGTCACCGAGGTGGCGGGCGAGGAGCCGGCGTCGTACGTGGGCGACTCCTCCGACCCCGACAACGTCGACGTCTACACGAACGAGGAGAAGGTCCGGAAGGCGATGCGGGCGCGGGTCCTCAACCCCGACTGGCTCGACTCGATGGAGGAGCACGGCTACAAGGGGGCCGGCGACCTCTCGAAGACGGTCGACGTGGCGCTCGGGTGGGACGCGACGACCGGCGTCGTCTCCGACCGCCTCTGGCGGGACGTCGCCGAGAAGTACGCCCTCGACGACGACCAGGCCGACTGGATGCGGGACGTCAACCCGTGGGCGCTGGAGTCGATCACGGACACGCTCCTCGAAGCCGTCGAGCGCGGGCTCTGGGACGCCGACGAGGAGACGGTCCGCGAGCTTCGGGACCGCAACCTCAGCGTCGACGGCGACATCGAGGAGCGCGCCTCTCGCGACCCGACGGAGGTGACCGCCGATGACGACTGACGGGGGAGAGGCGACCGACGACGAAGCGGCGACTGACGGCGAGACGGCCGACTCCGGGGCGGCGACCGACGGCGGCGAGACGGCCGACTCCGGGGAGACCGCCGCGTACGCCGACCTCGGCGCGACGACCGAGGACGCGATGGCCATCGCCGAGACGAGCATGGACAGGGTCCACGAGCTCGTCCCGCAGGAGACGCCGACCGACCGCCTGCGCGCGAAGGCGGTCCACGCCACCGGCGACCCCGAGTTCGCGCACCTGATGCGGTTCGCGAACGACCCGGTCGCGGCCGGCGCGGCGGCCGTGCTCGACGAGCGACCGATCGTGACCGACATCACGATGGTCAAGTCGGGCGTCACGGGACGCGGCCACGACTGCGAGGTCAGGAAGGCGATCGGGAACGGCGCGGAGCTCGCCGCGGAGACCGGGATGACCCGCACCGCGGCGAGCGTGCTCGAACTCGACGAGCGCGGCGTCTACGAGGACGCGATAGCCGTCGTCGGGAACGCGCCGACCGCCGCGCTCGCGCTCGCCGACTGTATCGAGCAGGGGACCCGGCCGGCGGTCGTCGTCGCGACGCCGGTCGGATTCGTGAAGGCTGCCGAGAGCCGGAAGCGGGTGCGCGAGGTCGCCGAGGCGCACGGCGTCGCCGCGGTCACGAACGTCGGTCGGCGCGGCGGGTCCGGGGTGGCTGCCGGCCTCACCAACGAACTCGTTCACGCCGCAAGCGACGTGCGAAACGGCGACACGACGCTCGAAGCACTCCGAGGTGAGGGCCCGTGACGGACGAGTACGACCTCGACGAGGGGCCGGACCCGACGGCGTACGCCGCGGGGCGTCCGGAGCACAGCGGGGGAAGCGAGTCGACGGCGACCGTCCACGCCGTCGGCATCGGACCCGGAAACCCCGAGTACCTCGTCCCGCGGGCCGAGCGCGCGATCCAGGAGGCGGACGTCGTCGTCGGGTTCGAGACGGTCGTCGAGTTCGTCCGCGACCGCACCGACGCCGACTGTCTGACCTGCGGCTATCGCGACGAGGCGGACGCGCTCGACGCGTTCGCCGACCGCGTGGCCCGGGGAGAACGCGGAACGGCGGTCCTGATGGGCGACCCGAACCACTCCGGCTACCAGTTCGTCGGGAAGGTCGAACGCGCGGTCGACGACGCGACCGACGGGTCGGCCGCGGTGCGCGTCGTCCCGGGGATCTCCTCGCTACAGGTCGCGGCCAGTCGAGCGCGCACCCCGATGGAAGATTCGACGTTCGTCACGCTCCACAAGAGCGGCGACCTCACGGAGGGCATCGACCGGCTTCGCCGCGACGTCGGGAAGCGTCACCTGCTCGTGCTGCCTCGCCCCTTCGACTGGATGCCCGGCGACGTGGCCGCGGACCTGCTCGAACACGGCGGCGACCCGGAGGCGGACGCGCTCGTCTGCGAGCGACTCACCCACGACGACGAGCGGGTCACCCGAACGACGCTCCGCGACCTCGCCGGACACGCGGGCGGCGACGAGCCGAGCGACTCGCCGTTCTCCGATCTGTCCGTATTGGTTGTTCGACGGTAGGGGACCGGACCCATGGAACCGGATCGGCGGAGCCTGACCGGCGGAATTGGGTCGACCCGCGACTGACCCCGCCCGGTTTCGAGGAAGACGAGAAGAACCGAGTCAGTCCCGCCCGCTGCCGTCCGTGGCCACGGGCTCCGCGTCGGCGACGAGGTCGGGGCCCGGCGCGGCGGCCGGCGAGGTCTCCCGGGCGCGCTCGACCGCGGCGGCGATCGCGTCGGTGACGACGTCGTCCGCGCCGAAGGGGTCGGCGTAGTCGATCCCGCCGCGATGTAACTCGAGTTGTTCCGGGATCCGGTCTCGGGTCGCCTCGCAGTCGCCGACGAACAGCGGACACGCGACCGCGCGGTCGGCGTCGAGCGTGTACCGCGCGCACTCGACGGCCGGACTCTGGAGGAGGTACGCGGTGCGGACCTCGTCGAACTCGGCCCGCAGGCGGGCCGCGTGGGACGCGGCGACCGTTCGCGCGTGGTCGTCGCGGCTGTTTCCGAGGGCGACGAGCACGAGCGCGTCGGCGTCGCTCGCGGCCTCGGCCCGGTTCCGGATCGCCTCGGTCACGGCCCGGCGCTTCCCGACCGGGTCGCAGTATCGCACCTCGGCGGAGAGCCGGTTCAACGCTCTGGGAACGTCTTTCAGGGTCTCGTGGGTGTGCGCGAAGCACATCGGGACCGCGTAGACGCGGTCTCCGCGGACGTCCGATAACGCCCCTCTGAGCTCCGATTCCGGCTCTACCTCGTACGTCGCGGTAGTGACCGCGTCGGCGATACCGGCGTCCCGTAACCGATCGGCGTGCCGCTCCGCGACCGATCGCACCTCGCTGCGCCCGACGAGGAGAAGTGTTTCCCGTGGCATGTGTACAAATTTTATTGTCCTACTACAATCGGACTTGTTACTGGCGTCGCGGGCGTCGGGTAAATAAGTTATCCACGTGTCTCGTCCGGACCCTCACCGGGACCGGCGCAGATCCGTCCGGAGCGGTCGGCTCGCTACGCGGCGTCGCTCGTCACTCCGACGCAGTCGGCGCTCGTCACGAAACGTCGGAGATGCGTTCGAACTCTATGGACTGAGTAGTGAGAGTGATGCTGTCGTCGTAGTCGTTGTAGATCCGTTTGTCGATCTTCTCCTCGTCGTGCCGATACTCGAGTTCGTGCCACCAGATGTGTTTCCGCGTCCCCTCGGCGCTGAGGTCTCCGTTTCCGGTGAGTATCTCGAAGACGATCCTGGCGTATTCGAGGTCATCGATGTCGGGCATCGAGGGGTTCGGGTTCTCGGGCGTCGGGAACTCCTCGGGGAACACGACAACGTCGGGGATGACTTCGCCTTCGTCCGTCCGCGCCCCCGCGGGCTCGTCGCGCACGACCATCACGGAGAGGTCTTCGCTCTGATTCAGGCTCCAGCGAACCGCTCGGTTGATGACTTCGTTCAGTCGAGACGCGGGGGATTTCGTGTTCCGAGAGTTGCGCTCGCTCCACAGAGAGAGGACGTCGGTGTTGGACGGAACAAGTAGGTGTCCGATCGACTGCCCCTCGCCACCCTTCACGTCCATCGCGAACGTGTCGCCCGTGGCGAGCGTGCCCTTGAAATCGATCCGTTCGCTCCCCCGCTGGTCGGTGAACTCGAGTAGCCCGGCTTCCCGACCGGGTTCGAGAAAGACCTCCCGAACGACGTCCTCGTTGTCTTTGCCTCTCTTGGCCTTGATCGTGCCGTCCAACGAGTGGATCGCGGTGTCGAGGTTCCGGGAGTAGTCCCGGGCGGAGACGTCGTGGTCTTCGAAGATCCCCGGATGGTCCTGCGGGAGGTTCTGAACGAGTTCTTTTATCTCCTCTTTGATGACTTCGCGACGTTCGGTTCCCAGATCGGTATATCCGAGGACATCCGTCCAAGGGTCGCTGTCTGACACGTCGGTATTCGCTCGCCATCACCGCATATAGTATGAGCCCGCGATCGCCGTTGTATAGGTGATCTCCTATGTGTCTACGCGACGGTGAACCGAAGCGGTCGCGGACTCAGAAGTCGGTGAGCGACTGCTGCGCGAGATCGGAGAGGCGGTCGGCGATGACGTCGTCAAAGTCCTCGTTGAGTTCGTAGCCGATACACTTTCTCTGGAGGCGAAGGGCGGACTTCGCGGTCGTGCCACTGCCGAGGAACGGGTCGAGAACGGTGTCGCCCTCGTCGGTCGAGACCTTCACGATCCTGTCGACGAGGGACGCGGGATAGGGGGCTTTATGAAGCACGTTGGTACCGACGGATCCGCGCTTGACGGGGTGTCTCCAGAGGTTGCCGAGTCGATCGCCTTCGGACACCGCGGGGTCTTCGAGGCCGTGCTCTCGATCCCCGTCGTCGAACTCGTGGTCCCTGTTCTTCGAGAGATAGACCACGTACTCCTTTTTGTTGACGACGTTTCTGTCGGTCATCCCCGCGATGGCGGTCGGTTTGTGCCAGACCGCCACGTCCTGTAGGACGAACCCGACAGCTTCCGCGCGCTCCGCAATGTGATACGGTAACAGCTTGAGATCGCCTCTCTCCATGACCGTGTCCACGACGATCCACATCGTGCCGTCCTCGCGGAGGACGTCGTAGCACTCGCTCCAGACTCGGTCCAGACGGTCGTGGTAGCGCTCGTAGGACTCGTCGGAGGTGCCGATCTGCTCTTCGTGCCCGTAGTCTTTCAGATCCCAGTAGGGCGGCGAAGTGATGACGGACTGTACGGACCCGTCCTCGACTTCGGCCATCTCCTCGCTGGAACTCCAGTGAACGTCGAGGTCGGGGAAGTCGTCGAGTTCCGGCATCACAACGTCCCCGCTTCGATATCGTTCATCGTTCGGTTCTCGGCGGTGATCGCGTCTTCGAAGTCGTCGGCCCACAGCGCGTTGACCGTCTCCCCGTCGCCCGACCCCGCTAGCACGCACCGCCGGACGGCTTCGGAGAGAGAGAGGGTGCCGGTTTCGTCCACGGACTGATCGCTCGTCTGAGTGCGGTCTTCGCGCAGCCAGACGTTACCGGGGTCTTTGCCCTCCGGGTTGTACCGTCTGACTTCCGTGTCGTGATAGGCGCTTTGGCCGGTCTCTCGGTCGTCACCCCACTCGTTCCCCTCGTAGACGTGTGAGACCCGTATCCGGTCCTTGTGGAACTGATAGTTTCGCTTGTCGCGCACGAGAAAGAGGATGTCGCAGTAACTCGGCCGGAGGTCGGGCTCGTCGGTGGTGGCTTCGCGTGAGTGTACGCTGATCGTGTTCTTGAGATCGAAGGCGGCTCCGTCTCGAATGTAATCCGCAAATGCCAACGCACACGGCCACATCCGACCGTCACGGTAGTCGTTGGGGGCGATGACCCAGAGCGTCTCCGTCGGCTCCATCGCCTCGTAGATGTCCTCCCAGACGCCGTCTGTAGATCGGAGAGCCGCGTCGAGGGAGTCCGAACTCCGAATTTGTTCCCGCAGATCGACTAAATACATCTGATTACCAGTGTCTTGGGCGGGCTGGCTACTTGAGTTCTCCACCATCCGGATATTACGCAGGTGGTTACCTACCCATAGGCGCTTATATTTACATTGTTTTTCACCGGGCTACGCCAAGAGCCGGCTGATGGGACTCACGCTGACGGACTCGAAGCGTCGCATCCTCTCTCTGTTGGAAGACGAGCCGAGGCACGGCTACGTTCTGGCGAAGGAACTCAACGTACAGGGAAGTACGATCTACCAGCACCTGTCCGAACTCGAAGCGGCGGACTACATCGAGGGCGAAGAGGACGGTCGAAGGACGGTTTACACCCTGACGGAGAAGGCGGAACTGATCCTGAGAGCCGAACGGAGTTAGTCGTCCGCGCTGAGGCGAGCGCGACGGCCTCGGATCGGGGATCGGTTCCGACGGCACGATCCGCGGCCTGAACCGTTTAGTACCGTCCCGCTGAACCCCGTTCCATGTACGCGCTCGTCGGCGGGACCGTCCACACGGCAACGGAGCGGGGAACGATCGACGCGACCGTCGTCATCGACGACGGCGAGATTGCCTCCGTGGAGGACGAGGAGCCGCCGGAGGAGGCCACCGTGATCGACGTCTCGGGCCACCACGTCACGCCGGGGCTCGTCGACGCGCACAGCCACGCCGGCATGGCGGAGTGGGGCGAACCGGAGGACGGCGACGTCAACGAGGGCACGTCGGCGGTCACCCCGCACGTCAACGCGCTCGACGGCTTCCACCCCCGCGACGAGGAGCTGAAACACGCGTTCCAGAACGGCGTCACCGCCGTCTCGGCGCGGATGGGGTCCGGCAACGTGATCGGCGGGATCATCTGCTCGATGAAGACCCACGGGCTGACCGCCGACGAGATGCTGATCCGCGAGGACGGGATGAAGGCGGCGATGGGCGAGAACCCGAAGCGCTTCCACGGCGAGGAGCAGGGCCGCCAGCCCTCGACGCGCCCCGGCGTCGCGGCCACGCTCCGCGAGGCGCTGATGGAGGCCGAAGACTACGTCGACCGGCGCGAACACGCCCGCAACGAGGGCGAGCCGTTCGAGCGCGACCTCGGCATGGAGAACCTCGCGCGCGTCCTCACCGAGGAGCTCCCGCTCCGCGTCCACGCCCACCGGAGCGACGACATCATGACCGTCTTCCGGATCGCCGAGGAGTTCGGGATCGAGTCGCTCTCGATCGAACACGCGACCGAGGGCCACCTGATCGCCGAGGAGTTCGCGGAGCGGGACGTGCCCGCCATCGTCGGCCCCTCGCTGTACTCGGGCGCGAAGTACGAGCTCCGCAACATCACCTTCGAGACGCCCGCGATCCTCCGCGAGGCCGGGGTGAAGGTCGCGATCCAGACGGACGCGCCCGTGCTCCCCCAACAGCACCTCGACGTCTGCGTCGGGCTCGCGGTCCGCGAGGGCTTCCCGGAGTCGGAGGCGCTGGAGGCGGTCACGCGCTACCCCGCCGAGATCCTCGGGATCGACGACCGCGTCGGCACGCTGGAGGCCGGGACAGACGCCGACGTGGCGGTCTGGGACGGGATATTCTACGAGAACGACAGCCGGACGCGACACGTCTTCGTCGACGGCGAGCACGTCTTCGACCGCGAGCGCGACGCGGTCGACCCCCGCGATGAGTACGACTGGTGACGGCGCGGCGGGGGTGAGCACCGGTCGTGTCGGAGACGCCGGGGTGAGTCCGCCGATCCGACCGAGCGCGCCGCCCCGCTATCTTTTTGTGACTCGTCCGTATCTCGGGTAGGCGTGCCTATCCGCGAAGCGAAGTCTGCCGACGCACTCTACGCGGAACTCGCCGAGTACGACCTCGTCGTCGCTCCCGACGCCCCGCTCGCGAGCGCGATCAACCGCCGCCTCGACCGCCCGCACTTCGGGACGTTCGCGACCACGCCGCGCCGCCTCGCGGCCGGTCGCCGGGAGCAGGCGGAGGACCGCCGCGCGTTCCTCGAACTCGCCTCGGAGACGGACCGCGACTGGAAGGCGATCGCGTACGCGGTCGGGAACGTCCTCCAGTGCTGGGAACATCGGGGCCGGCTCGACGCGATCTTCGAGTACGACGCCTACGTCGACGACGCGACCCGCGAGGTCGTCGAGGCGATGCGGACCCTCCGGACCACGTCGAAGCGGCTCACGGAGTACTCGATCGACGACGACCGGTCGGTCGCCGTCGTCGGCCACGACCGGCTGACCGCCTTGGAGCGCGGCGTCCTCCCGGAGTCGTTCGACCGCGTCGAGCTGTTCACGGGCGACGGCTTCGACCACCCGCCGTTCCACGTCTTCGAGTCGGCGACCGACATCGTCGCCGCGCTCCTCGACGCGGTCTCGGCGGACAACGCCGACCGCGTCGCGGTCGTCCTCGACGGCGGCGGGCAGTACTCCTCGCTCGTCGAGTCCGCCCTCGAAGCGGCGGACGTTCCCTTCTACGGCGGACCCGGGTTCGCCGACGACCCGCACCACAGGGCGTTCGTTCAACTGCTCCGGCTCGGGTTCCGGGGGCCGGACACGACCGTCGGCGACGTCGCTCCCCTGTTCGCGCAGTTGGGTGCTGAGATCCCGGTGCGCGACCGCGACCGCCGACTCGCGGCGGTCAGCGGTCCCGCCGTCGAGTGGGTGCGGGAGTTTCGCGACGGGATCGAGGAGCGGACGTTCGCGGCGGCGCTCGACGCGTACGCGGACCGGGCCGGCGTCGAACTGGCGCGGTTCGACGAGGAGCTACGGAAGCTCGGTCTCGCGGACGACCCCGTGACCGAGGCCGCGGTCGACCGGCTCGCCTACTACCTCCAGACCTACGAGGTCCCCGTCGACAGGGACAACGAGGGGGTCCTCCTCGCCGACGCGAAGTCCTCGGCATACGTGGACCGACCCGTGGTGTTCCACCTCGGGATGGGGGAAGAGTGGACCCACTCCGCCCCGCAGCGCCCGTGGGTGGACACCGAGGCGCAGTTCGAGCGCTACGTCGGGGACTTCCAGCGCCTGCTCCAGAGCGGCGAGCGCCAGTACTACCTCGTCCGGGACGCCGCTGGCGGCGAGCCGGTCACGCCCTGTCTGTACTTCGGCGACCTGCTCGACGCGGAGTTCGAGCGGTTCAGCGACCTCGACTCGGTCGAGCACCGGCGGCGACCGCGACGGACCGGGGACGGCTTCGACCGCCGGCCGCTCGGGGTCGACCCCGAGCCGGTCGAGACGGTCAGCCAGTCCGCCCTCAACGGCTACGTCAACAGCCCGCGCGACTACCTCTTCGGGCGGCTCCTCGATTCGCCCGATCGGGAGCGGTTCGTCGAGGGGAACCTCTTCCACGACTTCGCGGAGTTCTACGTGAACCACCCGGAGGTCGTGCGAGCGGCCGACCGCGACGACCCCGTCGACGCCATGCTCGGCGAGACCGAGGCGTTCTTCTCGGCCGCGGACGAGCCCCTCCGCCGGCGGACCTATCGAATCGGACTGGACCTGATCGCGGAGTATCTGGACGAGAACGCCCCGGAGTCCGACGAGTTCCTCACGCCGACGTCGGGCTGGGGGGACAACTTCTTCGCGGAGTACTTCGACGAGCCGGTCGACTCCCCGCTCACCGAGCGCTGGTTCGAGGACGCCGCGCTCGGCGTCAAGGGGAAGATCGACCTCGTGCGAGCGCCGACGCACCTGCTCGACTACAAGAGCGGGGCCAAGAAGCGCCCCTCGCAGGTCGTCAAGAGCGCGGCGATCGATCCGCCGGCCGATACGCCGAACTTCCAGGCGGCGCTGTACCTGACCTACTACCGTCAACTGCGGCCCGACGAGCCGCTGGAGTTCACGTTCTTCCACTTCCTCGAACCGATGGCCGACGCGGTCGCGGGCGACGCCGACCTCGACGACGCGCTCGCGACGGTGTCGTACCACCCGGTCGCGTTCGACGAGTACGTCGGCTCCCGCGACGCCTACGAGGAACTGCTCGACGGCTACGCCGACTGCCGGGAGACGTTCGACGACCTCGGCTACGCGGCCTACGCCGACGCCGTCGCGGACCTGACGTTCCCCGAGACGACGGACAAGGGCGAGCTTCGCGACTCCGCGTTCGCCGAGCGGTTCACCGCCGCCGTCGACGCCGGCACGTCAGACGACGTCGACGCCGAGAAGGGCGCGGACCAGGCGATCCGGGCGCTTAACGGCGTCCGCAAGCGCGCGTTCTTCCGCGGCGACCTCGACGCCTTCGAGTCGTTCGTCGACGAGCGCTTGGCGGAACTGAACCGGCGACGATCCGGCGAGGAGCGGTTCCCGGTCGACGGGCTCGGCGGCGAGCCGAACTACCGGCGCGTGGACAACCGCGACCTGCTTCTGGAGGGGGACCGATGAGCGACCCGACGCCGAACGACGCACAGCGGAGACTCATCGAGAACACGGAGGGCGCGTACCTCGTCGACGCCGGGCCGGGGACCGGGAAGACGTTCGCCATCGCCCGACGCTACGGGAAGATCGTCGACCGCGCCGGCGTCGAGCCCGACGACGTCCTGCTCGCGACGTTCACGCGGAGCGCCGCGACCGAGATGAAAGAGCGGATCGTCGACCGGAGCGCGTACGGGCTGCGAGAGCTCGCGGACGCGCCGATCCGGACGTTCCACTCGCACTGTCACGAGGTCCTCCGGGAACACGGCCACGCCGCCCCGACGCACCTCGGACTCGACGAGCGGATCACGGGGTCGACGCGGGTGATCGACGACGAACTGGTCGAGGCCGAGCGGTTCCGGGAGTTCTTCGACGGCTTCCGCGGCGACCACCCGGAGCACGCCGACTTCTACCGGGTGCTCTCAGAACCGGAGGAGCTGCTCGACCTGATCCGGGAACTCGCCGCGAAGGGCGTGTTCCCCACGACCGACGGCTGGTACGGCGACGGCGAGTCGCACCTCGACGGCGACTTCGACGCGTTCAGAGAGCGGTTCGACGCCGCGAACCGCCCCCGGAACGACGGCCGGAAGCAGTCCCCCCTGCGGGAGGACCTAAGTCGCTTCGGACGGAACAGGGCGTACCTCCCCGACGCGCCCTCGAAGTCGGAGCTTCGGGGCGGCCGCGGGACGAAACGCCTCGACGACGAGGTGGCGAGGCGCGTGTTCGACGAGGACCGCGAGGGGCTCAGGTCGTTCGTCCACGACGCCTACGTCGAGTACGTCCGGTTCGCGCTGCGGCGGAACTACCTCACCTTCGGCTTCCTCCAGCTGTTCGCGTTCGTGCTCCTGCGCGAGGACCCGCGCGTCCGGGAGGAAGCGCAGTTCGAGTACGTGATGGTCGACGAGTTCCAGGACACCAGCGAGATCCAGTTCAAGCTCGCCCTCCTTCTCTCCGGGACCGAGAACTTCTGCGCCGTCGGCGACTGGAAGCAGAGCATCTACTCGTTCCAGTACGCGGACGTGCGGAACATCCTCGACTTCGAGGAGCGGCTGGCGCGGTTCGCCGCCGACCTCAACGACGACGCCGACCGGGTCTCGTTCGACGCGCCCGACCCCACCCGGATCGAGCTCCGGGAGAACTACCGGTCGACGGCGTCCGTCATCGACCTCTCCGAGCGGGCCATCGAGACGCCGGCGACGAGCGGCGAGGCGGTGGACGCCCCCCTCGACGACGTGGTCGAGCTCTCTTCGAACGCGGCCGTCGACAACACCGTGGTCGAGGGGATCGCCCACGAGGACGAACACGAGGCCGTCCTCGCGAAGATTCAGCGTATCGTCGGCGACGACGACTACGCAGTCGAAGGCGAGGACGGCGAGCCGCGCCCGCCGGAGTACGGCGACATCGCGGTGTTCACGCGGACGCGGGACTACGGCCGGGAGCTCCTCGACGTCGCCGACGAGTACGACTTCCCGGTGGCGTACGACGGCGGGGTCGAGCTGTTCCGGACCGACCCGGCGAAGCTGCTGCTCGCGTGGCTCCGGATCCTCGAATCGGACGCCGAGCGCGGCTGGGCGGTCGTCCTCGAACGGGCCGGCTACGCGTTCGACGAGATCGATCACGCGTTAGCGACGGCGTCGTACCCGGACGACGCGGTCGCGTTCCGCGACGCGCTCCGCGGACTGGAGTCGGTCGGCGCGGTCGCGCGCCGCGTCCTCGACCGCTACGGCTTCACCGGCGACACCGCGGACCTCCTCCTCCACACGGTCCAGTCGACGTACGACGCGACGACCGTCACCCGCGGCGAGCTGATCCGGTTCGTCGAGCGCGGTATCGAGGCCGGGACCACGGTCGATCGCAGCGCGAACGCGGGCGACGACGCGGTGACCGTCCAGACGATCCACGCGGCGAAGGGGCTGGAGTACCCGATCGTCGTGCTGGCGAACATGAACGACGGGCGGTTCCCGCCCCGGACCAGCGGGTCGAGCGTCGTCGAGTACCGGGACCCGGTCGGACTCCGCCTGCGGAAGCGGTACTCCGAGGCGGGGACGCACCCGCACGTCTACGACAACTGGCGGTACGACGTCATTCGGCGCTGTCTGCCCCGCGAGTACGACGAGGAGCGTCGCCTGCTGTACGTCGCCGTGTCGCGCGCGGAGCGCCACGTCGTCTTCGCGGCCGGCGAGGAGCCGAACGCGTTCCTGGAGGCGCTTCCCGTCGGGGTCGGGGAGATAGACCCCGCCGTCGAGCCGTTCGACCGCGGCGAGCCGGCCGACGCGGAACTGCCGTTCGCGGTGACGACCCCGGAGGGGCCGGTCGGTCACACCCCGCACTCGCTGATGGACGAGACCGTGTTCGAGGAGGCGGACGAACGACCGGAGGCCGGTCCCGAACCCGACTCGGAACCGGAGACGCGCGGGATGGACTTCGGCTCGAAGGTCCACGACTTCGCCGAGGCGTACGCGCTCGACGCGGACGACGCGACGCCGTCGAGCGACCACGAGCGGCGGGTCGCCGAGTTCATCGACGGGCTGCCGGGCGAACTCCACGTCGAGGAGCCGGTGACGCTCCCGATCGAGGTCGACGGACGCCGGGTCACCGTCTCGGGGATCGCGGACCTCGTCCACGAGACGGCCGATCTGGTCGAAATCGTCGACTACAACACGGACGCGACGCGCCGGGCGCAGTCCGAGTACCGGAAACAGCTCAGCGTGTACTACCACGTGCTCGACGAGTGGTTCCCGGACAAGGAGGTCACGGCGAGTCTGTTCTACACGGCAGACGGGACCCGCGAACCGATCGAGCCGCTCGAAGTGGCGGAGCTTCGGGACCTGGTCCGAGCCGCCGAGGCGGAGCGGGACTGAGTCGGGCCCGCAGAGGCGAGACGCGACCGCCGCCGGTCCGACGAGGTAATTTTTTGCCGGCGCGAACCGCACGACGCGTATGGTTCTCGCACCCGAATCGGCCAGCCGACGCGGGGTCGACGGGTCCGACCGTTCGACGACCACGGAGGGGGTTCGGTGACCGACGGCGAGGAGGGTTCTGACGCGACGAACGGCGGCGCTGACGACGGGGGAACTCCGGACGCGCTGGACGGCTTCCGGCAGTTCTTCGCGCTGGAGCGCGACGTGCTCGTCTTATCGGTCGCGATGTTCGCGTTCAGTCTGGGGTTCCAGATGACGAACCGCTTCCTCCCCGAGTACATGGTCGCCTTGGGGGCGTCCGGGTTCGTCATCGGCCTGTTCGGCACGTTCGGGAACGTCATCTCGGCGCTGTACCCGTACCCCGGCGGCGCGGTCTCGGACCGCCTCGGCTCCCGGTACGCGCTGACCCTCTTCGGTCTGCTGTCGACCGTCGGCTTCCTCGTCTGGCTCGTCGCGCCGGGCGTCGGCGCGGTCACCGTCGCCGGCGTCACCGTCGAACCGTGGGTGTGGATCTTCGTCGGGCTCGTTCTGGCGCAGGCGTGGAAGTCGTTCGGCCTCGGCGCGACGTTCGCGGTGGTCAAGCAGGCGACGGCCCCCTCCAGGTTGGCAGCGGGGTTCGCCAGCACGGAGACGTTCCGGCGGACGGCGTTCCTCGTCGGGCCGGTGCTGGCGGCCGTCCTCATCGGCCTGCGCGCCGACTTCACCGTGAGCTTCCAGTTCGTCCTCGCGGTCGCGGTCGTCTTCGGCGCGCTCGGCACGCTCGTCCAACACCTCCGCTACGACGCGAGCGACGACTCCATCGGCGACTCGTTCTCGGGACTCGACCAGATCCGGTCGGACCTCCGCGAGATGCCGGAGCCGCTCCGCCCGCTGCTCGTCGGCGACACGCTCGTGCGGTTCGCCAACGGGATGGTGTACGTGTTCTTCGTGCTGGTCGTCACGCAGTTCTTCGAGGTGGGGCTGGACGCCACGGTCGCGCTCGGCGGGTTCTCGTACGGCGTGGACCTCTCGCCGCAGGCGTTCTTCGGCTACCTCCTCGGCGTCGAGATGCTCGTCGCGCTGCTGATCATGGTCCCGGCCTCGAAGCTCGCGGAGCGGGTCGGACTCAAGCCGGTGGTCGCGGTCGGCTTCGCGGTGTACGCCGTCTTCCCGGTCGTGCTGATCTACGCGCCGACGCTGGCGGGGTCGGCCCTGCCGCTGTGGGCGGTGATGGTCGCCGTCTTCGCGTTCTCCGGGCTGCGCTTCGCCGGGCTGCCGTCGCACAAGGCGCTGATCGTCGGGCCGGCGGAGCGGGGGGCCGGGGGGCGCGTCACCGGGACCTACTACCTGATCCGGAACACCGTCGTCATCCCGAGCGCCGCCGTCGGCGGCTACCTGTGGGACTTCGTCAGCCCCGAGGTGGCGTTCACCGTCGCGGCCGTCATCGGCGTCGCCGGAACCGGTTACTTCCTCGCGTTCGGCAAGGAGTTCGAGGCGTACGCCTGAGTCGGTCGTTTTGGGGTTCAGTCCGCCGGTTCCGGGCGGTCGCCGTCGGCGGTCTCGCCGCGCTGCCGCTCCGGGAGCGGGCCGTCGTACCCCTCCGGGACGTACGGACAGAGGGGGTCGCTGCCGGTCGGGTCGCCGGTGGCGGCGTACGCCCGCGACCGGCTCCCGCCGCAGACGTGCCGGAACTCGCAGGCACCGCACTTCCCCGAGAACCCGTCGGGGTCGCGCAGCGACTCGAACAGGTCCGCGTTCCGGTACACGTCGACGACGGACCGCTCGCGGACGTCGCCGGCCGGCTCGGGCAGGAACCCGGACGGGTACACCTCCCCGGTGTGGCTGACGAACGCGAACCCGCGCCCGGCCGTGATCCCGCCGCGGCGCTTCGCGGCCCCGTCCGGCTCGCCGTCCGACGCCCGGTCGATGCCGACGCGGCGGTAGAAGGGGGCCTCGGTGGTCTTGACGCCGAACCGCTCCTCGTCGGAGACCTCGTGGAGCCACGCCATCACGTCCTCGGCGCGCTCGGGCGACACGGGATCGAGGACGCGGCCGCGACCGACCGGGACGAGGAAGAAGACGCTCCAGAGGACCGCGCCCAGTTCGCGGACGCGGTCGCGGATCGCCGGGAGGTCGTCGACCGTGTCCGCGCAGACGGTGGTGTTGACCTGGAGCGGGATGCCGGCGTCGCGCGCGGCGTGAGCGGCCTCGACGGTGTCCGCGTAGCTCTCCTCGCCGCGGAACGCGTCGTGGCGCTCGCGCGTCGAGCCGTCGAGGCTGAGCGCCATCCGCGCGATCCCGGCGTCGCCGAGGTCGCGGACGCGCTCGGGGGTGAGCGACCGCGTCCCGCTCGGCGTGATCGTCATCCGCAACCCGAGGTCGTCGCCGTGCGCGACCAGCTCCGTGAGGTCGTCGCGGGCGAGCGGGTCGCCGCCGGAGAGGACGACCAGCTGTCCGTCGCCGAACTCGGCGGCGTCCTCCAACAGTCGCTTCCCCTCCGCGGTCGTCAGCTCGTCGGGGTGTCGCCGCGGCTGCGCGTCGGCGCGGCAGTGGCGGCACGCCAGCCCGCAGGCCCGCGTGACCTCCCAGACGAGGACCAGCGGCCGCCGGTCCGTGTCGAGGTCGTCGAACATCGCTCACCCCCGGCTACGGTCCCGATCCGTTTGGGGACGTTCCCGAACGTGTTCCCCCGGTTCCCGTCGGGGGGAATCGGCCGGTCGGATCAGAGGTCAGAGGCGCTGGATCGAGGGGGAGTGGAGACGATGGATCCCGGTGCGGTGGCGCGTGCCTGCGAGGCCGCACTCGCGGCCGAGCAGCACGCGCGAGGGAGTCGGCGGCGACCGTTGGGAGCCGCCGACGAGGTTGGGGAGGCGTGAGGGCTGTGCGGGGCGGGGCTCGAAGGGGCAGCCGCGAGGACGACGCACGACGACGCAAGCACCGCAGCGAGTGAGCAACGCGAACGAGTGAGGAGCGCAGCGAGTCGCGCGAGTCCTCGCGGCTGGGGCTTCGGTGGCGGTCTTGTCGATCAGCGATCCATAAGCAGACGCGCTCTGGCGACCGGTACGGCCTCAATATTATGATATACCAGCTGAGGAAAACGACCGAAGAAGAACTCAGTATTACGGGTTCGACGCGCTGCCCGGAGACGGATCCGTCGCGCCGGGGCCGCCCGACGCCGCCCCGTCGCTCGCCGAGACGCCGCCCTCGCCGTCCGCGGGCCAGATCGCCGTGACGACCGCGTCGGTCGCGTCGGTCTCGACCGGGGCGTACGCGAACCCGCGGTCGTCGAGTTTCGGGAAGAGGAACTGCGGCGTTCGGTCGTTGTACTGGACCAACACGTCGTCGCCGCCGAGCGTCTCGACGCGTTCGAGCGTCTCGCGGAGCGGTTTCGGCGGCCCCAGGTCGCGGACGTCGAGGGAGACCGTCTCCCCGCCCGCGGGGGCGTCCGTCCGCTCGGCCAGCGCCCGTTCGATCGCCGCCGGATCACCGGTCTCGGATGCCATACTCGAAGGGACGGGCCCCGTCCCCGGGTCGTTTGTGACGAACATGTTCCCGCTCGATTCCGACGACCGCGGAGCCGAAGGTACTTCCACGCCGGAACCGAACGGGCGCGCATGGCACAGGCACGCCTCCGCGTGGACATCCCGGACGGCCCGTGGGTCGGCGACGTCTCGCGGGAGTTCCCGGACGCGCGGTTCCAGGTGTTGACGGCGACGCCCGACGACGGCGCGGGGTTCGCGCTGGTCCGGGTCACCGCCGACGACACGGACCCGATTCTCGACGCGATCGCGGACCACGACACGATCACGCACTCCTCGGTGATGGCCGAGGACGACGGGATGATCACCGTTCAGGTGGAGGCGCTCGTCCCGCTGCTCCAGACCGTCGCCAAGCGGGCGGGGGTTCCCATCGAGATGCCGGTCGAGATCCGCGACGTGGGGGCCGACTTCGAGGTCGAGTACGTCCAAAAGCGCGTGAACCCCGGCGGGTCGCTCACGGAGCGCCAGCGCGAGGTCCTCTTCGAGGCGGTCGACCGCGGCTACTACGACGTGCCCCGGGAGACCACGCTCACGGAGGTCGCCGACCACGTCGGCATCGCGAAGTCGACCTGCAGCGAGGTGCTCCAGCGCGTCGAGCGCACCATCGTCCGGGAGTTCGTCGACGACCTCCCGCGCCGCCCCGTCGGCTTCGAGTCGCCCGAGGACGACGGGATCGAGCGGATTCAGTGAGCGGCCTTCCAGATCGTCTCCGTCAGGCTCCGAGTTCCTTCCGTTCAGTTCCCTTCCTCCGGTTCGATCCGGAACAGCTCCGAGAGGAGGAAGACGAGCATCCCGAGGATCGTCAGGCTTCCCGTCGCGCGGGCGACGGTCGCTATTAGCGTCTCGTAGCCGCGGACCGCGACGGCGACGTCGCCGACCGCCGCGACGCCGAGGCTGAGCAGGAACACGAGGACCCAGAGGAGACGGCGGATCGATTCGAGCAGTTCGTCCGTTTCGGAGGGCATCACCGTCAGTTCCGACCGTATGTCAGATAGTTCCACCGGAGTCGAAAACCGGGACCGTCCGACGGCGCTCAGAGCCGTCGCCGCCGGACCAGCCGCGCCGCGACGAGGAGCGGGGCGACGCACCACGCGACGAGCGCGAGCGACAACGAGAGCGTCGAGAGGCCGCTGCCGGCGAGGACGGCGGTGAATCCGCCGCCGGCCGTCGTGCCCAGTCCGCTCAATACGAGCACGCGGAACGCGCTCACCGGGTTCGAGAGGACAAGCGCCGACAGCGCGGCGTCTGGGAGTTCGACGGCCGCGACGACGCCGAGCGCGAGCAGGTCGTGGGCTAACACGAACCACACCCACACCAGCAGCGACGCGCCGAGCGCGTGGGTCTTCTCGCGGGCGACGGTCGACAGCAGGGTCGCGACCGAGAGGAACGCGGCCCCGACGGCGACCGCGCCGCCGAGGAACCCGAGGAACCCGGACAGCGCGCCGACCCCGAACTCGCGGGCGATCAGCGCGCCGCTGAAGGCGAACCCGAGGAGCGTCGCGCCCGTCAGCACGGCACCTCGTCCGAGGTAGGTCCCGGCGACGACCTCGCTCCGGCGGACCGGCAGCGAGAACACGACCGCGAGCCACCCCTCGTCCTCGCGGCCGACGATTGCGTCGTAGCCCAACGCGAGCGCCGCGAGCGGGACGAGGTAGGCGGCGAGGCTCGTCAGCGACGCGACGACGCGCTCGGCCCCCGCCGGGCCGACCGCGGAGCCGCTGAACGTCATCATCACTCCGCCGAAGACGACGAACAGCCCGGTCAGCGCGAGCGCCCACCGGCTCCGGACCGCCAGCCGGTACTCGGTGACGGCGACGACGAAGACGTGTCGGAGCGCGTCTCGGGTGCCGTCCGCGGTCCCCGCTTCGGTCGGCTCGACGGTCTCCCTCCGCTCGGGGTCCGAGACCTCCGAGTCGGTGTCGGCGTCGAGCGCGCCGACCGCGGCCGCCGCGTCCGGGTGCCCGCCGTCGGGTCGAGTCCGTTCCGACTCGCCGTCGGACCGGCCGGTCGGGTCGCTCATGGTGCCACCTCCTCGCGATCGGCCGTGGAACGGCGCGCCGCGTCGTCGCCGACGGCTTCTCTGAACGCGGCTCGGAGGCCGTCGCGACCCGTCTCACCAGCCTCGTCGCCGTCGGGTTCGGCGGCTCCTTCGGTCTCGGCAGCCGCCAGTTCGTCGACGGGACCCGAGGCGCGCACGCGACGGGCATGGAGGACGGCCGCGCGGTCCCAGAGCCGCTCGACCTCGCCGAGCACGTGCGAGCAGAACACCACCGTCGCGTCGGTCTCGGTCGCGATCCCCTCGACGATGGCGTGGAACTCGTCGACGCCGCGGGGGTCGAGCCCCGCGGTCGGCTCGTCGAGGATCAGCACGTCCGGGTCGGGCAGAAGCACCGTCGCCAGCCCGAGCCGGCGGCACATCCCGTTCGAGTAGCCCGAGACGCGGCGGTCCGCCTCGGCGGCGGTGAGGCCGACCCGCTCGATCGCCTCGGCCGTCCGGCCGTCCCTCGGGAGCCCGCGGATCGCCCGGTGGACTCCCAGCACCTCCCGGCCGGTGAGCCCGTCCGGGAAGCCGACGTGCTCTGGGAGGTAGCCGACGCACTCGCGAACCTGCCGCCCGTCCTCGGTCACGTCAACCCCGCCGACGCTGACGGTCCCGGCGTCCGGCCGGTCGTGGCCGACGAGCAGCCGGAACAGCGTCGACTTCCCGGCCCCGTTGGTGCCGATGATCCCGAACGTCGACCCGCTCGGAATCGAGAGCGAGAGCCCGTCGAGCGCGGTCACGTCCCCGTACGTCTTCCGCACGTCGGTCGCCTCGATTCTCATGGTGTGTCCTCCGTGTCCGCGGTTCGGTTCGCGGCGCGAGTCCCCTCGTCGCCGGCGTTCGCTCCGTCGCCGGCGTTCGTCCCGCCGTCCGGCTCGTAGGCGCGCCAGTCGTGGTTCGGCTCGACGAGCGGGTGCCGGTCGATGACGCCCGGCGTCTCGATCACCGGGAAGGAGCCCTCCGCCATCCGGACCGCCTCGAACGCCGGGCTACTGGCGAACGCCGCGGCCTGCGGGTGGTCGGCCACGAGGTTCTCGACGATCCCTATCGGCCGGTGTCGGATCTCGCTGACGCCGTCGCCGTCGCGGTCGGCGACGCGAGCGCCCGACCAGTAGTTGCCGCGGTCGGTGCCGTTCCACGCGACGAGCGAGTTCCGCACGGTCTCGACCGCCCGGTCGTTACGGACGAAGCTGTTGCCCGCGACGACCTCGCTCCCGCTCTCGGCGGCGCTGTGGATCCCGACTCCGTTGCGGTAGACCAAGTTGTCGACGAGCCGGTTCCCCTGCGCGTTGTAGAGGTACAGGCCGTTCCGGTTCGCGACGAAGTGGTTGCCGGCGATCGTCGACTCTTCGATGTCTTTGGCCATGATCCCGTGGCCGCTGCTGTCGTCGTTGCGCAGGGCGGTGTTGTTCCGCACCGTCAGCCCGTCGCTCACCATCAGCGCGTAGCCGACGCCGTTGTCGGCCGCGACGTTGTCGACGAGGCGGTTGTCGTCCGAGTACATGTAGTGGACGCCGTACCGCGCGTTCCGGATCGTGTTGTTCTCCGCGAGGACGTCCGTCGCCCACGAGAAGTAGATCCCGTCGCGGGTGTCCGCGATCTCGCTGTCGCGGACGACCGTCCCCGTCGTCTCGTACAGGTGGATCCCGTTGCCGCGGTCGGTCCGCGGGAACACCTCCCCGCGGCCGTCGATCCGGACGTCCTCGATCACGGCCTCGTCGGCCGAATCGATCCAGATCCCGTACGCGGTGTCGGTAATGCGGACCGACTCGATCCGGGCGCTGTCCCCGGAGACGAAGACGCCGGCGTCCTCGGTGTCGAGGTCGCTGCCGGACGCGCGGAGCCAGACGCCGGAGACGGTGACGTTCTCGCCGCTCACGGTGAGCACGCGTCCCTCGCCGCCGCCGTCGATGACCGCGCCGGCGTCGCTCGCGACGAGCCGCAGGCCGTCGACGCTCGCGTTCACGCGCTCGTCGAACCGCCCGTCGAGGACGACCGTATCGCCCGGCTCGGCGGCGTCGACCGCCGCCTGCGCCGACGCGAACGACTCGCCGTCGAGCGTCGCGGTCCCGTCGCGGTCGGGCGCGGTCACGCCCGTCGCCGCCACGCCGGTCGCGACGTCGAGGCCGGGAGCGCCCGACGCGTTCGGAGCGGCGGCCGCGTCGCTCGCGTCGCCCGCGTCCGCGGTACCGGACCCGGCCACCGGGAGCGCGACGGCGAGCGCGGCCGCGATCACCGCGACGACGCAGGCGGCCGCGAGGAAGCCGGCACCGAGGCGATCATCCGGCATGGTCACCTCCGCCGACGTTCCGGTCTCGGTCCGCGTTTCGGGCCGACTCGTCGCCGTGGCGGTCCCGGTCGGGGTCGCGGTCCCGGTCGTCGCGGCCGCGACCCGCGACGCGCTCGCGGACAGCGCCGGGGAGCGCGACCGCCAGCGCCGGGAGGTCGCGCACGGTCGCCTCGATGTCCCGCGCGAGGTACGCGGTCGCGAGCAGCGCGACCGCGAGCACAGTCATGTACCCGCCGGGGCCGAACCACGCGAAGCCGCTGATGTTGGCAACCTCGTACGAGCCCAGAAGCGGCGGCGTGAACGACTCGATACCCCGGAGCGGCGCGTCCGGGTCGAGCGAGTGGCCGGCCTGGTAGAGCCGGTACTGGATGAACGCGAAGGTGCCGACGAAGACGGTGATCGTCCCCACGAACTGCGCGGTGAGCCCCGCCTTCAGCTTGCGGACCGTCGGCGCGAACGCGACGAACGCCCCCGCGAGCGCGAGGTCGACGAACACGACCGGGCCGAGCAGCCACTCGGGGACGTCGATGGCCGACGCCGCAACCTCGTAGTTCGGGTCGACGTACACCGGGTCGGGGTAGTGGAACCCCGCGTACTTGTTGAGCCCCTGTACCTCGGCGAAGTCGCCGCCCAGACGCGGGTAGGCGTACAGCTCGATGAGCAGCTCCTGACCGGGGTACTGCGGTGCCGTGAGCGTGATCCGCCACATCGGGACCAGCAGCGCGCCGACGAGCAGCACGGCCGCCGCCAGCGGGAGCGCGCGCCGGATCTCGGTCAGCCGCGCGAGCGACGATCTCATGGCGTTACACCTCCGGTTTGACGATGAGCCGCGAGCGCATCTCCAAGTGTAGCGCGCTACAGAAGTGCGCGCAGTAGATCCAGTAGACGCCCGGCTCGTCCGCGGTGAACGTCGCCTTCCGCGTCTCCTGCGGAGCGATCCGCATGTGGATGTCGTGCTCGGGGATCGCCACCGAGTGAAGCATGTCGCTCGTGGTCTCGATGTTCGTCACCTGCATCTCGACCTCGTCGCCCTCCCGGACGACCATCTCCTGGAACCCGTAGTGGTTCCGGGTCGAGTACATCTCGATCTCGACCCGGTCGTCGCCGACCCGCTCCATCGACGACTCCCCTTCCGCCGTGTGGCTGAGTTCGAGGTCCTCGGGGTCGTACGTCGCCTTCGGGTCGATCTTCGACTTGTGGCAGATCGACGCGTCGTGCGGCTCGGCCTGCGCCGGCGAGTCTTTCACCAGCTCCATCCCGTTCTCGTCGTCGCCGATGTAGATCAGCTGGTCGTTCTCCGGGTGCTGCGGGCCGACCGGGAGGAACCGGTCCTTCGAGAGCTTGTTCAGCGAGATCAGCCAGTCGCCGGCCGGGTCCTCCGTGTACGACTCCGCGGCGATGAGGTGGCCGGGGTTGTAGTGGACGTCGATCTTCTCGATGACGGGGCTCTCGGAGCGCGGCTCGGCGTTGACCGCCTCCTCGATGTCCCACTTGACGACCTGCGAGTCGATGAACAGCGTGGTGTACGCGTGGCCGCGGCCGTCGTAGGCGGTGTGGAGCGGGCCGAGCCCGAGCTTCGGCTGGCCGACGATGGCGTCGGTCGGGTCGTCGACCTCGTCGATCTTGTCGATATCGATGATCGACGCGGTGGGGTCGAGCTTCCCGCTGATCACCACGTACTCGTTGTCCGGGGTGACGCTGACGCCGTGCGGGCTCTTCGGCGTCGGGATGTAGTGGACGATCGGTTCGTCGCCCTGATTGAGCGGGCTGTCCTTCCGGCCGTCGACGACCGGCACCTCGTTTATCGTCTCGTAGTTGCCGGCCTCGACGGCCGCCTCGATGCGCGGGATGTCGAACGCCTTCACGTCGTCGCGGTCGGCGCGGGTCATCCCCGACTCGGTCGCCGCCTCCTCGGTGTTGTAGGCGCTCGTGAAGAAGTACCGGCCCTCCTTGCTCCCGTCGCCGTTGTCCATGTTCCCGTCGATGAGGACCTCCCACTCGACGTTCATCGTCTCGGGGTTGATCGCGGCGAGGACGGAGCCGTACGAGTCCGGATCTTCGAGGTCGCCCGTCCCGTCGTTGGGGACCGGAGTCCGGAACTCGCCGACGCCGAAGATGAGGTCGGTGTCGGGCAGCTGGGCGCACGCGCCGTGGGTCCCCTGCTGGTTCGGGATGTCGACGATGGCGTCCGTCTCGAAGTACGTCAGGTCGATGCGGGCCATCCGGCCGTTCGCCTTGTCGTTGACGTACGCGAACCGGCCGTCGTAGTCGCCGTCGGTCTGGCTGATCCGCGGGTGGTGGGTGTCGCCCCACGTGTACCCTCCGGCGTCTTCCAGCATCTGCTTGCTCTCGTCGTCGAAGCCGTAGCCGCGGGAGGCGTCGTAGTTGAACACCGGGATCCGGATGAGCTCGCGCATCGACGGGAGCCCGTACACGCGGACGTCGCCCGCCTGCCCGCCGGACAGCAGCGCGTAGTACTCGTCGTGTTCGCCCGGCGGGACGGAGTTGTCGACGCCGCTCGCCGAGGCCGTCCCCTCGACGCCGTCGTCCTCGTTCAGCAGGCTGGAACAGCCCGCAAGTCCGCTGATCCCGCCGACCGCAGCGCCGGCCTTCATGAAGTCGCGGCGACGGACGCCGGGCAGCAGCGAGTCGAACCCGTCGGTCGAGCCGGTCGTCTGGTCGCCCGATCCCTCCGCGTCCGTGGACCGCTGTGTGTCGTTCGACATTGGTGAATCCGCGAGCGGCGATTCCCTCGCGACAGTCGGCCGTTGCGGTCTCCGGTATAAATCTCGTCGAGCGGCTCCCTGTGCGGCAGGAAGCGCGCGAACACGTTCGGGGATCGCCGTCGGCGTTTCAACGGCGTGAGAACGCGAATCCGTCGTCGCCGGTACCGGCGGTCGGAACGATCGAAAACGAAGAGAGCGGTTCGCGGGAGCGGTGACCCGGCTCAGAACGCGCCGGGGTAGACGCTGACGTCGGCGTGGAGCCCCTCGCGGAGCGCGCTGTGGACGTGACAGATGCCCTCGGCGCGCTCGGCGATGTCCGCGGCGGTCTCATCGTCGAGGTCGGCCTCGACGTGGACGTCGAAGGCGATCGACTCGAGGTCGTCGTCGTCGTCCAGTTCGGCGCTCGCGTCGATCTGGATCTTGCCCAGCTCCTCCTCGCCGCGCTGGCTCCCGCCGACGCGGAACGCCGGGAGGTAACAGGAGGCGTACGTCGCGACGAGCGTCGCGTTCGGGTTCGGGCCCGTCTCGTCGGTCGCGTCGATCTGAAGGTCGAACTCGCCGACCTGACTGGTGCTGGCGTACCCTTCCTCGGAAACCGTGGACGTCTCGATGTCTGCCATAGTCGACTGTCGGTTCGGTCGCGCGCGGATAAAGGTTATCGGCATCGGCACGGGACCGCGCCGGAACGCGGTGCGACGCGGGCCGATTCCGGGCGTTCCGGAGCGGTTCCGGAGCGGTTCCGGAACGATCCCGGAGCGCCCCCGACAGGTCCGAGTCGGCGGCGCGTCAGTCGTCGCCGCGGACGCCGCCGACCGCCCCGGTCCCCTCCCGGAGGTCGGCCTCGATCGCCTCCAGCGTCCGTCCGTTCGTCTCGGGCACGGTGCGGTAGGTGAAGAGGAGCGCGACGACGCTACAGGCCCCGAACAGCCAGAACGTCAGCGGCGTGCCGATCCCGTCGAGCAGCACGGGGAACGACAGCGCCACGGCGAGGTTCGCGAGCCAGTTGGCGACCGTCACCACCCCCATCGCGCTCCCGCGGACGGCGAGCGGGTAGATCTCGGATATGAGGAGCCAGAATACCGGTCCCAGCCCGATGGCGAAGAACGCGACGAACGAGACGAGCGTGAGCGTCGCCAGCCAGCCCATCCCCCCGGTCGGATCGGCGAACTGGAAGACGAGCCCCGCGACGGTCAGCGACCCGATCATCCCGCCGGTCCCAACGAGCAGGAGCGGACGACGGCCGACGCGGTCGACGAGGAGGATCGCGACGACCGTCATGGCGACGTTGACGCTTCCGATGGCGACCGACGCGAGGATCGACTGCGAACTCCCGAACGCGGTCGACTCCAGGATCGTCGGCGCGTAGTACATCACGGCGTTGATCCCGGTGATCTGCTGGAAGATTGCGAGCCCGAGCCCGACGATCAGCGCCGGGCGCATCCACGGGCTGAGCAGGTCGCGGACCCCGTTCCCGGACTGCGCCTCGACGGTCGATCCGATCTCCGACAGCTCGGACTCGATGTCGCCGTCGCGGGTGCGGCGCAGCACCGCGCGGGCCTCGTCGGTCCGGCCCTGCTCGTAGAGCCACCGCGGGCTCTCGGGCATCCGGATCATCCCGATCGCGAGCACGACGGCGGGGACCATCCCCGCCCCGAGCATGAGCCGCCACGAGCCGGACCCGGAGAAGGCGTAGTTGACGAAGTACGACGAGAGGATCCCCACGGTGACCATCAGCTGGTTCAGCGACGTGAGGCCTCCGCGGACGGAGGGCGGCGCGATCTCGGAGATGTACAGCGGGCCGACGATCGACGCGAACCCGATGGCGATCCCGTCGATCATCCGCCCCGCGACGAGCACCCCGACGGTCGGCGCGACCGCCATGAGGAACGAGCCGAGGAAGAACACCCCGGCCGACAGGAGGATGAACCGCTTGCGGCCGATCCGGTCGGACACCTGCCCGCCGACGGCCGCCCCGGCGGCCGCCCCGACCATCGCGCCGCTGACGACGATCCCCTCCACCAGGGGACTCAGCTCGAAGGTGGTGTCGATGAAGAGGATGGCTCCGGAGATGATCCCCGTGTCGAACCCGAACAGGAGGCCGTTGAGCGCCGCGAGCGCGGAGACGACGTACACGAACCGTCCGCCCTCTCCGCGGATCACGGCCCGCATATCAGCGGTTGACATGGTGTGCCAATTCGGCGCTAACCATCTTTCATTTAGAAGCCTTCTGATTTATTATTAATTTAAATCTATACAATATATTTCTGCCACCTCAGACGTACAAAAACTACCCGTCCCGGTGTAATATTTATTCGGAGTCAAATAGTATTCTGACACGCCGGGCGGGGCTCCCCGGCGCTGACGTCGAACCGGATCGGATCCGCGGACCGGCCGCTCGTCGAGCGCGTTTCGCCGAAGAAAATTCTCGCCGGAACGGGACCGGCGGGGGTCGTCTCGGACGGTTCCGCGTCGCGGGTCGCGTTACTCCAGCGTGTACGTCTCGTCGCCGTCGAGGACGACGGGTTCGGCGGCGGCTCCCGCGGCCTTGACCTCGTTGACGAACTCGCGGGTCTCGATCTCGATCGGGCCGAACGAGTCGTAGTGCATCGGGAAGACCACGTCAGCGCCCACCCAGTCGGCGGCGATGCCGGCTCCCGCGGGCCCCATCGTGAAGTGGTCTCCGGCGGGCAGGGCGGCCGCGTCCGGTTCGAGGTACGGCGCGATCACGTCGACCATCTCGGACATCAGGCCCGTATCGCCGGCGTGGTAGAACGTGGTGCAGTTGGCGTCCGACTCCTGGGTCGGCTTCTTGTCCCCGACCACGAACCCGGCCGGCATCCCGGCGGAGTAGTCGGGGTCGTTTTCGATGCCGTTCGTGTGATCGGCCCGAACCATCGTCACCCACGCGTCGCCGCACTCGACGGTGCCGCCGATGTTCATCCCGCCGGCCGGGAGGGTGTGCTCGTGGCCGAAGTTCTCCTGAACGTAGCCGGTCAGTTCCGGCGTGGCGACCACGGTCGCGTCCGGGAACGCGCCGGCGTCGGCGATGTGGTCGGAGTGCCCGTGGGTCAAGAGGAGGTAGTCGGGGTCGAGCTCCTCGGGGTCGACGTCGGTCTTCGGGTTGTCGAAGAACGGGTCGATGAGCAGCTCCGTGTCCCCGACGACGACGTGCCACGTGGAGTGGCCGTGCCAGGTGAGTTCCATGGTCCGTTCGGTACGTCTCGGCGAGCGCTAATAAAACTCGACACCGCAGCCCCGATTTCCAAGACCGGATTCCGCTCAACCTCGCCGGACCGACGCACGGATTCTGCTCGAATCTTTACTTTCGAACCCCTCGGCCGAACGAGTGACGCCGTCGGCCGTCCGAGGGGTGCCGCAATACCCGTAAACGATCAGTTAGCCCGTTGTCTCTGGCAAAAACGTCCCGCGAATACACCCTTACCTCCGGGCGACGCGTTCGTGTCTCCGTGATCACGGAGTCCCGACATGAGCCGTGACGAGGGCGGCGAGACCGCGGACCACGACGACCGGTACCGCCACCTGATCGAACACGTCCAAGACGCGGTCGTGGAGTTCGAACTAGTCGAGGAGGATCCGGTCGTCAGAGACGTGAAGGATTCGTTCGTCGAGGTGTTCGGATACGGGGCCGACGAAATACGCGGCGAGCCGCTCAACGAGTGGGTGGTTCCGGAGTGGCGGCTCGAAGAGGCCAGAGAACTGGACGCGAACACTCGCGCCGGCGAGGTCAACTACCGGAACGTCACTCGGGAGACCGCGACCGGGCTCAGGGAGTTCCTCTACCGCGGCGTTCCGTACGACGGAGACGGGTCGGCGAGCGGCGGGTTCGCCGTCTACACCGACCTCACGGAGGTCGCTCGCAACGAACGACGGCTGAAGGTGCTGAACCGGGTCCTCAGACACAACATTCGGAACAACGCCAACGTCGTCGCGGGCCACACGACGCGGCTGTTGAACGAACTGGACCGGCAGGACTCGACGACGACAGACGTGGCCGCGACGATCGAGCGCGCGGCCCGCGAGCTTGAACGGCTCGCCGAGGAGGCGGGGCACATCCGCCACGTGCTGAACCGGGGACTCGACGGGAGCGCCGAGACCGATCCCGCGTCCGTCGTTCGGTCCGTCGCCGACGAACACCGCGGACGGTCTCCGGCCGCGGAGATCGAACTCGACCTCGCGGCGTCGGGACCGGTGATCGCCGACCACCGGCTTCGGCACGCGGTCGACGCCCTCGTCGATAACGCGATCGCCCACAACCCGAGTTCGACACCGCGGGTGCGAATTCGCGTCGAGCGTGGCGACGGCGACTCGGGTTCCGAGTCGGACGGCGGCCGGTCCGGCGAGTGGTTGGTCGTCCACGTCGAGGACGACGGCCCCCGGATCCCGCCGGACGAACGGAGCGTGATCCGGGACGACGCAGAGATCACCCAGACTCGACACGGAAGCGGATTGGGGCTCTGACTGGCGGAACTGACCGTCGAGATCTTCGGCGGCGAGCTGTCGTTCGCCGCGAGCGACCTCGGCGGCAACGACGTCCGGATCCGCCTCCGGCGGCGGTGACCCCGACGAAAGCGATTAGTTAGTGACCCGTCAACTGCCGACGGATGCCCTCCGAGACCAGCGACCCAGCCGGTCCCTCCGCCGCGTGTCCCGCCTGCGGGGACCCGGTGCCGGCCGGGGCGAGCTTCTGTCCCGACTGCGGTGCCGACCTCGGCGACCCCGGCGACCCCGCGTACTGTCCCGAGTGCGGCGAGGCGTTCGACGACGGAGACCGGTTCTGCTCGAACTGCGGCGCGTCGCGGCCGGGCGGCGGAGCGACGGCGGTCGGATCGAGTCGGTCGCACACCGGTTCGGGTCGGTCGACCGGGACCGACGCCGGCCGTGCGGGTGAGGCCGACTCCGCCGGGCCGGCCGGGCCGGCGTCGATCCCGGGAGAGAGCTCGCGCGCCTTCCGCCGCCGGGTTCAAGACCACCTCGACGCCGGGTGGGAGATCGAACGGGACGACGGCGACCGCGTCGTCCTCGTCGACAGGGGGATCGGCTCCGTCGGTCTCCACCTCCTCCTGTTCGCCTTCACCAGCGGCATCGGGAACCTCCTGTACGGCTGGTGGCACTACTCCAAGTTGGCCGAGCGCCTCCGGCTCGTTCGCGGCGACGAGACGCCCGTTCGCGCCCCCTCCAGCAACGAGTCGGCAGAGCGGGTCGAGAAAGTCACCGCGTACCTCATGACGACGTTACTCCTGCTGATCGCCGGCCTCATCGCGTTCATCGGATCGACGAGCGGCTCGCCGCCCGCGGTCCTGGTCGCGCTCGCGTTCGCCGGACTCGGCTTAGGCATCGCCCCGCCCGTTCGGAGTCGGCTGGACCGCCGCCACGGGATCACGAAGTTCGGCCGGCAGAAGACGGTGGACCACCGGATCGTTCGCCCGCCCGAGACCGTCGACGACACCTGCGTCGTCTGCGGCGAGGCGTTCGAGCGCGGCCTCGTGCGCCGGCGGCGCGACGAGACAGTCGTCGCCGGCGTTCCGGTCCGCACCCACTCGGTCCGTCACAACCACTACTGCCCCGACTGCGCGCGGTCGGAGGTGTTCGGCGGCGACGACCTCGGGGACCTGTCGCTCGACGAACTCCCGGGCGACGGGGGGCTCGAAACCGACGCGACCGGCGACGAGACGATCGACGGTGACACCCAGGCCGGGGGGTCGACGGGTGAGACCGCGGGAGAGGCGACGGGCGCGTCGGTCCGCGAGGCGTCCGACTCGACCGAGTGAGCCGGCGAGGCCGGACGGTCGCGCCCGTCGCTTGCCCCTCCGGGAACGCTTTTCGGGCGGCCGCTCGTTCGCTCCCGTATGTACCGCGCACGGTTCCGCGACCCGGCCGGATCGATCCGCGACGGCGAGTACGACCCGGCGACCGACACGGTCGCCTTCGGCGGTGACGAGTACGCGCTCAATGACCCCGACATCGACGTGCTCGCGCCGACCGACCCCTCGAAGATCGTCTGTATCGGACGCAACTACGCCGACCACGCCGAGGAACTGGGCAACGACGTGCCCGACCGCCCGCTGCTCTTCTTGAAGCCGCCGAACGCGGTGGCGAGCCACGGCGACACCGTCACCGTCCCCGCCGGGAAAGACCGGATCGACTGGGAGGCGGAGTTCGCGGTCGTGATCGGCGAGCAGTGTAAGGCGGTCGACGCCGACGACGCGATGGACGTGGTCGCCGGGTTCACCTGTATGAACGACGTGTCGAACCGCGAGGATCAGAACAGAGAGCAGAACTGGGTGCGCGGGAAGGCGTTCGACGGCGCGGCCCCACTCGGTCCCGTCCTCGCGACGCCGGACGAGGTGCCCGCCGACGCGAGCGTCGAGCTCCGCGTCAACGGGGAGACGAAGCAGTCCAGCGACCGCGAACACATGATCTTCGACGTGCCGACGCTGATCGAGGAGATCACGACGTACCTCACGCTCGAACCCGGCGACGTCATCGCGACGGGCACGCCGGAGGGCGTCGGCGCGCTCGCCGACGGCGACACCGTCGAGGTGGAGATCGAGGGCGTCGGCACCCTCGAACACGACGTTCGCGTGCCCTGACGCGGTCGGTCACGCCGATCCCTCGTCTGTCTCGCCGCTCGCTACCACACCTCGCTTCCGGTGAACGCTTATGTGGTCTCCGCCGGAGTCGGACGTATGGAGACCAGTTCGTTCGTCGCCCGTCCATGACGGTATCGCCCCCGACCGCACGCGGAGCGAGACGCTCCCCTCTCCGGGCCGACGCGAGCGCCCGACCGAATGTCACGAGACGACGCCACGACGAACGAACGCGACGCATCGAACGACCCCGACAGACCGACTGATACAGACGCGACGCCCGCCGTCGTCGCCGCGCGGACCCCCGATGGCCCTCCCGACACGACCGAGATCCGCGAACTGGCCGCCGCGGCCGGCTACGCGGTTGTCGGCGAGGTCACCCAGCGACGGCGCGAGGATCCGACCTACGACCTCGGCCGCGGGAAGGCCGAGGACCTGATGCGGCTGGTCGCCGACGCGGACGCCGAGGCGGTGATCTACGACGGGTCGCTGTCGCCGGGGCAGACGTTCTCGCTCGGCAACCTGCTGCCGACCGGGACCGCGGTGATCGACCGCCCGCGGCTCGCGTTGGAGCTGTTCGCCGACGCCGCCGACTCCCGGGCCGCCGACCGACAGTTGGAGCTGGCGCGGCTGCGCTACGAGCTCCCCCGGCTCCGGGAGTCGATCGCCCGCGACGGCGGGGAGGACGTGCGCCTCCGGCCGGAGGGCGACAGCCGCGTCCTCGACGTGGAAAAGCGGATCGAGTCGGCCGAGCGCGCCCTCGACGAGATCGCCGACGACCGGGCGGCGCGGCGGGCCGAGCGCCGGGACGCCGGGTTCGACCTCGTCGCGCTCGCTGGCTACGCCAACGCCGGGAAGTCGACGCTCGCGCGTCGGCTCGCGGACGAGGTGTCGGACTCGGAGCCGGACGGCGAGCCGGCCGACCTCGCCGCGACGCTCTCGGTGGACGACGGTCCGTTCGAGACGCTCTCGACGACGACGCGGCGGGCGACGATCGGCGGGCGGCGGACGCTCGTCACGGACACCGTCGGGTTCCTCGACGGCCTGCCCCACGAGGCGGTGCGCTCCTTCCGGACGACCATCGAGGCGATCCGGCGCGCCGACTGCGCGCTGCTCGTCGTCGACGCGAGCGACGACCCGGCCGACCTCCGCCGGAAGCTCCGGGCGTCGCTGTCGGCGATCGAGGCGACCGACGGCCCGGTGATCCCCGTGCTGTCGAAGGCGGACGAAGCGGGGGCAGCCGGGACCGAGGCGGACGACCTCTCGGCGGCGACCGAGGCGTACGAGGCCGCGGTCGCCGACCTCGACCCGGACGAGTCGCCGGTTGTCGCGTCGCTCCGCCCGCCGGTCCCGGTCAGCGCCCGCGACGACGCCGGCCTCGACGAACTCGCGGCGGCGGTCGCGGACGCGCTCCCGACCGCGACGGCGACCGTCGAGGCCCCGAACGGCGGCGACGCGCAGGCCGCCCTCTCGTGGGCGTACGACCGCGGCGTCGTCGAGGGCGTCGACTACGAGGGCGACGCCGTCACCGTCGAACTCGCGGGGCGGCCCGCGGTCGTCGACGAGGCGGAGCGGCGGTTGGCGAGGGGCGGTCCGGGCGGGTGAACCGCGGTCGGCAAGACCACGCTTAAGCCCGACCCTCCCCGAGTTCCGTACATGGAACCACGTGATCTCTCCGATCACTCGCCGTACGTGCCCGGGCGGGGCGTCGAGGAGGTCGCCCGCGAGCGCGGGATCGACCCCGACGACCTCATCAAACTCTCGTCGAACGAGAACCCGCACGGTCCGAGTCCGGCGGCCGTCGAGGCGATCCGCGAGCACGCCGACCGGGTGAACCAGTACCCGAAGTCCTCGCACACGGACCTTACCGCGAAGATCGCGGAGCTATGGGACGTCGACGACGAGCAGGTGTGGGTGTCGCCGGGGGCCGACGGCTCGATCGACTACCTCTCGCGCGCGGCCCTCGAACCGGGCGACGAGGTGCTGGTGCCGAGCCCCGGCTTCGCCTACTACGCGATGTCCTCACGGTACCACCACGGCGGGGTGACGGAGTACGACCTCTCCCCGGCCGACGGGTTCGCGCAGGACGCGGAGACGGTGCTGTCCGCCTACGGCGGCGAGCGGATCGTCTACGTCACCTCGCCGCACAACCCCTCCGGCTCGACGATGCCGCTCGACGAGGTCGAGGCGGTCGCGGACGCGACCGCGCCGGAGACCCTCGTCGTCGTCGACGAGGCGTACGGCGAGTTCGCCGACGTCGACAGCGCGATCCCGCTCGTCGACGAGCGCGACGACGTGGCGGTACTCCGCACCTTCTCGAAGGCGTACGGGCTCGCCGGGCTCCGGATCGGGTACAGCGTCGTCCCCGAGTCGTGGGGCGAGGCGTACGCCCGCGTCAACACCCCGTTCGCGGCGAACGAACTGGCCTGCCGGGCGGCGCTGGCCGCGCTCGACGACGACGAGCACGTCGAGAAGACGGTCGAGACCTCCCGCTGGGCCCGCGGGTACATCGCCGACGAACTCGACGCGCCGACGGTCGACTCCGCCGGGAACTTCGTCCTCGCCGCGGTCGGCGACGGCGAGCGCGTCGCCGAGGCGGCGCAGGAGCGCGGCGTGATCATCCGAGACTGTACCTCGTTCGGGCTCCCGGAACACGTCCGGATCTCGACGGGCACCCGCGGGGAGACGCGCGAGGCGGTCGCGCTGCTCAACGAGACGCTCGCGGACCTCGAACTCGGTGTCCGGGCGTGAGCGGCGAGCCCGAGACGCGGGAGGCCGCGGCCGACGGCGGCGGCGGCCGCGCCGACCGCGTCGCCGTTACGGGGACTCCGGGAACGGGCAAGACCACGGCGACGGCGCTGCTCGAAGGCGAGTACGACGTGATCCACCTCAACGAGCGGATCAAGTCGGACGGCGACCTGTGGACCGAGCGCGACGCCGACCGCGACACGCTCGTCGCCGACCTCGACGCGGTCCGCGAACACCTCGGCGACTGGTCCGGTGTCCTCGACTCGCACCTCGCGCACCGGTTCGACGTCGACCGCGTGGTCGTGTTGCGCTGTCGCCCCGAGACGATCGAGTCCCGACTTGAGGCCCGTGGCGAGTCGTCCGAGACCGCCGCGGAGAACGCGGAGAGCGAGGCGCTCGACGTGATCCTCTCGGAGGCGGTCGCCGAACACGGCGCGGAGCACGTCTACGAGGTCGACGCGACCGACCGCGACCCCGAGGCCGTCGCCGACGCGATCCGCGCGGCGGTCGAGGGCGAGCGCGAGCCGAGCGCCGGCACCGTGGACTTCATCGATTATATATGAGCCGGCCGCGAGCGTCGAGACGGTAGATGACCCTCGACCAGTACCGCTTCGTGGCGGACCGCCTGCTCGGCCCGTGGGTGTCGGCGGCCGACAGGCTCGGCCTCTCGCCGGATCAGGTGAGCGTGATCGCCTTCCTCGTCGCGGTCGGGGCCGCCGCCGCGTTCGCCGCCGGGTCGGCCGCCTTCTACGCGGCCGGCGCGCTGCTCGTCCTGCTCAACGGCTGGCTGGACCTCGTCGACGGGGCGCTCGCGCGTCACCAGGGGATCGCCTCGGACGGCGGCGACTTCCTCGACCACGTCCTCGACCGCTACGCCGACGTGGCGGTCATCGGAGGCCTCACGGCCGGGATCGGGGCGTACGCGCTCGGCTTCGCCGCCGTCACGGGCGTCCTCCTCACCTCGTACCTCGGGACGCAGATCCAGGCGGTCGGCATCGGCCGCGAGTACGGCGGCCTCCTCGGGCGCGCGGACCGACTCGCGCTCATCGGGGTCGGCGGCGTCGTCGCCGCCGCGTACTCGGAGCCGATCGTCGCCGGGCTCAACGTCGTCGGCCTCCTGCTCGCGCTGTTCGCGGTCGTCGGGCACCTCACCGCGGTCCAGCGGTTCCTCGGCGCTTGGAGCGACCTGTAGCGCCCATGTGACCAACGTCTTCCACGGATCTTCCTCTACCCTATCGAAAATATCAATAGGAATATTACGAGAGCAACATTTTTCACTTTGGTATTTTGATGTTGCGATATTGTGGGAGTAGTTGACACAGTCTCCGTCCACTACGCCGCATCCGACAGAGGACGAGGACGAAGCAGTGCTGACAGTCTTGAGCAGGCGGCGGAGGGGATCGACATCACCACAGTCGAGTCCGACGACTCGCTGCTCCCCTCCGACACCCGAGCGATGTGTTTCGTCGTCGAACACGACCCGCCGGCGACGGACGGTATTGGTATGCTTCGACGAGTCCGTGAGGCTCGTCCGGACCTTCCCGTGATCGTCCTCGCGGCGAACCGGGAGAGGCAGACGGTCACGGATGCGCTCAACGCTGGGGCAGCACGATGTCTCCCGCGGCCCGTGACGGAAACGGCAGTGTTCAGATAAGCTGATTCCATGCGAAGGCGAACGATCTGAGCCACTCGTTTGCTGTTTCTGCTTTGGCGTTGCTAAAACAGTTTGAGAAACTGGTAGTTCTGCGTTTTATCTCACGAAAAACACGTTCGACGCTGTTTCGATTTCCATGTCGTTCGTATCTGAAATCGAGGCCGTGTTTGTCACAAGCTCGGTGGAGTGGAACCGCACCATCAACGAGAAAGATCGCGTCATCTACGTCGTGTTTGTCGCGGAGTTCCGTGAAGAACTGATCTGCGATCACGTTCGTTCTTGTTGACTCAAGCTTTGTATGTAGCAAATCGTTTGACTGAGGATCGACAGCAGCGTACAGCCAGTATTGTTCATCATCGAGCTGAATCACAGTCTCGTCAACCGCAACGTGATTCGGGCTCCGACCAGCTTCCGGCTGTAGATCGGCTTTGTGTACCCAGTTATGAACGGTGGATCGAACTCGATCAACACCAAATACCTCAAGAAATGAAACAGTATTCGAAAGCGACAGTCCAGACAAATGGAGCTGAATACTGAGCTTCATCAACAGTTTCGGTGTTGCCTCTCGCTCCACAAACTCTAAGTTGATCTCGTCTAAACAGCCGCTGAGGCGGTCGTTTTCGGGCATAGATCACTTTGAAAACGCACCGCCTCACCTTTCAAACCTTATCTGAACACCGCCACGGAAACCGACCGAAAGGTAGTGGCAGAGCAGATTCGCTCGGTGGCAGATCGGCACGCCAATAACCAAAAGCGAAACGAAGCGGTGCTTTCGACGCTCGGTGCCGTTGACGTGGGGGTGTTGTTATCGAGACCGCAAACCGGTGCGTATGCCGTGAACGACCACTTCTGCCGGCAGTTCGACATTTCGGACCGTTCAGCAGTCACCGGAGAGGGTCTCGAAGCGGTCGCCGACGAAATTGAGTCGTCGTTTGACGGCCCCGGTCAGATCGGGAGCCGGATGACCACGCTGACCGAGCAATCGACGCCGACGCACCGCGAGCGACTGGAAGTCCCTGACGGTCGGGTGTTCGAACTGAGCTACCTGCCGATGAACGACTCTGGAGAGGCAACGATGTGGCTCTACGAGGACGTAACCGGCGAGT
Source organism: Halorubrum hochsteinianum (assembly GCF_023702125.1). Taxonomy (NCBI): domain Archaea; kingdom Methanobacteriati; phylum Methanobacteriota; class Halobacteria; order Halobacteriales; family Haloferacaceae; genus Halorubrum; species Halorubrum hochsteinianum. The sequence continues at coordinate 2,731,753 of NZ_CP098415.1, read as the reverse complement.
TCGAACGCCGCAGACAGCTCAAACAGTACGAAACGGCCGTCAACGCCTTCGGAGATCCGGTGTATGTGCTGGACGACGACGGACGGTTTGAGTTCGCCAACGAGGCACTCGCCGAGCTTACCGGTTGGGACCCCGCCGCACTTGAGGGACGACACGTCTCAACGATCATGGGTGAAGAGGACGTCAAACGCGGAAAGTCGGTGATACGGTCGCTGTTGAAGTCCGATGCCGAGGACAAGAACACCTTCGAGATGGAAGTAATCGCCGCCGACGGTTCGACAGTTCTCTGTGAGAATCACGTCGGGCTCATCCGCGCCGGCGACCTACTCGAGGGAACCGTCGGCGCGCTTCGCGATATCTCCGATCGTAAGCGACGCGAGGAGGAGATCAAACGCGAACGAGATCGGCTCGCGGCGACATTCGATGCCGCTCCTTCTCCGTTCGTTCAGGCCCGGAGCGACGACCGTGGACTCGTCATTGAACGGGTTAACAACGCGTTCATTGAGGTCTTCGGATACGATGAGACCGAGCTCATCGGCGCAACGCTCGGGGACCGGATCGTTCCAGAGGGCGTCGCCGCCGGCGACGCCACTTCGGATCCCCACACTCAGGAAGTCGTTCGAGAGACCGCAGACGGCGAGCAACGGACGTTCTTGGTCGGGTCAGCACTGGCCGCCGACACCGAGGACGGGACGGAGGTGATCAGGACGTACACAGACATCACTGACCACAAGCGTCGCGTCAGGCGGCTCGAACAGATCAGGCAGAACGTCTCGGACGTGATCTGGATCAGCGACCCGGACAAAGACGAGATGGAGTTCGTCAGCGACTCCTACGAGTCGGTCTGGGGCCGGTCTCCCGAGTCGCTCAAGCGGGAACCCGCGTCGTTTATTCGGGGGATACACGGCGACGACCGGGACCGCGTGACTTCGGCGCTGGAAGAACAGTCAGAACACCCGGACGAGTACGAGGAGACGTACCGCGTCGTCGGACCGGACGGTGACATCAGGTGGGTTCGGGACCGATCGAGCGGAATCTATCAGGACGGCGAACTCGAACGGATCATCGGCGTCGCCAGCGATATCACGGACCGAAAGCGTCAGCAGCAAGAGCTTGAGCGGGAGCGTGCGCTCACCGAGCAGGCGCTCGACACGCTTGAGGATATATTCTACGTGGTCGGAGCGGACGGAACGTTCCTGCGGTGGAACGAACGACTGCCCGAAGTGACCGGTCACGCCGACGAGGTGGTCGATTCGCTCGCCGTGACAGATGTAATCGCGGAAAGCGATCGCGAACCGATCAAAGCGGCGTTCGACGAAGTGCAGGATGCGGGACGCACGAAATTAGAGGCGACGGTGGTCACGTCCGACGGGGAACGGATTCCGTACGAGTTCCGCGCCAGTCGGTTCACCCGCCCGGACGGGACCGATAGCGGCGTGGTCGGAATCGGCCGCGACATCTCGGAACAAAAGCGCCGGGAGCGGGAGCTGCAGACGTTCGAGCGAGCGGTCGAGGACGCGGGCCACGCGATCTTCTGGATGTCGGACGAGGGTACCATCGAGTACGCCAACTCAGCGTTCGCGCAACAGACCGGCTACGACCGTGACGAGGCCGTCGGGTCGACGCTGGAAGAGTTATGGCCGGAGCAGTCGGCGGCGATCCACGACGAGATGTGGGACACGGTACAGTCGGGCGACACGTGGGAGTCGGAGTTTGTCATTCGGCGGAAAGACGGCCGACGGTACACCGTCCAGTTGTCCGTTTCGCCGGTCTACGGGAGAGAGGGCGGCAGTCCAACGCGATACGTCGGGGTCGCCAGCGACATCACGGAGCGGTACCGCCGAGAGCAGCGGCTCTCGGTGTTACAGCGCGTGCTTCGTCACGACCTCCGAAACAACCTCAACGAGGCTCTCCTCGCAGCACAGCTCATCGATCGACAGTCAGACGAACCGGAGGTGGAGACACAGGTCGAAGCGATCTACCAAGTCGTCGAAGAGACCCTCGCGTTGAGCAAGAAGGTCCGCAAGTCCCAGAAACTGTTCGAGGAGGGCGAAGACTACAACACGGTGATTGACGTCGCCGATCGCGCACGGTCACAGGTAGCGTCGCTCCGGACCGAGCGGAGCGAAGTGACGTTCGCTGTCAATCTGCCGGCCGCCCAGCATGCGGTCACGAGCGACCTCGTCGACCAAGCACTGCGAAACGTGATCCAAAATGCGATCGAACGGCTGTGTTGAATCGCCATACGGCGGCAGGGTAGGTCGCTAAATCAAAGGCGTTGAAGCGGGAAGATTCGGTTGCCTATGACACAAATCTCCCGCTTCATCGGGGAGGTTGTGCCGGTTGCTCAAAGAGTTACTGGCGATGGAGGCGAATCCGCCGCCCCGGAAGGCGGCGGCGGATTCGCCGACTACGCACTCGTTTCCCTCCACTGTCTGCGAATTTACCTCGATACATCGTACCGCATGACGATCGGCCTGCTCAAAGAGATGCCACAAATAACCGGGGAGATCGGCCTTAGCGCGGCCGATCTCCCTGCGCCGTCCACGTTGTGTAAGGCGTTCGACCGGATCAGTATGAGTGTTTGTCGAGTGCTGCTGCGCCAGTCGGCGCAGCTGCACGATCTCTCCGAACACGCCGCGATCGACGCCACATTCTACGACCGCTCACCAGCCAGCCGCCACTACTGCCAGCGAATCAGCTACCGCGTTCAAAAGCTGAAAGTCACGAAACTCGTCGATACAGCGTCGCAAGCTGTCCTTGACGTTCACTGCTCGACGAACCGAGAAGGAAGTGACGCAGATCTCGCTGAGCAGATCGCCCGCCGGAACGCGGGCGATCTGCGGTCTCTTGCGGCCGATAAGGGCTACGACAAGAAATCGCTCCGCGAAGGATTACGCGATCTTGGGATCAGACCGCTGATCAAGCACCGCATCTTCGCGCCGTACGACCACGCACACAACGCCAGAATCGACGATAATCGCTACAATCAGCGCTCTATGACCGAAACCGTGAACTCGGCTGTGAAGCGCTCGCTCGGCTTCGCCGTGCGAGCGCGGTCCTGGTTCCGTGAGTTCCGCGAGATCGCTCTGATGTGTATGGTCTACAACATCAAGCGCTTCGTCAAACAGTGAATCTCTACGCCTTACAGCGATTCAACACAGCCGTTCATGGCTGCCACCACGTCGAAGGATTTCGGGCTGCGATTCTTCTACTTCGCGTTCGCGTGTCTGCTGTACTCTATCTGGCGAGCCGTCGACTTGCTCGTCCAGGTTGCGTTGACTAGTGAGTACGGGCACTCGCCGATGGTGACGGCAGATAACACATTGACGCTGCTGAAGAAGGAGACCGGAATTGGGTAGAGAGGCACTCAGTCCAGGTCAGCGCGCCGTCTGAGTGGCTACACTGTTGGGAGTCTCGAAAATTCGCCCATACAATTGGAAGTATGACAGGAATGGCCGCTTGGGGAGTGATTTGAGGTGGTTTTCGTTGACTGAATCGGACAAATTCACACATCACAGCCCCGCTAAACCCGGTGTAGTCTCAACTTCCCCTGACTCAGTTTTAGTATAGCAGCATACAATTTATAGATGGGTTATTTGGACTATCAGGGCTTGTATACCCGGAAATCGGCACTTCAGGCAAATTCCCAATTGCTCGTGATTAAAATAGTAATCACGACCATTTTGAAGTACCCCGCCGCTGTCGGGTAAGCACGAATACTGTAACCGGCTCAGAACGGCGCTTCCCCCGGGGTAGAGCCGCCGAGACGAGGCTTCGAGTTTGCTGAGGTTCCAGTCAGCTAGGTCGAAGGACTGGCGGAACACAGCCATTCAATATAGGACGAAGGACATCAATCTATATGAAGACACAGTGTGAATGGTACGGTATGACCGAAGATGAATCGAACCCCGAGGGGCTGATGGAGCGCCAGACCACGGGCGAAGACCGCGTGCGGATGGCCGCCCGGCAGCTATCGGAGCCACGGACGGCCAACTGGATCGCGTCGGAAGCGGGCTGGTCACACGAGCCGACCAAGCGCGTCCTCGAACGGCTCGTCGACGACGGGATTCTCCACCGAGACGAGAGCGGGACCCACACCACGTACTACCCCGACTACCGCCGCCAGGCGATGCAGGAGGCGATGCGGCTTCGCGACAGCGGACACACTGTCGAGGAGCTTACGGACCGGCTCGCCGAGATGAAGACACAAATCCGCGACTGGGAGGCGGAGTTCGATGTCGAGTCGCCGAATCAGCTTCGCGGAACGCTCGCCGAGGAAGGGCTCGATGCCGACGAAGAGGACCGCCGGCGCGACATCGCTCGTGAGTGGGAACACCTCAAACGGCGCATCGAGATCGTCGGCTTCGCCATCCGCGAATGGGACTTTCTCGCGCCGACGACAGAGCCCGCCGAGGCCAGCGGCTAACGGATGTCGGTCCCGCATCCAGGTGGTGATCCGAACGCGAACTTCTACGCCCAGCTGAAGCGGGACGTCCTCGACCGAGTACCACAGATTACGACGGTTGAGTTCGTTCCTGACGATATCGAGGCCAAGCAGTTGCGAGCAGTTTTCGATCCGGCTCGTCTTGCCCCACCGACAGGCCCCGACTCACCTGAACTAACCATCAAATGGTACCGGCAGGAGCCACACGATTGGTTCCGTATCAACTACACCGACCCGAACACGGATTTTCACGCTGGCTGGCACCAGGACGAAGACCATCCCGATCTCGGACGGACGCATTTCCAGTACTCTGCCGTCAATGAAGAGGATCGCTGGGAAATCTCGTTCGACCACGAGACCCCCTCGCTGATCCTCTGGGAGATCATCGAAGCGCTCCTTGAGGATGTCCGTCCGACCTACCAGTACGAGAACGAGGACCCATGACACCACGAGAACGCACCGATCGGTCGCTGGTGAGCTCCTTCGAACGGTATCTCCAAGACAAGGGCAAGGGTCGTGGTGGCGACGGCGGGAACTATCGCCGCAACGCCGCTCGCGAACTGGACTGGTTCGCGGAGTGGGCCCGTGGCGACCGCGGCGACGAGGAATGGACCGGTATCGGTCCTCCTGATACTGACCGCGACCCGACCTTCGGTGATCTCGACGAGCGCGTCTTCCGCGAGTACGCCCGTCACCTCGCCGGCGACCGTGGACTCAAGCAAAACACCGTCCAGACCTACTACGCGTACATCTCGGCGTGGTGTGGCTGGTGTGTCAACGAGGGGTATCTCGACGCACACTACGCCCAGCGGGCCAGTGCCACGGCGCCGCTTCCTGATGACGACGGTCGCAAGCCGGGCGACCAGCAGGCGTGGACGTCCGAGCAACGCCACGCACTCACCCGTCACGTCGACGAGCAAGCGCGTGCGGCCATCGAGACGTATACCAGCCTCCCCGAGGATGTCGACCCACTCGACAGACAGCGGGCCCGCTACGCGGCGCTGAAGGTGGCCCGCGACCGGGCGCTGGTGTTCGTCCTCGCGTACACGGCTGTCCGTGTGGGTGAACTTCTTCGTGACCCCGACGACCCACGACGCCGTGGGGTTCGCTGGGAGGATATCTCTCTCGAGGACGGAAGCATGGACGTCTATCGGAAGAAGCAGCAATGGGACGCCGCCAGTCTGCCTGATCCTGTCATCTCCCCGTTGCGGAGCTATCGAAAATTGATGAACTCGCCGATGGATCGGTGGCCAGTGTTCCCCACGTTCGACCAGCGGACGCTCGCAGGACTCGTGCAGGAGGAGCTAGCTGACCGGGGTGAGCGACCGGATGTGATCGATCAGCGACGTGAGGAATACGCTCGCGACCTCCTGCTAGCGCTCGACGAAGACATCCGGCCACCGTCAATCACTACGGACGGCGCTCGCTCGATTCTCAAGCGACTCACGGAGGCCACGGAGATTGATATCGACCACCCGAAACACGACTATCTTGCTCCGCACGGTGGCCGTCGTGGGATGGGAGAAGTTCTTGTCCGGGCATTCGGATACACTGTGGCAGCCCGGTATCTCGACAACTCTGAGGAAATGGTTCGTGAACGGTACTCCCACATCGAAGCTGGTGAGTTAGGGGACGTGGCCACGGAGGCCCTCGAAGAAATTGATGATGTCGCGTAGACTCGAAATCTTCAGCAGATGACATAGATGCCATAGGGTCAGTCCTATGATCTAGACTGGTGTCTTCGGTGATGGGGAAGCTTCAGTACTTCACAAAGCCGCTTAGTTAGAAGGTCTGCTTGTAGAAGGTGTGTCTAAAACCCAGCAAGCAGACGGTTCAATCCACGAGGACCAACTCGTTAACTTCCTCGTCAATGCTCTTGACGAGGAAGTTGCTCTCACACTCGCTGAAAACGCCGAACTCGATGCTGAAGACATCTACGAGGTCCTCGTCGGCGCTTGCGCCGACGGGACCTCAGTCTCAACGCTCTGTGAGAGAAGCGAAGATGCACCCCACGAGAACTCGGTTCTCTACCACCTCCGTACCGAGTTCGACCTAGAGACGCTCGAACAAGTTGGTAATACGCTCCTCCAGAAAGACGTTCTCGATGTCCTCCCCGAGCAGGTGGAGGTCGTTTCAGACCTCCACCTGCGGCCCTACTACGGCGACGAAGACGATACAGACGGTCTCTATCACTCCCAAGCCAAGCGTGGAACCACCGCGTTCCACGCTTACGCGACACTCTACGCGCGTGTAAAGAACAAGCGCTACACGCTGGCGGTGCGCCGTCTCGAAGACGGCGACACCGCCAGCAGTGTCCTCGCAGAGTTTCTTGGTATTCTCGACGGCCTTGACCTCGACGTCAAGGCCGTCTTTCTTGACCGTGAATTCTACGACAGCAAGTGCTTGACGCTGCTTCAGGCGCACAACCACGCCTACGTCATGCCGATCGTCCGCTGGGGACAGACGATCAAGCAAGAACTCTCGGAAGGCTGGAGTCGCGTGATTCAACACGACATGACGGCGAAACTCGACGGTCACAGTTGGACCGTCGAGTTTCCCGTCTACATCGACTGTACCTACCAAAACGGACGGTACGACGACCATGGCGTGGCGCGTCACGGCTACGCCGCTGACGCGCCGTTCATCGACTCACCACGAGACGCTCGATACCACTACGCGAAACGCTTCGGTATCGAGTCGAGCTATCGGCTCTCCGAGCAAAGTATTGCGACGACCTCGACACAGAATCCGGTCGTACGGCTGTTGTACGTCGTGGTGAGCTTGCTGTTACAGAACGTCTGGCGGTATCTGCACTGGGAGTACGTGGCGACGCCCCGCCGAGGCGGGCGTCGCCTCTGGGAGTGGTCGTTCAAGGAGTTCATCAATATGATTCGACGGGCAGCGTGGACGGCCCTCGCGGTGCGTCGGGCCGTCCCCGCAAACCGACCACCGGACGACCGGTTTACCCGGTAATCACACCCAGACAGCCTCCAGTGGGAGTGGCGACACTGTCGCGTCGGCGGCAGCCGCCGCCGACAGCGACAGCTCTCCGTCGGTTCGTCGAAGATTCTCTCGTCGAGACCGTCAGTGAACCGCTTCGTCACAGAACTCAGGCTTTAGAAACAGTTAGCCGAGGATGCTTTGTGAGGTACTGAGTATCCCCTGCTCGAGAAGGGGATTGGCTACTCCCAACACGAGAACCCTGAACAAAGCGTCCGGGAGCAGTAAGAACCCAGGAAAAACAAGTAACTGCTGCCGCCGGGGCAGAACGGACAAAGCCCGGAACAGAGGCGGGCAAATGAGAACCAAAACGACGCCTATGCCCATCATAAGCCTGAAAAATGAGTCTATCTCGGGAAAAACACCTCTGAGTATAACCATCTCGTCGCCCCCAGACTGTGCTACCGTCGATATCCGGCCGAACGGCATTGCCGCAAATATGAGGCAGAAACCGAGTGATCGTTTTGTTGGTGACTCGCCCGGCCTTAGCAGACGATACCCAATCCACATCAGTCCATAGCTGAAAACAAGCCCAGCGATAGGTGCTAAGACGAGCTCTGGCGTTATTTCTTGACATGCGACCCGCCAGCTATTGAAATTTCGCGGGCCCCATGCTCCACAGATCACTCGACCGACTGCCGTGTGCGCAATCTCATGGATCTCGTTGTGAACGAATAAGAGTGCGACGAACGCGATTGCCCAGCGGACATCAAAACTGACGCGCAACGGTTTCTCATGGACCGAGGTTGGCAGCGGTGGAAACCATCGTGTCATGGCTGGATCTATATGTCTGAAATAAAAGTTCAGTCAGGACCGTTTCCGTCTGTGAAACTTACGGAGAATCGAGTAGAAAGCCTCGCGCTTCAGCGCGGGGAGGATGTCAATGTCGTCGAACCCGAGATAGAGACGATGTTTCAGGCTCGGACACACTAACTCGCGTTTTAACCCGAGAGCCGTCGTCACGAGGCATATACGGATGACAGACCCCGCGATCGAGACGAATGAGTTGACGAAACAGTTCGGTGACGTGACCGCTGTTGACGGGATAGACCTGACCGTCGAGCGGGGCGAGATATTTGGATTTCTCGGCCCGAACGGCGCCGGGAAATCGACCACAATCAACGTGCTTCTGGACTTCGTCAAGCCGACGACTGGAACGGCCTCGATGCTCGGACTGGACGTCTCCGAGGACCGCGAGGCACTCCACGGTCGGATCGGCGTCGTGCCAGAGAACTACGGACTATACGACCGGCTAAGCGGCCGCCGACACGTAGAACTCGCTATCGAGTTGAAAGAAGCCGCCGACGATCCGAACGAGTTACTCGACCGGGTCGGACTGTCTACAGACGACGCAAACCGCTCGGCGGGGGAGTACTCCACGGGGATGAGCCAACGACTGGCGCTGGCGATGGCGTTGGTCGGGTCGCCGGAGTTGCTCATCCTCGACGAACCGACGAGCGGTCTGGACCCGAACGGCGCTCGGGAGCTCAGAGAACTTATCCGCGATGAAAACGAGCGAGGGGCGACGGTGTTCTTTTCGAGTCACATTCTCGAACAGGTCGAAGCGGCCTCCGACCGAGTCGGGATCATGAACGACGGGCAAGTCGTCGCAACTGATACTATCGATCGGCTCAGGGGACAGCTCGACACCGGAGCGCAGGTGGCACTTGAGGTTAACAGAGAACCGGACCAAAAACTGGACGACCTGCCGAACGTTCGCGATGTCGTGGTGGCTGACGGGGTCGTCCGAGGGACCTGTCTCGAGCCGGCGGCAAAGCTCCAGTTCATCGATCGGGTCCGCGAGGTGACCACGGTCACGGACGTCCGAATCGAGGAGTCATCGTTGGAGGACCTGTTCGCCAGCTACACTAATGAGGAAACATCGAACAGTCACGGGGAACCGGTCGCGCCGGGGGGTGTCGCGTGATGAGCGTCGGAACAATCGCTCGGAAGGACCTCGCCGACGCCAGCCGGTCGAAGATGCTCTGGGTGGTGGCCGTACTCGTCCTGCTGTCGATGGCCGGGGTCACGGGCCTCGTTGCGGCGACAACCAGTATGCCGGCTCGAGAGGTGTTCGGGCTCGCATTCCAGCTCGCTGTGACCACCCTTCCGATCATCGCACTCATTCTCGCCAAGGGATCGATCACTGGCGAGCGTGAATCTGGATCGCTCCGAGTGCTGTTGAGCCTGCCGCCGTCGCGCAGCGACATACTCCTCGGGAAACTGCTCGGCCGGGCGGTGCTGATGCTCATCGCGACACTTGTCGGCGGCCTCACCACCGGGCTCGTCGTCTTCGCATTGCTTGGCGGTGAGATCGGCATTCTGATTCCGTTTGTCGGCTTCCTTGGCGTGATGGGGGTGGTGTTCGTTGCGATCGGTGTTGGCGTTTCAGCAGCCAGTGCGAGTGACAATCGCGCTACGGCGATAGTTGTCGGGGCCTACATGATCTTGGTTGCTCTGTGGAACCTCATTGAGAGGGGTATTCAATTCGGCGCCGTCGAACTTGGCTTGATGGAGGCCAGTAGCCAGCCGGCGTGGTTACAGATGGTTGGGTTACTCCCACCCAATAATGCGGCTATAGCCGGCTTCCGGGCCACCGTTGACGGCCGGCTCTTCGGTACTGACCCGTTTGCGTCGGTTTGGCTCCCGGTGTGTCTCCTGCTTGTCTGGTTCGTCGTGCCGGTTGTAGGCGGCTATCTCGGTTTCCGAGACGTCCAGATTGGGTGACCTCCTCACACCGCTGGAAGGGGAGAGATTCGCCTGTGCCGGTCGTCGGTTCCCCGTGTTAGTCACCCATGACTGAACTCGTGGAGTCCTGCCTCGTACCCCCGTAAGCGGCGATGTACACGCCGTGTGTCACGACTTGAGACGTACGCCGACGGCGACCACGGCCGCTCTCAGACCGAGTAACAGCGGCACCGTTCCGTCGCCGACACCGAAACCCAATCGAAAAGCATCCATCCGATGACCGCGATTAGTGCTACTGCGGCTCCGACGAGCGGGTATCCGCCGTCTCGTCTCTTGCCAGGTATGGTGGAAACACCAGTCTGAAGCGTGGACTACCTTCCTTTGTGTTACACACCCAGAAACATCTGCTGCGGATATAAACCGTTCAGACACGATTGGGACGCCATGCGACTCCGAACGGAAGCGCTCGGAAAACGGTACAGCGAGAACACTTGGGGCGTCCACGACGTGACACTACAACTAGACGCCGGCGTTCACGGGCTCGTCGGGCCGAACGGTGCGGGAAAATCAACGCTCATGCAGATGCTCACGACGGTGATGGCACCGACGGAGGGAGAAATATACTGGGACGGGACCGCTGTGACCGAATCACCGGGTGTTGTCAGGCGGGTTCTCGGATATCTTCCTCAAGACTTCGACACGTATCCGACGTTGACGCTGGAAGAGTACCTCGATTACGTAGCGGCACTCAGGGGACTCAGCGCCGAAACGGCCAGCGCACGGATTGAGGCGCTGCTCGAACTGGTCAATCTCACCGATGTTCGAGACCGCCGACTCGATACGTTTTCAGGAGGGATGCACCAACGAGCGGGCATCGCACAGGCGCTGTTGAACGATCCTGAACTGCTCGTTGTCGATGAACCGACCGTCGGTCTCGACCCTGAAGAGCGGGTTCGGATGCGGAACGTGTTGTCCGACACCGCTGACGACCGGGTAGTGATCTTCTCAACGCACGTCGTTACCGACATCGAAGCGACTGCGGACACGGTCACGGTACTAGAAGATGGTGAGGTGATTACTCACGCTGACACCAGCGACCTCATTCACAATGTAAAAGGCGATGTCTACGAGTCCCGCGTGTCGCCGTCGACGCTTGAAACCGTCCGCGAGAACTACCGAGTCTGTAACACCGTCCGACGGGCTGACGGGTTTGATGTCCGCTTCGTAAGTGCTGATACACCGGTTGTCGACGCCGAACCGGTCGCTGCATCGCTCGAAGACGCATACCTTCAGACGGTAGAGCATGCGAGTTGAGGCGAGACGAGCCTACCACGTTGCTCGGACGGACTTCATCGCACGGCTCCGGTCTCGGAAACTGTTTGTCTTTCTCGCGGTCATCATCTACCTCGGGTATCTAATCAACTCGGGGTCTTTTGGCGTCTTCTATACCGTCACTGACGGGCCAAATATCAACGGTGCCTTGACCTCACAACTGGTTGGACTCAACGCTGGCATGGCCGGTTCGATGGTCATGCTACTCGCTGGATTCTACGTGTTGCGTGGGACTGTTGCGCGTGACGAGCGCCACGGACACGCACCGGTCTTGTCGAGTTCACAGACCAGCAAACCCGTGTACCTGCTCGGGAAGCTTAGCAGTAATGCTGCCGTCGGCCTTGTGACGGCTACCGTACTCGGCGGTGCCGCGGTCATCAACCACGTCATCCACGGCGTGGGCTCGACGGCTCCAGTCGCAATCGTGTGGCCGGTATTCGTAATGGTTGTTCCGCTCACGGTGTTCGTTGGTGCGGTGGCACTCCTGTTTGGAACGATCGGGTTTCTCGATGGAACGTTCGGTAGAGTGGCGTACTTTTTCGCAGCCATCTTTTTGATTTCTGGACAGATGCTACGGCCAGAAACTGCCCTTCCGCCGTCCGTCCCGACCATCGTAAAGATGCTTGACGTCATCGGAATCACACTGGCATATGACCTGACGTTTCAGTCGATACAGACCGCTGTACCGGGATTCGAAGGTGGCTATGCGAGCTTCGGAACGGGCGGGTCGAATGCTCGAACCTTCACATATACCGGCGGGCCGTGGCCGACATGGTTCTTTGTTCAGCGGCTCGGAACGCTCGTCGCTGCGCTCAGTCTCACTCTTATCGCAGCACTACCGTTTGATTGGTTTCGAGCGGAGCGTTCTGGTCTCCTCTCTTGGGTTTCCCAGCAGGTTCCTCTCGGAACTACCGAACAACAAGCAGTTTCCCCTGCCACAGTCGCTGGGTCTGAGACGATTAGCCGTCCGGTAGTAGCTGAGAGTCCCGTCGCCGTCGAAAGCATGTCACTACCCTCAGTTACCGAGCGTGGTGCTGGTGGATTTAGACGAGTGATTGGGCTTGAACTTCGGCGGCTGCTCCGAGAGCAGCCACGGTGGTGGTATGTCGGTGCGGGATTGTTGATCGTCATCCCGGCGGGAATTGTTCTCACCAGTGGTGGGATCGAATCACCCCGTCGCCTACTCACTCCGGTGTCGATCTGGCCGCTATTCGTTTGGTCTCGGATCGGGTCCCGGACCGCCCGTCACGGCGTCCGACCGCAAATCATCGCGTCTGAGTATCCGATCGGTCAGCTTCTTGCCGAGTGGCTTGCTGGCTGTCTGGTCACCATCGGAATCGGCTCAAGTGCGTTCGTACTCATTGCCGCAACAGCTGGACCGACGGCATTGGCAAGCATCGCCGGCACGGTCCTGTTTCCGCCATCCCTTGCCCTCGTGGCCGGGCTCTGGACCGGCTCGCCTCGACTGTTCGAAGCATTATATCTCGGACTCTGGTACATCGGTCCGCTGAACGGTGGGTACTTCGCTGACTTCGTCGGAAGCACCACACGAAGTGTGGCGAACGCGGTCCCACTCGTGTTCGCTGCGGCCGGCGTCTTCGCTGTTATGCTCGCAGCACGACGGCGTCGGGTCTACGCGTCCGGTGTTTGAATCGATCCCTACGTATTCTACTGTCTCTCCCGTGCTAGCCGAGATCTAGATAACCAAACTCCGGTATCTCTCTGACCGGCTAGACATCGCTGCTCACATCGGTCCCGACTCCGCGAAGTCTTTCAACGCCGACGGTAGAATAAAAAATCCGATCACGCACATCACCGTCACCACGATTTGGTCCGGGCGGGGGAGGTCACCAATGACGATGAGCAGCAGCAACGACGTGGCAAGATAGACCCCAGCAATTCCCCAACGAACTACCGGTCTCTTGAGAAACCGCTTGTAGTTCACGATGTTCTCTGTAATGCCACACATGATATTAATTCAAACGAAGGATTAGATTAGAATGCTCAGATAACATAACCGACACGCGAAACAGGAGAGATGTCGTCAGTCCGTGACCTGCGCCACTCGGTTTCACTGCCTGAGACACTCACTGCGGTTTTACTTTCCAACCGTGCCAACAATCAAATGTCCTCCACGAATGAATCAGAATACGCGTTCAACATTCGAGTCTCTCACACGACGGCGAGCGCTTACAATCGGAGCCAGTGCCGCTCTCGCCTCAACCGCGGGCTGTACAACCGTCCTCGACGCGGTCGGGAACCAAATTTTCGAGCAAGTGAATCTACTCAACCAGCTGAATCATGAGGTCAGTGGATCAATCGAGATCATAGATCCCAACGGCGAGACAGTCCTTGACACATCATTCGACGTGCCTTCCACTGAGTCGGATGGAGACAGCAACATCGTCGCTTATGGCGAGGTCTGGACCACCTCTGGTGAGTACGAAGTCGATTTGAGCCTCTCGGACACCGAAGTCGCAGGCACATCCCAGCTCAATCAGCGATTCTCAATTACAAACCCCGAAGAGGAGATCGTCGCAATCTCCATCGGCTCAAGCGAGGAAACTGAGCCAATCGCTCTTCGAGTGGGTGAGTCGTTCTCTGATCTTGGTCGGGGGAACGAGACTGGGTGATTCTCTCGACACCGGCTGTATTCAAGGGCACAATAAACGAAACCTCAGAGAGATCAGCCACGACAAGCAGGTAGACACCATTGACGCGATATCACGGGAACATATCTATCACGAGCAAATAATTCGCGGTATGCGCGGTGTGCCCTCCACGGTCCCGAACCGGTCAGCTACAGATCTTGTGATCATCGGAGCAAATCTTCTCCCCTTAGCTGGCGTAATCTATGGTGGTTGGAATATTTGGACACTTTTGTTACTCTACTGGGTTGAAGCATTTAGTACAGTCCTCCTCGGCGTCGTAAAGTCGTTGTTCGCAAAGCAAGGATCTCCCGATGTTGTTGGAGAACGAGAACCCCTTCATGAACTACGGCACAAACGGGGTGGTTGGCGCCCTCTCCCAACGCTTCCACCAATATACCCCCGTAATGTGCCGTTTGCGCTGTCAATCCTCGGTATTTGGGCCTCTACTATTGTGCCGATTACGGTACTCTCCTGGGCGTTGATTGAAACATCAATAGTGCTTTCGTGGGAGGTCGCTGTGAGTATTGGTGCCCTCATAGTCGCACACGGGATCGAGTTTCGCCGTGAGTATCTCGGGGGGAAGACATACGAGAACGTGTCTGCCCGTGAAATTCTACGACAACCGTCTCAGCTCACGCTTGGGATGATGTTTTTGGGGGTGATCGGTCTGTCAATGGGCCAGTCAACCGGAGTAGCTGTGCTTGGAGGATTTGTGATCATTAAAACAATTCTCGCTGTATCGTGGGAGTCTTCCGGTCCAATAGCAAGCGCATTCCAAGGGCTCTTTGACCGACTGAGCGCTGACCGTGAGTTCAGTCGGTCGCAACCAGAGCTAAGCCTCCCAGATGAGCCGGTTCAGGCACGAGTGACAGTCAACCCTCGATCTGTACTACTTGGAAGCACCACCACAATACTGCTCGCGATAGTCAATCGTGGTGTCGCGCTGCTGCTGGTTGGTGTTGTCGCCGCAATGGTTACAGCGCATTTTTTGTGGGGCGGCATTGGCCTCGCGGTGCTACTGGGAATTTTTATCATCCGGGCCGGGAGCTACTACCTCCGGTACGGCACTATTGAGTACCAACGGCGTGGTGAGATGCTCGTCGCATACGATACCGTACTTGATGCGCCGCAGTGGTTAGTTCCGATTCACTCGCGAGCACGATTTAAAATCAAGAACGCCATTCCTGACCGCCTATTCGGTACCGGAACACTACGGATTTCAAACGTCGAAACAGCCCCGACAAACACAGTTCAGTTTGGTCCTGTCGCTGATCTCGACCACGCGACCGAGACACTTGATCTGCCGATCAAACACGAGGAACGCCCTGAGCAGGATCCCGCAGTCGTCGGTGCCGCACTCGTGTTGGCACTAGTTTTCCTTAGTGTTCCACTACTGCTGCTTGGCTCCCCCCAAGTGAATGGCACAGAAATGGCGGCTGTCACAGTGTTGATCGCACCGTTTTTTATGATTTTACTCAGCGTCCTCATATATGCGATGCTCGCTCGAATCTAAATGATCTGCGAGGGCAAGCTCATCGACCCACCGGAGTCGAAGGGAAGCCAGACACTTGATCCATGTTTATTTCCTCAAGATATCGTTCAATCACTTCTCCCGACACCGCTCCTGTCGTTCCTGCGTAGCTTCCGATTGTAATCCCACAGAGCAAGAAGTTCTTACACTCACTCGCTTGCGGCCTTTCGTGTAGTTCGTAGCTACTGCCAGTTGATTCCGGTAAATGAGTGGCTTATCCTGTCTAGCGCGATTATCCCTGTTGCGGGATGTGTAACGCGGCCTCCAGCTATTTACCGGAGAGAGAACGACTTCCGATATGGAACGCAAAGCGCTCGCAGCGCTCTGCCTACTGGCGTTGGTGGCGCTCGCAGGCTGCTCAGCAACGGGATCGTTGTCCATGGAGACCGCGGACGACGCGGAGATTACAGAAGCCGCCAGCCGGCCGGCCGTCGTGGATAGTCCAGCTCCTGACGACCGACGGGTGGTCCGAGAGGCGATCAAGGACGGCTCGGGGACAGCCATGGCTACTGATCCGCCGGTCAAGCGGGGACTACCGCTCGCATACGAGGGCAGCTACTACGAGATCGACTGGAACGCCACCGGCACCGAGCCCGGAACCGCGTTCGCCGTCGGCGTCGATCTCAACGGGACAGCGCCAGCCGACGAGACAGTCTGGTTCGAGGAACTTTCCGAGCGTGACCGCCGGTTGTTAGGTGATTTGCTCACGGCTACGAGCGAGCGCGAGCCCCGGCTCAGTCCCGGCCCCGAAATCGCCATCCCGGAGGAGTACACGATAGCGGAAACCAACGAGAGCGTGTTGTTGTCCGGCGAGTACAGCGCCGTTCGGTACAATGGCACCGTCTACCCCTTCGTGTTGGAGGAACGCAGAGAGGTGACGCTGACCCGGTACCGTTACACCGTCAGCAGGGTCGCCGATAGCACTAACTCGTACGCGCAACAGCTTCGCGATGAGCATCTATTCAGACTGTCCGGGCTCTCGGAAGGCGAGCGGTCAGTGATGAACGAGGCGATCGACGGCGTCTATTACGCCGAGGACACCGACGACAAGTCGTTCCGGTCGATAATGGACCAGTTCTCGGCGGAGTCGGCAATCGAGGCCGACAGCTACGGTGGTACCTGGCTGGTGCGCTACGATGGGAAGGTGTACACCGCGGACCTTTCGTACGGGGGTTTTAATCGGAGCGAGCGACCCGTTGCCGGGTAGTACCGGCTCCGCCTGCTCAATAGATCCCACATCAACAGCTTTTATCGACTACTGACATATACTGAATCGATGGCGTCACGGTCGAACGGTTCGTCTGCTGGATTTCTGCTGACAGTCGTAGCGAACGTCGTCCCACTAGTCGGCGTGTTCTACCTTGGGTGGAGCGCCCAGACGTTCGCGGTCGTCTATGCGATCGAACTGGTCGTCGCCGTCCCGTTCGCCGGGGTGAAGGCGCTGTTCGCGCGCCGCCCGCCGAACTACGACGAGCTAGAGCGTCCCAACGAGGACAACCCGCTCAAGTCTGACGAGTCAGGCGGAGTATCCGTCGGCCCGAGCGACCTCAACCGCCGGCGCGGAAGCGCCGCGATCATCGAAGCGCTCCCCCCGATCTACCCTCGAAACGTCCCGTTTGCCTTGCGGGCGTTCGGGGCTGCCGTCTCGCTCGCCGGGGCGTTCCTCTTCGTATTGGGCCGGTTCGTCGACGTGCCGGCGACGCTTGCCGACCCAAGCGTGGCGGCGAGCATCGTCTTCCTCATCGTTTCCCAGATCGGCGTCATAGAGCGCGAGTACTTCCGGACGCGACGCTACGAAATAAGCACGCCCCGAGACGTCGTCGCGAGCGCGACGACTGAAGGCACGCTGGCCGTGGTGGCACTCATAGTCGCGATCGTCGGTGGCCCGGCCGGCGCGCTGGTCGCGTTCGTCGCGGTGAA
The DNA here is from genome assembly GCF_023702125.1 of Halorubrum hochsteinianum. Classification (NCBI taxonomy): domain Archaea; kingdom Methanobacteriati; phylum Methanobacteriota; class Halobacteria; order Halobacteriales; family Haloferacaceae; genus Halorubrum; species Halorubrum hochsteinianum. Next base: position 2,714,184 of record NZ_CP098415.1, on the reverse strand, counting down.
GTTGTTCGCGGAGTGGCGTGGCTACCGCAGCGGGGTGGCGTTCGACCCAGAGGAGGGAGAAGGAACGCTCCCGCCGGTGGCGGCTCCAGACGCGCCACCGGCAGCCGAGGTCCGTCCGGGCCGGCGCGCTGTTCGGGCCACCGCGCTCTGGCAGGGCGCGACGGCCGCAGTCAGCAGCGGGCCAGTATATCTCTTCGCGTGGGTCGGGCTCACCGCCGGGTCGGTAAGGGCGCTCACCGCCGCGGTGGTCTGTTTCGGCCTCCTACCAGCCGGCATCGGCGGGCTGAAAGCCATCGAGTACGCTCTTGCCCACGGCACGCTGACGTACCAGCGCCGCGACGAAACGGTAGTCGCGTACGACGACCTCACCAAGACAGTCCAGTGGGCAACCCCCATCGACGACATCTGGGACGCCGAGCTGTGTGAAGGAGAGCTCGTCGACCGCGCCTGTCGCACTCGGACGTTCTCGATCACCACGTTTGCGGGTGAGTACGACTACAGCGTCGCACACCTCCGAGAGTACAACCAGGCCGTCGGGGCGTTCGAACTCCCCGTCGAGACGACGGCGTTCGGCCCACTCGATCGGCGCGTCGCCGGAGTGATAGCCGTGGTCGGAGCCTGTGGTGCCGCCGCTGTCGCCGGGATCGCCTACTCTGCTCCCTCCGTTGGGGCGGTCGCCGCCGGGTTCGGTGGCCCGTTCGGCGTCGTCATCTTCAGATCGGCGTGGAAGTGGGCGCTCCCAGGCGCCTGAGCCAACGCCGTGCGAGTGCTCGGCTGGTATTGGCAGCTCCGACTCTGTCAAAATTCTAAGGAAGTGATACATTCTGACCGATCGTGTACAATACAGAGCAAATGCTTATCATCGGAATTGCTCAATGAGATGACTAATGAAGGACTGAGAGCGTGTGAGGCAGGATCTCCGAGAAGAGGGCTATTCAGGATTCAACTTTGACAGTGGAGAGACGGCTGTTCCGGGGTTATCTGGGGAATGGGTGACTAATGAGATTGCGCGCGAGAGACGGTTAAAACGAGATAAGCAACCGCTTTGTATACTGATTCTCGACGCTGCTGTGAACGCGTTGTTTCCCAAGGTGAAACGCCCAAATCCGTATTAACTGGCTGACTCCCCGTGAGTGAAGCATGAAAACGAAAGCCGACCTGTCGTCCCGGGTCCCGGCGTTATGGGATCGCTCTCAGACTGTCATCAGAGCCGCGACACTCGCAGCACTGGGCGTCTTCTGTGCGTTTGTGTCGATTATCGTCGTGTCCCCGATATACGCCGAGATTTCGACAATATGGAGTGTATTTGGGAATCTGCTAGGCGGTTACGTCGTACAGCCCGGGTTCGGGCTTGTTGTGCTCGGCTACGTCCGATGGCGTGACGATTTCCGTGTTATGGAACGGATTCAGAAGCCGTCAGCGGAGGGGCTTGGATGGGTCGTCGCGGGCGTGGTGGGATATCAACTGAGTGTGAACATTATCACGCCGTTGTTACCCGTGGTCGGTCTCAGTCACGGTGGCCACAGCGGCGGGGTATCGAAGTGGCGTGTCTTCGTTGAACAGCCAGAACTCGCTGTTCCCGGGCTCGCGATCATGTTCCTCGTTATGGCGCCGATAGAGGAGCTCTTGTTTCGAGGAGTCATTCATGACACTCTCGAAGATGCGTTCGAAGCGTCCGGTCGCGTCGTCATCGGTGCTCTCCTGTTTGGGGGGATACATTTCCTCCTCTCCGGAGGGCTTGTTTCAGTGATATTCACGTTCTGTGGAGGCCTTCTCTGGGGCGCGGGATATGAGCGAACGAAGAATCTGAGCGTACCGATTTTGGCACACGCCGGGTACTGGCTACTGCTCCCAGTGTGATCGAGTCTTACTCTTCCAATGGGAAGCAAAATCGGTTCATTCAGTTGTTTTAACCATCAACCGATTCCTTCCGTAGACAGGTCACAGCAGTAACAGCGTGGAGGCCCACTCGTGAAGAGGAGGGTAGCCAACAGTTGCTCTCTGGGAAACAGCCAGTAAGGAACTTATGCGGGTCAGTCGTTCAGTACACCTGTTGTGGACCCCTCCAACAGTACGGCGGATACAGAGCAGACTTCCCCAAACGAGCCTACTGGGCCAGAGCCTCCGTTACGCTCACGCACAGAGCGATTCGGTGCGTGGGTAGCCGCAAACGGTCTCTACGTCGAGGCCGCTCTCGCAGTCATCGCGATCGGTGTTGGTATATTATCTGTTCCCTTCGTCACGTTTGGCGTTTTCACCGCCATAGAGGGTGAGACGACCATTCTTAGTATCGGCAGCGTCATCGCGGCTATCGCATTTGTTTCGCTCGGTGTACTGTCGTCTCTATTACTATTTCATGCCCAAGTCGAGGTCCGACGTCACGGGGTCTCGTTCACCGATGGCCAAGGAGTCATATCGACCATCTACACGATAACCCGGGCCGTTGAAACACTACTAGCAGTCACGGTTCTCACAAGCGTGTTTTCAGTCATCGTTGCCGCAATCGCTGTTGGATCCGTTCCTGATCTATTCCCGGCTCTCGTTGGGTTTTCTGCTATCTTGTTGCCGGCACTAGTGATTGCGCATGGGTGTGGCGCAACTATCCGCTATGTGTTAGATCTAGAGTGAGACGTGTTCTGAGTGGGCAGCTCCCCCGAGTATCGAACATAACCTGCGATCATAGTGAGGATTTATTCGTTGGGTGCTGTTTGTGATTTTGTAGCTAATTAGCTCTGTTAAAATAATTAAAATATGTGGTTTGTCTCTCTTGCGGTCAGTACAGATGAGTAATGTCACCAGCGCCGATTAGGTGAAACACCCCACAACGAGAGATCAATACATAGGATGAAATACCCGATAATCGAGGGAGTGTAGGTGCGAATGTCTGTCCACCGGGCTATGGTGTACATGACCAGTAGAAGACCAAGACCTATCGGTAGGACTGTTTCAGTTAGATGACGGTTTTCTCGGGTCTAATATCCGGCATATTATTATCCTCTGTGTCAGCCCAGATAAGGGTAGACGCAGTCTCATCGACCTGCTGTTCCAAGCAGTACTGTATTTTAAAAATAGTAGCTCAACAAAGCTGATTAGTTGAACATACTTTTGATTAGCTTGATCGCGAGATTCACCACAACGACAAACCCGATAGTCAACACAATACCGGTCAGACTCCTTGCCCCAGTGTTGAGGAGTACGCCATGTGGATGACTTAGCCAAACTCCCTCAATCATCGATTGCTAATTAAAACCGGCCAATAAAAAACACCTGGCCATTGTGTCTGACGGAGAGACTGTTCCACAAGTACGATCACATGGTAAAAGAATCTCATGGCCATTTCAAAGAGTGCTATCGCGCCATTTGCTTCCGAATAACCGCTGAATGGCCAGCGGGCTAGAGGAGTTAGGCTGGCGCGGCTTCCTACGGCCTCGTCTCCAGCAGCGGTTTAGTGCGCTCCACGCAAGTATGGGAATCGGGATTATTGTTGTGTGAGCCTGCCGACCCGCTGCCACGTCGCTCACCGTCTTCCTCGATCGGTCGCGGCTCGGAAGTCCGTTTCCTAGAACTAGTCGAACGGGTCGGCGTCAGGCTCTGAGGACGCGGGGTCGTGGCCTCGATTTCGTCCGCCTCGGGTCGGGGTTGAGCTCGCCGAGGGCCGGGTCGAGGCGGCCCGTGTGGCGGACACCGTCGCCGGCTCGGTAATACTTGACGAACTCTTCCAAGCGGTCAAGGCGCTGGCTACAGCTCCTCGTGCGGCTGGACAGCGACGAACCCGCCGGCGCCGTCGAAGTTCATCTGGAAACGCTCGCCGGACTCTTGGCCGACCATATCGGAGAGGTTCGTGTTCATCTTCACGTCGGGTGACACGCCGCTCCACGCAACTGTCGCACTCGGGTCCGTCGACACCGGCGGTTCGAGCACGACCGGGTCGCCGTGCGTGGTGATTGCGACAGTGCCGGGGCCTTCGAGGTAGACGTTCGTGAACCCACCGGCGAAGGACCCGGCCAGACTGTCGATGGTGCTGATCTCGTACTTGACGCGGTCCTCGAACGCAAGCACGTCCTCGCCGTTGACCGTGATGGCATCGTCGGCGCCGAGGTGAAGGACCTGTATCTTCTTTTGCTGATCGGCGAGGTACACGTCGCCGTGTCCCCCGACGGTCATCACCGGTGTCCCTTCACCGGTGGCGGCCTCCTTCAGGAAGCCCGTGATACCGCCCCCCGCAGAGGCCGAACCGGTGAACGAGAGGTCCCCGGTGAACGCCACCATCGAACCCGCTTTCGCAACGACGCTCCCGTCGACGGCGACGTCGAGCAGATACTTGTTCTCCAACTGAAACTGTTCGTCGCTGTCGGTCGGGCCGTGTTCGGACGTGAACTGTGAAACGTCCATACGAACACAAATACTAAGACACCGCATAAATCCGGCCGCGTGCTTCACAACGAGCAACTCCGCAGCCGTCGATACGGGCGACGTGACCCAGTAGTTTCTTACGGGAACTAGGTGTTATGATCAAGTAGACGTAGCAGCGATGGCCCTCCTCTCGACGCTCGCGTCGGCCACCGCACTCACGGCAGCTTGTGCGTGTCTAGCTATGTAGAGACGCGAGCGGGCGCGAGTCGACGTTGGCGTCGGTGAGGTGGAGACACGGAGACGCGGTCGCGACACCCCCTGACGTTGGTTCCGTTCGTTTCTCGGAATCTGACCGCTCACGCCGTTTCCGAACCGGATCCGCCGGTTCAGCACGCCGAGGGTTCGGCGAGCGTCGTGACGCTGACGATTCCGTTCCCGCACTCGACCACCGCGCACTCTTCGGGGTCGCTGCCGATCGGACACATAGCACTATCGTCGGTTCCATCGGCCAAACGCACCTCCACGCGGTACACTCCGCGTTCGAGTGGGAATCGAAGGCTCGACGCCGCGGACGGGCTGACGGTCACGGACCGCTCAACGACGGTTTTGTCGTCCGAATCGATGACAGTGACGGTGACGGTGCGGGCCTCCGCGCTGTCGTAATTCCGGACGAACGCACTCTCAGAGTTCGGTGCCCGTGAGTCGGTTCGCTCCGCCGCGTCCACTTCACGCTCCGGCTGTCGTGCTTGCATACGTGACTGTCCGAACCGCTGGATCATATACACTGGAGTCCAGTTTCTGGGTCTGAGACGGTGGGGACGACGCGACGCGTCTAGAACGTGAGGGTTAGCCCTCGATCCGAAGCGTGATCCTCGTCCCGTCGTCACCGGCGTCGTATCGGAGCGCTCCGTCGATCTCGTCGATCACCATGGTGACGATCCAGAGGCCGATGCCGCTCCCGTAATTGAGCACGTCCTCTTGGCCGGGTTCGAGCAGCGTCAGCTCGTTGGGCGGGATCCCCGGACCGTTGTCCTCGACCGCAATAAACTGTCACTGAGCGGTCCGACTCATCCTGAACTAGGCCAGTAATAGAGTCACGTGTTGACTGCTGGAATGGCTATCAGCTGCGTATGATGTTTAGATCACTGTACAAGATACAACGCACATATTCAGTCATCGAAAATATTGGGCAGACTCGGGAATCGGTATATAGACGATCTCATCATGCCGGCAGCACCTGTATGTGATAAATTTCATCGCGAGAGACACAGAGAAGGTATTAATAACTAAGTAATTACAATTCAGGTTGATGTCCTCCATCCTTGGGCGACCAGTAGTCCGCTACGGCATTGCACTCACACAGGCAGCGATTGTCGCAGTAATCGGGGTCACCTTCTTTACTGGAGTCCCGCGCCTGTTCGCACTTGGTCTTGCTGTCATGGCAGTCGTTATGACTCCGCAAGTGCTGAAACGCGCAGCGTAGCCGGAGGAACTCCTCAAAATCGAACGAGTCTTCTGGCTCTGTTAAAACCCTCAAACGGCTGTGTTGAATCGCCATACGGCGGCAGGGTAGGTCGCTAAATCAAAGGCGTTGAAGCGGGAAGATTCGGTTGCCTATGACACAAATCTCCCGCTTCATCGGGGAGGTTGTGCCGGTTGCTCAAAGAGTTACTGGCGATGGAGGCGAATCCGCCGCCCCGGAAGGCGGCGGCGGATTCGCCGACTACGCACTCGTTTCCCTCCACTGTCTGCGAATTTACCTCGATACATCGTACCGCATGACGATCGGCCTGCTCAAAGAGATGCCACAAATAACCGGGGAGATCGGCCTTAGCGCGGCCGATCTCCCTGCGCCGTCCACGTTGTGTAAGGCGTTCGACCGGATCAGTATGAGTGTTTGTCGAGTGCTGCTGCGCCAGTCGGCGCAGCTGCACGATCTCTCCGAACACGCCGCGATCGACGCCACATTCTACGACCGCTCACCAGCCAGCCGCCACTACTGCCAGCGAATCAGCTACCGCGTTCAAAAGCTGAAAGTCACGAAACTCGTCGATACAGCGTCGCAAGCTGTCCTTGACGTTCACTGCTCGACGAACCGAGAAGGAAGTGACGCAGATCTCGCTGAGCAGATCGCCCGCCGGAACGCGGGCGATCTGCGGTCTCTTGCGGCCGATAAGGGCTACGACAAGAAATCGCTCCGCGAAGGATTACGCGATCTTGGGATCAGACCGCTGATCAAGCACCGCATCTTCGCGCCGTACGACCACGCACACAACGCCAGAATCGACGATAATCGCTACAATCAGCGCTCTATGACCGAAACCGTGAACTCGGCTGTGAAGCGCTCGCTCGGCTTCGCCGTGCGAGCGCGGTCCTGGTTCCGTGAGTTCCGCGAGATCGCTCTGATGTGTATGGTCTACAACATCAAGCGCTTCGTCAAACAGTGAATCTCTACGCCTTACAGCGATTCAACACAGCCGATCGAACACAACGACGCCGAGACGCCCCGAATCGAGGTAACTCTCGAACGGAGGACGGACAGAGACGAGGTAGCACTCTGCGTCGCCGACAACGGCCCCGGGGTTCCACAGGAAGAGATCGACGTTCTCAGAGCGGATCAGGAAGATCAGCTACAACATCTCAGTGGCTTCGGTCTCTGGTTCGTCAACTGGGTCGTCACGAACTCCGGCGGCGGTCTCGAGTTTGCGGAGAACGAACCCCGCGGATCCGTGGTCAGACTCGTGTTCCCGACGGCCGAGCCGGACGCCTCACTGAATTGATCCCATGTTGATAAAAGAGATAATGACGGAGGACTTCGCTGCCGTCGAGCGGAACGAGACGCTCGACCGGGCCGTCCGCGCCATGCTTCGCGACGATGTCAATCACGTCGTCGTCGAGGAGGGGGAAACTCCCTCGGCCATCATCACTCGGAGGAAGGTTCTCCACGCGTGTTACCAGACGGACTCCCCGCTCAGCGAAATCCCAGTGTCCGGGTTCGATCGGGGGTTCGAGGCGATGATAGAGCCGAACACCACTGCGCTGCTCGCCGTCGGGCGCATACAGAACTCCGAGGTGTCGTGTCTGCCGGTCGTCGACGAGATGGAGGTGCTCGGGATACTCACCAAAGACGACATCATCGACAACGTTTCGAACATCACCAGCGATACGCTACGGCGGGACGACAGGCGGAGTGAGTGGACCGATGCGTAGTGAAATCACCAACAACGGAGATTGTCATGACAAGTGAGCAAGAAACAGTTCTGATAGTGGAAGACGAGGAGCGATTAGCCAGCATGTACGCTACGGCACTCGAAGACGAGTACGCCGTCAGCGTGGCGAACTCGGGCGAGGAAGCGCTCGACGAGTTCGATGACGAGGCCGATGTGGTGTTACTCGACAGGAAAATGCCCGGGTTATCGGGCCGTGAGGTTCTTGAACGACTCCGCGACGACGGTCACGACCAGCCGGTGGCGATGCTTACCGCGGTCGCACCAGACTGGGATATTCTAGAGATCGGCTTCGACGATTACCTGAACAAGCCGACCGACATGTCGGAACTCAGTCGGTTGGTGGAGCGGCTCGTGACACTTGGCTCCCTCGACAACGAAGTCAGGGAGTACATCACGCGCTCGGTGAAACAGGCGGCCATCGAGCGCGAGAAGGACCCGACCGCGCTCGACGACAGGGAGGACTTCGCCGAGTTCGTCGAGGAGACGACCGAGACCAGTGCCGAACTGGGCGACGTCACCGCGGAACTCTCGCCACGAGAGACAGAACTCGTCGTGGAGACGATTGCGCGAAACCTCGACTCGCGGGCCGACGACGACGATATGTTCTCGTCATAGCTGCCGGTCACTGTTTCCCGCCGTCGAAGGGCCGGAACAACTTGGATCGTCGTGGATCGTCGCAACGGCGCACCCGTCGAACTGCTCCGCGTCCCTATCGCTCCGTCGGTACAGTCGGCCCGGCCTCGACGCCTTCGTTCGATTCGACCGCAACAGCTTCCGTTTCGAGGTAGCTCGCCTCCAGTTCGGCGAGCCGGTCGTTCACCGCCTTGCTCTGGTTGTACATCGGGGCCGCGCGGACCCGGCGAGGTCGTACTCGTGGCGGTCGGCGAGGCCGTTCCACGCCCGGAACGCGCCGACGGTCAGCGTGTGCGTCTGGGGGCAGAACGCCGTCGTCGGCGTGGACTCCGCGCGGAGGACGCGGTCAGCGCCGACGGCGGCGTCTTCGGCCGCGACGGCGTCTGCGGTGTCCGGCGCGTCGCCCCGCTCGACGGCGTAGCGGAACCCGGCGTCCTCGTGGCGCGTGTCGAGGTTCAACCGTGCGAGGTTGCAGTCGAACGTCATGTCGTACACTTTCACTCCTCGAAGCAGTCGCGGGTGAGCCGATGGAACGCGAGGTGGTCCGCGCCCGTGAGGACGTCGTGGCCGTCGAGGAATATCCCTGGTCACGGGGGGCTCCCGGCCACGAACTCGTCGTAGCCGTCGAACAGGCCGTCGTCGTCGGAGCCGAAGGGGGACGGGAAACTGGGCATGGATACGAGTCGTCGTCCCGGCCGGGTACCCCTGACCCCGAACGTCTTCGGGGCAGCGTCGGCCGCGACGAGGGAACAATTTAAAAGCGTCCGGTCGGAACGGGGGGTATGCCCACTTTCGAACTGAATCTCTCGGACGACGTGTACGCGGAGTTCCAGCAGCTGGCGGAACAGGAGTTCGTCTCGGAGGAGCAGGCCGCCGAAGACCTCATCGCGTCCGGCATCGAGGCGTACAACGTGAGCGTCGTGGACGACGAGCGCCGCGACGAGATGCTCGACGGTGCCGAGAACAACATGTTCGACACCGCCGAAGACCCCGGTAGCCTCGAAGACGACCGGCTCTGAGGCTCGCGCGCCGACCTCGTTCTCCCGACCGTCCGACTCAGTACCCCAGTCCGAGCAGCCGGTTCGCCGACAGCGTCGCCAGCCCGAGCGCCATCACGGCGGCGAGCAGCGCGAACGCGACCGGCCACCCGGCCGCGTCGGAGACGCTCCCGACGACGACGCTGCCGGACGCGCCCGTGACCATGTAGGCGGTCCGGACGAGCCCGAACCCGGCCCCGCGCTCCTCGTCGGAGAGCAGGTCCATGAACCGCGACTGGACCGGTGCGCCCCACGACATCGCGAGGCCGACGAAGCCGACGCCGGCGACGGTGACGGGCAGTCCCAGGTCGAGCGTGGCGGCCGCGACGAGGGTCCCGTAGCCGACGACGCCCGCGGCCATCGTCACCATCGCGGTGGCGTCGCGGCCGATCCGGTCGGAGACGGAGCCGGTCACCGGCTGGGTGCCGCCGTGGACGAGGAAGTACACCGAGAACAGCAGCGCCGACAGCGCGGTCGACAGCCCGGTGTCGACCTCCAGGAATGTGGGGAGGAAGGAGGCTGTCGCCTGCCACGCGAACGCGCCCATCGTCGCCAGCGCGGTCGTGTACAGTATCCCCGGCCGCGAGAGCAGTTCGACGAGCGGGCCGAGCGCGAACCGCTCGCCCATCGGCTGGTCCGGGCGGAGCGGTTCCGTCGGGCGGACCCGCCACGCGAACAGCGCGAACACGGGGACCGCGACGGCCGCCCCGAGGAGGACGCCGGCGCGCCAGCCGTAGCGCGACCCGACGAGCGCGGCGGCCGGCGGTGCCGCCAAGCCCGCGAGCGGCCCCCCGGCGACGTGGACGCCGACGGCGCGGCCGGTGTCGGCGAACTGCCGCGTCAGGAACGTCGTCGCGACCGAGTAGTGGAGCCCTGCCCCCACGCCGAGCATGGCCGCGAACAGCGCGAACGCGAGCATCGACGGCGACGCCGCGAGGAGCACCGACGCGACCGCGGTGGCACCGACAGCGGTGAGGATCACGCGGCGCTCGCCGTAGCGGTCGCCGAGGACGCCGGAGGGGAACTGCGCCAGCGCGTAGGTGAGCCACATCCCGCTGAGCGCCAGCCCGACGGTGCCGTTGGTCACGCCGAACTGCGCCGTGATCTGCGGGACGAGCGGGCTGACGACCAGCCGCGCCACCATCGTCCCGGTGAACGCGAGCGTACAGAGCGCGAGCGCCGTGTGTTCGTACCGCCAGTTCACGGTCGACGTACCCGACGCGGGTCAAAGCGGCTTCCGATCGCGGTCAGACGGGCCGGGTGTGGCGGGGCGGCCGTCGCGGCTCCGGCCCGCCGCCGGGAGTCACTCGGCCGCGAACCGAATCGGGTAGTCGGTGAGGTTCTCGTACCCGTCCTCGGTGACGACGACGAGGTCCTCGATCCGGACGCCGCCGACCTCCGGGTCGTAGAGGCCGGGCTCGACCGTGATCACGTGGCCCGGCTCCAGTTCCTCCCCGCCGCTCGCGAGCCGCGGCGACTCGTGGACGTCGAGGCCGATGCCGTGACCGGTCGAGTGGATGAACCCGGTCTCCGTCTCGGGGTCGGTGCGGAACGTCGGCTCGCCCGCCTCCTCGTACACCTCGCAGGCGGCGGCGTGGACCTCCGCGCCGGTCGCGCCGGGTTCGACCGCGTCGAGCGCGGCCTCCAGCGCGCGTTCGGTGAGGTCGTACCACTCGCGGAGCGTCTCGTCCGGCTCGCCGACGCAGAACGTCCGCGTCATGTCGGCGTTATACTTCGTCGCCTTCGAGCGCGGGAAGATGTCGACGATGATCGCCTCATCGGCCCGGAGCGGGCCGGAGCCGCGGTCGTGCGGGTCCGCGGCCTGCGCGCCGCCGGCGACGATCGTCTCGTCGAGCGCGCAGCCGTGCCGCAGGAGCGTCACCTCTATCTCCTCGGTCACGCGCTCGCTGGTGAGCGGCTCGCCCTCGCGGAGCAGGACGCCCGCCTCCGCGTCGTCGCCTTCGCCCGCCACGTCGGCTCCGGCGATCAGGTCCTCGGCGGCCCGCATCGCGGCCTCGTTCGCCTTCTGCGCCTCGCGGATCGCGTCGATCTCCTCGTCGGTCTTCACCGCGCGGACGTCTTGGAGCCGGTCGTCGGTGTCGACCGCCACGTCGACGCCGCGCTCGCGGAGGGCGTCCGCGGTACCGACCGGCCCCCGGGGCGGCATCGAGACGGACTCGACGCCCTTGTCGCGGACGAACGCGGCGTACATGTCGTTGCGCTCCTCGCGGCCGCCGTACTCGTAGTCGTAGTCGGCGTGGCGCTCCACGGTGTCGGCCGTCGCCTCGTCCTTCGCACGGCCGTACTCCAGCCCGCCGACGAGGACGTGGACCTCGCCGTCGGCGTACAGCGTGAGGAACGGGTCGGGGCCGGTGAACCCGGAGAGGTACAGCTGGTTGGCGTCCTCCTGCGAGGCGTCGAGCAGGTAGCCGTCGGCGTCCAGATCGGAGAGCGTCTCGTCGAGCCGCGTTCGGTTCATGAGCCATACTGCTCGGGCGACGCTCAAAGCGGTTGTCCTCGCGGAACTTCGAGGGGGCGAGCGAGACCGCGGCGGACCGGCGGGACACCGCGCCGACGCCGCGAAACGACTATATACCACACCCCCGCTCGGAACGCGTCGGTTTCGCTCTCGGATTTCTTCCGTCCGTCTCGTCGCTAAACCCGATTTTTACAGGGTTTTACACGTCGTTTTCGGGTGTGTTCTCGACACACCAAACACGCGAACTTTTAACTATTTGGGTCACTTACCTGAGGGTGAGGAAAACACCGAGAATCGTCTCTCGGTTCCGTTGTTCCCTCCACGTACCAAACCAATGAGCGAGAACCTTCGAACGTACACGACAGAGCACGTCGACGAGAGCGAGACCGAGTCGGAGACCGAAGAGGAGGAGCTTCGGTGTCCCGAGTGCGGCGGACAGTTAGCGACCGACACCGAACACGGCGAGACCGTCTGCGTCGACTGCGGGCTCGTCGTCGAGGAGGACGAGATCGACCGCGGGCCGGAGTGGCGCGCGTTCGACTCCAAGGAGAAGGACAACAAGTCGCGCGTCGGAGCCCCGACGACGAACATGATGCACGACAAAGGGCTCTCGACGAACATCGGCTGGCAGGACAAGGACGCCTACGGCAAGTCGCTGTCCAGCCGCCAGCGAGAGAAGATGCAGCGGCTGCGGACGTGGAACGAGCGGTTCCGCACCCGCGACTCCAAGGAGCGCAACCTCAAGCAAGCGCTCGGCGAGATCGACCGCATGGCCAGCGCCCTCGGCCTCCCCGACAACGTCCGCGAGACCGCGAGCGTCATCTACCGCCGCGCGCTCGACGAGGACCTGCTTCCCGGCCGCTCCATCGAGGGCGTCTCGACGTCGTCGCTGTACGCCGCCGCCCGGCAGGCGGGGACGCCGCGCAGCCTCGACGAGATCGCGGCCGTCTCGCGGGTGGAGAAGGACGAGATCGCCCGGACCTACCGCTACGTCGTCCGCGAGCTGAAACTGGAGATCCAGCCCGCCGACCCCGAGAGCTACGTCCCGCGGTTCGCCTCGGATCTGGGCCTCTCCGACGAGGCCGAGCGCCGGGCCCGCAGCCTGCTCGACACCGCGAAGGAACAGGGCATCCACTCCGGCAAGTCGCCGGTCGGCCTCGCCGCCGCCGCGGTGTACGCCGCCTCGCTGCTCGTCAACGAGAAGGTGACCCAGAGCGAGGTCAGCGAGGTCGCGAACATCAGCGAGGTCACCATCCGCAACCGGTACCACGAGCTCCTCGAAGCCGAGGACTCGGTCGCGCTGAACTGACCGCTCCGTCGTCTCGTTCTCTCGACGCGTTCGACACCCCCTCGCGTTTCGCCCGAGCCGAAACCGCGAAGGCGGCGGGTCGCCACCCGAAACCATGGAGACGACTCGCCACTTCACGGCGACGACGTACATCGTCAACGACGGGGCGACCGCCCTACACGACCACGAGCGGCTCGGAATCAGGCTGCCGCCCGGCGGCCACGTCGACCGCGACGAGTTGCCGCACGAGGCCGCGCGCCGCGAGGTCCGCGAGGAGACGGGGCTAGAGCCCGAACTGGTCGCGACGGAGTCGGCGGTTACGGGCCCGAACACGCGCGGACTCCCGGAGCCGGCCCACCTCATGCTCCACGACATCAACGTCCACGAGGACGGGTCGGTGGGGCACCAGCACGTCGACCACCTCTACTACGCCCGCGTCGACTCCCGCGAGATAGCCCCCGAGGGCGACGACGAGGTCGACCCGGAGCGCTGGCGCTGGTACGCCCCGGCGGAACTCGCGGCGAGCGACCTCCCCGAGGACGTCGTCGACCTCGGCCGGGAGGCGATCGCCGCCGTCGGCGACGACTGAGCGATCCGGGGTCGGGAGGCCGGGCCGATCCGGCGACCGCCGCCGACCGTCGGCGATCCGTCCGGTCCGAAAATCCCGCGTCAGACGGCCGTCTCACGCTCCGGAAGGTATTTGGGTCGGTGCTGGCGACGTAATCACAACGATGGACGCACAGCGACGGAAAGCGATCGGCGAGTGGGACGACCGCTCGTTTTCCGACGGGTTCGCGGGACTCGGGCGGATCGTCAGCGACGGGTTCTCCGGCGCAGCGACCGACGGGACCGGCTGGCTGTTCTTCGCCGACGGGAAGGTCGTCGGCGTCGTCGACGGCACGCTCGACGCCTTCGCCGACGCCTCGGGGACCGTCTACCGGGCCCCGGACGAGGCGCTCCCCGTGCTCTTCGCGATGCAGGAACTGGGCGGCGAGCCGCGGGCGAAGTACTACACCAACGACACGCCGCTGACCGAGGCCGACCGCAAGCTCTCGCAGGGGGGATTCACCGGCTACATCGAGCTGTCGGAGAACGTCCTCTCGGGCGACTACTACGTCGCCTACACCGGCGGCGAGTCGATGGCGGCCGCGTACGTCGGCAACGCCAGGCGGCTGGAGACCGGCGAGGAGGCGTTCGACCTCGCCGCCGACGAGGTCGGGATCTACACCGTGTACGAGGTCGACCTGGACGTGCGCCCCCTCCCGGACGGCGCGGAGGGCCCGGCGGACGACTCGGGCACCGCCGCCCCGGCCGAGACGACCGACGAGAGCGACGCCGCCGAGACGACCGGGTCGGCCGACCCGAACGGTTCGGCCGGCGCTGACGCCGCGATCGACCCGACCGCCTCGACGGACCCCGACGCCCCGAACGACGCCGCCGGGGAACCGGCCGACGGGAAACCAGCCGGCGGGAAACCGGCCGAGGAGCCGGAGGGCGTCGGGGCCGACCGCGATCCGACGGTCGGCGACGCGCCCGGGACACCCGTCGAGGGCGACGACAGCACGTCCGCCGACGCGACGGGCTCCGAGACGGCTCCCGCCGCGGACGACGGCGAGCGGACGTCCGACGCGGTCCGGATCGGGGACGCCGACGCATCCGACGCCGCCGACGCCGCGGAGGGCGACGGTCCCGGCGACGCCGGCCGCGGACGACCGTCGCCGACCGGAGGGAACGGGTCCGAGGCCGGCGACGCGCCCGGCTCCGAGGACGTCTTCTCGGAGGAGGCCGAATGGCGCGAACAGAAGTCGATCCCCGCGCTCGATCCTTCCGAAGCCGGCGGCGAGCCCCGAGCGCCGGACGACCGCCGCGCCGCGTCCTCGCAGCGCTCCCGGTCGGCCGACGAACGCGGCCGGACCGAGCGGAGCGAGTCGGACCCCGACGGCGGGTCCCCGTCGCCGCGGTCGACCGGGCGGTCGTCGTCGTCGACATCGTCGGCGGTCTCGAAACGCGACGGCCGCGACGCGGCGGGCGGCGCGGACCCCGAGCGGGTCCGGAAGCTGGAGGCGGCTTTGGAGGAGACCGAGACGGAGCGGCAGTCGCTCGCCGACGAGCGCGACCGGCTGGCGGTCGAGCGCGACGAGATAGCGACGGAGCGCGACGAACTCGCCGACGAGGTCGAGCGGCTGGAGGCCGAGACGGAGGAGCTCAGAGACGAGCGCGACCGCCTCCGCCGCGAGCTCTCGGACGCGAAGGAGCGGCTCCCGGACGCCGAGCGCGCGCTCACGCCGGCCGAGGCGCGCAACGGCACGAACCTGTTCATCAGGTACGAGTCGAAGGAGGGCGCGACGCTCGCCGACGCCCACGACGGGAGCGTCGACCGCGAGACGCTCCGCGAGAACCTCCGGGTCGAACACCACACGAGCTTCGAGACAGACGGGCTCGCCGTGGACGGGCGGGGGTTCGAGGAGTTCCTAGAGGACACCATCGAGTACGGGTTCACGCGCTGGCTCGTCGAGGACCTCCCGTTCGAGGTCCGCGGGACCGGCAACGAGGGGACGCTCCGCGACCTCTACGACGCGCTCCCCGAGGTCGACCGCGCCGAGATCGGCGGCTCGGTGTCGATCGAACTCCGCGAGGGCGGCGAGGAGACCAGAGAGCAGCGGACCTTCGACCTTGTGTTGCGCGACCGGATGGGCCACCCGCTGTTCGTCGCCGACCTGAACGACAGCCGGGACCCGACGCCCGAGGGGACGCTGGAGTCGCTCGTCGGGAACGGGCGCGACATCGCGGAGTCGAACGAGACGTTCGCCGGGGCGTTCGCCGTGACGGAGAGCTTCTTCGAGCCGGGCGCGCTGGAGACCGCGAGCGACGCGGTCGGCGGCGGGCTGTTCAGCCGGTCGAAGCGGGCGAGCTTCGTGAAGCTCTCGCGCAAGCGGGGGTTCCACCTGTGTCTCGTCGAGGCGCGCGACGGCGGGTTCCACATGACGGTCCCCGACCTGTAGGCGTCGTTAGGCGCTTCGAATCAGTCCTTTTCGGCTGCGAGGAAACGCGGCTCGTGCGTCGGCGGGCGAAATCGGAGTTCCGTTCAGTTCTCGAGTTCCGCTGCGTCGTCGATCCGCATGGAACCGAGCTTCTCGACGGTCTCGTCGAGCTTCTCGTCGAGTTCGTCGACGAACTCGTGGGTCCGCTCCGTGGTGATCGCTCCCTGACTGGACGGCTCGATGAGGTTCTCCTCTTCGAGGACGCGCAGCGAGTACCGGACCTTGTGGTGCGGGTAGCCCGTCTCGTTCGACATCTTCACGATGCCGATCGGCTCGTTCTCGATGACCATTCGCAGGACCTGAAGGTGCCGCTCCAGCATGTCTACCTCTTTCTCTAATCGGTCTATCATGGCACATGTTAACTCGTCATGCCCCCGTTTAAAAGTTGCTGTCGGCGGCGGAGAAGCGTGCGTCCGCGGCGGAACGGACGCGTTGATCTCGGCCTTCGACATGGGAGTAGTTAACGTGTTCGATCGCGGTACGGCGACGCGGTATCGATCCGACGCGGCGGACGGCGGGAGGAGCCGCCGCGGCACGGCGACGCGAGAATACACGAACGAGCGTATTCGGATCCGTGTACTAATTTCTCGATCCACGTTCGTGGTTATATCGCGATCACAGACCGTAATCGGTTTTACCCCCGGCCGGGAATCGGCAGGTCGTATGACACTCACCATCGTCGGCTCCCAGCTCGGCGACGAGGGCAAGGGCGCGCTCGTCGACCGATGGGGAGGGGACGCGGACGTCGTAGTCCGTTATCAGGGCGGCGACAACGCCGGCCACACCGTCGTCGAAGGCGGCACGGAGTACAAGCTCTCTCTGGTTCCGAGCGGCGCGGTCCGCGGGACCGTCGGAATCTTGGGAAACGGCTGCGTCGTCAACCCCGAGACGCTGTTCACGGAGATCGACGACCTGCGCGAGCGGGGGCTCGACCCGGACGTCCGCGTCGCCCGCCGCGCGCACGTCATCATGCCGTATCACCGCGTGCTCGACGGCATCGAGGAGGAGGTCAAGGCCGACGACGACGCCGGCGACGCGGTCGGCACGACCGGCCGCGGCATCGGTCCGACCTACGAGGACAAGGCGGGCCGGCGCGGGGTCCGGATCGCCGACCTGCTCGACCCCGACGTGCTCCGCGAGAAACTGGAGTACGTCGTCCCGCAGAAGCGCGCGCTCGTCGAGGACGTGTACGGGCTCGACCTCGATGACGACGGCCGCGCCGACGCGTTCGACGTCGACGCCCTCCACGAGCGGTACGCCGCGATCGGCGAGCGCCTCGCCGACGAGGGGATGACCGTCAACTGCTCCGACTACCTCCACCGCCGCCGCGAGGCGGGCGACGAGATCGTCTTCGAGGGCGCGCAGGGGACCCACATCGACGTCGACCACGGGAACTACCCGTTCGTCACCTCCTCGAACCCGACCGCCGGCGCGGCGGCCGTCGGCTCCGGCGTGGGCGTCACGACGGTCGGCGACGGCGAGGTCGTCGGCATCGTGAAGGCGTACCTCTCCCGGGTCGGCGAGGGGCCGCTCCCGACCGAACTCGACGGCGACGCCGACGAGGAGGCGCTCGCCGACGAGATCCGCGAGAAGGGCGGCGAGTTCGGCACCGTCACCGGACGCCCGCGCCGCATCGGCTGGCTCGACCTCCCGATGCTCCAGCACGCCGCGCGCGTCTCCGGCTTCACGGGCGTCGCGGTCAACCACGTCGACGTGCTCGCCGGACTCGACGAGCTGAAGGTGTGTACGGGGTACGAACTCGACGGGGAAGAGCTCGACACCGTTCCGACCACCACGGAGCGCTGGGAGCGCTGCGAGCCGGTGTACGAGACGCTCGACACGTGGGAGCCGTTCGACTCGGCCGCGGTCGCCGAGGAGGGGTACGACGCCTTACCCGGGGCCGCCCGCGAGTACCTGGAGTTCGTCGCCGACGAGATCGACACCCCGATCTACGCGGTCGGCGTCGGCCCCGACCGCGAGGAGACGGTCGAACTGACGAACCCGTTCGACGAGTAGGGCGAGCCCCCTCTGCGGGCCGGACTCCGCGTCTATTCCTGCGCGTCGACGGCGTCGAGCGCCGACAGGTCCTCGTCGGTCAGCGACAGGTCGGCGGCCGCGACGTTCGATTCGAGGTGGTCGACGCTGGAGGTACCGGGGATCGGCAGCGTCACGTCGGAGTGGTCGAGCAGCCACGCCAGCGCGACCTGCTGGGGCGTCGCGTCGCGCCGGCCGGCGACCTCCTCCAACGTCTCGGCCGACTCGCCCTCCTCGACCGCGTACATCGGCCCCCACGGGATGAACCCCACGTCGTGGCGCTCGCAGGCCTCCAGTACGTCCTCGTCGTCGCGGTGGCCGACGTTGTAGCGGTTCTGGACCGTGGCGATGTCGACGATCTCCATCGCGGTCTCCAGCTGCTCGACGGTGACGTTCGAGAGCCCGACGTGGGCGATCTGGCCGGCGTCTTTCATCTCCGCGAACGCGTGGACCGACTCCTCGAAGTCGGTGTCGGGGTCCGGACGGTGGTACTGGTAGAGGTCGATCTCGTCGGTCCCGAGGCGGTCGAGGCTACACAGCACCTGGTTCTTCAGGAAGTCGGGGTCCCCGTGGGGGAGCCAGTCGCCCTCGCGGTTGCGGAGCAGGCCGGCCTTCGAGGCGACGACCACGTCGTCGAGGTCGCCGAGCGCCTCGCCGATGAGCCGCTCCGAGACGCCCGGACCGTAGGAGTCCGCGGTGTCGACGAAGTCGACGCCGAGGTCGACGGCCCGCCGGAGGAGTTCCTTCGCCGCTTCCTCGTCTCCCGGTCGCCCGATGATGTCATCGCCCGTTACCCGCATCGCGCCGAAGCCGAGGCGGTCGACGGTCAGGTCGCCGCCGATGTCGAACGTCTCGCTCCTGCCGGTGGTGTCCGAAGCCATGATCGACCGATCCCGCGCCACGCGGAAAGCGGTGGGGGTGGCGGAAACGCGCGTGACGGCGCGTCGTTTCGAGGGCCCTCTCGATCCTTCCGGCCGATCGCCCGTGTTGCGCCCGTCGCTACTCATATACCGCCCCCGCGCGATCGTGGGGTATGGACGCCGAGCGCGAGGTACTCGACGTGTTGGCGCGGAACGCCCGCGAGGACATCGACGACATCGCGGCCCAGACGGGCCTCGACGCGGCGGCGGTAGCGGACGCGATCGACGCGCTGGAGGCGGACGGCGTCGTCCACGGCTACCAGGCGGTCGTCGACTGGGGCCGCGTCGACGAGGGGAAGATCCGCGCGGTCGTCGAGATCAACGTCGAACTCGACCGCGAGACCGGCTACGAGCAGGTCGCCGACCGGATCGCGAAGTTCCCCGCGGTCGACGCCCTCCATCTGGTCTCCGGCGACTACGACTTCGCCGTCGAGGTGCTCGGCGAGAACATGCAGGACGTCTCCGAGTTCATCTCCGAGCAGGTCGCGCCGATGCCGGCGGTCACCCAGACGGTGACCCACTACATCATGGAGACGTACAAGGACGGCGGGATCCGGTTCGAGGACGGCGACGACGACGACCGCCTCTCCGTGTCGCCATGAGGATCTCGGACCGCGCGCGCACCCTGCCAGAGTCGGGGATCCGGAAGTTCTTCGAGCTCGCGGAGGCGCGCGACGACGTGATCTCCCTCGGGGTCGGCGAGCCGGACTTCTCCGCGCCGTGGACCGCCCGCACGGCCGCCATCGACTCGCTCGAACGCGGGAAGACCTCTTACACCGCGAACCGCGGAATGGCCGCCCTGCGCGAGCGGATCGCCGACCACCACGAGCGCTACGACCAGTCGTACGAGCCGGAGTCGGAGGTGCTGGTCACGACCGGCGCGAGCGAGGCGGTCGACCTGGCCTTCCGCGCCCTCGTCGACCCCGGCGACACGGTCGCGGTCCACGAGCCGACCTACATCTCGTACGGGCCGGGGATCGAGCTGGCGGGCGGCGAGCGGCTGACGGTCTCCACGCGGGCCGCGGACGACTTCGCGCTCACCCGCGAGTCGCTGGAGGCGGCGGGCGCGGCCGACGCCGACCTCCTCGTTCTCTGTTACCCGAACAACCCCACGGGCGCGACGATGACCGACGAGGAGCTCGCGGAGGTGGCCGCGTTCTGCCGGGACGAGGACCTCCGCGTCGTCGCCGACGAGATATACGCCGCGCTCACCTACGGCGACGACCACGCCTCGATCGCCACCCAGCCGGGGATGCGCGAGCGCACCGTCGTCGTCAACGGCTTCTCGAAGGCGTACGCGATGACGGGGCTGCGGTTGGGGTACGCGCTGGGGCCCGCGGACGCGATCGACGCGATGAACCGGATCCACCAGTACACGATGCTGTCGGCTCCGACGACGCCGCAGTACGCCGCGATCGAGGCGCTCGACCGCTGCGACGACGAGGTCGCGGAGATGGTCGACGAGTACGACCGCCGCCGCCGGCTGGTCGTCTCGCGGTTCAACGAGATGGGCCTCGACACCTTCGAGCCGGGCGGCGCGTTCTACGCGTTCCCCGAGTGCGGGGGCGACGACGAGGCGTTCGCCGAGGAACTGCTGGAGGCGGAGGGCGTCGCGGTCGTCCCCGGATCCGTCTTCGGTGCGGGCGGCGAGGGGCACCTCCGCGTCTCGTACGCGACCTCGATGCGCGAGCTGAAGGAGGCGACCGACCGGATCGCGACGTTCGTCGAGGACCGCTGAGCCTCGGACTGGGAGTTCCACAGCCGATCGCGGCGACGGAATCGGCCTCTCCAGCTGGGATCCGGACGGGTAAACGGACAACTTTTCGCGAATTTATCAGCGTTCGCCAACGATTATCACGCTCGATCCTGATCGTCGGCGTATGGAGTTCCAGCTAACGGACGAGCAGAAACAGCTACGCGACGAGGTGCGGAAGTTCGCCGAGGAGGAGATCAAGCCGGTCGCCACGGAGTACGACGTCGAGGAGAAGTACCCGCACGAGGTCATGGACAAGGCCGCCGACATGGGGCTGTTAGCGCCGCACGTCCCGGTCGAGTACGGCGGCATCGGCTACTCGTCGCTGGAGAACGCGATCCTCACCGAGGAGCTGTTCGCGGCCGATCCCGGGATCGGCCTGTGTATCTCCAGCGCCGGGTTCGGCGCGGAGGCGCTGATGGAGTTCGGGACGGAAGAACAGAAGGAGCGCGTTCTGCCGGAGGTGACCGCCGGCGACGCGGTGATGGGGTCGGCCATCTCGGAGCCGCAGGCGGGGTCGGACGTGACCTCGGTGGCGACCCGCGCGGAGAAGGACGGCGACGAGTGGGTGATCAACGGCTCGAAGATGTGGATCACGAACGGCACCGTCGCCGACTACTTCGTCGTCGTCTGCGAGACCGACCCCGAGATCGACGACCGCTACTCGGGCTACTCGCAGATCCTCGTCGAGGGAGACCGCGACGGACTCACGGCCGACAAGATCACCGGGAAGCTCGGGATCCGCGCGAGCGACACCGCGGAGCTGCGGTTCGACGACGTCAGGGTGCCGGAGGAGAACCTGATCGGGCAGCGCGGGATGGGGTTCCTCCAGCTCATGCAGTTCTTCGACGAGACCCGAACCTCGGTCGCCGCGCAGGGCGTCGGGATCGCGCGCGGCGCGGCCGAGCGGGCGCTGGAGTACGCGGAGGAACGCGAACAGTTCGACCGCCCGATCAGCGACTTCCAGGCGATCAAACACAAGCTCGCGGAGATGCACACGAACACCGAGGCGGCCCGCTGGCTCACCTACCGCTCCGCGTGGGCGGTCGACAACGAGGCCGGCGACCTGACCGCGCTCGCGTCGATAGCCAAGGAGTTCGCCTCCCGGACCGCGGTCGAGGTCGCCGACGAGGCGGTCCAGGTCCACGGCGGTGCCGGCTTCGTCAACGACCACGACGTCGAGCGGCTCTACCGCGACGCGAAGATCACCCAGATCTACGAGGGAACCACCGAGATCCAGAAGAACATCGTCGCCCGGGAACTGCTCGACGAGGGGGTCTGAGGGCGAGTCGGCGAGAGAGTCTGGGGGCGACCGGCACCCCGATCGCGATCGGTACGTAGAAGCGCCGGGCGAGCGTACGATCCCGGCATGAGCGACGACGCGGACGCCGAGACGGACGGGGGGACCGTTCGGACCGGCGAGGAGGCGGACCCGGAAGAGCGGCTCAAGCGCCAGCGCGACGACCTCCGGCTGTTGAATCAGGTGATGCGCCACGACATCCGAAACGACCTCCAGCTCGTCGGCGCGTACGCGGAACTCCTCGACGACCACGTCGACGAGGAAGGGGAGGAGTACCTCGACGTCATCAAGCGCAACACCCAGAGCGCCGTCTCGCTCACCACGACGGTCCGCGACCTCGCGGAGGTGATGCTCCGGGACGACGCCGAACCGAGCCGCATCTCGCTCGACCGCGTGCTTTCACAGCAGGTCGAGGAGGTCCGGTCGGCGTACTCGGAGGCGGTCTTCACGGTCGAGGGGTCGTTCCCCGCGGTCGAGGTGGCCGGCGACGAGATGCTGAGCTCGGTGTTCCGGAACCTGCTGCGGAACGCGGTCCAGCACAACGACGAGACGCCGCCGAAGGTGACGGTCTCGGCGACCGTCGAGGCGGACGACGGCGTCGCCGAGGTGCGGGTCGCGGACAACGGACCGGGGATCCCCGAAGACCAGCGGGACGAGGTGTTCGGCAAGGGAGAGAAGGGGCTCGACAGCCCGGGCGCGGGGATCGGGCTGTACCTGGTCCGGTCGCTCGTCGAGATCTACGGCGGCGACGTGTGGATCGAGGACAACGAGCCGAAGGGCGCGATATTCGTCGTCAGGCTGCCGCTCTGCGAGGGGTGACGCGTTAGTCCGGGTAGCGGGGGCGATCCCCGTCGAACCCGCCTACTCGTCGTCGTACTCCATCGCGACCGAGTTGATACAGAACCGCTTCCCGGTCGGCTCCGGCCCGTCGTCGAACACGTGCCCGAGGTGGGAGTCGCAGTTCGCACAGCGGACCTCGGTGCGGCGCATCCCGTGGCTGGTGTCTATCGTGGTCGTGACGTTCTCCTCCTCGGCGGCGTAGAAGGCGGGCCAGCCGCAGCCCGACTCGTACTTCGTCTCGGCCTCGAAGAGGACGGTTCCGCAGGCCCGACAGCGGTACTCCCCGTCGTCGGGGTGGTGGTCGACGTACTCGCCGGAGAACTTCGCCTCTGTGCCGCTCTCGCGCAGCACGCGGTACTCCTCGTCCGTGAGTCGCTCGCGCCACTCCTCGTCGGTCAGTTCCTCCGGGTCGACGCCGCCTGTCTCGGTCGAATCGCTCGTCTCGCTCATACCACCGATACGTCCCCCACGGGCAAGGGGGTTGCGGCGGTCGGCGTCGCAAACGGTATGCGAGTCGCGGCCGACTCGCGATTCATGGCCCGGGAAGTGACACATGAAGCGGACGGACCGGCGATTCTCGACGACGACGACAAGGGGGACGACGGGAAGATCTACGTCTGTCAGTGCGGCCTGTCGGACTCGAAACCGCTCTGTGACGGGTCGCACAACGCGACTGCCGACGAGGAGGCGGGCGTCGTTTATAAATACGCGAACGACGACGCCGACGGCGAGCGACGCGAGGTCGGCGAGATCGCGGATGACGAGGAGTGAAGATCACGGGATCGGATAGTCAGCCGACCGGGGATGTGAACACGGCCGAAGCCCCAGCCGGGAGGCGGGCGCACGCTCGCCGCGCTCCTCAGTCGCTCGTTTCACCCGCTCCTTGCGGTGCTCGCGTCGTCATCAGAACACGAAGCGTTCTGATTGGCTCACGAGAGCTCCGCTCTCGTGAACGCCCGCGACCGCCTCGCGACTGCCCCTTCGAGTCCCGCCCCACCGGAAGACGTTCCTGCTCGCTTCGCTGTGCGGGCTGCGACTCCCGTGCTCCCGCTCACTTCGCTCGCGGGAACGCACAGCGGCCGCACCTCACGCCTCCCCAGCCTCGCGGCTCACGGCTCGCGGCTCACGGCTCGCGGCTTTGTCGCTCGCGTTCGCCGCGTCCAGCGAGGGACCTTCGGTCCCTCTGGCAGCCGGCGCGCAGCGCCGGCGACAGCGTGGCGCGACGCGCCACGGGCAGTCGGGCGAAGCCCGACGACCTCGCGCGTGCTGGCTTCGCGCCCTGTCGGGCGCTCGCAGGCACGCGCCATCGTCGATGTTTCGGGGTCTCTTCTTACAGCACGCCCATCTCGCCGAGCCGCTCGGGGAGGTAGGTGTCGGTGACGAAGTCGAGGCCGCGGCTCGCCAGCGACTGCTGTTCGGACTTCTTCCCGATGTCGAGCTGTAGTTCGATCTGCTCCTCCCAGTAGTCGGTCTGGAAGCGCGGGTCCTCCAGCTCGGATTCGAGGGCGTTGATGTCGGAGTCCGAGAGCGGGTCGCTCGGGAGGTCGTACTCCACGATGTCCTCGGGCTGGATCCCGATGAACCGCGCCTCCGGCGTCGCGAGGTACTTCGAGAGGTGCGCGGACTTGATCGAGCCGTACGCCACGGAGCCGTAGATCCGGTACGACCACGGATCGCCGTCCGTGAACACCACCACGGGGAGGTCGAGCTCGTCGCGGAACCGCTTCGTCAGCCGGCGCGTGGCGCGGGCGGGCTGGCCGCCGAGGTGGACGACGAGGGCGTCGTGTGCCTCGTCGAACCCGTTCTCGACGAGCCGGTCGCGCATGCCGCCGGTCTCGACGCAGAGGACGAACTCGGCGTCGTTGTCGAGGAACTCGATCGTGTCCGGGTTGTTTGGGATCTGGTAGCCGCCCTGTCCCACGTCGAGCTGGCAGTGGATCTCGCGGTCGCCGCGGTTGGTCTGCTCGCGGATCTCCAGCGGTCCCATCACCTTCGCGCCGGACTCCTCCGGCCGCATGTGGAAGTCCTCGCGGGTGACGCCCGTGACGATTTCGAGGTCCTCCACGAGGTCGTTCGACTCGTCTTGGCTCTTGAACTGCGCCTCGTCGTTGTCCCACGACTCCGAGAGGTAGTACAGCTCACGCAGCGTCGAGGAGCGGTCGTCGTCCAGCTGGTCGGCGAGGAACTCGATCGTGTACGCCGCCTTCAACAGCTTGCGCGCGCCCCGCACCGAGTTGGCGCTGCGCGTCGAGGTGCGGTCGCCGTACGTCCAGACGCCGCTCTCCTCGTCGTACTCGATGTTGCTCTTCGTCCGCGTGGGGAGCGTCATCTCCGGGATCCTCCCGTCCGCGAACTGGTCGTAGAAGTCCGCGGCCAGGTCGATCAGCTCGTCTCGTGCGTCGCTTTCGGTCGTCATTTAGGCGTTCACCGTCAGTTTCTCCGTCTCCACGCCGCCGACGCTGACCTCGAACTCCGCGTCGCCGTCGACCGCGTACGTCAGTTCCCGCTCGTCGCCCGAGGGCACCTCGGGCTTCCACTGGACGAACCACTCGCCGTCCATGTCCACGGCCGTCCCGTCCGAGAGGTCGGTCGGCTCCGCCGAGACGATGTCCGTGATCTCCAGCTCCTCGTTCACGTCCGAGTGGTTCTCGACCACCAGCGTCACCGTCTCGCCGTTCACCTCGCGCTCGACGCTGACGTTGTTCATGATCCGCGCCAAGGCCCCGTCGATGTCGGGGCGCGACCGGCCCGTCACCTCCGACACCTTGTCGGCCATCTCGGGGAGGATCCGACCGAGGACGTCCTGTTTCTCCCGGCGCTGCTGCATCGAGCGCCGCTTGTTGAGGAACGACTTCAGCTCGCGGGCCGCCTCGCGCACCGCCAGTTCGATCTCGTCTTCGATCTCCGGGACGTTCGCGAGCGCGTCCTTCGACTCGCTCGTGAACGGGACGTTGGTGGAGGCGACGTGGATGCTGATGACCGCCGGCCCGTTCGGCATGCCGGAGCCGCCGGGCTGGTCTAACCCGTAGTTCCGCCAGCCGATCCCCTTGATCACGTCCGTCGTCGCGCACGCGCCGCGCTGGTAGACGAGCGGGACGCGGTTCGCGAACCGCAGCAGTTCGACCGACCCCTCCGACGGGATCTCCCCACCGTAGGCGATGCCGGCCTCGACGATGAAGGGGTCGCCGCCGTGAACGTCGGCGTCGCGGGTCGCGGCCGCGTAGAAGTCGGCGTCGTACTCCTTCCGCAGCCCCGCCTCGACCAGTTCCTCCGTGATCGGCGCGAGGCAGTCGGTCGGCGGCGCGAGGATGTCCGTGGTCCGCATCGCTTCGAGCAGGTCGGCGGCCGCGTCCCGGCTCCCCGCGATCGCCTTCACCTTCGGCGGGTCGTCCGGGACCGTCACCGCCCGCGACCAGAACGCCTCGACGACGTTCTCGCGGGCGGTCTCGCCGAACGTCGCGTCTCGCTGCTCGGCGACGAACGACGCCGCGTCGGCGACGAGCCGTTCGAGGTCGTCGAGCGTGACCCGGAACGCGTCGCCGTCGAGGTTCTCGAACCGGCGCGCCAGCGCCTCGGCCATCGCCTGGATCGCGGCGTCGTCCTTCCGGGTCGACGTCGCGTCGTCGACCAGGGCGTAGATGTCGGGGACGAGCGGGGACTCGATGGTGTCGCCCTCGTCGTCCGCGTCGCCCTCGCCGGACGCGTCGGCCGCGTCTCCGTCCTCGTCGCCGCCGACTCCGGTGACCGCTCGCCACGCGGCGTCGACCGCGTTCTCGCGGACGGTGCCGCCGAACGTCTTGCCCGTGTCGTCCGCGACCGTCTCGGCGACCTCGTCGACGATCGCGGCGACCTCGGACCGGGCGAGCCGGTCGTTGTTCCCGACCGCCTCCGCGACGCCCTCGGCGAAGGCGGTCGTCGCGTCCTTGCCCTTGTTGGCGACCGCCTCGGCCACCGTGCTCGCGACGTCGCGGTCGGCGTGGGCGCGCGGCGGCGACCACGACAGCTCCCGGCCGTAGTACACGTCGCGGAAGTTGTCGATGACCGAGTCGGCGGTCTTCTTGCCGACGCGCGTGAACTCCTCTTGGAGGAATCCGGAGACCGAGTACGACTCGGTCGCCTCCAGCATCTTGATCAGCGACCCGAGTTCGACGCCGTGCGGGTGCGGTCGAATTTCGTGAGTCTCCGCCGGCAGCTCGTCGGTCGCGCGCTCGAACTTCATCGGCTCGTCGAGCCCCGGCTCGCGCAGTTCGAGCCGCGCGTGGGGGTTGACGACCGCCGTGTGTTTCACGTAGTCGTGGAGCTGCTGGCGGGCGCGCATGTTCGCCTCCATCTCCAGCTCGATCCGCGTGCCGTGCGGGCGGTCCCACGTCGTCTCCTCGTCGGTCTGGATCTCCGGCTCGTTCGTGTCCGTGTCGATGATGAGCTCGAAGTACTGCGCCCGCGACTGGCCCTTCGGCCGCGAGGTGATCTTCGCCGGCTGGCCGGAGGTCAGCTGGGAGTAGAGCACGGCCGCCGAGATGCCGATCCCCTGCTGGCCGCGCGACTGCTCGCGGGCGTGGAACCGGCTGCCGTACAGGAGCTTCCCGAACACCTTGGGGAGCTGTTCTTTCGTGATGCCCGGCCCGTTGTCCTCGATGACGAGCCGGTAGTAGTCGCCCACCTCCTCGATCTCGATGTAGATGTCGGGGAGGTAGCCGGCCTCCTCGGTCGCGTCGAGGGCGTTGTCGACCGCCTCCTTGACGGCGGTGACGAGCCCGCGAGCGCCCGAGTCGAACCCGAGCATGTGTTTGTTCTTCTCGAAGAACTCGGCGATGGAGATCTCGCGCTGGCCCTCCGCCAGCTCCTCCGCGATCCCCTCCTCGTCGCCGATCGTCGACTGGAAGGACGTCATTCGGTGTCCCTCCCTTCCACCGAGGCAGTTAAAAACGCACCGGCGGCGCGGTGAAAGTGTATCTCCGCGGCAGACGCCGTCTTGTCGCCCTGTTCGGGAGCGTCTCCCACGGGACGGCGACCTCCGATCCGGCCGACAGGTTTCTCACCGTGACGCCCCTCCGTCGTGACATGACCGACTGGACGGCCGAGGACATGCCGCGGTTGGACGGGAAGACGGTTGTCGTCACGGGGGCGAACAGCGGGCTCGGGTTCGAGGGAACCCGCGCGTTCGCCGCCAAGGGGGCGACCGTCGTGATGGCGTGCCGGAGCGTCGAGCGCGCCGAGGACGCGGCCGCCGAGATCCGCGCCGACGCGGGCGGCGCGGTCGACGGCGACCTCGACGTGCGCGAGTGCGACCTCGCGTCGCTCGACTCCGTGGCGGCGTTCGCCGAGGGGCTCGCCGACGACTACGAGGCGGTCGACGTGCTCTGTAACAACGCGGGCGTGATGGCCATCCCGCGGAGCGAGACCGAGGACGGGTTCGAGACCCAGTTCGGCGTCAACCACCTCGGCCACTTCGCGCTCACCGGCCGGCTCTTTCCGCTCCTCGACGCCGCAGAGGGGATCGGGGGCGACGGGGCGGCGCACAGCGCCGCTGGAAGCCGGACGGAGTCCGGCGACGCGCGCGTCGTCACCCAGTCCTCGGGCGCGCACGAGCAGGGCGAGATGGACTTCACCGACCTCAACTGGGAGCGGTCGTACGGGAAGTGGAAGGCGTACGGGCGCAGCAAGCTGTCGAACCTGCTCTTCGCCTACGAACTCCAGCGGCGGCTCGACGACGCCGAGGACGTAAGCGGCGTCCGGAGCGTCGCCTGCCACCCCGGCTACACCGACACGAACCTCCAGATGCGGACCGCCGACGAGAGCGGGAATCCGCTGATGAAGGTCGGGATGAAGGCCGCGAACGCCGTCCTCGGGCAGGATCCCGATGTCGGCGTCGAACCCATGCTGTACGCCGCGACGGCCGATGTCGACGGCGGCGCGTACGTCGAGCCGGGCGGCCTGATGAACATGCGCGGACATCCGACCGTCGGCCGGTCGAACGACGCCTCCTACGACCGCGAGGACGCTCGGAGGCTCTGGGAGTACTCGACCGAGGCGACCGGCGTCGAGTTCCCGGTCTGACGGGACCGGCGCGGTCGACCGCCTCGCCGACGCGGTGACCGCCTCAGTGGAGCGTCCCCTCCCTGACGTGCGCGTCGTGCGCGAACAGCGCGTACCCCACGTCGACCGCCCGGTGGCCCGTCTCGTCGGCGATCTCGCGGATCGGCCCGATCATCGCGACGTAGTCGCCGGCGTCGAACGACTCCTTGCGCCCGTCGAGGTAGCCCAACCGTTCGAGCGACGCCCAGACCCGAGTGTCGACGACGGCGTGCCGGTCGCCGTCGAGCGCGGCGACCACGCACGACGCGGTCGGCGCTTTGAACCCGGCGAGCCCCGTGATCAGGTGGATCGTCGAGAAGTCACCGTCGACCGCGCGGGCGTTCTCGGTGACCTCCCGACACCGCGCCTCGGGGTTCTTCTCGACGTGGTAGGCGCTCCGCGTCGACGACTCGTAGGCGATCTCGTACAGCTGGTCCCGGGTCAGGTGGCCCTGCGAGCGGTACGTCTCGCCGAACTCGTCGAGCCGTTCGGGGAGGACGCCCTGCGTCTCGGCGTAGCGGTCGAGGTTCTCGGCGACGAACGCGTCGAGGTCGTCCGTGACCGCGTGAGCGTCGTCGTCGTCCGGGGCCGCGTGAGTGTCGTCACCCGCCATGGAGGGCGATCGACGCTCGCCGACCAAAACGGCGGCGCAGTCGCTCGGGGCGTGAATATACGGGAACGCGTTTCGAGAGCTGTCCGAGTCTGCCGGTAGCGGATACCGCCGGGCGAGTTACAGCCGAGTGAGGTTCGTCGCGCGCGGACCCTTGTCCGCCTCCTCGATCTCGAACTCTACCTCCTGTCCCTCCTCGAGGTCCGGGCCGCCGACGTCTTCCATGTGGAAGAACACGTCCTCGTCAGCGTCGTCAGTCTCGATGAATCCGTAGCCGCCGGTGTCGTTGAAGAAGTCGACCTTGCCTGTCGCCATCGCGTCTCAACTGTCTCCCGACGTGCGTATAAGTGTTGCGTGCGCCGCGACCGCCGACCGAAACTCGGACCGAACTCGGCCGATCCGCGCCGATCGCTTTCGATTCCAAAATCCGATCCGCCTCAGACTTTGCTTCCGAATGGGAAAACGCACTAAGGGAGTAGCCCGTAGTACTACCCAAGATGAGCACCAGAACCGCCCACCTCGACATCACGGGGATGAGCTGCGCCAACTGCTCGGCGACCGTCGGCGACGCCGTGGCGTCGCTCGACGGGGTCTCGCGGGCGGACGCGAACTACGCGACCGACGAGGCCAGCGTCGAGTACGACCCGGAGCGGACCTCGCTCGCCGCGATCTACGAGGCGATCGAGGACGCGGGCTACGGGGCCGTCTCCGAGACGGTGACCGTGGCGATCACCGACATGAGCTGTGCGAACTGCGCGGACGCCAACCGCGACGCCATCGAAGCGGTCGACGGGGTCATCGAGGCCGACGTGAACTACGCGACCGACGAGGCGCGGGTGCGGTACAACCCCGCCGACACCTCGCTCTCGGCGCTGTACGACGCCGTCGAGGACGCTGGGTACTCGCCGGTCCGCGAGGACGGCAGCGGCGACGGCGGGGGAGATGGCGGTGAGGGGGCCGACGGCACGGGCGGGGACGGCTCGGACGAGAGCGCGCGCGATGCGGCCCGGAACGCCGAGATCCGCAGGCAGCGCCGGCTGACGCTGTTCGGGGCCGCGCTCTCCGCGCCGCTGCTCTTCTTCATGATCGACGCCCTCCTCCTCGGCGGCGCGGTCGTCCCGGACCGGGTCTTCGGCGTCGGGATCCACTGGGTCGCGTTCGCGCTCGCGACGCCGGTCCAGGTCGTGCTCGGCCGGCCGTTCTACAGGAACTCCTACACGGCGCTCGTCACGAACGGGCGCGCCAACATGGACGTGCTGATCGCGTTGGGCTCCACGACGGCGTACGTCTACTCCGTCGCCGTCCTCCTCGACCTGGTCGCCGGGAGCGTCTACTTCGACACGGCCGCGCTCATCCTCGTCTTCATCACGCTCGGCAACTACCTCGAAGCGCGCTCGAAGGGGCGGGCCGGCGAGGCGCTCCGGAAGCTGTTGGAGATGGAGGCCGACACCGCCACCCTCGTCGACGAGGACGGCGACGAGGAGGAGGTCCCGCTCGACGAGGTCGCCGTCGGCGACCGGATGAAGGTCCGGCCGGGCGAGCGCGTCCCGACCGACGGCGTCGTCGTCGAGGGGCAGTCAGCCGTCGACGAGTCGATGGTCACCGGCGAGTCCGTCCCGGTCGAGAAGACCGAGGGCGACGAGGTCGTCGGCTCGACCGTCAACGAGAACGGGCTCCTCGTGGTTGAGGCGACGAAGGTCGGCGCGGACACCGCCCTCCAGCAGATCGTCCGGACCGTGAAGGAGGCGCAGTCGCGCCAGCCCGACATCCAGAACCTCGCGGACCGCATCTCCGCGTACTTCGTGCCGGCGGTCATCGCGAACGCCCTGCTGTGGGGGGTCGTCTGGTTCCTCTTCCCCGAGACGCTCGCGGCGTTCGTCGACCGGCTCCCGCTGTGGGGACAGGTCGCGGGCGGGCCCGCGCCGGTCGGCGGGGGCGTCTCCGTGTTCGAGTTCGCGGTGGTCGTGTTCGCCTCCTCGGTCCTGATCGCGTGTCCCTGCGCGCTCGGCCTCGCGACCCCGGCCGCGACGATGGTCGGGACCACCATCGGGGCCCGGAACGGCGTCCTGTTCAAGGGCGGCGACGTCCTCGAACGCACGAAGGACGTCGACACCGTCGTCTTCGACAAGACCGGGACGCTCACGCGCGGCGAGATGGAGCTCACGGACGTTGTCGCGGTCGGCGAGGTGCCCGACGGGGGCGCTGTCGTCGAGAGCGGGAGCGAAGCGGCGGCAAGCGAGGACGCGGCGACCGGCGATTCGACGGCGACGGCCGAAGAAGAGGTGCTTCGGCTCGCCGCGAGCGCGGAGCGCGGCAGCGAACACCCCCTCGCCCGCGCCGTCGTCGACGGGGGCGAGGCGCGCGGGCTCGACCTCTCCGACCCCGAGTCGTTCGAGAACGTGCCGGGTCACGGTGTGAGAGCGACCGTGGACGGCGACGAGGTGCTGGTCGGCAACCGGAAGCTGCTGCGCGACGCCGGGATCGATCCCGAGCCGGCCGCGGAGACGATGGAGCGGCTCGAACGCGAGGGGAAGACCGCGATGCTCGTCGCCCGCGTCCCCGCCGGCGCTGACGGCGGGGAGCTCCTCGGCGTCGTCGCCGACGCCGACACGGTGAAACCAAGCGCCGCGGAGGCGGTGAGCCAGCTGCGCGAGCGCGGCGTCGACGTGATGCTGATCACGGGCGACAACGAGCGCACGGCCCGCGCGGTCGCCGAGCGGGTCGGGATCGACCCCGGGAACGTCCGGGCCGAGGTCCTCCCCGAGGACAAGTCCGACGCCGTGGAGACGATCCAAGACGAGGGCCGAAAGGCGATGATGGTCGGCGACGGCGTCAACGACGCCCCGGCGCTCGCGGTCGCGTACGTCGGGACCGCCATCGGCTCGGGGACCGACGTGGCCATCGAGGCCGCCGACGTGACGCTGATGCGGGACGACCCGCTCGACGTCGTGAAGGCGATCCGCGTCTCGGACGCGACGCTCCGGAAGATCAAACAGAACCTCGTGTGGGCGCTCGGCTACAACACCGCGATGATCCCGCTCGCCTCGCTCGGACTACTCCAGCCGGCCCTCGCGGCCGGCGCGATGGCGTTCTCGTCGGTGTCGGTGCTGACGAACAGCCTGCTGTTCCGGCGGTACGACCCCGACCGCGACTACGCGCTCCTCGGCTTCCTCCGGCGCTGATCGACTCGCGGCCGCCACCCCCGCTTCACTTTTGAACGCCGTCCCGAAGCCCCAAGACGGCCCGGGCCGTACCCCGAGGTATGTCGACCCTCCTCGTCGTCGGCGGCAGCGGCTTCATCGGACGCGACGTCTGTCGGTTCGCCGTCCGCGACGGCCACGAGGTCCGCAGCGTGTCGCGGAGCGGTCGCCCCGAGGTCGACGAGGAGTGGGTCGAGGCCGTCTCGTGGACGAGCGCCGACCTCTTCCGCCCGAACGCGTGGCGCGACCGACTCGACGGCGTCGACGCCGTCGTCCACTCGGTCGGAACGCTCACCGAGTCGCCGACGGAGGGCGTCACCTTCGAGCGCGTCAACGGCGACGCGGGCGTTCTCGCGGCCTTAGAAGCCGAGCGCGCCGGCGTCGACGCCTTCGTGTTCCTCTCCGCGGCCGCGAAGCCGCCCGGCGTCCGGAACGCCTACCTGACCGCAAAGCGCCGGACGGAGGCCTCGATAGCCGACCTCGACCTCGACACCGTCGTCCTCCGGCCGGGACCGGTGTACGGCGAGGGACAGCCGCACCTCCCAGGGGTCGCCGACCGCGTCCTCCGGTTCGCCGCGAGCGCGCCGCCGATCGCGTCCCGGCTCGGCGAGTCGCGGCCGCTCGCCGTCGGCACCGTCGCGCGCGCCGCGTATCGCGCCGCGCTGGACCCGGGCGAGCGGCTGCTCGACGTCTCGGACATCCGCGACCTCGCCGACTGACCGACCGAACGGAAGAGAGCGGTCCGACTCAGCGCGCGCTGCGTTCCTTCGCCATCTCCAGCGAGATGAAGAAGCCGAAGTAGGCCGGGATCCCCGCGAGCATGAACATGTACAGGACCCACTGCGGGGCCGTCGAGAAGGCGACGTTGTACAGCGCCGACGCGAGCCCCACCCACACGAGCGCGAACAGCAGGTCCTGTAACATTCCGGTCCCGTTCTCGCTGAGCACGTGCCGGGCGCGGTCGGCGACGCTCGGGTCGGTCGGCTCGTCGTCCGGCGGCTCTGCGGCGTCCGAGTCGGGCATGAGGTGAGTGTGTGCGGAGGGGGTACGTCGGTGTTGCGGAATCGCGCGCCGTCGACCGCGCGACGGAGCGATTCATCGACTGCCGAGGCGGCCGCGCTCGTCGGGGGTCGGTCCCCGTCGAGGCGGTGTCAGTTCCCGTCGAGGCGGTGTCAGTCCTCCTCGAGGTAGTCGACGACGAGGACGGGGACGTGCGTCGAGCGCAGGGTGCGCTCCGTCACGCTGCCGAGCAGCGCGCGGCGCACGCCGGCCCGGCCGTGGCTCCCCATCACGATGAGGTCGATGCCGTGGTCCTCGGCGTAGTTGGCGATCACCTTGTGGGGTCGGCCGCCGGAGACGTGTTCGACGACGTCGACGCCGCGCTCGTCGCCGCGGTCGGCGACCACGCCGGTGGCCTCGTCGGCCTGGTCTTTCAGCTCTCCCATCTCGTCGAACCGGCCCTGCTTGAGCCGGTCGACCTGCTCGGTCCCGAGACTGAAGTTCACCGAGTCGATGTCGACCACGTACAGCGCGTGGACCTCGGCGTCGTACCGCTCCGCGAGGTCGAGCGCGTGGTCGACGGCGGCCTCCGCGACGTCGCTACCGTCCGTGGGGACGAGGATGCGTTCGTACATGGATTACTCCGACTCCTCCGTGACTTCGTCGTCAACTGCGCGGTCGCCCTCGGCGGCCGCGCCGTCAACTGCGCGGTCGCCCTCGGCGGCCGCGTCGTCAACTGCGCGGCCGCCGTCCGTCGCCACGTCCTCGCCGCCGTCCGCGGCGACGACGTCCTCGGCGGTCTGCTGCTGTCCCATCGGTTCGGGGCTGTGACACTGCCGGACGATCCGCTTCGTCTCCAGCGACGGCTCGTCGGTCGCCATCGAGACGACGATGGTGACGACGAACACGACCGGGAGCGTGATGAGCGCCGAGCCGATGGCGGGCATCCACGTCGCCAGCCCGGCCGACAGCGGCGCTTCGAGGGAACTGACGTACGTCGGGACGATCTGGTTGATCATCGGGATCGACCAGAGCGTCAGTCCCGTCGTCATGCCGGCGAGCGCGCCCTGCCGGTTGGCGTTCTCCCACCACATGCCGAGGAAGAACATCGGGAACAGGACGGAGCCGGCGAGCGAGAACGCGTAGCCGACGAGCGCCGCGATCGACGACGCGGGGTTGAGCGCTGCCAGCGTGGTCAGCGCGCCCAGCGCGACGATCGAGAGGCGACCGACCAGGATCTGCTGGCGTTGCGTCGCGTCCTCGTTGATGATGTTCGTGTAGATGTCGTGGCTGATCGCCGACGAGCCGGCGATGAACAGCCCGGCGACCGTCGCGATGGCGGCGGCGATACCGCCCGCCGCGACGATGCCGACGAACCAGTCCGGGAGCCCGGACAGCTGTGCCGCCAGCACGACGATGACCTCGCTGGCCGCGCCCGTCATGCCGGGGTCGCCGTACGTCGCGCCGACGTTCTGCGAGTAGAGGTCCGTACCGAACGCCGCGAACGCCGGGGCGCTCCAGTACAGGATACAGATGAAGAACAGCCCCCAGACCGTCGACCAGCGGGCCGTCCGCTCGCTCTCGACCGTGTAGAACCGGACGAGCACGTGCGGCAACCCGCAGGTCCCGACGATGAGCGAGAAGGTCGTGGCGACCCACAGGTAGTAGCTCGACGAGGCGAACGGCTCGGAGAACTCGCTGCCGAGCTGGCTGATCAGCGCGCCGTACTCGAGCTGCGGTAACACCGTGGAGTAGCCGTTGGTGTAGCCGACGACGAACAGCCCGACGACGAACGCCAAGATGAGGATGACGTACTGGACCGCCTGGTTCTTCGTCGCGCCCAGCATCCCGGACAGCGTCAGGTAGCCGACGGTGACGACCATCATCGCCACCACCATCACCTGGTACCCGTCGAGGCCGGGGATGAGTCCGCCGTAGTCGCCGAAGATGTACAGTCCGACCAGCGCCATCCCCTTCGCCTGCCCGATGGCGTAGACGAAGCCGATGAGGAACGTCGTCACCGCCGCGATGGCGCGCGCGGTGTCGGAGTTGAACCGGTCGCCGACGAAGTCCGGCGCGGTGTACTTCCCGAACCGGCGCAGCTGCGCCGCGAGGAAGATGAGCAGGATGAAGTAGCCCGTCGTCCAGCCGACGACGTACACGAGCCCGTAGAACCCCGCGAGCGCGATCGAGGCCGCCATGCCGAGGTAGGAGGCGGCGGACATCCAGTTCGCCCCGATCGCCATCCCGTTCTCGACGTTCCCGATCGAGCGGCCGGCGACCCACATGTTCTCCGTGTCGGCGACGCGGAAGACGAATCCGATGGTGAGGAACAGCCCCAGCATCGCGATCACGAGGATCGACGGCGCGAGCTTGAACGAGATGTCGAGCGCCTCCGGCAGGAGGTCGCTCTGTAGGAGGAGCGACGCGGCCGTCATTCGTCGGTCCCTCCGTCGGTCGCCGCGACGTCACCGTGCTCGATGCCGTACTTCTCGTCGAGCGCGTCCCGCTTCCGGGAGTACCAGAACGCGAGGATGAGCGCGCTGGTCGGCGCGCCGAACGCGACGAGGAAGTAGTGAAGCGGGAACTGTAAGATCGGCATCGGGCTCGTCATCACGCCGGGCGCGAAGTTCGTCAGCGTCACCGGACCCCACACCGCGAGGACCCAGACGGCGAACCCGGACCAGACGATGCGGAGGTGATCCCGCATGTACGGCGTGCTCGGGTTTAGGATGTTCACTTCCGCCCCGAGGTAGTCGGTGTCGTTGTGCGTCTGTGCCGCGCCGGTCGCGACGCCGCCGTCGGTGGCCGCGTCGTCAGTTGCGCGGCCACCATCGGTCGCCGCGTCGTCAGTTGCGCGGCCACCATCGGTCGCCGCGTCGTCGGCTGCGCGGCCGCCGGTAGCGGTGGCGTCGTCTCGTTCGCGTGAGTTATTATCTGTCATGTTTTGGCGTGTGTTTGTGTGGTATTTTCGTGATGTTTGTCGTCGTGTCGCCCGTCGTGGTCGTGTTCGGAACGGACGAAAACGGGCCGCCGAGCGCTACTCGGCGTTGGCCTTCTGCTGGATCTCCTCGACGATCTCGGGGTTCCGAAGCGTGCTCGTGTTCCCGAGCTCCTCGCCGTCGGCGATGTTTTCGAGCAGGCGACGCATGATCTTCCCGGAGCGCGTCTTCGGCAGGTCCGGGGTGAACACGACCTGTTCGGGCCGCGCGATCGGGCCGATCGCGTCCTCGACGCCCGCGACGATCGCGTCGCGGAGCTCGTCGGTGCCCTCGTAGCCGTCCTCGGTCGTCACGTACGCGTAGACGGCCTCGCCTTTGATGTCGTGGTTCCCGCCGACGACGGCCGCCTCGGCGACGCCCTCGACGCCGACGATGGCGGACTCGATCTCCATCGTCCCCAGCCGGTGGCCGGAGACGTTGAGCACGTCGTCGACGCGGCCGAGGACGGTGATGTAGCCGTCCTCGTCGATCTTCGCGCCGTCCTCCGGGAAGTACACCCAGTCGTCGGGGTCGTCGCTGTCGGTGTCCGAGTACTCAGCCCAGTACTCCTCGATGTAGCGCTCGTCGTTGTTGTACAGCGTCCGGAGCATCCCCGGCCACGGCTTCTGGACGGTGAGATATCCGGCCTTGCCCGGCTCAACCTCGTCGCCGAGCGTGTCGAGGATCTGGACGTCGAGTCCCGGCAGCGCCGGGCCCGCCGCGCCGGGCTTCATGTCCTTCACGCCGGGCAGCGTCGTCACCATCATCCCGCCCGTCTCGGTCTGCCACCACGTGTCGACGATAGGGCACTCCTTGTTCCCGATGTGCTGGTAGTACCACTTCCACGCGCGCGGGTTGATCGGCTCGCCGACCGTGCCGAGCAGCCGCAGCGAGGAGAGGTCGTGGCGGTCCGGGAACTGCTCGCCCCACTTCATGAACGCCCGGATGGCCGTCGGGGCGGTGTACAGCTGGGTCGCCTCGTGCTCCTCGACGATCTCCCAGAGGCGGTCGCGCTCCGGGTGGTCGGGCGTCCCCTCGTACATCATCGTCGTCGTCCCGAGCGAGAGCGGGCCGTAGACGATGTACGAGTGGCCGGTGATCCAGCCGATGTCGGCCGAACAGAAGTACGTGTCATCCGGCTCGATGTCGAGGACCGACTGCGAGGTCCACGACACCCACGAGAGGTAGCCGCCGGTCGTGTGTTTCACGCCCTTCGGCTCCCCCGTCGTCCCGGAGGTGTACATCAGGAACAGCATGTCCTCGGCGTCGCGCGTGACCGGCTCGACTTCCGCGCCCTCGTGTTCGGCCACGAGGTCGCCGTAGTCGATCTGGTCGTCGCCGAGGTCGTGACCGAAGTCGTCGCCGTTCGGACCGAGGCGGTCGACGACGACCGTGGTCGTGTCGTGCTCGACGTCCGCGAGCCCCTCGTTCGCCTTGTCGAGGTGGTCGAGCGGGTCGCCGCGGCGGTAGTAGCCGTCGCAGGTGACGAGGTACTCCGACTCCGCGGAGTTCATCCGCGTCGCGAGCGCGTCGGCCGAGAACCCGGCGAACACGACGCTGTGCGGCGCGCCGATGCGCGCACAGGCCAGCATCGCGATCGGTAGCTCCGGGATCATCGGCATGTACATCGTGACGACGTCGTCCTCCTCGACGCCCTGCTCCCGAAGGGCGGCCGCGAACTCGTTGACCTCGCGGTGGAGTTCCTCGTACGTGTACGTGCGGTCGTCCTCGTCGACCGGCTCGCCGACCCACTCGATGGCGGCCTCGTCGCCGCGCTCGTCGAGGTGTCGGTCGAGGCAGTTCGCCGACGCGTTCAGCTCGCCGCCCGTGAACCACTCGTAGAAGGGCGGGTTGCCGTCGTCGAGCACCTGGTCGTAGTCGGTTTCCCACTCCAGCAGGTCGGCGGCCGCCTCCCAGCACTCGGGCCAGTTCTCCTCGAACTCCTCGTATATCTCCGGGTCGGAGACGTTCGCCTGCTCGACGAACGACTCCGACGGCTCGAATACCTCCTGTTCCGCCAGTCTCGCTTCCAGTTGGCCGTCTCCCTCTGTCATGGTACGGTCGTATCCAACCGATATCGGCATATAAACGCTGACGCTAAATACGAAAAATCGTGACAGACTACCGTCGAATCCAGACGGACCGCCGCGATCAGCCGTCGGTGCGGACCGCGCGCTCCTCGCCCTCGCGGAGGGAGCGCTCCGTCTCCTCCTCAAAGACGCCGTCGAGCAGGGCGCGCTGCGCCTTCCGGAGGTGGTTGTGGAACGTCGGCGAGGAGACGCCCATCGCGTCGGCCACCTCCTCGGCGGTGCTGCCGCGCGGCCAGTCGAAGTAGCCGCCGTGGTACGCCGCCGACAGCGCGGCCCACTGGCGATCCGTGAACCGGTCCGCGACGCCCTCGCGCAGCGACGACTCCGCCCGGGGCGACCGGGCGACGGACTCCTTGCTGGCGAGCCGCACGTCGGCGAACCGCTCCCGGAGGCCGTCGGCGATGGGCCTGACGTTCGTTCCCTCCGGGAAGTCGGCGACGACGCGGACCCGCCCGTCGGCGGCGGACGCGTCGCGGACCGTCGCGCCGTGGTCGACGAGCGCCCTGACCAGCGAGCCGTCGGCGAGGCGGAGCGACGCCGAACAGCCGTCCTCGCGGGTCTCGATCACTCGGAAGTCGGAGACGCCCGTCGCTGCCTCGACGACGGCCGCGACGTCCTGCGGCCGAGCGCCGTCGACGGAGAGGTACGCCCGCGACACGTCGTCGTCGACGTCAACGGTCGACGCCAGTTCGATCCGGCAGTCCAGCCGGTCGCTCGCCCGCGCGAGGAACGCCCCCTCGTCGGCCGTGTGGAACTCGACCTCGGTGACCGCGTCCGAGTGGAGCAGCTCCCGCCACCGGTCGGCGGTGATCGCCCGCCCGAGACACCGACCGAGCGCGGCGAGGGCCCGGCGCTCGCTCTCCTCGACCGGGTCGTCGTCGACCGCGACGACGCAGAGCGCGCCGTGAACGACGCCTTCGTAGGTCGCCGGGACCGCAAGCGCCGGCCGCCCCGCCGTGCCCTTTCCGCCGTCGGTCGCGGCCGGCACGCCGTCGGCTATCGCGTCCAGCCACGGCCCCTCGGCGGCCGCGACGCGGTCCGCGAGGGCCTCGGGGTCGACGCCCGCGGCCGCGGCCACGTCCGTCCGTTCGCCCCCGACCGCGCGGCGGACGACCCAGGCCTCGGCCCAGCGGTCCGCCTCGGTCAGTCCCTCGGGGACGGCCGCGACGGGGTCCGCCGATCCGGGGTCCGCGAGCGCCTCGAACCCTGACAGGACGGTCGTTCCGGTCCGTCCCGCGGCCGCGTCGGCCGAGTCTCCGCCGCCGGCCATCGCGGCCGCGAGCGCCTCCCCGTCGAGCGGGTCGAGGTAGGGGTCGAGCGTGCCGAGCGACTCCCACCCGCCCGCGTCGCGGACCGCCCGCGGGTCGACGTCGCGGTCGACGAGCAGCCGCCGGGCGAACGTCTTCCGGAGGAGGCTTGGCGTGACCCGCTCGTCGAGCGCCCCGTCGGCGAGGTCGGCCGCCCGCGCCGCAGTCTCGCTCACGATCATCTGGACGCGGCGGGGCGAGACGTCGACGTACGGCTCGTCGTCGTCGAGCCCCTCGCTCCTCGCGTACCGGTCGAGATCCGCCGCGAGCGAGGCCGGGACGACGGTCTCCCTGTCGATCCGTCCGCCGTCGACCGTGGCCGCATCCGCGTCGTTGCCGGCCGCGGTCGTCCCCGAATCACCGGTCGCGGCCGCGCCCGCGTCGCCGTCCCCCCCGGCCGCGGGCACCGAGAGGATCCGAACGCCCGCGGTCGACTCCGCTTCGCGGAGGTGCCGCGGCGCGACGCGGGTCATCTCCTCGGTCCGGAGTCCGGCCTCGCCGGCCAGCCTCACGACGAGCGCCGCGCGATACGTCTCCGCGGCGGTGACGAGCGCGTCGTAGGCGTCCGGGGCGAGGCCGTCGACCATTTGTTTCGGAACTCAACACGTAGCCGAAACAAAACTGTTCCGATAGTCGGACTTCTCGGCGGTGAGCGACTCGTCTCGGCCGAGATGCCCCCGGAACCGACCGCCGAGGGCGACGGCTTCCTTCGGGGATCCAGCGGGTTCCGAAACGGTCGGCAGCGATCAGCCCGACACGCCGACGCCCCAGGACACGTGGTCCCACAGGCGCTCGTAGCCGTAGTAAGTGAGCGTCTTTACGGCGTTGGTCACGAGGCCGATGCTCGCCGCCTGCCCGACGTCCCCGACGACGAGCCACGCGACGAGGACGGTGATAGTCACCATCAACGCCCGATAGCAGAGGGTCTTGACCACCGCTCGGCGTCGCGCGTTGACCGCGTCCCGGGAGAAGACGCTCGCGTCCATGCCCCGTTCTTCGACCGCCGATGATAAGTAACCTATCGACGGTCCTTGAGACGAGAAAAGTAACCTATTTCAGTTTCGTTCTTCCCGAACGGTCGACTCGATTTCGCCCACGACCTCGGGGTTGCGGAGGGCGCTCACGTCGCCGAACTCCTCGCCGCGGGCGATGTCCTCCAGCAGCCGTCGCATGATCTTCCCGGAGCGCGTCTTCGGGAGTTCCGGGGTGAACACGATCCGGTCGGCGCGGGCCACGTCCCCGACGGCGC
Source organism: Halorubrum hochsteinianum (assembly GCF_023702125.1). Classification (NCBI taxonomy): domain Archaea; kingdom Methanobacteriati; phylum Methanobacteriota; class Halobacteria; order Halobacteriales; family Haloferacaceae; genus Halorubrum; species Halorubrum hochsteinianum. The sequence goes on along the minus strand of NZ_CP098415.1, from coordinate 2,672,765 downwards.
TCGTCAGTCGGTCCGCGATGGCGTCGCGGAGGGCCTCGCCCGGTTCGACGCCGCTCTTCGTCGTCACGTACGCGACGATCCGCCCGTCGTCGTCCCCGACGACTGCGGCCTCCGTCACGCCCTCGGCGTCGACGATGGCCGCCTCCAGCTCGCCGGTGTTGAACCGCTGCGCGCGGACGTTGATCACGTCGTCCACGCGGCCGAGGATCGTGACGTAGCCGTCCTCGTCGACGGTCGCGCCGTCGCCGGTGCGGTAGCGCCAGCCGTCCTCGCCGTTCAGCCAGTACTCCCGCAGGTAGCGCTCGTCGCCCTCGCGGAGCCCGCGCAGCATGCCGGGCCACGGGGCGGCGAGCGTCAGGTAGCCGGACTCGCCGGGGTCGACCGGCTCGCCGTCCTCGTCGACGACCTGCGCGTCGATACCGGGGAGCGGCGGTCCGACCCTCCCCGGCTTCATCGGCGTGACGCCCGGGAGCGTGGCGAGCGCGATCGCACCGGTCTCGGTCTGCCACCACGTGTCGACGATCGGCGCGTCGCCGCCGCCGACGTGCTCGCGGTACCAGCGCCACGCCTTCGGCGTGATCGACTCGCCGACCGTCCCCAGCAGCCGGATCGACGAGAGGTCGTGGGAGTCGGGGTACTCCGCGCCCCACTTCATGAACGAGCGGATCGCGGTCGGCGAGGTGTAGAAGACGCTCACCGCGTTGCGCTCGATCAGGTCCCACACCCGGTCGCGGTCCGGGTAGTCGGGCGACCCCTCGTACAGCACGGTGGTCGTCCCCGTCGCGAGCGGACCGTAGACGCCGTAGGAGTGGCCCGTGATCCAGCCGATGTCGGCGGCGCACCAGTAGGTGTCGTCGGGGCGCACGTCGAGGACGTTCTGGGTCGTCCACGCGACGTGTGCGAGGTAGCCGCCGGTCGCGTGTTCGACGCCCTTCGGCCGCCCCGTCGTCCCGGAGGTGTACATCACGAACAGCAGGTCCGTCGCGTCGCGCGCGACCGGCTCGACCGTCTCGCCGTCGTGCGCCTCGACGAGGGCCTCGTACTCGTGCTCGTCGTCGCCCAGCGAGACGGAGAGTTCGTCCCCGAGGCGGTCGACGACGACCGCGGCCGAGAGGTCCCCCTCGGCGCGGATCCGGGCGTTGTCCGCCTTCGACTTCTGGTTGAACGCGTCCTCCCGGCGGTAGTAGCCGTCGCAGGTGATCAGGTACTCGGAGTCGGCGGCGTCGATCCGGGTCGCGAGCGCCTCCGCGGACAGCCCCGCGAAGACGACGTTGTGCGGCGCGCCGATGCGCGCGCACGCCAGCATCGCGATCGGTAGCTCCGGGACCATCGGCAGGTAGAGCGTGACCACGTCGTCCTCCTCGACGCCGAGGTCGCGGAGCCCGGCCGCGAGCGCGTTCACCTCGCGGTGGAGGTCGAGGTAGGTGTACGACCGGCGCTCGCCGCGCTTGCCGAACCACCGGATCGCGAGCTGGTTCCGGCGCTCGTCGAGGTGTCGGTCCACGCAGTTCGCCGCGGCGTTGAGCCGACCGTCGGGGAACCACTCGTAGAAGGGCGGCTCGGAGTCGTCGAGGACCGTCTCGTACTCGCGGTCCCACGTCAACAGGTCGGCGGCCTCGCGCCACGCGTCCGGCCCCTCCCGGTCGAACCGCTCGTACACCGCGGGGTCGCTCGCGGCCGCTCGCTCCCGAAAGTCGGCCGGCGGCGGGACGGCGTCCCCGTCGCCGTCGACGAGCCGACCGCGGCTCCCGGATTCGTCCATGGCATCGTATGGCCGGCGGAGAAACCTATACTTTGTCCGGCTCCCCGTCCGGTGGGAGCCGCGGTCAGACGGACTCCTCGGGCGGCCGCGCCGTGATGTCCGCTGCTTTCGCCCTGGCGCGGGCGACGATCGACGGCTTCGCCTCGAAGTCGACGGTCACCTGGTCGCCCGCGTACGCCTCCTCGTCGACGTGGCCGTGGTCGTGGACCCACGAAACGAGGCTCATCGCGTCGTCGGTGACTGGGAGGACGAGTCGCTCGCGCTCCCAGTCCGGGAGCTCGCCCTCGACGCGGTCGCGGAGCTCGGCCACGCCCGCGCCCGTCTTCGCCGAGACGCCGATCGGGTCGGGTGCCACGCCCGAGAGGGCGGCGCGCTTGTCGGCAAGCTCGCCGGGGTCCAGCCGGTCTATCTTGTTGAAGACGGTGACGACCGGGGCCTCGTTGCGCTCGTAGAGGGTGTCGTGGCTCGTGACGAGCTTCTCGCGCATCGCCTCGACGGGCTCGCTGGCGTCGACGACGAGGAGGACGAGGTCGGCGCGGTAGACGGAGTCGAGCGTGGACTCGAACGACTCCACGAGCCAGTGGGGGAGATCCGAGATGAACCCGACCGTATCGGTCAGGAGGACGTCGCGCTTCTCCATCTCGGCCCGCCGGGTGGTGGTGCCGAGCGTCGTGAACAGCATGTCCTGCGACTCGGCGGTCGTGTCGAGGTCCGGGTGGCGCTCGGCGTTCTCGTCGACGTCGATCTCGGCCGCGAGCCGCCGCATCAGCGTCGACTTGCCGGCGTTGGTGTAGCCCGCGAGCGCGACGAGGTCGAAGCCGGAGTCGCGGCGCTGCTCGCGGCGCGCCTCCTCCTTCTCCGCGATCGATTCGAGCTCGTCGCGGATCTCGGATATCTGGCGTTTGATGTCGCGCTCGACGCTCTCGTCGTACTCGCCGAGCCCCATGAACCCCGGCCGCTCGTCGCGCTTGGCGAGGCTCGCCTTCGCCTCGGCGCGGGGCAGCTCGTAGCGCAGCTCCGCGAGCTCGACCTGCAGCTGCGCCTTCCGGGTGTTAGCGCGCTGGCCGAATATCTCGAGGATGAGCGTGAACCGGTCGATCACCTCGACGCCCTCGGCGAGCTTCCCGCCGATGTTGAACGTCTGGTACGGCCCCACGTCGTTGTCGATTATCACCGCCCCGGCGTCGGTGCGGCGGACGTGGTCCCGGAGCTCCGCGACCTTCCCCTCGCCGAACATGAACGCGGCGTCCTCCGTGCGGGTCTGGGTGAGCTCGCCGACCACGTCGTACCCCGCGGCGGCCGCGAGCTGGGTGATCTCCGAGAGGTCGGCCTCGCCGGCGTCGACGCGCTTGGCGACGACTGCTCGGCGTCCCTCGACCGTCGGACCGGCGTCGGCGTCCGCCCCCGCGGCGTCTCCGGTCATAACAGGAGGTCCCGGGCGGCGTACGCGGCGTGGTGTGCTGCCTGCACTGTCTCGCGCTCGCCTATGCTCTCGACGTATTTAAAGTCGGGCTGGAAGCTGAGTCCGACGCGCTCCGCCGGTTCCTCGTAGAACTCGCCGCCCTCCGCGACGATCGGTCCGTCCGGCGGTTCCGGGAGGCGGCCGACCGCCTCCGCGGTGAGCGCGACGGTCGCCTCCAGCGTCGGTCCCTCGCGCGCGGCGGCGAACCCGATCCCTTCGACCGACCGGATCCGCGCCGAGTCGATCCGCGCGTGGACCGCGGCCGCGACCATCAGGTACTCGCCGTCCTCCTCGTGGCGGCCGCTGATGTCGACGCCGACGACCTCAGGGGCGGGGGCGCTCCACCTCGGTTGTGCGGTTCCGCGCCCTCGCATCGGCTGTCGTCTCGTCCATGCGCCGCCCTACGTCGGCCGGCGAATTGAACGTTTCCGTGCCGCGGTTCAGGCCCGCAGGTCCTCGACGACGCCGGCGATCCGGTCGACCGCGGCGTCGACCTCGTCGGCGTCGACGTCGAGGTGCGTGGTGAACCGCGTCGTGTGGTCGTCGAACTCGACGCAGCCCACGCCGGCCGCCTTACACGCCGTCACGAGGTCCGCGGCCTCGATCCCGGCCGCCTCGGTGTGAGCGACCACGATGTTGGTGTCGGGCGCGGGCGCGTCGACGCCGTCGAGCGCGTCGAGGCCGGCCGCGAGCCGCTCCGCGTTGGCGTGGTCGTCGGCGAGGCGGTCGACGTTCTCCAGCGCTTTCAGCCCGGGCGCGGCGATCATCCCGGCCTGTCGCATCCCGCCGCCGAACAGCTTCCGGACGCGGCGGGCGTCCTCGACGAACGCCTCGTCGCCGGCGAGGATCGACCCGACGGGCGCGCCGAGCCCCTTCGAGAGACAGAAGGTGACGCTGTCGACGGGCTCGACGACCTCGCTCGCGTCGACGCCGAGCGCGACCGCGGCGTTGAACACGCGCGCGCCGTCGAGGTGGACCGGCACGTCGCGTTCGCGGGCGGCCTCGGCCGCGGCCGCGATCCGGTCGACCGGGACCGCCTTGCCGCCCCGATAGTTGTGCGTGTTCTCCACGGCGAGGAGGCCGGTCCCGGGCCGGTGGAGGTCCTCGTCGACGAGCCCCTCGCGGACCGCCTCGGGGGTCGGGACGCAGCGGTCGCCGGCGTCTATCGTCCGCGTCTGGACGCCCGAGAGCTTCGCCGCGCCGGCCAGTTCCCAGCGGTAGATGTGCGACTCGCGCTCCAAGAGGAGCTCTTGGCCGGGCTCCGTGTGGACGTGGACCGCGATCTGGTTCGCCATCGTCCCCGAGGGGACGTACAGCGCGGCCTCGGTGCCGACCGCCTCGGCAGCGCGGGCCTCCAGCTCGTTGACCGTCGGGTCGTCGCGGTACACGTCGTCGCCGACCTCGGCGGTCGCGGCCGCGTCGCGCATCGCGTCCGAGGGCGTCGTCACGGTGTCCGAGCGCAGGTCGATGTCGAGTTCGTCGGCTTCGGGCATCGGTTGTAGGCCGTTCCGCGCCGCCGGGCATATATCCCGCGCTCGCGGCGGCCGTCAGCGGCCGCGAACGGCGTTCCGCGTTCGGTTCCTTCTTAACGACGGGGATCGATTCGAAACGCATGGCAACGGAAGCCACGGCAGACGACACGGACGACGCGTCTGACGCACCGGACGCATACGACGCCCTCCTCGACCGCGTCCAGCGGTGGAACGCGGTCGGCAGCGCCTCCGGCGTCCTCGGCTGGGACCAGCAGGTGATGATGCCGGAGGGCGGCACGCCCGCCCGGTCGAAGCAGCTCTCGGCGCTTTCCTCGGTCCACCACGACATGGTCACCGACGACGAGACCGGCGAGCTGCTCGACGAGCTGGACGACGCCGACCTCACGGACGAGCAGGCCGCGGTCGTCCGCGAGGTCCGACGCGAGTACGAGCGCGCCGACGCGGTCCCGGTCGACCTCGTCGAGGAGATCTCGGAGACCGGCTCCGAGGCGCTCCAGGCGTGGGAGGAGGCGAAGGCCGAGGACGACTTCGAAACGTTCGCCCCGCATCTCGAGAAGCACGTCGAGCTGAAACGCGAGTACGCGGAGCACATCGACCCCGACCGCGACCCCTACGAGGTCCTCTTCGAGGAGTTCGAGCCCTGCCTGTCGATGGAGCGCGCCGAGTCGATCCTCACCGAGCTCCGAGAGGCGCTCGTCCCGATGATCGACGACATCCGCGACTCCGATGTCGAGCTCGCGGTCGACACCTTCGAGGGCACGTTCGACGAGGAGACCCAGGAGGAACTCTCCCGGGAGGCGCTGGAGCTCGTCGGCTACGACTTCGACCGCGGCCGCCTCGACGTCTCCTCGCACCCGTTCACCTCCGGCAACCAGTTCGACTGCCGCGTGACCACCCGGTTCGACGAGACCGACCCGCTCGGTGCGGTCGGCTCGACGATCCACGAGTTCGGCCACGCCCAGTACAACCTCGGGCTCCCGCAGGAGCACTTCGGCACGCCGCTCGGCCAGTCCCGCGACCTCTCGGTCCACGAGTCGCAGTCCCGGCTCTGGGAGAACCACGTCGGGCGCAGCGAGGCGTTCTGGGAGCGGTTCCTCCCCGTCTTCCAGGAGCACTTCCCGCAGACCGACGACGCCACCGTCCGGGATGCCTACGAGGCGTTCAACCAGGTGTACGAGGACAACTTCATCCGGGTCGAGGCCGACGAGCTCACCTACCACCTCCACATCGTGATCCGGTTCGAGATCGAGCGCGACCTGATCCGCGGCGACCTCGACGTCGAGGACGTGCCCGAGGTGTGGAACGACAAGTACGAGGAGTACCTCGGCATCCGGCCGGAGACCGACAGCGAGGGCTGCCTTCAGGACATCCACTGGAGCCACGGCAACTTCGGCTACTTCCCGACCTACTCGCTCGGCTCCGTGATGGCCGCACAGCTGTTCGCGGCCGCCGAGGACGACATCGACGACCTCGACGCGAAGATCGCGGAGGGCGACTTCGACGACCTCCACGACTGGCTCGGCGAGAACGTCCATCGGCACGGCTCCCGCTACGAGACGAACGAGCTCGTGAAGCGCGCGACCGGCGAGGACTTCACCGCCGACGCGTTCCTCGACTACGTCGACGAGAAGTACGGCGAGCTGTACGGAATTTAAACAGCTTCAGCCGTTTCTGCGTTCTTTATAAACAATCGCGTGTGGCGGAGAGTCGATACTGCGGTGGCGCGTGCCTGCGAGCGGTCGCCCTCGGCGACCGCGAGTCAGCACGCGTGGCGGACACCGCTCGTCGCCAGCGGCGACATCGCTCGCCAGACGTGGTCTCCCGTGTAGTCGACCCCGCTACTCGCGGGCCACAGGCCCGCTCGTTGCTAGCGGCCGACCGGAGGGAGGCCGCTCACTTCTCGATGATGCTCTCCTCTACGGCCTCGCCGAAGTGGCGCGCCACGTCCTCGTAGTAGACGAGCGCCTCGTCGCCCGGCTCGACCTCGGTGACCGCCTTGCGGCCCTCGCTCGTGGCGATCTTCACAGTCTCGGCGTTCTGGATGAGCGTCTCGATGCGGTCGGTCCCCTCGTCCGTCTCGACCTCCGCCTGAATCCGGAACATCGGGCGCTTCTCTATCTTCACCCGGCCTACCACCGCCTCGCGGGTGTTGCCGTCGGTGTCGACGAGCTGGACCTCGTCGCCGCTCGACAGCTCCGCGAGGTAGTTGGTGCCGCCCTCGGCGTTGCGGACGTACGCGTGGACCGCGCCCGCGTTCACGCGGAACGGGCGGGAGGCGACGTACGGCGACTCCGCGGTCTCGGCGTGGACGAAGAAGAGCCCGCGCGACATCGAGCCGACTAACATCCCCTCGGTGTCGTCCATCAGCGACCCCGTGTCGATACAGACGCGGTCAGCCATCCCGGTCTGCTCGACCTCCGTCACCTCGGCGTACGAGAGGTCGAGCGTCTCGCGGTCGGCCGCGTCGCGGGCCTCGACCGCGCCGCGGATCTCGTCGGGGTCGTCCGCGTCGAGGAGGACGCCGTCCGCGCCGATCTCAAGCGTCTCGAAGGCGGTCCGGGCCTCCGCGGCGGTGGTCGCGCCCGCGACGAGGTGCGTCTCCTCGCCGACCCGGGCGATCAGGTTCTCCAGCGGGATGATGGACCAGTCCTCGCCGACGATCACGGTGAACTCGGCGTCGTCGGCCGCGGCCTCCGCGAACGCCTCGTACTCGGTCCCGAGGACGCGGACGTACGCGCCCTGCGCGCGGTCATCGCGCCGGCGGAGCGTCGTCAGGTCCGCCGACCCCGAGAGGTCGTCGGGCATCGCGATCGTTCCGTCGCCCTCGCCGCCCTTCCCGACGAAGTACGCGTCGGCCTCGGCGTCGCTCTCGGCGTCGTCGATCACGTCGGCGTCGGAGCGGAACGCCGCGACGTTGACGTCGCCGAGCTCCCGGACGCGCCCGACGTCCTGCTCGTCGACGAGGACCCAGTCCGCCCCGGCCTCGATGGCGGCCGTGACCCGTCGCTTGCGCGCCTCCCAGTCGCCGACGTCGCCGTCGGCTTTGACCCAGACCGTGCGTGTCATTGTCGGAACCTCACGGCGCGCCGGCTTGAAAACTGCGGAAGGGTCGCGCGTTGCGGCCGGCAGCGCGGCGCACCGACGACAAAGCACTTATCAGTCAACTCGTTTCGTTTGAGTTAGATTACCGGATGACGCCACCACGGCAGCGGCTGTCGAAGGCGGGTTCCCGATGGGCGGCGGCGCGCGACCCCCTCCGCGAGCGCGCCGCACCCTACCTCGGGATCGATCCGCGGGCGCTCGGCGTCTTCAGGGTCGCGCTGGCCCTCCTCCTCCTCGCCGACCTGCTGGTCTATCGGCTCCCGGGCGTGGTGCCGTTCTACACGGACGCCGGCGTCCTGCCGCGGTCGACGCTCGCCGAGGCGTACCCGCTGTTGGACGACGTTTCGATCCACGCGCTCTCCGGTTCGGCGCGGGTACAGACCGGACTGATCGCCGTCGCCGCCCTCGCCGCCGTCTGCCTGCTCGTCGGCTATCGAACCCGGGCGGCGACGGGCGTCTCCGTCGTCCTGCTCGCGTCGCTGTACGCCCGGAACCCGTACGCGATCAACGGCGGGAACACGATTCTGGTCGTGTTCCTCTTCGTGAGCCTCTTCCTCCCGCTCGACGCCCGCTGGTCGCTCGGCGGGAGCCGTGGGAGCGGCGTCGTCGAACGGCGGGCCTGTTCGGTCGGCACGGCCGTCACGCTGCTGACGCTCGTGTCCATCTACGCGGCGAACGCGGTCTCGAAGTACCGGAGCGACGCGTGGGTCTCGGGCGTCGCGGTCCCCCGGATCTTCCAGTTGGGGGAGTTCACCGTGGGACTCGGCCCGCTCGTCGCCGATCACGCCGCGGTCCTCGCGGCGGTGAACTGGCTCTGGATCGCCCTCCTCTCGGCGTCCGTCCTGCTGGTCGCCGCGACCGGACGGCTGAGGACGGGAGTCGCGCTCGCGTTCGTCGCCGCGCACCTCGGCATGGCCGCGACGATGCGGCTCGCCGTGTTCCCGTTCGTCATGGTCTCGGTCCTGCTGCTGTTCCTGCCGCCCCGCGTCTGGGACCACGTCGAGACGGCCGGGTCGGAGCTCCCCGTTCCCGGCCGGTCGACTGGGCACACCGCCCGGAGCGACGGCGGGCGCGCTGGCGGCGGGAGCGGCGACGGCGGACGTGGCGACGGCGGAACGGATGGCCCCGGGAAGGCGGCCGGGTCCGCGTTCCCGGTCGAACCCCGAATCCGTCGCGGGCTTCGAGCCGGAGCCGCCCTGCTGCTCGTTGGCTTTTTCCTCGCATTGGTGTGGTGGCAGGCCGCGGGCGTCGGGCTCGTCGACCTCCCGGCGTCGGAGCCGGCGGGCGAGCTGTCGGAGGCGAGCTGGTCGTTCTTCGCGCCGAACCCGCCCGACGCCTCCGGCTGGTACGTCGTCCGCGGGACGCTCGAATCGGGCGACGCGATCGACGTGCGGGACGGCGGGGCGGTCGCGTTCGACCGGCCGCCGGACGCGGCGGCGACGTATCCGACGACCCTCTGGCACCAGTTCGGGTTCAGGATGAAGGACGCGGGCGAGTCGCGGTACCGACCGGTGGCGTCGTACGTCTGCGAGCGGTCGGACCGCGACCTGTCGTCCGTGACCGTCTTCCACGTCGAACAGCCCGTCGACCCGGACGGACCGGTCGGAGAACCGCGGGTGGAAGAGCAAATTCACGCCGCCTGTTAACTCGGAACTAGGAAAGGGAGCGCGCTACGCCTCGACGAAGCCGCCCGCGCGGAGCGCCTCCTCGACCGAGGCGTCGTCGTGGACGATGGCGGAGACCGCGCGGGCGATCCCCTCGGGGTCGTCGTGCTGGAAGATCGACCGACCCATCGACACGCCGGCGGCGTCGCCGTCCATCGCGCCGCGGACCATCTCCACCGTCTCGCGGTCGGTCCCCTTCGAGCCGCCGGCGATGACGACCGGCAGCCGGGTCGACTCCGTCACCCGCGCGAAGGAGTCGCCGTCGCCGGAGTAGCCCGTCTTCACCACGTCCGCGCCGAGCTCCTCGGCGAGCCGGACGGCGTGACCGAGCGACTCGGGGTCGGTGCTGTCGACGCCCGGGCCGCGCGCGTACGCCATCGCGAGGACCGGCAGCCCGAGCCGCTCGGCGTCCGCGGTCAGCTCCGCCAGCTCCTCGATCTGGTCTGGCTCGTGGTCGGAACCGACGTTGATGTGGAACGAGACGGCGTCAGCGCCCGCGCGGACCGCGTCCTCGGCGGTGGCGGTGACCCGCTTGTCCTGTTCGTCCGGCCCGATCGTCGTCGAGCCGTTGACGTGGACGATGTACCCCGCGTCGTTCTTGTTGGGGTGGACGCGCTCCGCGATGCCGCGCTGGGTGAGCACCGCGTCCGCGCCGCCGCTGGTGACGCCGTCGATCGTCGACTCGATGTCGACGAGCCCCTCGACTGCGCCCATCGTGATCCCGTGGTCCATCGGGACGATGAGGTATCGGTCGTTCGTGGAGATGCGGTCGAGTCGTGCCGAGAGTCCTGCTGTCATGGTGAGATCGGTCGTTGTGTGAGCGTGTGGCAATCGGAGGTAAGTGGGTTTCGTTCGGGGACGTATTGGGTCGTTTTCGTCTCAGGCGGACTCGACGGTCCCGGTCCGCGAGCGGTGGCCGCGCTCGGCTCCCTGCTTCAATTCACGGGAGAGCGCCTCTAATCGGTCGGCGACCTCGGCGGTCGACAGATCCTCCGCGACGCCCTCGGCGACCACGTCGACGAGCGCCGAGCCGACGATGATCCCGTCCGCGCCGCCCGCGACGATCCGCTCCGCGTGGTCGCCCGTCGAGATGCCGAACCCGACCGCCTTCGGCACGTCGTACCCGCCGAGGCGGTCGAGGCTCGCCGTCGTCTGGTCCGACACGTCGTCGCGAGCGCCCGTGGTCCCCAAGCGCGCCTGAACGTACACGTAGCCGGAGACGTTCGCCATCATCCGGTCCAGCCGGTCGCCGCGCGTCGTCGGGGCGACGATGAAGATCAGGTCCAGCCCGAACTCGTCGCACGCCTCGCGGAGCGGGTCGGCCTCCTCGGCGGGGAGGTCGGGGACGACGAGCCCCTGAATGCCGGCGGCGGCCGCGCGCTCGACGAACGGACGGGGACCCTCGCCCTTGCCGTACTGATAGATGAGGTTGTAATAGGTCATACACACCAGCGCGGCGTCGACCTCCAGATCCTCCGCGAACGCGAAGAAGCGGTCGGGCGTCATCCCCGCGTCGAGCGAGCGGACGAGCGCCTCCTGGATCGTCGACCCCTCCGCGATGGGCTCCGAGAAGGGGAGGCCGAGTTCGATCACGTCCGCGCCGCCGCGGTCGAGCGCCTCAACGTACGCCGTCGACGACTCGTAGTCGGGGTCGCCGACGACGAGGTACGGGACGTACGCCGGCCCGTCCGCGAACGCCGCGTCGAGCGCGTCGGAATTGGCCATCTACATTCCCCCCGTGAACATCGACATGTCGGGCGCGTTCGCCACGTCGCGCTGATCGGTCTCCTCGATGGCGGCGTCGAGGTCCTTGTCGCCGCGCCCGGAGACGTTCACGACCACGCGCTCGCCGAGGTCCTCGTGGTGCGCTTCGAGGTAGCCGAACGCGTGGGCCGTCTCCAGCGCGGGGATGATCCCCTCGGTGTTCGAGAGTCGGTGGAACCCCTCCAAGGCGGCGTCGTCGTCGACCGCGACCGGGTCGACGCGCTCCTCGTCGACGAGGTACGCGAGCTCCGGGCCGACGCCGGCGTAGTCGAGCCCGGAGGACACCGAGTGGCTCTCCATGATCTGTCCGTCCGAGTCCTGAAGCAGCTTCGTGCGTGCCCCGTGGAGGACGCCCTCCTCGCCGGCGAACAGCGACGCGGAGTTGGGCGCGACGCCCGCCTCCTCGTCGACCTCCAGCGTCGAGCCGCCGGCCTCGACCGCGTGGAGCGCGACGTCCTCGTCGTCGACGAAGTGTGCGAACGTGCCCATCGTGTTCGAGCCGCCGCCCGCGCAGGCGACCACGTCGGTCGGGAGCCCGCCGGTCTTCTCTATCGCCTGCTCGCGGGCCTCCTCGGAGATGACCGCCTGGAAGTCGCGGACCATCACCGGGAAGGGGTGCGGACCGACGATGGAGCCGATCACGTAGTGGGTGTCCTCGACCGTCTCGGCCCAGTCGCGCATCGTCTCGGAGATGGCCTCCTTCAGCGTCCCGCGGCCCGTCGTCACCGGCTTCACCTCCGAGCCGTTGAGCTTCATCCGGAACACGTTGGGGCGCTGGCGGTTGATGTCACGCTCGCCCATGTAGATCGTACAGGGCATGTCGAGGTGGGCGGCCGCCATCGCCGTCGCGGTGCCGTGCTGGCCGGCCCCGGTCTCCGCGATGATGCGCTCTTTGCCCATGTACTTCGCCAAGAGGACCTGTCCCAGCGCGTTGTTCAGCTTGTGCGCGCCGCCGTGGAGGAGGTCCTCGCGCTTGAGGTACACCTCCGTGTCGTAGCGCTCCGAGAGCCGGTCGGCGCGCTGGAGCGGGGTCGGCCGCCCGCCGAAGTCCGCGAGGCGCTCGCGGAACTCCTCCATGAACCCGTCCTCGTTGTTCAGGACGTAGCGCTCGTAGGCGTCGGTCAGCTCCTCGATGGCCGGCATCAGCGCCTCGGGGACGTACTGGCCGCCGTAGCGGCCGAACTTCCCGTCGTCGCGGCCGCGCTCGCGGCCGGGGCGTCGCGCCGTCTCCGTTTCCTCCGTCGTCCGCGTGTCGGTCTCGCTCATGTTGGGTGTTCCGTGGTGTCTCGGTGGTCCTCGCCGTCCGCGTCGCCGTCCGCCTCCGCCCGCACCAGTTCGCGCGTGTTCGCCTCGACGTCGCCGTCCATGATCGCGCTGCCGACGAGGAGCGCGTCCGCGCCGGCCGCGCGCATCCGACGGACGTCGGCGGGCGACTCGATGCCGCTTTCCGCGATCAGCGTCACCTCGTCCGGGACGTGGCGCGCCACGGACTCGAAGGTTCCGAGGTCGACGACCAGCTCAGCGAGGTCGCGGTTGTTGACGCCGACCGTTTTCGCGCCCGCGTCGAGCGCGCGCGCCAACTCCTCGCGGTCGTGGACCTCGACGAGGACCCTGAAGCCGCGGTCGCGGGCGGCCGCGAGCAGGTCCGCGAGGTCGTCGCCGACGAAGCGGGCGATGAGCAGGACGAGGTCGCTCTCGACGGCGTCGAGCTGGGCCTCGTCGACGACGAAGTCCTTCCGCAGGACCGGCACGTCGACGGCGTCGCGCACGCGTTCGAGGGTGCCGACGCTCCCGCCGAAGTGGTCCGGCTCGGTGAGCACGCTCAGGGCGGCCGCGCCGCCCGCGACCATCCCCTCCGCGAGCGCGACCGGGTCGTCCTCCCGGGCCCCCTCGGTGGTCGGACTGGTCGGTTTCACCTCGGCGATGAGCGGGACGCGCCCGTCGGCCTCGGCGCGCTCCAACGCGACGTCGATGTCGCGGGGCGAGACCGAGACCCGCTCGCTCGGTCGTGACCCCCCGCGTTCGCGAGCGGCGGACAGGATCGATCTGACCGCCGGTGCCAGCTCGTCTGGATCGTCCATTACTATACACTAATGTACGTATCTGTTCATAAGACTTGCGGGGGACCCGACCGGTCGAGCCGAGGCCCCGCTCCGCCGTCCGGTCCGTCGCGTCGGGCGTTAGCCGACTGTCGGCCGATATTTTAAGTAATCGACCCGTCCAATGAAGGGTATGAGCGTGTCGGGTACCTCCGGCGTGTATGCCCGGGAGTTCGACGAGATCGGTCGCACCGTTCAGGTGGGGTTCGCTGGCGGCCGCGTCATCTCGGTGTCGTTCCCGGCCGAACCGCCGGGCGACGCGGAGGACGACCACGACCTGTTGGACCGCATCGGCGCGTACGTCGGCGGCGAGCGCGACGAGTTCCCCGAGGTCGCGCTCGGGCTGACGGTGCCGACCGACCAGCGGGCGGTGCTGGAGTCGCTCCGGAGCGTTCCCTACGGCGAGGAGGTGTCGGTGAGCCGGCTCGCGCGGCTCAGCGGATTCGACCCGAACGACGCCGACGACGTGGCGACGGTGCGGGACGCGCTGGCCGACAACCCGATCCCCCTCCTGCTGCCGGACCACCGCGTGAGCGGCGGGCCGTACGCGACGCCGGGCGACGTCCGGCGCGCGCTCCGGCGCGTCGAAGGGATCGAACGCTGACGGCGCGTCGGTTCCGTCGCGAACTCCCCGGTTCTCGCCCCGACGTCGCGTGCGGCGTCGGTCCTACTCGGTGCCGTGTTCCTCGATGTTCTCCCAGACGACGGTCATCAGTTCGCCCGTCTTCTCGACGAGCGCCTCCACGTCGGCCGACGACTCCGAGGGGGCGCAGCCGAGATCGCGGATCGCCTTTGTCGCCGAGACGTGGTGGACGTGGACCGGATCGTCGCCCTCGCGCTCGTAGACGATGGTCGTACACGGGAGCATGCCGGCGAGCGTCGGGTCGATGCCGAGCGCGTCGTACGCGATCTCCGGGTGACAGACGACGATCAGCGCCGTCCGCTCGACGTCGTCGTGACCGAGCATGCCCTCGACCATCTGGTCCAACCGCGTGACCTGAACCGTCTCGAAGTCGGCGAGTTCGTGTTCGATCTGGACGAACGGCACCGCGTCGTCGAACGGCATGTCGAGGGTCGTGTGGAGGGCCTCCTCGGCGGTCGGTGCCGGAGACCCGGCGGCAGCGTCGCTCATACGCTCACCTCCCGGGGTGAGAATAAAAATACCCGTGCGGGTCCAACGACTGCCGCTACCTCCGACGGAGGGGCGGCACCCGCCGAGCGGATCGGATTTATCCGCCGGCCGCCCGTCACCCGTCGTGTGATCGAACTCCCCAGGGCGGTCTACGACGAGATCGTCTCGCGGGCGTACGCCGGGGGCGACGCGGAGGTCTGCGGCGTCCTGGCCGGCACGACCGTCGGCGACGGCGAAGCCGGCGACGACGGCGGGACTGGCGACGACGCCGGCGGAGCGGGCGTCACCGACGCGACCGCCGTCGACGAAGTGACGCTCGTCGAGCGCGCCTACGCGGCCGAGAACGTCGCGGATCGGCCGCAGATCCGGTATCGGATCGATCCGGAGGAGCAGCTCGAACTGCTGGAGGCGATCGAGGCCGACGGGCTCGACGCGGTCGGCTTCTACCACTCGCACCCGGCCGGACCGACAGAACCGAGCGAGACGGACGCCGCGCGCGCGACGTGGCCGGACCGCTCGTACGTCATCTGCGCGCTGGACGGCTACCCCTTCGTCGGGTCGTGGCGCTGGCGCGCGGACGCGGAGGCGTTCGAGCGGGAGACGGTCGCCGTCCGCGGCGAGCGGTAGCCCCCGTCACTCCCCGGGTTCGGAACTCGTCCCTGCGGCGGAGGCGTCGGACTCCGCGTCGCGGACCACGATGACCGGGCCGACCGAGGCGGCCGCGACCCGCTCCCCCTCGTCGCCGAACACGAGCGACCGGAACGACGGGGCGCGCTCCGCCATCACGATCGCGTCGTGTCCGGCCGCGGCGTCGATCAGCGCGTCGAACGGCGAACCGCCCTCCGCGAGTTCCGTCGTCGCCTCGACGCCCGCCTCGCGGAGCCGGTCGGCCGCCGCCTCCAGCCGCGCGCCGTCCGCGTCGTCCGGCGCGGTCCTCTCGGACTCGTCGGCCGCGGCGTCGTCCGGCGTCCCCGCACCCGCCGCGAGGAACAGCGTGACGCCGATGTCGCGGTCGCCGACGAGCCGCTCGACGAACGAGAGGACGCGGTCGACGTCGACGTCGCCGGAGAGCGACACGAGGAGCCGATCGACGTCGCCGGTCGGCCCGGAGACGGCGAACGCGTCTGCCCCCACCTCGCCCGCTACTCGCTGGATCGTCTGCTCGCGGTCGTGCGTGAACACGAGCCGGTGATCGGCGTCGCCGCCGGCGGCCCGGAACTCCTGGCTCAGGTCCTCCAGCGCGGCGGTCGCGCGCTCCTCGAACTGGAGCCGGGCCTGATCCGGCGGCGTCTGCTCGGGGAGGACGTGGTAGCCGAGCAGCGTCACGTCGACAGTTCCGAGTAGCGATATCAGTCCGGGCGAGACGCTCTCCCGCTCCAGTACCGCGACGGGTACGAGTACGCGTGTCATCACAGGGCCCCCTTGAGCGACACGTCGCGGGCGTAGTAGAAATACCATCCGGCGGTGACGGCGATGACGACGACCCCCACGGCGATCGAGAGGCGGTCCATGAACGCGATCAGCCCGAAGCTGGCGAGCGCGCCGAGGACGGGGACGACCGGACCGCCGGGCACGACGAAGTCGGGGTCGTACCACTCCGGCCGGTCCCGCCGGATGGCGACGAGCGCGACGCACATCAGCCCGTACATGATCAGGTGGAGGAAGGAGGCGACCTCCGCGAGCAGCTGTACCTGTCCGGTCGCGGCGAGGACGATCACCGGCCCGCCGGCCATCCCGAGGGCGACGTGGGGCGTGCCGTACCGCAGGTTGATCCGGCTCGCCCACCGCGGGAGGAGCGCGTCCTTCGAGACGCCGTATATCGCCCGCGAGGTGCTGAGGATCGACGCGTTCGCCGACGACATCGTCGCGAGCAGCCCGCCGACGATGATCACGAGCGCCCCGGCCGGCCCGAGCAGCGCCCGCCCGACCTCGACCATGGCGGTCTCGCCGGCGGCAAGCAGCGCGTCCCGCGTGAAGACGTTCGTCGCGATGAAGATGGTCAGCACGTACAGGACCGTCACGATCAGCACCGAGCCGACCATCGCCAGCGGGAGGTTCCGCCCGGGGTTTTTCATCTCCCCGGCCACCGTGGCGACCTGTGCGAAGCCGAGGTACGAGGTGAACACGAGCGCGGCGACCGAGAGGATCGGGACCGCCTCCCAGACGTCGACGGCCTCTCCCGGCGGCGTGTCGACGGCGACGAACCCGAACGCCTCCAGGAGCCCGTACCCGAGGAAGGCGACGAGCATCGAGAGCAGCAGCGCGACGATGGCGTTCTGGAGCTTCGCGGCGTTCTCGGTGCCGGTGACGTTGAGGACCGTGAACGCGACCCCGGCGACGACGGCGATGCCGGAGACGAGCGCGTCGGTGCCGACGCCGATCGTGACCCCGACCTGCGCGAGCGCGTCGAGGGCGTAGTAGCCGAGGCCGACGAGGTAGAAGGCCGTCGCGAACACCAGCCCGAGCCACAGCGACAGCCCGATCACCGTGCCGGCGAGCGTCCCGAGCCCGCGCGAGATGAAGTAGTACCCGCCGCCGCTGCGGGGCATCGCGGTCGCCAGCTCCGAGGTTGGGAGCGCGACGAGGAGCGCGATCAGCCCGCCGACCGCGAACGAGGCGCTCGCCGCCGCGCCGATCTCGCCGCCGGCCAGCCCGGGGAACACGAAGATCCCGGCCCCGATCATCGTCCCGATCCCGATCGCGAGGCCGCCTGTCAGCCCGATGGTGCGTTCGAGCTCGGCGTCCTCGGTGATCGTCGCCTCGTCCGTCTCGACGACAGCCTCCGCGACCGGCGCGTCGCCGTCGAGGTTGCGGCCGCTCGGCTCGTCGGTCATTCGTTTCGACGTACGAACAGCTCCGGGATAAGTGTGGGCCAGGGGTCCGCCGCTCGGACAGAGCCCGGAGTGTTCCGGGTGACCCGGGACGGCCCGAGACCGCGGGGCGACGTTCAGACCTCGAAGTCCGGGGTGTCGAACGCGCCCTCGTCGCTCTCGACGTCGTACCCTTCGATGCCGGTGAGCGCCAGTTCGAGCGTCGATTCGGCGTCCCAGCGCCCCGTGTTGATCACGAGGTCGTAGATCGACCGGTCGGAGAGGTCGATGCCGTAGTAGGACTTGTA
Organism: Halorubrum hochsteinianum; assembly: GCF_023702125.1. Taxonomy (NCBI): domain Archaea; kingdom Methanobacteriati; phylum Methanobacteriota; class Halobacteria; order Halobacteriales; family Haloferacaceae; genus Halorubrum; species Halorubrum hochsteinianum. The sequence continues at coordinate 2,655,169 of NZ_CP098415.1, read as the reverse complement.
CCGTTGCTCCTCAATGACCTCGCGCACCTGCATCTCGGAGGTCATCTCCGCGCGGTCGGCGGTCCGGTCCGCGCGGACCTCTTCGGGCGCGTCGAGCCAGATCCGGATGTCCGCCCGGTTGCCGGCGATCCACCCCGCGAGCCGCGACTCCAGTACGAACGCCTTGTTGGCTGTCCCCCACTTCTCGGCGATCCGGCGGAGCCGCTTGTCGAGCGCGCGGTCGATCTCCTCGGACTCGCCGGTCTCGGCGATGAGCTGCGAGAGGCTCAGGTCGCGTTCGGCCGCGATCTCGCGGAACAGCTCGCCCCCGGAGACGTAGCCGCAGTCGAGCGCCTCCGCGATCCCCTCGACGAGCGTCGTGGCACCGCAGCCCGGCGGGCCGGAGACGGTGACGAACAGGTTCCGGTCGATCCGTCGGTCGGGCTCCGGCGAGGTACCGCTCATGCGTGTTCCGTCACGGAAGCGCGGCGGATAAACGGGTCGGTCGCGCGAATTTCCGCGCAGGCGACGGACGGGGGTCGGTCGCGCGAATTTCCGCGCAGGCGACGGACGGGGGTCGGTCGCGCGAACTGCCGCCGAGACCGACGCAACCGATTTCCCTCCGTGTCCCGTGTCGATCGGCGTGAGCGAGTCCACGGACCGCGACGCCGAGGCCACCGCCCGGGCACTCCTCCGGGACGCGGTCGACCGCGGCGCGGTCGCGGCCCCCGGCTTCGACCCGGAGACGGTCCCGATCGACGACGCCGACGTCCTCGCCCGGCTCTCGCCGCCGGTCCGTCGCTGGTGGGTCGAGCGGTTCGGCGGGTACGTCGCCGAGAACGGCGGCTTCTTCACGCCGCCCCAGCGCGAGGCCATCCCCCACGTCGACGACGGGGAGAACTGCCTCGTCGCCGCGCCGACGGGCAGCGGGAAGACGCTCGCCTCATTCATCTCGGTCCTCGACGACCTCTTCGCGCGCGACCGCGCCGGCGACCTCGAAAACTCCGTCTACTGCCTGTACGTCTCGCCGCTGAAGTCGCTCGCGAACGACATCGAGCGCAACCTCCAGACCCCGCTTGCGGGGATCGGCGAGGCAATCGCTGCGGAGGAGGCGGACGGGGACGACGCGGGGGCCGAGCGCGACGCCGACGGCGACGCTGACTCCTACGACCCCGGCGTCAGGCAGGCGATCCGGCACGGCGACACCTCGAAGGCGGACCGGCAGGCGATGCTCTCGGAGACGCCCCACGTCCTCAACACCACGCCGGAGACGATCGCGATCTTACTCAACTCGCCGAAGTTCAAGGAGAAGCTCCGCACCGTCGAGTACGTGATCGTCGACGAGATCCACTCGCTGGCCGCGAACAAGCGCGGCACGCACCTCTCGGTGTCGCTGGAGCGATTGACCGAACTGACGCGGGACGACCCGACGGACGGCTCCGAGGACGACAACGAACCGCGAGCGACCGACGAGATCACGCGGATCGGCTGCTCCGCGACGGTCGAGCCGCTCGACGGGATCGCCTCGTTCCTCGTCGGGCGCGACCGGGTCGACGGCGCGGTCGGCGACCCCGACGGGTTCGAGACGCGCCCGTGCGAGGTGGTCGACGCGCGGTTCTCGCGGGAGTTCGACCTCGAACTCAGGACGCCCGCGGCCGACCTGATCCACACGCCGCGGTCGGCGGTGACCGACCGCTTCTACGAGTCGCTCCGCGACCTGATCGAGTCCCACGAGAACACCCTCGTGTTCACGAACTCCCGGTCCGGCGCGGAGCGTACGCTACAGGAGCTCCGCCAGCGGTTCGGCTACGACGAGTCGAACTCGGGCTGTCACCACGGCAGCCTCGGCGAGGCGCAGCGGACCCGCGTCGAGGAGGGGTTGAAGGCCGGCGACCTCGACGTGGTCACCACCTCGACGAGCCTCGAACTCGGCATCGACATGCCCCACCTCGATCTGGTGGTCCAGGTCGGCTCCCCGAAGTCGGTCGCGGCGCTGCTCCAGCGCGTCGGCCGCGCGGGCCACAGCCCGGGCGAGACGGTCGAGGGCCGGGTGTTCGCCCTCGACCGCGACGAGCTGATCGAGTGCGCCACGCTGCTCGCGCGCGCCGAGGACGGCTTCGTCGACCGCGTGTTCCCGCCCGAGGGGGCCTACGACGTGGCCGCCCAGCACGTGTACGGGATGGCGATAAACCGGATCCGCCCGGACCGCGAGGTCCGGGAGGTGCTGCGCCGGGCGCACCCGTACCGCGACTTCGACGAGGCCGACTACGAACGGCTCGTGCGGTACCTCACCGCGGACTACGACGGGCTGGAGTCGAAGAACGTCTACCCGAAGGTGTGGCGCGACGCCAACGACCCGCCCGACGGCGAGCATCACCACGCCGAGTTCCCGGTCGGGGAGACCCTCGTCGGGAAGCGCGGCCGCCTCGCGCGGGTCATCTACATGACGAACGTGGGGACGATCCCGGACTCGTTCACCTGCGACGTGTTCACGCGCGGCGACGAGTGGGTCGGCACGCTCGACGAGTCGTACCTCGACACGCTGGAGTCGGGCGACGTGTTCGCGCTCGGCGGCGAGCGGTTCGCGTTCCGCTACCGCCGCGGCTCGAAGGTGTACGTCGACCGCACGAGCGAGCGCCCGACCGTCCCCTCGTGGTTCGCCGAGCGCCTCCCCCTCTCTGCGGACCTCGCCCGCGAGGTGCTGGCGTTTCAGGCCGAACTCCTCGACCGGCTGACCGGCGACGGCCAGAACGCCGGTCCCGCGGCGGTCCGGGCGTGGCTCCGCGAGTTCCCCCTCGATGGAAACGCGGTCCGGGCGCTCGCCCGCATGTACGACGAGCAGGTCAAGTACGCGGGGTCGGCTGGCGTCTCGACGCCGGACCGGCTCGTCGTGGAGGAGGAGCTCGACCGCAACGAGTACAAGCGCCGCTTCTACGTCCACTCCACGTACGGCCGGCGGTTCAACGACGGGCTCTCGCGGCTCGTCGCGAGCGCGGTCGCGAACCGGACCGACGCCAACGTCGCGGTCGCGGTGGCGGATCGCGGGTTCTCGCTCGCGCTCCCCTTGAACCGCAAGGTCGACGTGGCACAGATCCTGTCGGACCTCGACCCGGAGACGGTCCGCGGGGACCTCCGCGAGGCCGTCGAGGGGACCGACCTGCTCCAGCGCTACTTCCGCATCAACGCCGGGCGCGCGCTCATGATCCTGAAGCGGTACAAGGGGTACGAGAAGTCGGCCGCCGAACAGCAGGTCTCCGCCGAGATGCTGCTGTCGTTCGCGAGCGACTTGGAGGAGTTCGCCGTGTTGGAGGAGACGTACCGCGAACTGCTGGAGGACCGGCTCGACGTCGCGGGGATCCGCGAGGCCGTCGGGCGGATCTCGGCGGGCGATCTGGCGGTGGAGCACCGCGTCGTCGACTCGCCCAGCCCGCTCGCGTTCGGGCTGGCGACGCTCGTCGACTCCGACACGGTCATCGCCGACGACGAGTCCGCCGTCCTCCGGGAGTTCCACGCCCGCGTGATGGAGGAGATCGGCGAGACGCCGCGGAGCACCGAGGGCGAGACCGACGAGGTCGGTGGGAACAGCGACCGCAACGCCGAGAGCAGCGACCGCAACGCCGAAAGCGCCGACCGAAGCGCCGAACCGCCCGCGGACCGACGGACGGACTGAGATGGTCGGACTCGGGTCGCAGGCAGATCCGCTCGACCGCCTCCGCCTGCGGTTCGTCGCCGTCGCGGCGCTCGGCCTCCTCGGTCTCGCGGCGCTGTGGCGACCGCTCGGGACCGAGTGGGCCCTCGCCGCGGCCGCGCCCGGGACGTACCTGGCGGCGTACGCGTGGACGAGCCTCGACGCGAACCGTCCGTCCGACGGGGATGACCCCCGAGCGCGGCTCGGTCCGGCGAACCTGATCACGCTGTTCCGCGGCTGGCTCGCCGCTGTCCTCGCCGGCGCGGTCGTCGCGTCGCCCCCCTCTCCGTGGGTCCCCGCCGCGCTGTTCGCCGGCGCGGTCGGTCTCGACGCGGTCGACGGCGCGGTCGCCCGCCGCACGACCGAGACGGTCCTCGGCGCGCGGGTCGACGGGGCCACCGACGCGCTCGCCGTCCTCGTGGGCGCGTCGGTGGCCGTCGCGCTCGGGTCGCTACCGGCGTGGTACCTCGTCGCCGGCGGCGTCTGGTACGCCTACGCCGGGTCGCTGTGGCGGCGCAGGCGGACCGGCGCGCCGGTGTACGAACTCCCCCCGAGCCGGGTCCGTCCGCTCGTCGGCACCGCCCAGTTCGCCGTCGTCGCGCTCGCGCTCCTCCCGGGCGTCGGCGGCGCTGGCGGGAGTGAGGGGGTCGTCTGGCTCACCGCGCTCGCGGGGGTCTCGCTCGCGGCGCTGCTGGGGAGTTTCGCCCGGGACTGGGCGGCCGCGACGGGGCGGCTGGGCCGCGACGATCCGCCGGTCTCGGCGGAGGGGAACGGCGGCTGAGTCGGTCGGCGGAGGGCGACGGAGCGGGTGGCGAACCTTCGAGCGGGAGAGTTCGCGCCGGCGTCAGTCGTCGCCGGGGACCTCGGGGTCGCTGAGCGAGGCGTCGGGCTGGAAGACGACGCTCGGGTCGAGGTCGTCGAGCGGCTCGCCCGCCCGGACCCGGTTGGGCCAGTCGTGGTTGGCGAGCGCGCCGGTCCCGAGCGTGATCAGGTCGGAGCCGTCGGCCAGCGCGGCGCGGGCGTTCTCGGGGTCGCCGAGGCTCCCGTTGGCGACCACGGCGACGCCGTCGGCGTGTTCCACGGCGAGTTCCGCGAGCGTCCGTTCGGTGTCCGGCACCTCGGGCGCGGTCGCGTCGCCGCCGGTGACGTGGACGTAGTCGGCACCGGCGTCGGAGAGCGCGCCGAACAGCGCGGCGGCGGTCGCCTCGCCGTCGGGCCACACGCGCTCCTGATCGACTACCGCCGCCTGCGACGCGCGGACGCCGACGACGAACTCGTCCGGCGTTGCCTCGTCGATGGCCGCCGTCACCTCGGCGGGGAACCGCGCGCGGGCCTCCGGCGACCCGCCGTACTCGTCGTCGCGCTCGTTGACCAGCGGGTCGACGAACTCGTGGAGGAGGTAGCCGTTCGCGGCGTGGACTTCGATCCCGTCGAAGCCGGCGTCGACCGCGCGCTCCGCCGCCGCGACGAAGCCCGCCTTCACGTCGTCGAGCCCCTCGGCGTCGAGTCCGTCCGCCTCGGGGAACTCGCCCGAACCGCCGTACATCTCGGCCATCTCGCCCGGCGGGCGGTGCGAGGAGGGGGCGACGGGACCGTACCCGTAGCGGTTGCCCTGCGCCTGCGCCCCGGCGTGCATCAGCTGAGCGAAGATGGGGCTGCCCTCCTCGTGGACGGCGTCGACGACCGGCTCCCACGCCGCCGCCTGTTCGTCGGTCGCGAGGCCGGGCTGGTTGGGGTAGCCCTGACTGTGCGTCGCGTCCGGGTGGACGCCCTCGGTGACGAGGAACGAGAAGCCGCCGCGGGCGAAGGAGGCGTAGTACCGCGCCATCCGGTCCGTCGGGTGCCCCTCGTCGGTCGCGCTCGTCCGCGTCATCGGCGCGAGACCGACGCGGTTGTCGAGGGTGTGTCCGTTCAGTTCGAACTCGTCGAAAAGCGGGTCGTCGGCCATCGATTCTCACTACCGGAGTCGGTAACATAAGCGGACGGCGGCTGTGCGCGTCCCGTCACACAACACGTGTGGTACCACGGCTCTCGGCCGCGGGTCACGCGGATCCGACGGAGGTCAGCGGGCTCACGACTCCCGGGACAACAGGACCGCGAGGACGGCGATCAACACGACCTGCGCGACCTTGTCGACCGCGTGGCTCGTCGGGATCGGCGGGACGTCGTTGAGGACGTACCACAGGACGATCTGTCCGGCGGTGAAGGGGATGCCGAGCGCGTACGCCAGCCGTCGGCGGTAGTCGAAGACGACCGCCGCGACGCCGGCACCGAATCCGAGCGCCGCGAAGAGGAACAGGACCAGGAACGTCCCGCCGGCCCGGACGCCGAGGACGACGTGTGCGGTCGCGGTCACGGCCGCCGCCACGATTCCGACCCAGTGCAGCGGCGTCAGCGACGCGCCCTCGACGTCCGCGTTCGAGTGTGCCATGGACACGTGAAACACGGACCCCGTCGGCTTATTTCTACTCCCGAGCGGCCGCGGCCGCGACGCCGGCGTCGCCGACCGACCGACGCCGCCGGGGCTTTATGTTCGATCGACCCGTGTTATCAGTAATGTCACACGGTCGCGGTCGCCGAACGTCGAGGGGTGTCCCCCGGTGAGCGGGGGCGACGCCGGGCGCGCGGTCGAGTTCGTCGGCCCGGAGCGCGTCGACGTGGTCGGCATCGACGAGCCCGACCCCGCCCCGGACGAGGCGGTCGTCGAGGCGTCGGTCTCGGCGGTCAGCGCGGGGTCGGAGCTGCTCGCGTACCGCGGCGAGCTCGACCCGGAAACGGTCGCCGACGAGGAGCTGCCGTCGCTGGACGGCGACCTCTCGTACCCGCTCCGGTACGGCTACGCGGTCGTCGGGCGCGTGACCGCTGTCGGCGACGCCGTCGACCCGGCGTGGCGCGACCGGACCGTCTTCGCGTTCAACCCCCACGAGAGCCGGTTCGCCGTCCCGCCGGACGGGCTCCGACGGGTCCCCGACGGGATCGGCCCGGAGACCGCGACGCTGTTCGCGAACGCGGAGACCGCGGTCACCCTGACGCTCGACGCCGCCCCGCGGATCGGCGAGCGCGTCGCGGTGTTCGGGGAGGGCGTCGTGGGACTGCTCACGACCGCGCTGCTGGCGCGGAGCGGGGCCGAGACCGTCGTCGCGGTCGAGCCGAGGGAGGACCGGCGGTCGCTCGCGGCGGAGTTCGGCGCGGACGCCGTCGTCGACCCGACCCGACACGACGGGCGGTCGGGCGTCGTCGACGCGGTCCGCGAGCGGGCCGGCGACGGCGTCGACCTCGCGGTCGAGGTGTCCGGCCGCCCGGAGACGCTGGAGACGGCGGTCGAGACCACCCGGTTCGACGGCCGGGTCGTCGTGGGGTCGTGGTACGGGATCAAGCGCGCCGACCTCGGCTTCGGCGACCACTTCCACCGCGGACGGGTGTCGGTCCGGAGCAGTCAGGTCACCACCATCGCGCCCGAACTGCGCGGGCGCTGGGACCGCGAGCGCCGCCGCGAGACCGCGTGGCGCGAACTCCGGCGGCTCGACGACGACCTCGACGTCACCGACCGGCTCGTCACCGACCGCGTTCCCGTCTCCGACGCGCCGAGCGCGTACCGGCGACTCGCGGACGGGCGGGACGCGACCCGCCAGATCCTGTTCACCTACCCATGTACGAACTGACCGTCTCCGAGACGTTCGTCGCACAGCACTTCCTCACCGTTCCGAACCCCCCGGCCGACGAGGCGGAGCTCCACTCGCACGCGTTCACCGCGGAGGCGACGTTCCGCGGCCCCGAACTCGGCGAGTACGGCTACCTGCTCGACATCGACCTCGCGACCGAGGCCCTCGGGGAGGCCGCCGACCGCTACCGCGACGAGACGCTCAACGACCGCCTCGACGGGAACCCGAGCGCCGAGCGGCTGGCCCGGAAGCTGTTCGACGCGCTCGCCGGCGTCGACGCCCCCGCCGCGACCGAACTGACCGTGACCGTCCGCGAGGACGAGGCCGCGAGCGTCTCGTACACGGGCGCGCTGGAGTGACGGGGATGCGCGTCGCCCTCGTGCTCGCCGGCGACGTCGAGTCGGAGTCCGGCGGGTTCTACTACGACCGCCGGCTCCGCGACCGCCTCCGCGAGCGCGGCCACGCCGTCGAGGTCGTCTCGCTCCCCCGGGGCTCCTACCGGGAGCGCCTCGCCCCGAACCTCCGTGCCGATCGGCTCGCGGACCGGCTGTCGGAGTTCGACGTGGTCGTCGAGGACGGGCTGGCGCACCCGTCCGTGCTGCTCGCCAACCGGTCGCTCGACGCGCCGACCGTCGCGCTCGTCCACATGATCGCGTGGCGAGCGCACGCGGCCCGAGCGCCCCGAGCGCCCGCCGAGAGCGGTCCGGTCGGGCGCGTCCGCTCCGAACTCGGCCGCCGCGGAGTCGCGGCGATCGAGCGCCGGTTCCTCCGCGGGGTCGACGCCGCGGTGTACAACGCGGAGGCGACCCGGCGGGACGCGGCCGACCTCGGCGGTCCCGCCCGGAGCGTGGTCGCGCCGCCGGCCGGCGACCGGTTCGAGCCGGCGATCTCCGAGGAGGCCGTCCGGGACCGGGCGCAATCCGGCCCGCTTGAGGTGACGTTCCTCGGGAACCTCGTCCCCCGCAAGGGGCTCGACGCGCTCGTCGACGGCGTCGCTCGGCTCGAACGGGACGAGGTCGACTGGCGGCTGACCGTCGTCGGCGACCGGACGATCGATCCCGGGTACGTCGAGCGCGTCGAGCGCGCGGTCGCCGCGGCCGGGATCGGCGACCGGGTCCGCTTCGTCGGCCGGCTCGACGACGGGGCGGTCGCGGCGCGGCTCCGCGAGAGCCACGCCCTGGCGGTCCCCTCGCGGTACGAGCCGTTCGGGATGGTGTACGCGGAGGCGATGGGGTTCGGCTGCGTCCCGGTGGCGACGACCGCGGGCGGGGCCGGCGAGTTCGTCCGCGACGGCGAGTCCGGGGTCCTCGTGTCCCCCGACGACCCGCGGGCCGTCGCGCGGGCGCTCCGGGACCTCGACGACCGCGACCGGCTGGCCGAGATGGGGGTCGCGGCGCGCCGCGACTACGAGGCGCGCCCGGGGTGGACCGAGGCGCTCGACCCCGTGATCGACTTCCTGGCTGCGGAGGCGGGAAGCGAGGCGACCGCGGACGGGAAGCCAGCCGCGAACCGCGAGACGGCCGCGAACCGCGAGACGACTGCGAACCGCGAGACGGGAGGTGACGCCGCGTGACGGACCACGCCGCGTACCTCGACGCGAAGCGCGCGCTCGACGACCGCTCGCTGAACCGCGCGGTCCTCGACCGGTTCGCCGCCGAGCTCCCGCCCGAGCCGGAGATACTGGAGGTCGGTGCCGGGACGGCGACGATGGTCGAGCGCCTCGCCGAGTGGGGCGTGATCGAGGGCGGCCGGTGGGTCGCCGTCGACGCCCACGAGGAGGCGCTCGCCGCGGGCGAGGCCCGGGTGGGCGATACGGTCGGCGGCGTCGACATCGAGTACCGGGTCGCCGACGCCTTCGAGTTCGCGCGCGACGCGGCGGCTGCGGGAAAGCGGTTCGACGCGGTCGTCGGCTGCGCGTTCTTCGACGTGGTCGACGCCGCGCCCGCGGTCGACGCCCTCGCCGAGGTCGCCCCCGTCGGGTACGCGCCGATCACCTACGACGGCGAGACGCGCTTCGCCCCGCCCGACCCGGACGACGGCGCGGTCCTCGACCGCTACCACCGCCACATGCGGGAGTTTCGCCCCGGCGGCCCGGAGGGCGCGGCGTCGCTGGCCCGCGCGGCGACCGTGATCGCCGAGGGACCGTCGCCGTGGGAGATCGAACCCCCCTACGAGGCGGGCGAGCGGACGGTCCTCGCGCACCTGCTCGACACGGTCGAGGGGGCGGTCGGCGAGGCCGGCCTCGACGCGAGCGAGTGGGCGGACCGCCGCCGGGAGACGCTCCGCGCCGAGCGGCTTCGCTACGAGGCGGCGAACCGGGACCTGCTGGTCCGGCTGGAGTGATGTGCGGAACCGCCGGACCGAAGGCCGACTACGGCCCGAGCGGCTCGGTCGGGATCGGGTCGGGGAGGCCCTCCAGGACCAGCGTCGTGTAGTGGAGGAAGACCGCGAGCGCCGCGACCGACAGCAGCAGGAGGAACAGCAGGATCATCCGCTCGTCGCTGCGGACGACCGCGGCGGTGTCAGCGAGGAACTCCGTCCGCGCGCGACGCTCGGTCATCACTCCGTCGTTTCGGTCGCAGTCGGTTAAATGTAGTCGATAGCGCGGCCGAGACCGGCGCTCAGTCGTCCGACGGCGACGGCCGAGACCGGGTGAGCGGCTCGCCGTCGACCGGCTCGTCGGGGTTCGCCTCGACCGCGGCCTCGGAGAGGCCCAACTGCGCGTCGACGTCGACTTCTTCGCGGACGTGGACGGTACCGCGGTGGACCGCGATGGCGTCCGCGAGGTGGAGCCGGACCGCGTCGAGCAGCACGTCGGCCTCCAGCGGCTGCCCGCGGCGCTTGATCTCGTCGACGTCGGCGTTCGGCGGCACGTCGAAGGCGCGCTGGGCGATCACCGGGCCCTGATCGAGGTCGGTGGTGACGTAGTGGGCGGTGACGCCCGCGATCCGGACGCCCGCGTCCTTCGCCTGCCGGTACGCCTCCGCGCCGGGGAACGCCGGCAGCAGCGAGGGGTGGACGTTGATGATCCGGCCCTCGTAGCGGAAGACGACCTCCGGCGAGAGGATGCGCATGTAGCGGGCCAACGCGATCAGGTCGACGTCGTACTCGGCCAGCAGGTCGAGCAGGCGCTCCTCGTCGGTGTTCCCGCTGCCGTCGCCCACGTCGTAGAAGGGCTTGTCGTAGCGCTCCGCGAGCGACCGGAGGTCCCCGCGGTTGCCGATGACGACCGGGATCTCGGCCTCCTCGCCGTCGTCGGCGAGGTCGCCGTTCGCCTCGGCCTCCAACAGCGCCTCGGGCGCGTGCGTCTCCTTCGTGACCAGCAGCGCGATCCGGCGCGCGTCTCGGTCGCTCGGGAACCGCACCTGGATGTCCACGTCGAGCTCGCGGCCGAGTTCGGCGAGCGCGCGGCGGAGCTCGCCCCGGGAGGTCTCCATCTCGGCGGTGTCGACGCGGGTCGTCATCCGGAAGACGCCCTCGCGGACCGCCTGATCGAGGTCCTCGATGTTGATTCCGCGCTCGAACAGCAGGGAGGTGACCCGCGCGATGAGTCCGGTCTTGTCTCCTCCGACGACCGTGATCTCGGTCAGTTCGCGGGTCACGCGACGATCACCTCCGCGGGTTCGAGCGGCTGCATACACCTTTTCCAGCAGTCGGAGGGTTTTGCCCCTTTCGTTCCGCGCGGTCCCTGCCTCCCGCACGGTCGACCGATCTGTATCCACGAACGTGCGTATAAACGCCGTTCCAAAACGGTTTTTACACACGACTCCGCACCAACGGACATGACCGACTACACGGCGACGGTGACGGTCCGGCTGAAGCGGGGCGTCCTCGATCCGGAGGCCGAGACGACCCAGCAGGCCCTCGAACGGCTCGGGTTCGAGCTCGACGACCTCCGCTCGGCGGACCGCTTCGAGGTCGACCTCGCCGCCGCCGACGCCGACGAGGCCGCCGAACGCGCGGGCGAGATGGCCGAGCGCCTGCTCGCGAACCCCACGATCCACGACTACGACGTGGCGGTCGCGGAGCGATGACGGTCGCCGTCGTCCAATTTGGCGGCTCGAACTGCGACCGCGACGCCGTCCGCACGCTGGAGCACCTCGGCGTCGACGCCGAGCGCGTCTGGCACGAGGACGGCCTCCCGGCGGACACCGACGGGATCGTCCTCCCCGGCGGCTTCTCCTACGGCGACTACCTGCGCGCCGGGGCGATGGCCGCCCGCGACCCGATCATGGACGAGGTGCGCGCCGCGGCCGACGAGGGCGTCCCCGTGATCGGGATCTGTAACGGCGCGCAGATCGGCTCCGAGTCCGGCCTCACGCCCGGCGCGTTCACCACGAACGCCTCCGCGCGCTTCCAGTGCGAGCCGGTCCATCTGCGCGTCGAGCGCGCCGACACCCCATGGACCGCCGCCTACGACGAGGGCGACGTGATCGAGGTCCCCATCGCCCACGGCGAGGGGCGCTTCGAGGTGAGCGAGTCCGCCCACGCCGACCTCGTCGCCGACGACCGCGTCCTCTTCCGCTACTGCGACGCGGACGGGAACGCCACCGACGCGGCCAACCCGAACGGCTCCACCGACAACGTCGCCGGCGTCCTCGGCGAGCGCGAGACGGTCGCCGTGCTGATGCCCCACCCCGAGCGCGCCACGCTCCCCGACCTCGGTCGCGGGACCGACGGCGCGGGGATCCTGACGGCGTTCGCCTGACTGCCGCCTTTTTCCGTTCGACGCCCAATTCGGAGGTATGCGAGCGCGACACGTTGACCACGTCAACCTCCGGATCCCCGCCGACGGCGCGGACGACGCCCGCGAGTTCTACGGCGAGGCGCTCGGCTTCGGGATCGAGGACGCGCTGTACGCGGCCGACGAGAAGCCGTTCTTCGACGTGCGCCTCTCGGCGACCGCGGTGATCCACCTCTGGCCGACCGACGAGTTCGAGCCGCCGGAGCGGATGAACTACGACCACGTCGCGGTCGTCGTCGAGGAGCCGGTCGACGAGATCGAGGCCGAGCTGGCGGAGGCCGGCGTCGAGGTCGAGAAGACGCTCGACTCGCCGCTCGGCGCGACCGGCGAGGCGGGCGCGGTGTACGTCCGCGACCCGTTCGGCTACCGGGTGGAGCTGAAGGCGCGGGTGTGAGCGCGGAGCGAAGTCCGACAGAACCGCGGGTCGGTTCCTCCCCCGAACCCGTTCGCCCCGCCGAGCAACCATCGCCCCGACGCGGCGGTTTAAGAGCCCCGAGCGACAGGGGCGAGTATGAGCGAACAGCAGCCGAAAGCCGACGACGACGAGCGGCGTCGTCGCCGGGAGGACACGGACCGATTCGCCGGCGGGAAAGACGAGGACCTGCGGAGCCGCGAAGTGACGGAAGGGCCGGACAAAGCGCCGCACCGCGCGATGTTCCGCGCGATGGGGTTCGACGACGAGGACCTCTCCTCGCCCATCGTCGGCGTGCCGAACCCGGCGGCCGACATCACCCCGTGTAACGTTCACCTCGACGACGTGGCGGACGCCGCGCTCGACGGGATCGACGCCGCGGGCGGGATGCCGATCGAGTTCGGAACGATCACCATCTCCGACGCCATCTCGATGGGGACCGAGGGGATGAAGGCGAGCCTGATCTCGCGGGAGGTCATCGCGGACTCGGTCGAACTCGTCTCCTTCGGCGAGCGCATGGACGCGCTGGTGACGGTCGCCGGCTGCGACAAGAACCTGCCCGGGATGATGATGGCCGCGATCCGGACGGACCTGCCGAGCGTCTTCCTCTACGGCGGGTCGATCATGCCCGGCCAGCACGAGGGCCGCGACGTGACGATCGTCCAGGTGTTCGAGGGCGTCGGCACGTACGCGCAGGGCGACATGGACGCCGACGAGCTCGACGACTTGGAGCGCCACGCCTGCCCGGGAGCCGGCTCCTGCGGCGGCATGTACACCGCGAACACGATGGCGTCGCTCTCGGAGGCGCTCGGGCTGGCCCCGCTCGGCTCCGCCTCGCCGCCCGCCGAAGACGAGGAGCGCTACGCGGTCGCCGAGCGCGCGGGCGAACTCGTGATGGACTGTATCGAGAACGACCGCCGCCCCTCCGACATCCTCACGCGGAAGTCCTTCGAGAACGCCATCGCGGCCCAGACCGCGATGGGCGGGTCGACGAACGCGGTCCTCCACCTGCTCGCGCTCGCCGGCGAGGCGGACGTGGACCTCACGATCGAGGACTTCGACGAGATATCGCGCCGCACGCCGAAGATCGCGAACCTCCAGCCCGGCGGGAGCCGGGTGATGAACGACCTCCACGAGATCGGCGGCGTCCCCGTCGTCCTCCGCCGCCTGCTGGAGGCGGACCTGCTCCACGGCGACGCGATGACCGTGACCGGGCGGACGCTCGAAGCGGAGATCGCCGAACTGGAGGCGAACGGCGACCTCCCGGACGACGACGCAATCGAGGCCGACTTCCTCTACACCGTCGACGACCCGAAGGAGGAGGAGGGGGCGATCAAGATCCTCGACGGCAACCTCGCGCCGGACGGCTCGGTGCTGAAGGTGACCGGCGACGACGAGTTCTACCACGAGGGCCCCGCCCGCGTGTTCGAGAACGAGGAGGACGCGATGGAGTACGTCCAGTCGGGCGGGATCGAGTCCGGCGACGTGATCGTGATCCGCAACGAGGGGCCCCGCGGCGGACCCGGGATGCGCGAGATGCTCGGCGTCACCGCCGCCGTCGTCGGCGCGGGCCACGAGGACGACGTGGCCCTCCTCACCGACGGTCGCTTCTCCGGCGGCACCCGCGGCCCCATGATCGGCCACGTTGCCCCCGAGGCCGCCGTCGGCGGGCCGATCGGACTCATCGAGGACGGCGACCACATCACCGTGGACATCCCCGAACGCGACCTGACGGTCGACTTCTCCGAGGAGGAACTCGCCGCCCGCCGCGAGGACTGGGACGCGCTCGAACCGCCCTACGAGGGCGGCATCCTCGCCAAGTACGGCCGCGACTTCGCCTCCGCCGCCGACGGCGCGGTGACGAACCCGCGGCTCACGCGGGACCTGTAGCCGGCCGTAAAGCCGCGAAGTCGTCGGAGCCGTTCGATTTTACTGCGGTTTGGTATCGACGATTCCGACGCTACTTTCCCATTTACACGACGGCGCGCGCCTCCGAGGCCGCATCGCGGCCGAGGAGCGCCGCGCGAGGGAGTCGGTGGTCCGGAGCGAAGCGGAGGACCACCGACGAGGCTGGGGAGGCGTGAGGTGCGGTCGCTGGGCGGTGCGGGGCAGGACTCGAAGGGGCAGTCGCGAGGCGGCCAGAGCCGAAGTAAGCACCGCAGGGAGTGAACGAAGTGAACGACCGAGGAGCGCAACGAGCGTCTGGCCGCCTCGCGGCTGGGGCTTCGGTGGCCGTCTGGTCAACGGCAACGACGTCGCACCGAGCGGCTGGGGCTTCGGCGGTGTTCACCGCCACGGGACTCTCGGCCACGCACGACCGAGCGATTGAGGCTTGAATCGCGCGTGTAGCCTTCACCAAGTCACGATCAGCGACCGAATCTCAATTCCACGCACCCCCCGATTCTTATTGCGGTGAGCCGCCGTCGGTGACCGCGGTCTCGACGGATTCCGCGCACCAGACGTTGCTCCGGCGGCCGGCCCGCGACAGCTCCATCTTGACCACCGAGCCGACCGGGAGGTCGGCGACGCGCTCGCGGGCGTCCTCGTCGGCGTACTCGACGACGTGGTACGTCTCGTTGCGCGGATGGGCACGTACCGTGGTACATTCGTGATCGTTCTGCTCGGAGATAACGGTGTACGCATTTGATTGTGACATCTTATTCCATTATTCTTGGACAACCTACTTCAATTCTCCGTATATTCACTACGGTCGTGGGTGAGGTGGTAATACGGATATAAGGTGTCCAAGTGTCGAAACGATCAGTCGTCGTGGTCGGGCCTCCGGACGGACGAGCGGACCGACGAGATCACGGCGCGTTGTTCGCCGCGAAGAGCACGAGCGCTACCAGAAACGCGATCGAGGCCGCGAGGAGTCCGAAGAAGACCGACCGGAGCGCGAGGATGAGCCCCGTTCGCTCGGCCGGGACGAACTCGGAGACGCCGAGCAGCACGAGCGTCACACCGACCAGCGTGGGGATAGAACCGAACGTCCCGACCGGCGGTGGCGACCCGGACGCGAGCGGGGTCACCGCACAGAGCGCGAGGCCGAGGCCGAGGAGGAAGGCCCGCTCGACGGGGGCCGTCGGCTGGGCGACGAGCAGGTCCCGAACCTGTCGGAGCCGACCGGAGGAGTCCGTCACGGGTGAACGTCTGATTTTCTGGTCAAATCCTTTGTGGTGGAACCGGGAACAACGCTTCGTCCCCGGCGCTCGCGGATCACCACGCCTATCTCCGGTCGCCTCGGATCGCGGCCATGGAGCAAGGCGACGAGGCGGTCGAGGGTCTCACCTCGGACGCCACCGGGGAGACGGACCCGAACGCCGGCGGGGTGGCGCTGTTCGTCGACGGTCCGAACGTGCTGCGCGAGGAGTTCGACGTCGATCTCGACGACGTGCGCCGGGCGGGCGAGGCGGAGGGGCCGCTGGTGACGACGCGGCTCTACCTCGACGAGCACGCGACGCCGGGACTGATCCAGGCCGCGGAGGCCCGCGGCTTCGAGGTCGTGATGACCAGCGGCGACGTGGACGTGAAACTCGCGGTCGACGCCGCGCGGTTCGCGGCCGAGGGGCGGATGGACACCCTCGCGATCGCCTCCCGGGACACCGACTTCAAGCCGGTCGTCGAGACCGCGAACGGCTACGGGATCCGGACGCTCGCTATCGCGCCCGGCGAGTTCGGGCGCTCGGACGCGCTCCGCAACGCCGCCAACGGCTCGGTGACGCTCGACGGCGACGACGTCGACTCGACGGAGGGCGGCGACGCCACCGACGCGACGGGGGGCGGCGACGAGACGGGGACCGAACCGACCTGGCACCGGTAGCGATCGATGTCGACGGCGTCCGCGGCTGTTTATAATCGAACGGCTGCTCCGCGGTGAACGCCACCGAAGCCCCAGCCGGGAGGCGGGCGCTTCGAGTCCCACCCCGCACCGCTCCGCACAGCACCTCACGCCTCCCCAGCCTCGTCGCTGGTCCCTCCGCTTCGCTCCGGGACCAGCGACTCCCTCGCACGCGCTCCTCGCGGCCGCCGTGGGCGGCCGCTCGGAGGCGCGCGCCGACCGCACCGGGGTTTATAAATAATCGCTGCTGCCGTTCAGATGTACTTAAATAGCGCATCGCCGCCGCCGGACCGCCTCACCGTCGTCCTCCGCGCCGGAGCCGACCCACAAACAGCGCGCAGACTCCCCCGGCCAGCCCCGCGGACCCGACGAGGACGACCGCGGTCGCGACCCCGCCGTACCGCGCCGCGGCCGCGTCGATCCCGACCCGGATCCAGCCGAGGTTCGGCACCGCGAACAGCGCCTTCCCGGCGATCCACTCCTCGGGGACGACCGGGGCGATGCCCGCGCTCTGGTCGTACAGCTCGTTCGCGTCGCCGTGAGTGACGTACCCGTCGTACGGTGCGGGACACGTCGAAAGCTCGGCGCAGTCGCCGGAGAGGAGCGCCGGGTCGGCCCGCTCCGTCCAGTCCTCCCCCGCCTCGACGGGGAACGCCAAGCGGTGGAACACCGGTCTGTCCCCCGCTCCCGGTACCGCGTACACGACCACGTCGCCGGCCCCGCCGAGCCGCGTCGGCGCGTCGGGGTCGGCCGTCGTCGCGAGGTCGCCCCACGGCGGGCGGTCGGCCGCGGTGACGACGACGAGGTCGCCGCGCTCGACGCCCGGGGCCATGCTGCCGCTCTCGACCGCGACGAACGGGGGCCACGTCCCGACGAGCCCGCCGAACAGGACCGCGATCAGGAGGACCGCGACGGCTGGCGCGACCGCGCCGGTGCGATCGGGGCGGGGGCTGCTCACGCCCGATAGGGAGACCGGCGACCGCTTGAGGCTGTCGCCCGATCGGTCGCCTCCGCAGCCCGCGGACCGCCGATGTCACAAAAGCTTAGGCTCGTCCGAGAGAGCTTCGAGTATGACCGATCGCCTCCCTCCGCTTCACGGGGCCCACGACGCGCGCGGCGCGAAGTTCACCGACTTCGGCGGCTGGCAGATGCCGGTCGAGTTCGACTCCATTCAGACGGAACACGCGGCGGTCCGCGAGTCGGTCGGGGTCTTCGACGTCTCGCACATGGGGGAAATCGAGGTCGCCGGCCCGGACGCGACCGCCCTGATGAACCGCCTCACGACCAACGACGTGAGCGCGCTCGACCCCGGCGACTCCCAGTACGCGGCGATCACGAACGAGGAGGGCGTCATGCTCGACGACACGGTCGTCTACCGGCTCCCCGACGGCACCGCGGCCGGCGAGGCGGCCGCGTCGCTCGCGGAGTTCGAGGAGGCCCACGACGGCGACCTCGACGCGCCCAGCGGCGACCCCGCGTACCTGTTCGTGCCGAACGCGGGCCACGACGACCAGATGTACGACCGGTGGGTCGACCACCGCGACGAGTGGGGGCTCGACGCGACCGTCGCAAACGTCACCGACGACTGGGCGATGCTCGCGGTACAGGGGCCGGACGCGGCCGACGCCCTCGACGAGGCGACCCCGCGCGACCGCGTCGTCGACCTCTCGAAGTTCGAGGCGACGACCGCGGCGGTCGCGGGCGTCGAGAGCTGGGCCGCGCGCACCGGCTACACCGGCGAGGACGGCTTCGAGGTGATGTGTCCGGCCGGCTCCGTCGAGGCCGTGTGGGACGCGTTCGTCGACGGTCCCGACCCGGCGCAGCCGTGCGGCCTCGGCGCGCGCGACACGCTCCGCACCGAGATGGGGTTCCTCCTGTCCGGACAGGACTTCGACCCCGACGACGAGCCGCGGACCCCGTACGAGGCGCGGATCGGCTTCGTCGTGAAACTCGACACGGAGTTCGTCGGCCGCGACGCGCTGGAGGTCCAGAAGGAGGAGGGCGTCACGGAGCGGTTCGTCGGCGTCCGGCTGCTCGAACGCGGCGTCCCCCGCGGCGGCTACGCGGTCACCGACGGCGACCTCACCCGCGTCGGGAAGCTGACCTCCGGGACGATGAGCCCGACCCTCGATCAGCCGATCGGTCTCGGCTACCTCCACGAGTCGTACGCCGACGCCGGGACCGAGGTGAGCGTCGTCGTGCGCGGCGACGAGAAGCGCGCCGAGGTCGTGATCCCGCCGTTCCTCGACCGCTGAGGACCTACCCGTCGGCCGGTTCCTTCCGCTTCTCGACGACCGCCACGTCCGCGATCCGCGTATCCGGGTAGCCGCCGTCGGCGTCCTTCTCCGCGGCCTTCACCATGTCCCAGACCGTGTTGAGGCCGGTCGTCACCCCCTCCAGCGCCTCCATCTCGCAGCCGGTCTTCCCGGTGGTCTCGACCGCGACGGTCAGTTCGATCCGGTCGTCGCCGACAGAGAACTCCGTGTCGACGTTCGTTATCGGGATCTGGTGGCACATCGGGATCGTCTCCCACGTGTGTTTCACGGCCTGAACCGCGCCGATCCGCGCGGTGGCGAGGACGTCGCCCTTCTCGACCGCGTCCGCCTGGACCGCGGCGACCGTCTCCGGCGTCAACCGGATCTCGCCGCGGGCGACCGCGCGGCGGCTGCTGTCGGGTTTGTCCCCGACGTCGACCATCTGGACGTCGCCGTCGGCGGTCGTGTGCGTCAGTTCGTCGCCGTCGACGGACCCCTCTTCTCCGCCGGTACCGCCCTCGCGTCCCTCGTCACTCATTACGCATCGCCTCCGGCAGCCGGTCGGGTAAGTCCGTCGCCACCAGTCCGGTCCCGTTCGCGCCGGCGGCCGCGTCGCCCGCGCGACCGACGGCGTACGCGCCGACCGCGGCCGCCCGGAACGGGTCGGTCACGGCCGCCAGCGCGCCGACCGTCCCCGCCAGCACGTCGCCGGTCCCGCCGACGGTCATTCCGGGGTTGCCGGTGCGGTTCAGCCGGATCTCGTCGCCGTCCGAAATCACGTCGACCGACCCCTTCACGAGCAGCGCGTGGCCCAGTTCGGCCGCGAACTCCCGGACAAGTTCGGCGCGCTCGTCGGGGTCCGCCACCGTCGCGCCGCCCATGTTGACGAGTTCGCCCCGATGGGGCGTACAGATCAGGTCGGCGTCGGTGTCGACCTCGGGGACGACGCCGAGCGCGTCGGCGTCGACGACCGCGCGGCCTCCGTAGCCCGTCAGGAACTCGCGAACGAACTTCTCGGTCCCGTCGCCGTCGCCGAGTCCCGGGCCGAGAACGACGGCGTCGCTGCCCGCCGCGAGCGACGCGATCCGCTCCGCGTGCGAGGGGCCTAGGCGGTCTCCGGGGAGCGGCCGGACGATGAGGTTCGGCGAGAAGCCCTGAACCTCGCTCGCGACCGACCCGGGACAGGCCACGCGGACGAGGTCAGCGCCGGCACGGAGGGCGGCGAGCGC
Organism: Halorubrum hochsteinianum; assembly: GCF_023702125.1. Classification (NCBI taxonomy): domain Archaea; kingdom Methanobacteriati; phylum Methanobacteriota; class Halobacteria; order Halobacteriales; family Haloferacaceae; genus Halorubrum; species Halorubrum hochsteinianum. The sequence goes on along the minus strand of NZ_CP098415.1, from coordinate 2,635,362 downwards.
GGAGAGGGTCGGCGCGCCCGCGTACGGCCCGCCGCCGACCACGAGGACCTCGCCGTTGTCCCCCTTGTACGAGTCCGGGTCGCGGTCGAGTCCGAGGAGGTCCCCCGGCCCGGTGTACCGCTCCGCCGCGGCCGGAATCCCGATGTCGGCGACGGTGACGGTCGCGTCGAGCGCGCTCAGTCCGGGCTTCTCGTCGTGGAACGTCACCACGCGGTCGGCGTTCACGGCGACCGCGTCCCCTCCGGCGTCGACCGCGACCGCGTCCGGGCCGCCGGTCGGGTCGCCCGTGTCGGCGTCGAGGCCGGAGGGAACGTCGACCGCGACCACCGTCGCGTCGCTCGCGTTGATCGCCTCGGCCGCCGTGCGTTCCGGCTCGCGGAGCGCGCCGGAGACGCCGGACCCGAGCATCGCGTCGACGACGACGTCGGGGTCGTCGCCGTCGGGACCGGTGAGATCGAGGTCGCGCGAGTCGGTGACGGTCTCGGCCGGGATCTCGGCCCGTTCGAGCGCCGCCCAGTTCTCCCGGGCGATGTCGGTCCGGATCGTCTCCGGGCGGCCGAGCAGGTGGACCGTCACGTCGTACCCCTTCAGGAACCGCGCCGCGACGAGGGCGTCGCCGCCGTTGTTCCCGCGGCCGCAGACTAAAGCGACCGACGCGCCCGGGTCCGCGACGGCCCGCACCTCGCGGGCGACCGCGTTGCCGGACGACTCCATCAGCTGTTTGCGGGGCACGCCGAGCGCGGCCGCGTTGGCGTCGACGGCCGCCATGCGGTCGGTCGTGATCACGGCCGGCGGTTCGAGCGCCCGCGGATTAAGCGGGCGGGTTCGGCGGGGTCGGATCCCGGTGCCGCTCCGGAGTTCCGACGAGACCGGAAATGAAAATGTTGAAGCGGTCAGGTAGTGAATTCGGCAGGTAACCGTGGTATCGGCACTACTCGTCGGCGCGGCCGCCTCCGGAACGCCCTCCGCGGCCGACGCGCCTGTTGCCGTCCCTCCACACCGACTCAGCCGCGACGGCCGCGGCCGACCGCGACCGCTCGACCCCCAGATGCCACCATGAACATCGGCTTCTTCACCGACAGCTACTTCCCCGGGATCGACGGCGTCACCTACACCATTCAGGCGTGGCGCGACCGGCTCGAAGCGCGGGGTCACGACGTGTACGTCGTCTACCCCGCGAGCAGCCACGAGCCGGACGACCACGAGATCCCGGTCCCGTCGCTGCCGAACCCCTTCTACAAGCAGTACCGGCTCCCCCTTTACCGCCGCCTGTCGACGCTGCCCGACCTCGACGTGGTCCACTGTCACGGCCCGGCGTCGACCGGGCTGATGGGGCTCCGCTACGCGAAGCGGTACGGCGCGACCTCCGTGTACACCCACCACACCCCGGTCGAGGACTACTTCGTTCAGGGGCTCAAGTCGGAGCGGCTCGCCGCCCTCGCCGGGCGGGCGTACGTCGCCTACGAGAACCGCTTTCTGAACGCGTTCGACTGCGTCACGGCCTCGACCTCTCGGATCCGCCGCGACGTGGAGCCCTACCGGCTGCCCGTGGGGATCGAGATGGACCGCTTCCGGCCCAGCGCGGACGCCCGGGTTGCGGCGCTCGCGACCGACGGCGGGCCGACCGCGGCCGACGCCCCGGTGGTCGGGTACAGCGGGCGGATGACCCACAAGAAGAACGTCGACGAGATCCTCCGGCTCGCGGAGCGGCTCCCCGACGTGCGGTTCGAACTGGTCGGCGAGGGACCGGTCCGCGCCGAACTGGAGGCGGACGCGCCCGCGAACGTCCGGTTCCACGACTTCCTGCCGCGCGAGGAGCTCCCGGACTTCTACGCCGCGCTCGACGTCTTCGTCACCGCCTCGACCTGCGACACCTTGGGGCTCTCGACGCTGGAGGCGAACGCCTGCGGCACCCCCGTCGCCGCCGCCGACGTGGCTCCCTTCGACGAGACGATCGGCCCCGAGAACGGCGCGCGGTTCGCGCTGCGCGACCTCGACGACATGGAGCGGGCGGTCCGCGACTGCCTCGGCGGCGACCGGGACACCCGCGCCGCGGTCGAGCGCTTCTCCGTGTCCGAGACGATAGACGAACTGGAGTCCATCTACGGGGTGACCGCGTAGTGGGCGCGGACAACGTCGACGCCTTCCAGCGGCTCGTGTTCTCCGTGCCGGGGCTGCGGGTTCAGGCGGCGGCGCTGGTCGTCCTCAGCGCCGTCTACGGGGTCGGAACGTTCGGCGCGCTCTGGCTGTTCACGCCGTTCGCGCCCGACCCCTCCCGGATCGTCCCGGTCGCGGTGCTCGTCTTCCTGATCCCCTTCGTCGCCGCCGCCGAGCTGTTCCCCCGCGTGCTCGACGGCTATCCGCGGTCGTGGAGCTACTTCCTCGCGCTCACCAACCAGTTCGTCCTGTCCGTGTACGCCCTGGTGCTCTCCGGCGCGAACGACGTCGGGAACGCGTGGAGCATCATCTGGCTGAGCTTCATCACGCTGTACCTGATCAACATCCTGGTGCTCGTCGTCTCGACGGGTATCGACCGCTCCGACCGGATCCTCCTCGTCTCGCTGACGGAGCCCGGACTGCTCATCGCGGCCTTCTACGCGCTGGGCGGCAGCGAGTTCGGTTTCTCGACGTACCGACACGTGTTCGCGTTCGCCTCGCTGCTCATCGCGGCCGGGTTCCTCGTCCTGGTCCTCGTCGTCGTCGACTACCTGATCAAGAGCAACACAGACGTCTCCGCGTTCGCGCTCACCTCCGGGCTGCTCCGGAACGACCGGGAGTCGCTGGATCTGGGCGTCGAGGCCCGCCCGTTCGTGGAGACGCTCGCGGTCGACAACGGCGACCGCCTCACCCTCGCCGCCCCGTGGGTCCACCCGGGCCCCCTCGGCGGGTTCGGCGGCGGCCAACTGAGCGGGAACCTGATCGACGCGCTCAACGACGGCGACGACGCCGGCTTCTTCCTCCACGTCCCGTGTACGCACAAGGAGGACCTCTCGGACCCGGCGGACGCGGAGCGGATCCTCGACGCGGTCGCGGAGCCGGACCCGACCGACCGCGCGTCCCGGCTCGTGACGGCGGACTACGGCGACCGCGAGGGATACGGAGACATCCGGTTCCGCGGCCGTCGGATCGGCGACAAGGAGGTGATCGTCCTCCACGGCGAAGGGATCGACGACTACGACACCGGGGTGTTCATGCGCGACGTGGACCACGACGAGGTGCTGCTGATCGACCAGCACAGACACGACATCCAGAACGGTCCCGACGTGGAGATCCAGTACGGCTCGGAGCGGGCGGACCGGCTGAAGCGCGCGTTCGACGACTTCCGCGGGCGACTCGCCGAGGCTCCGCTCTCGGAGTACGCCGCCGGGTTCGCGCTGGCGGACTCGGACCAGCACGCGCTGGCGTTCGTCGAAGAGGTGGACGGGGAGGAGACCCTGTGGATCGGCGTCGACACGAACGGGCTCACGCCGGACGTGCGCGCGACCGCCGACGAGTATCGCGAGGAGTTCGACGCGGTGATCCCCTTCTCGACGGACACGCACGCGTCGATCCACGAACTGGCGAACGCCCGCGAGTCGGACGTCGACGCCATCGAGCGCGCCGTCGACCGCGCCGTCGACGACCTCGCGCCCGCGACAGTCGGGCTCGCGAGCCGCCGCACGGAGCCGGTGAAGCTCCTCAAAAACGACTACAACGGGCTCGTGTTCAGCGTCAACATCCTCATCCGGCTGACGATCATCGCGCTGGTCGCGCTGTACGCGCTGCTCGTGTTGTGGCTGTTCTTCTGAGGCGGGTCGATCCCGCGGCGACGGCGGTGTTCAGATAAGGTTTGAAAGGTGAGGCGGTGCGTTTTCAAAGTGATCTATGCCCGAAAACGACCGCCTCAGCGGCTGTTTAGACGAGATCAACTTAGAGTTTGTGGAGCGAGAGGCAACACCGAAACTGTTGATGAAGCTCAGTATTCAGCTCCATTTGTCTGGACTGTCGCTTTCGAATACTGTTTCATTTCTTGAGGTATTCGGTGTTGATCGAGTTCGATCCACCGTTCATAACTGGGTACACAAAGCCGATCTACAGCCGGAAGCTGGTCGGAGCCCGAATCACGTTGCGGTTGACGAGACTGTGATTCAGCTCGATGATGAACAATACTGGCTGTACGCTGCTGTCGATCCTCAGTCAAACGATTTGCTACATACAAAGCTTGAGCCAACAAGAACGAACGTGATCGCAGATCAGTTCTTCACGGAACTCCGCGACAAACACGACGTAGATGACGCGATCTTTCTCGTTGATGGTGCGGTTCCACTCCACCGAGCTTGTGACAAACACGGCCTCGATTTCAGATACGAACGACATGGAAATCGAAACAGCGTCGAACGTGTTTTTCGTGAGATAAAACGCAGAACTACCAGTTTCTCAAACTGTTTTAGCAACGCCAAAGCAGAAACAGCAAACGAGTGGCTCAGATCGTTCGCCTTCGCATGGAATCAGCTTATCTGAACACTGCCGCCGCGACCGACTGAATCTTTTTGTCACCCCGCCGAAACCGGGGACCCGTGTCCTCGAAAGCCCTCCTCCTCGGTACGGACTGGACCGCCGTCCGCACGCTCGGCACGGCCGGTGTCGCCGTCGCGGCCGCCTCGTTTCTCGTCGTTCTCCCGTGGGAACCGATCCGGACCGCGTGGCGGTATCACGTCTGGGCGGGGCTCGTCGCGGTCGGTCTCGGTCTCGCGGCCCGCGCCGGCCGGCGTCGCGGCGGCCTCCTCGCGGGTTGTGGTGCCGCCTTCCTCGCGACCTGCTGGATCTTCGTGGTTCCGCCGCTCGCGGCGCTCGTCCGCGGCGACGCGTTCGGCGACGGCGGGTACGCGGTCCCGCGTCCGTCCGCGGTCGGGCTGTCGCCCCGCGCCGAACTGCTGACCGGCCTCCGGGTCGGACCGGTCGTCGCGCTCGCCGTCGCGCTCACGGCCGGAAGCGCGGCGTACGCGCTCGGCGCTGCGTTGCGGCGGCGCTCGGAGCGGTCGCGCGACGCGTGACGCCGCGCCCCGCTCGGACGCTTCCCGCACACTGGCCTCGTCGAGGTACTTGGCGGTTGCTGGATTCACACGCTGAATCGCGAGTTCAACCGAGCGGTACGCGTGTTCCCCCTCGAAGGGGACCGTCACTCGGCGGTGAGCGCGTGGACGGCCCCGTCAGCCCTGCCGGCGTAGACGGTCCCGTCGACGACCACCACGGAGGAGACCCAACTACCCGCCTCGAAGTGCCACTATTCGGTGCCGTCGCCGGTAGCGAGCGCGTAGACCGTCCCGTCGTTCCCGCCGATGTAGACCGCGCCGTCGGTCACTGCGGGCGAGGATCCGACGCTGTCGGCGACCTCGAAAGACCACTCCTCGGTGCCCTCGTCCGCGGCGAGCGCGTAGACGGTATCGTGACCCCCGATGTAGACGGTCTCGTCCCGTACCGCCGGCGGCCCCGTCCCGACCGTTTCCATGGCGTCATCGGGCTCGAACGACCACCGTTCGGTCCCGTCGGCGGCGTCCAGCGCCCAGTTCCTCTCGCCGTGGTTGAGGTAGACGGTGCCGTCGACCACCGCCGGCGACGCGTAGCCGTTGAACTCCATTTCGAAGGACCACCGCTCGGTGCCGTCGGACGCGTCCAGCGCGTAGAGCACCTCCCCGCCGTTCTCGACACCCCCGACGTAGACGGTGTCGTCGACGACCGCCGGAGCCGGAGCCACCCGTTTGCCGGTGTCGAAGCGCCAGCGCTCGGTCCCGTCGCCGGCGGCCAGCGCACAGATCGTTCCGTCGCCACGGCCGACGTACACGGCGTCGTCGACGACCGCCGGTGGCCAGCCAATCTGCCCGTCGGCCTCGACCGACCACCGTTCGGTGCCGTCGCTCGCGGCGAGAGCGGTAACTGCGTCGTCGTTGCTCCCGACGTAAACGGAATCGTCGAAGACCGCGAGCGAACGCGCGACTCCTCCCTGAGTCCGGACAACCCACTGCTCCGTCACCGAGTCAGTCGGGCCGGTCGCGTCCGGTGGTCCGCCCGTCCGGGCGGGGTTGTATCGGAACATCGCGGCACCGGGAGGAACCGACTCCCCGGCTTCGCTCCCCCCTTCGCCGAGGCGCGAACACCCGGAGAGGGCGATTGCTCCGGCCGCGCCGGCGGTTCGGAGGAATCCGCGTCGAGAGACGGGGACGTTCACGGATACACCGTCAGAGTGAGAGGAAATAAGATCGGTGGAAGACGGACCGTCGTAGACCCCTTGCCGGATCCCGCACAGCGATCAGAGCAGCCCGTCGAACTGGCGGAGCGCCCGGTAGTCGACGCGCGCTGTTCGGCGACCGACCCTTCCGGACGAGAACGCGCTGACGGAGAGTCGTTCGACTGAGTCGCCCTACCCGAACGCCTTGACGCCCAGCGCCGACGCCGACGCGCCGCCGATCACCATCGGCAGCCAGTACACTGCGCCGCGGAAGACCAAGACCGCGGCGGTGATCGCCGAGGCGGCGACGCCGGTCGTGGGTACGAGCAGGCCGACGAGCGCGGCCTCGATGCCGCCGAGACCGCCGGGGAGCGGCGTCGCGCCCGCCACGTACGAGAGCGGGACGACGAAGACGGGGATCAGCGGCGAGATCGGGTGGCCGACCGCGGCGAACGCGACCGTGAGCGCGGCCGCCTGAAACAGCCACCCGACGAGCGAGAGCGCGACGATGCCGACGAGCCGTCGACGGTCGGTCCCGACGCGCTCGATGTCCGCGAAGAAGTTCCCCAGCCGGTCCGCGAGTCCGGCCTCGATCGTCTCGGCGTCGAACCGGTCGAAGCGGCCGAGGAACGGCCCGATCGCGCCCGGGACGCGGTCAACGACCGCGACGCGGTAGCGCCAGACGAGGGCGATCGCGGTGACGATCGCGGCGATCAGCGCGGCCGCGCTCGCGACGGCGACGGTGACGCGGTCCCCGACGGCCGTGGTGGCCGCGTACGACCCCACACCGAGGAAGACGAGCGACACCGAGGGGACGACGTTGAGTACGTCGACGCTCGCGATCCCGACGAGTCCGGTCTCGTACCGCGCCTCCGCCACCTTCGAGATGAGCGCGGCGGCGACCGGCTCCCCGCCCGCCTGCCCGAACGGGGTGACGTTGTTCGCGAAGGCCGCACCGCTGTACACGAGGAACGCGGTCCCGACCGACAGCTCTACGTCGAGTGCGCCCAGCACGGCGCGCAGCATGAGGCTCCACGCGGCGAGCCAGCAGAGCCCGATCGCGGCGGTCGCGGCGACGAGGAGCGGGTCCGCGGCCGCGAGCGCGCCCACGACGCGATCGACCCCGACGACGACGAACAGCAGCGCGAGGAGGACGACCGCGCCGACCGTCCCGAGGATCAGCGCGCGCCGTTGTGGGCCTTCCATAGGCGACGTGACGCGGAAGCGAACTTGAAACGTCTGCTTCGCGTCCGCCGACCGGCGGCCCTCCATCGAGTCGGTCGTCGCCGAGGGCGGCCCCTCGCCGCGTCGGTCGTCGGCTCGCTCCTCGGGGCATAGTCCGCGTCCGACCGAATGGGAATACATACGTACCGGCGGGCCGACGACCCACCCAATGGAAGATCAGCGGTTCCTCGAGTCGGAGTGGGACTACTGTCTGGTGCTCGACGCGTGCCGGTACGACGTGTTCGCGGACGTGTACGACGAGTACCTCGACGGGACGCTCGAAAAGCGGAAGAGCGTCGGCTCGTCGACGCCGGAGTGGGCCTACCGCACGTTCACCGACGAACACGACATCGCGTACTTCTCCGGGAACCCCTTCATCAACGACCTGGGGATCCCGCTGAACGAGCTGAAGTGGGGCGCGAGCTGCGACTACGAGTGGACCGCCTCCGAACACATCAGCGACATCCACGACGTCTGGAAGACCGACTGGGACGACGACCTCGGAACCGTCCCGCCGGAGGGGCTCGCAGACGCGTTCCACCGCAATCAGGACGCCGTCGAGCGCGCCGACCGAACCGTCCTCCACTACATGCAGCCGCACGCCCCCTACCTCTCGCGGGGGAAAGGCCAGAAGCTCAAACAGATCCAGAAGGGGATCAAACGACAGGAGGAAGAGGAGGCGAACGGCGGGAGCGACGACGACGGCGGCCTGCTCTCCTCGCTCAGCGACTCGGTCCGCCCGAAGATCGAGAGCCGACTGGACGACAGCGAGTTCGCCCAGAAGGCGGGGCTGTGGCTCGAACTCGACCCGAAGGACCTCGTGACGGACGGAACGCGCGTCACCGCGCTGTCGATGTACGAGGAGAACCTCCGGATCGCCTTGGAGAGCGTCGCCGAACTCGTCGAAGAGCTCGACGGCGACGTGGTCGTCACCGCGGACCACGGCGAGGCGTTCGGCGAGGAGGGCGTCTGGGAACACCACATCGAGACGTACATCCCGGCGCTGATGGAGGTTCCGTGGCTCGAAGTCGAGTGAGCGCGGTCGGTCCGCGCGCTCGCGCCCGCCTCCACACATGAAGGTCAGCCACTACTTCGAGTTCGAAGAGCACGTCACGGGCGGCATCGCCGCCTCCGTCGACCACCAGCGGAAGATGCTCGACCGCGTCGGGATCGAGTACACGACGGAGCCGACGCTCGACGCCGACGTCCTCCACCTCAACGTGATGGGCCCGCGCTCGGTCTGGCACGCGCGCCGCGCCCGGCAGGCAGGCGTCCCCGTGGTCGCGCACACTCACGTCACCGCCGAGGACTTCGGCGACAGCTTCCGGTTCACCAACGCGCTCGCGCGGCCGCTCAAGCCGTACCTCCGGCGCGCGTACGGGCTCGCCGACCTGCTCGTCTGCCCCTCCGAGTACAACCGCGACCTGATCGAGAGCTACGCGGATGTCCCGACGACGGTGGTCTCGAACGGCGTCGACCGCGAGAAGCTGGCGGGGTTCGAGTCGCTCGAAGCCGAGTACCGCGAGCGCTACGACCTCTCCCCGCCGACGGTGTTCCTCGTCGGTCACGTGATCAAGCGGAAGGGGTTAGAGACGTTCGTCGAGACGGCCCACCGGATGCCCGACGTGGACTTCGTCTGGTTCGGCCCGATAGACCGGTCGCTGAAGGGCAGAGACACCACGCGTCTCATCGACGAGGCCCCGTCGAACTGTACGTTCACGGGCTTCGTCGACGACATCCGGGGCGCGTACGCCGCGGGCGACGTGTTCTGTTTCCCGACCCACGAGGAGAACGAGGGGATCGCGCTGCTGGAGGCGATGGCGGCCGGGAAGCCGGTCGTCGTCCGCGACATCGAGACGTTCTCGTGGCTGGCGGACGGCGAGGAGTGCCTGAAGGTGGGCGACCGGGACGACGAGGAGACCGCGACGGACGACCGCGACGACAACGGTCGCGACCACGACCGCGTTCGCGGCGACGACGTGGAGGGGTTCGTCGAGGCCATCGACGAACTCCGCGACGCGGACCGGCGGGCGGAACTCGGCGCGAACGCCGCCGAGCGCAGCGAAGCGTTCTCGCTGTCGGCGATCGCCGAGCGCTACAGGGACCTGTACGCGGATCTCGTCTGAGAATCCTAGTCATTCGCTCGTGAGCAACGGGATATGAACGAAGAGCTATTCGTTCGGGTGGCCGGCGGCATCGCGACGGTAGCGATCCTGCTCGTTTCGGTTACGGTGGGCGCGCTGCTGGGAGACGGTCCGGACGAAATGTTCGCTTGGTCGATGGTCTGTACGGTCGCGCTCTCGATGGGTGCGATCATAGCCGTCTATCGGTTCGAAGACGAGTTGGATTCGATATAGTGGAGTAGCGTTCGTCTTCGGTGAAATTCGACGCCTCGTACCGCGGTCATCCCGAGGCATTCGAACGTTCCAACGCACGTCTCCGATGACCCACGCCTGTTCTCTCGTCACGGATCCCGTCGGCCCCCGTTTCGGTGGCTTTTTCGCGGTATTGGGCGGTCGAGAGCGGGTATCTGTACTACAGGGTTCTCGACGGGATCCCTGAGCCGACAATCTTGCGAAAACCGCAGTTGGTATGTCCGCCCGTTGATTCCGTAGGGCCAAATGACCCGAATAAGCGTTATCGGCTGCGGCAACATGGGGAGTGCCCTGCTGAGGGGACTCGCCCGTGCGGGGGGGTATCACCTCACGGCGATCGACCTCGACCCCGAGGCGCTCGACGCGATCGAAGACGCCGTCGACGAGACGAGCGAGGACGTGGCGGCGGCGCGCGAGGCCGATATCGTCGTCCTCGCGGTGAAGCCGGACGTCGCGCCGGCGGTGCTCGACGAGCTCGACCTCCGAGGCGGCCAACAGCTCGTCACGCTGGCCGCGGGCCTCCCCCGCGGGTTCGTCGACGAGCGGACCGACGCGTCCGTCGTCCGGATAATGCCGAACCTCGCGGCGGAGACGGGGAACATGGCCGCGGCGGCGACGAACGCCGGCCTGACCGACGAAGTCCGGGAGATGCTCGACGCGGTCGGCGAGTTCGTCGAGGTCGACGAGTCGCTGATGCACGTCTCGACGGCGGTCAACGGCAGCGGCCCCGCCTTCGCCTTCTACCTGATCGACGCGATGAAACAGGGCGGGATCGACGGCGGGCTCGACCCCGAGCAGGCCGAGACGCTGGCCGCGCAGACGTTCAAGGGGGCCGCAGAGACCGTGCTGCGCGACGACCGCAGCGTCGACGAGCTCATCGACGCGGTCTGCTCGCCGAACGGGACGACGATAGAGGGGATGGACGTGCTGTGGGACAGCGACGCTGACGAGGCGGTCGAGGACGCCGTCGCGGCCGCCGAGCGCCGGTCCCGCGAGCTCGCGGAGGCGTTCGACGATGCCTGAGGACGCGGGCGTCGAGCGGACGGCCGCGGCCGACGGGACGACCGTCGCGGCCGCCGACGACGAGCGCGTCGCCGCCGCCCGGGAGCGGGCGGCCGCGGCCGACCGCGTGATCGTCAAGGCCGGGACGAACTCGCTAACCGACGAGGACTCGCGGCTCGACCGCGTGAAGCTCGACAAACTCGTCGCCGACGTGATGGACCTCCGGGAGCGCGGCACGGAGGTCGTGCTGGTCTCGTCGGGCGCGGTCGGAGCCGGCACCGGCCGGCTCGACGAGGGGCCGGAGTCGCGGGACGACGTCGATTCGATCGTCGAGAATCAGGCGCTCTCGACGGTCGGACAGGGGCTCCTGATGCGGCACTACACGCAGAGCTTCGAGCGGTTCGACCAGGACGTCGCCCAGATACTGGTGACGGGGACCGACCTCGACGCGCCCGAGCGGTTCGACAACTTCACGAACACCGTCGAGACGCTGCTGTCGTGGGGGGTCGTCCCCGTCGTCAACGAGAACGACGCGGTGGCGACCGACGAGCTTCGGATCGGCGACAACGACATGCTGTCGGCGTCCGTCGCGCTCGGCCTGGACGCCGACCTGCTCGTGACGCTCACCGACGTCGACGGCGTCTACACCGGGAACCCGAAGCGGGACGCCGACGCGGAGCTGATCGAGGCGGTCGACGACGGCTACGACCGGCTCCGGGAGATCGTCGGCGGCGGCACCGAGACCGACTTCGGCGGAATCCGCACGAAGGTCGAGGGCGCACACGACGTGAGCCGCAACGGGATCCCCGCGATCATCGCCGGCTCCGCCGAGCGCGACGTGCTGGCGCGGATCGCAGCGGGTAAGCCGACTGGGACGCTATTCGTCCCGAAGGCGGGTGACGACGATGAGTGACACGGACGCCGACCCCGATACCGACCTCGCAGGAGACACCGACGAACTGGCCCGCCGGGCGGAGCGCGCCGCGCTCCGGCTCGCGAACGCCGACGAGGCGACCCGGAACGAGGCGCTCCGGTCGATCGCCGACGCGATCCGCGAGCGCGAGTCGGAGATCCTCGACGCGAACGCGGTCGACGTCGAGGAGGCGGAGGCGATGCTCGCGGACGGCGAGTACACGCAGGCGCTCGTCGACCGCCTGAAGCTCGACGCGACCAAGATCGAGTCGATCGCGTCGATGGTCGAGTCGGTCGCCGAACAGGACGACCCGCTCGGCGAGACGCTCTCGGCCCGCGAGCTCGACGAGGACCTCGAACTGTACCGGGTCGCGGTCCCGATCGGCGTCGTCGCGACCGTGTTCGAGTCGCGCCCCGACGCGCTCGTCCAGATCGCGGCGCTCGCGCTGAAGTCCGGCAACGCCGTCGTGCTCAAGGGCGGCAGCGAGGCGAGCGAGTCGAACCGGGTCCTCCACGAGGCGATCGCCGACGCGACCGCGGACCTCCCCGACGGCTGGGCCGCGCTCATCGAGGCCCACGAGGAGGTCGACCGCCTGCTCGAACTCGACGATCGGGTCGACCTCGTGATGCCGCGCGGCTCCTCGGAGTTCGTCTCCTACATCCAGTCGAACACGCAGATCCCCGTCTTGGGCCACACCGAGGGGGTCTGTCACGTCTACGTCGACTCGGACGCCGACCTGGAGATGGCCGAGGACGTCGCCTTCGACGCGAAGGTCCAGTACCCCGCGGTGTGTAACGCGGTCGAGACGCTGTTGGTCCACGAGTCGGTCGCCGACGCGTTCCTCCCCGACCTCGTCGAGCGCTACGAGGCGGCCGGCGTCGAACTGCGGGGCGACGAGCGGACCCGCGAGGCCGTCGACGTCGACCCCGCCACCGCCGACGACTGGGACACCGAGTACGGCGACCTCGAACTGTCGATCAAGGTCGTCGACGACGCCTACGCCGCGATCGAACACGTCAACGACCACGGCTCGAAACACACCGAGTCGATCCTCACCGAGGACGCCGAGACGGCCGAGCGGTTCATGACCGGCGTCGACGCCGCGAGCGTCTTCCACAACGCGTCGACGCGCTTCGCGGACGGCTACCGGTACGGCCTCGGCGCGGAGGTCGGCATCTCCACCGGGAAGGTCCACGCCCGCGGGCCGGTGGGGCTGGAGGGGCTCACCACCTACAAGTACTACCTCGAAGGCGACGGCCACCTCGTCGCGAGCTACAGCGGCGAGGACGCCCTCCCGTTCACCCACCGCGAACTCGACGGCGTCGAGTGGACGCCCGGCCGGCTGTCGACGCGGTAGTGAACCCCGTCCGGCGTCAAGTCGTCGGACGCCCCGGTCCGCGCGGGCCCGGACGACGCCGGGACCCCGCTCTCTCCGCGAGCGGCACCGATGCTACTAGGACGCCTCGGGCGTACTGTGACGTGTGACCACGCACGACGATTACCGCGCGGGCTTTCGCACGCAGCGCGAAGAGGTCGACGACACACGGTTGCCCGTCGACGGTTCGTTCCCGGACTGGCTCACGGGCGATCTCGTCGGCAACGGCCCGGGGCAGTTCGAGGCCGGCGACACGTCGCTGCGTCACTGGTTCGACCCGCTGGCGATGCTGCGCCGCTTCCGGATCGACGACGACGGAGTGCGCTACGCGAACCGGTTCGTCCGGAGCCGCGACTACGAGTTCGCGGCGGCCGGCGGCGGCGTCCGCACCCCGTTCCCCGGCACGCCCCCCGACCGACCCGTCTGGACGCGGCTCCGGCAGGTTCTCGACGGGACGTTCCCGGACAACCCCGTTATCGGCGTCCAGCGCTTCGGCGACGAGGTCGCCGCGGTCACCGAGTCGCCGACCGCACTGACGGTCGACCTCGAGACCCTTGAGACGACCGGCCGAAAGGACCTCGTCGCCGGGCTCGACAGCGATCTCACGCTCGCGCACGTCCACTACGACCACGACGAGGACGCCTTCTACAACCTCGGCGTCTCGTACGGCCGCGAGACCGTCTACACGCTGTTCCGTCGGCCCGCCGACGGCGGCGCTCCCACGCCCCTGACGCGGCTCCGCTTCGGAGAGGCCCCGTACATCCACTCGTTCGCGCTGACGGAGCGGTACGCCGTGGTCACGGTGAACGCGTTCGGACTGGACACGACTCGCCTCCTGCGCGGCGCGGTGACGAAGGAGACGTTCCTGGACGCGTTCGAGCCGTTAGACGCCCCGCTCCGCTTCCTCGTCCTCGACCGCGAGACCGGCGTCCGCGAGGCGACGGTGACGGCGTCCCCGGCGTTCGTCTACCACCACGCGAACGCCTACGAGCGCGACGGCGAGGTCGTCGTGGACCTCGTCGCGTTCGAGGACGAGCGCGCGGTCACCGGGCTCGAACTGTCGAACCTCCGGAGCGACGATCCGGACCTGCCCAGAGGGGACCTCTACCGCTACACGCTCCCGCTGACCGGTGGCGACGCCGAGCGGGAGCGGCTCCACCGCGGGCCGGTCGAGTTCCCGGTCATCAACTACCGGGCCGTGAACGGCCGGCCACATCGGTACGTCTACCTCGCGGAGACGGACGGGGGATCGAGCCTGCCGACGGACGTCACGAAGGTCGACGTGGAGGCCGGAACCGTTCGCAGGTGGCGTGAGACGGGCGCGCATCCGGGCGAACCGTTGTTCGTGTCGCGCCCGGACTCGGCCGACGAGGACGGCGGGGTGGTGCTCTCGGTGGTGCTCAAGCCGGCGGCCGACCGCTCGGACCTCGTCTGTCTGGACGCCGAGACCCTAGAGGAGCGCGGTCGCGCACGGCTCCCGCACAGGCTCCCGTACGGGTTCCACGGACAGTTCTACGGGCCGTCCTCGCCCGGCCGGAGCATGAACTGAGCGTCGTTCCCGCCGCCGAACGCGGACAGAAGTTATCTGCGACGACGACCGATCCGCCTCCATGCCGACGACCTGTGCCCTCTGTCGCCGCGTCGTTCCGGATGAGCGGATCCCGGACCCGCGGGTCGTCCAAGAGCACCACCTCCGGCCGGAGGAACGGGCCACGAGTCCGACGGTCGACCTCTGTCGTCCGTGTCACGACCAGATCCACGCGGTCTTCACGAACGCGGAGCTCCGGGCCGACTACGACACGATCGAGGCGCTCCGGTCAGCCGACCGTCTCGACGGCTACCTCGAGTGGATCCGCGGGACCGACAAGCTACGGGTCGAGACGGACACGAGCCGGGCCGTCCGTGACCGGTCGTGAACCGGGGCGGAATCGGCGCGACCCCGTCACGGGAACCCGGCGGCGGCGCGATCTGACCGTCAGCGAGGTCCCCCTCGGAGGCCCCGTTCGTCGCTGAGCGGGCGTCCGCGCCGTCGGCCGCTCGCCGTGTCCTCCGCGTCGCGCCGGTCGAGCGACCGCCGGTTCAGTTCGTCGACGAGCGGCCGCCCCTCGTCGAGCATCCGCTCCGCGGTCTCGACGGCTTCACGGAGTTGCGACGGCGAGAGGTGCTCGTACGCGGGTCGGCCCGGAACGTGTTCGTACCAGACGTCGTCGAACAGGTCGTCGAGAACGATCCTGACGAAGCAGTGGTCCTCGTCGACCGGCCAGCCGTCGCGATCCCGCGCCGCCCGCGGGAGCTCCGTCGTGACGAGCGCCCGGTACCGTCGGCGTAGCTCGGACAGGTCGTCCCCGCCGAGGGTTCGCTGCCCCATGTCGGTCGATCGTCCCGTGCCGGTTTGAATCTGTCTCGACCCGAGTCGGTGCTAAGCCGACACAGACGCCTCAGTACCTAGGATTTAATTCCTCAGAGGTACATTGGTATGTTGTACCATGTGTCACGACTACGGGAGCCGAGACTGGTCCGGTCGAGTCGAGGAGGAGGAGGACGAGGAACCGTCGCTACCGGAGCGCGAACCGGCCGAGAACGTGGAGATCGTCACCGACGGGGGTGACGAGGAGTCGTAGACCGCCTCCCTACGCCGGTCGAGAGGAGCCGTTCAGCCGGTCGCGAGCGCCAGCGCGGACGACGGCAGTTCCGACGCCCCGGCGGCCGGTCTGTCACCGGGCGCGACGCCGGGGGCGGCGACGGTGTCCGAGAGCGCGAACTCGCCGTCGGGACCGGTGGAGGTGACGGCGAGTCCCGACCGCGATCGGACGTTCGGCCCGGATTACGCCGACCGGAGGCGCTCCAGCGCGCGCTCTTTCCCGCCCGCCTCGATCATCACGTCCGCCCGGTCGCGCAGCCAGTCTGGGAGGTCGGAGACGAAACGCGCGTGAGTCTGGGGTCGTGCCTCGGGGTCCCGGAGCCGTTTCGGTTCCGAGTAGTGAGCGATCGGGCGGACGTCGCCCCACGTCTCGGCGGCAGTCTCGAACCCCTCACGGAACGTCTGGCCGCGGTCGGTGAAGCAGTGGTGGTGGTAGTCGAACACGGTCGGGACCCCGGTCGCGTCGCTCACCGCCGAGGCGAGTTCCCGGACGCTCCAGAGCCCCCGCTTGTCGTCGTTCTCGACGGTTAGCCGACGCCTCGCACCGGGCGATAGCGACCTGACCGCGTCGCGGAAGCGCTCGGCGGTCGCCTCCTTGTCGCCGTACGTGGCACCGATGTGGACGTTGATCGCGTAGCGCGGGGAGCGGTCGAGCCCCATCAGATCGAGCCAGTCCGCGTGGTACTCTATCGCCCTGACCGAGCGCTCGACGGTGTCCGGCGAGTCGCTGGCGAGCTTACACCAGTAGTCCGGGTGGAAGGTCAGCCGTATCCCCTCGTTTTCGATCAGGTCGCCGCATCGTCGGGCGATCCGTTCGATCTCGTCGTAGTCGGGGAGATCGACGAGATCGAACTGAGAGTTCCACGGGACGAGCGTCGACGTACACCGGTAGAACCGGACGTCGTGGTCGCGGTTCCACCGCAGCATCGTCAACAGGTCGGCGAAGTTCTGGCGCGTCAGTTCGGAGGCGTACGGAAGGCCGTCGGACTCCCACGTCGACCGCCGCATGTCGCGGTTACACCGAACCGGATCGGAGCGGTCTCTGAGGGTCCGGTTCAGGCAGGCGTATCCGAGCACACGCGTCCCACGGTCTCGAGACGCTTAGCCGCCTGGGATCACCGACCGTCGTCGCCGCGTCGGGCCGTTCCGCCGCGCCCCGCCTCGGGGTCCCCGCCGGGTTTTATTCGCGTTCGCTCCGACAAGCCTCTATGTCCGAAGGGACGCGGTTCGGGACGCCGGGAACGGAGAACGCGACGACGCTCCTGCTGCTCGGGAGCGGCGAACTGGGGAAGGAACTGCTCGTCGAGGCGCAGTCGCTCGGGATCGAGACGGTCGCCGTCGACAGGTACGACGGTGCCCCCGCCAAACAGGTCGCACACCGGTCTCACACCGTCGACATGACGGACGCGGACGCGCTCCGCGAGATCGTCGTCGAGGAGGATCCGGACTACGTCGTGCCCGAGATCGAGGCGATCGCGACGGCGGAGCTCACGCGGCTCGAAGAGGAGGGGTACGAGGTGATCCCGACGGCCGAGGCGACCCGACTCACGATGGACCGACAGTGGATCCGGGAGTTCGCCACGGAGGAGGCGGAGGTGCCGACCAGCGCGTTCGCCTTCGCCGACAACGAGGCCGAGTACAGAGCCGCGGTCGACCGCATCGGGCGACCGGTCGTGGTGAAACCGACGATGTCCTCCTCCGGGAAGGGCCAGTCGATCGTCAGGGCGGGAGACGACCCGGAGGCGGCGTGGGAGACCGCCAGGGGCGGGACGCGGTCCGATACCGGCCGCGTGATCGTCGAGGAGTTCGTCGACTTCGACTACGAGTTGACGCTGCTCACCGTCCGCCACGCCGGGGGGACCACGTTCTGCCCGCCCGTGGGCCACCGCCAGGTCGACGGCGACTACCGCGAAAGCTGGCAGCCGCACCCGATGAGCGAGGACGCGCTGTCGAGCGCGCAGGCGATGGCCAAGCGTGTCACCGACGGGCTCGGCGGCCACGGGATCTTCGGCGTCGAGTTCTTCGTCCGCGACGACGAGGTGTTCTTCAGCGAACTGTCGCCACGTCCCCACGACACCGGACTCGTGACCCTCGGCACGCAGTCGGTCAGCGAGTTCGGCCTCCACCTCCGAGCGATCCTCGGTCTTCCGGTTCCGGACGTGACCGTCGAGCGACCGGGCGCGAGCCACGCCCTCGTCGCCGACGAGTCGGTCGACACGCCGGCGTTCACCGGTGTCGAAGCGGCGCTCGGCACACCGGAGACCGACCTCAGACTGTTCGGGAAACCGTCGGCCTACGCCGGCCGCCGAATGGGCGTCGCCGTGAGCACCGCGGCGGACACCGACGCGGCCCGCGAGCGCGCGGAGTCCGCGGTGGGTCAGATCGAGATACACGACGACGCGTGAGGCGGGGACGCCGCCGACGAGGAGGAGCCCGGGGAATATCACGGCGAGCCCGACGACCGAGAAGGGCGAAATCGTCGCGCCGAGCACTACCGGCGACCGCGGCTGGCGGTGGCGAGAGACTGGCGACGGGCTCGCCCACGACGACCACGGCGTGTTGCGGGCCTCGATACACTGACGCGGAGCCGGTGCGGGCTAGGGCCGACGACCGTCTGAGCGATACCCGGAGGGTGTCCCCTCGATCCCGCGGCATTCCGGCGCTGTCACGAACACCGAGCCGCGGTCCGGCCGAAGGACCGGGACCGATTTCGCCGCGGTCGCCCGCACGGGTCGGAACCCTTCGAGGTCGCGAGGCTTTCCCGTGCTTCGGTGTGTTCGCCTTCCGGCGGCCAAGACCGGTAATTTCCCCGACCTGACCGCACCCGGCCGGCCCTCTGGAGGGGTTCAGCTCACGATACGGTTCGAATTCGATCTAGACCTTCCCGTGCCGCTGCCACCGGATTCAATATAGCGAAATACGATACATGCGTTTGCGACCGAACGGAAACTGACCTTCTATCACCGACGGATTTGCGGCCGACCCCGGTAGAGTCCGGAAACGTTACGCTCTGCGCCCGCCCAGCGACGCCCATGGTCGACTCCGACTGGGGCGACTGGCTGCCGCGCGCGGTGGCCGACGCAGACCCCGAGACGGTGGCGCTGTGGTATCTGGGCTGTAACGGCTTCGCGGTGAAGGGGAGCGAGGGGACCGTTCTCTGGATCGACCCGTACGTCGGGACGGGCGACCCGCCGCGGACGATCCGGATGGTCCCGATTCCCTTCGATCCCGCCGACGTCGACAGCGCGGACGCGGTGTTGGCGACGCACGAACACACGGACCACGTCCACGGCCCCTCGCAGGCCCCGATCCTCGCGAACACGGACGCGGACTTCGTCGCGGCCGACGACTCGCTCGCGGTCGCGCGCGAGGAGGAGCGGTGGACCGACGAGTACGAGGTCGACGAGGCCGCCTTCACGGAGGTGCGGGAGGGCGACGAGCTGCGGATCGGCGAGTTCACCGTTCACGTCGTCGAAACGCACGATGCGGACGCCACGCATCCGGTCGGCTACGTCCTCGAACACGAGTCGGGAACGGTGTTCCACGCCGGCGACAGCAAGCCGTCGGACTCGTTCACCGGGCTCGCGGAGCGGTTCGACATCGACCTCGGCATCCTCGCGTTCGGCTCCGAGGGCACGATTCCGGACAAGGAGACCGGAGAGCCGGTCCCCACGAAGTGGTACAGCGACGAGAACGAGATCGCGACGGCCGCGAACGACCTCGGACTCGACCGGTTGGTTCCGACTCACTGGGACATGTGGAAGGGGCTGACCGCCGATCCGACCGCGCTCCACGACCACGTCAGGAGCTACGAGTCGCCGAACCGACTGGAGATCGCGGAGATCGGCGACCGGATCGACCTGTAATCCGGAGTCAAGCGGCCGTTTTCGCGACGTTTCGGTTATCAACCACGAAACGCGGCCCGTGGAATTTAAGCCCCTGCTCCGGGACCGTGCGGGTATGAGCGAACGGACGGCGGAGGCGGCCACGACCGTCGACGAGGACGGTATCCGCGTCGAGAAATCCTTCACGGACGACGCGTTCCCCGTGCCCGCGGTGAGGTACACCCTCTCTTCACACCGCGAGGACCCCGTACGGGTGCGTATCGTCGACCGGATCCCGGAGTCGTTTCCGATGGACCGTGTGGGGTTCCACCCGGAGTACGAGAGCGAGAACTGGACGGCGTACAAGGACCACCGAGTGGAGTTCGAGCGGGTGATAGACCCCGACGAGACCGTCGAGACGGTGTTCGGGATCCGCGACGACGACCCCGACCTCGACGGCTTCCTCGGGACGCCGGTCATCGAGCACGTTCCCGTCGGCGAGGAGATCGAGGACGTCCTCGGAGCCGGCGACACGGACGCCGTCAGAGAGGTGCTCTCGGGCGACCGCGCGACGCTCCCCGGCATGGCGGAAGACGAGGAGCTGCTTCCGGAGGACCCCGCAGAGGAGGCCGCTGAGCCGATTGCGGCCGACGAGGCGGACGCCGACGGAGATCCCGCCGCCGAGGAGTGGGAGCCGCCCGCAGACGCCGACGCGGCCGAAGCGGTCGAAGAGACCGAAGAGTCCGAGGCCGACGCGGCGGCAGACGCCCCTGAACCGCGTTCGGTCGAAGACGGAACGGCCGCCGTCACCCCGCACGAGGGCTCGCCGGTCGGGTCCGCGGGCGAAACGGACGCCGAGACGGAATCCGACGCGGACGCACCCGAGGAAGCGGACGATGAATCCGCCGAAGAGCCGGAGGGGGAAGCCGCTGAGGAGGTCGACGGAGCGGCCGACGAGCCGGTCGCCGACGAGGCCGGCGAACCGTCCGACAGCGAAGGGGCGGAAGACGACGACGCGGCCGCAACGCTCCCCGGCGAAGGCGGCCTCGCGGCGGCGCTGGCGGCCGAGATCCGGACCGGCGCGGCCGACGAGGAGGACATCGAGACCATCGAGGAGGCGTTCGAAGCGTCCGTGCCCCGGAGCGTGGACGTGCGGATCGCCCGCCTCCAGTCCAGCGTCGCCGACATCGAGGCGTACGCCGACGCGCTCGCGGAGTTCATCGACGGCGAGGGCACGGCCCGGGAGATCCTCGACGGGATCGACGACCGGGTCGACGCCGTCGAGTCCGAGGTCTCCGCGCTCGACGACCGCCTCGCGGACGCCGACGAGGAGCGCGAGGCGATCGAGTCCGATGTCGCCCGCGTCGACTCCGCGGTCGCGTCCACCTCCGACGCGGTCGGTGCGGTCGAAGACCGCGTGGACGGCGTCGAGAGCGACGTTGAGGCCGTCGAAGGCGACGTTCGGGGTGTCGAAGACGACGTGCGGAACGTGGAGGACGACGTTCGGGCCGTCGAGGAAGAGGTTGACTCCGTCGACGAGGCGGTCGAATCGGTCAGAGACGCCGTCTCGACCGTCGAGACTCAGGTGGACGATCTCGGGGCCGATGTCGACGGTCTCGGGGCCGACGTCGACCGAGTCGAGGGCGAAGCCGAGGCCGTCGCGGAGTCCGTCGACGACCTGGGCGACGACGTGGAGACGCTGTACGAGGAGGTCGACAAGGCCGCGGAGCGCGCCGAGAGCGCGGAGGAGGCCGCCGAAGACGCGGCCGGGCGCGCGGATGCCGCCGAGGACCGCGTCGAGGACGTCGAATCCGACCTCGGGCGGTTCGACGACGAGTTCGACGACCTGTGGAACGACCTCGCGGAGGTCGACACGCGCCTCACCGACATCGAGGACCGGCTCGGCGAGGACCTCAACGACGTGGCCGCCGAGTTGGACGAGATCAACGAACACCTCGAAGAGCTCGACGAGTTCCGCAGTCGACTGAACGAAGCGTTCGGCCCGTAACCCGGGACCTGACTGCGAGACGCGGCGAATCGATTCCTTCCTCACCCGGTCGTCCGGCGAATCGGAAAACGCAACCCGTTTTACGCGCGCGGCCGCAGATCGATCAATGACAGATCCGATTCCGGTCGCCGTCCCGCGAAAGGGACGCCCGCTCGAAGCGGTCTTAGAGCGGATCGCGGCCGTTTCGGACGACGATCGCCTCGACCGGCTCGCAGACAGCGTGAGCAACACCCTCCGGTACGAGAAGGCGGTCACGAAGGGCGCTGTGGACGCCGACGGCGGCCCCTACGAGCGGCTGGCCGAGTACTCGGACCCCGAGACGCCGGCGGAACCGGAGTTCACGCTGCTACGCGACGACCGGAGCGGGAAGCCGCGCCGAATCGTTTTCGACGCCGCGACGGTCGATCTGGGCGACGTGAGGGTCAAGCTCGTCGGCCGCGAGGAGCCCTTCCGGGCCCTGCGGACCCACGAGTTCGCGCTTGGGTTCGACTCCGCGGACCTCGTCTTGGAGGAGGTCGTCGGGATCAGGGCGGCCGGCCTGGGGAACATCTCCGACATCAACGACCGCATCGACCCGGTGGACACCGACGTTCGCGTCGTGACCGGACTCGGCGACACGGTGTATCACACGCTGATGGGCCGCGAGGACGACCGAGCGCCGGGAGCGGCGTTCGACCGTGAGTACCTCGCCGACTACGAGGGGCCGCTGTGTATCTCGCCGCGGTACGAACGGCTCGTCACCGCCGTGTTGGGGACGGACGCATTGGACGGCGTCGAGTTCGTCTATCCCGACGCGAACGAGGAGGAGGAGGCCGCCATCGCCCGCGTCGGTCTCGGCGTCTACCTCACCGTCACCGGCTCGACGGCCCGCGAACACGGGCTCTCCGTCGGCGAACACCTCTTCCCCAGCGAGACGGTACTCATGCGCAACGCGGCCGAGACGGACGAGTCCGTGTCTCGGGTCCTCCGGGCGCTCGAACGCGAGGCCGCCGACTCGGAGATCCGCGTCTGAGCCGGAAGAGGATATAGCGAGATGGACTATATCAGTACGCGCTGAGACGGGTTCGACACGTCATCGCGCCGCCAGTCCGATTTCAGCGCTGAGCTCCGGTACTCCGTTTCGGCTTCGCGAGACGACGCGGAGCCGCTGAACGGTGGAGGAACCCGCCGCGCTCGGAAACAGTTCGCGCCTCCCGGTCGAACGCGGGGGCCGGTCGGACCAGCCGATCCACCCCGATGCGAGCCCTGTCAATCTCACGCCTTATTTATCCGCAATTCTAGTACATAAGCCACCCTCTGAACGAGACAGTTTTACGCATATTCGCTAAATAGCGGCCTCTTTAGGGTACTACACGCGAAGATAAAGTCACTTATCTGGAAATCTGGGATAGTTTGAAGTGAGCGGCGGGAGAACCCTCGTCCGAGAACGATGGGAGGGGATCGACAGTCGGTGAAGACGTACGTGCCGGCGGAGCAAAAAGACGTGTGGCGCGACCACGCCGACGAACTCGACATGTCGCTGAGCGAGTTCGTCAGGACGATGGTTCAGGCCGGTCGCAGGGAGTTCACACCGGATGAGTCGGCCGGGGGCGAGGAACCCGCTTCCGAGCCGTCCGACCCCGGGGGTCGCGACCTCGAAACGCGCGTCCACGCGGTTCTCGAATCGGGCCCCCGGTCGTGGGACGAGCTCGTCGAGGCGGTCGTCGGCGACGTGGAGGACGAACTGGAGGCGACGCTCGATGACCTCCAGGCGCGCGACCGCGTTCGGTACAGCGGCCGGGACGGGGGGTACGTGTTGACCGATGAGTAGCACGCGCTCCGCGCCCGAGCCCGACGACCCGATCGGGTACTTCCTCGAGGATCTCACGTACCACGGGAAGACCGACCGGACCCGAGAGGCGTACGAACGGGTCCTGCGGCGGTTCGAGTCGTTCCTCGACGACGCGGACCCCGAATCGGCGACGCACCGCGACTGTATGTCGTTCGTCCACTCGCTCCGCGGCGACGTCGCCGACAGCACCGTGGCCACGTACGCGGCGTACCTCAGCCGGTTTTACGGGTACATGACTGAGGTCGGGGCGTTCGACGGGAATCCGATGACGCTGGTGATAGAGGAGATGGACGAGACGGTCGACAAGGACCCCGCCCGGCGCGACGTGTCGATTCCGGCGATGCGGTCGTTCGTCGCGAGGGTCCGCCATCCCCTTCACCGCGCGCTGCTGGTCACGCTGCTGAAGACCGGAATGCGGGTCGGAGAGCTGTGTAACCTCGATCTTCGGGACGTCGCGGTCACCGATCCGGAGCTCAACGCGGCGTACCCCCTCGGCGAGCGCCCGGCGCTGTCCGGTCGGCCCGACTCGCTGTTCGTGACTTCGGAGGCGACCGTCGGAGAGAAGCTGAACGGCGAGGTGCGGACGGCCGCGAACAAGCGCAAGCGCGGGACGGTGATCCCGATCGACGACGAACTG
This sequence comes from Halorubrum hochsteinianum, assembly GCF_023702125.1. Taxonomy (NCBI): domain Archaea; kingdom Methanobacteriati; phylum Methanobacteriota; class Halobacteria; order Halobacteriales; family Haloferacaceae; genus Halorubrum; species Halorubrum hochsteinianum. The sequence continues at coordinate 2,611,327 of NZ_CP098415.1, read as the reverse complement.
CGTCGGACCCTGAAGCGCTGGCTCGCGATCCGACCGGACTCCCCCTCCCCGGCCGAACCGCTGTTCGTCGGCACCGCGGAAGGATGGGGTGAGCGCTTGGAGCCGCAGGCGGTCAGACACGTGGTCGAGCGGTACGCTCGGGAGGAGGGGTGGTACCGGACCGGCGGCGGGGCCGACGAGAACGTCACGCCCCACTACTTCCGGCACTTCTTCACCACCCACCTCCGGGACCGGACCGGGGACCGCGGCGTGGTGAAATACCTCCGCGGCGACGTCGCCGACGACGTGATCGACACGTACACCCACAACTGGGGCGACCAGGTGCGCGAGACCTACGAGGCGAACGTGTACCGACTAGGAGTGTAGTTCGGCAGAACCTGAACGCTTCCCGTCGGCTGTTATCCGTCAGATTCGGTCTGAGATCGAACGAATAAACTGTATGTCGCTATATGGAAGACACGGACGTCAGCGGCGCGATGAGCGGTGAGTCGGGGGGCACGCGACCCGGTCGGCCGACAGTCGCGCACGTTTTTAGGGTGGCCGAAAATCCGGTGGACTTATTTTGTTTTAGGTAGACCTAAATTATGATGTCGCCCACGAGACGCACTCTGTTAATGACGAGCGCGGCGGCGATCGCGGCCGGAACGGCGGGCTGTAACTCCCGTAGCGGGGGGAACGGTGAACGCGCGGCCGAGTCACCCGAGTCGGAAGGCGAGTCGGTACACGCGGCGGTCGCCGCGGAGTGGAACGCGATGCGCGCCCGGCTGTGGGACGCGCTCGCTCTCGGCGTCGCCGACGAGCCGGCCACCGGTGCGGCCGTCGCGGGGGACGTGTTCGCCCGGTTCGAGGAGGCGTCAGGCGAGTACGGCGCACACGAGACGCTCGAAGCGACGAGCGAGTCGAACTACGCGGAGTTCGAGGAGGCGCTCGGCGAACTCCGAACGGCCGGACTGGAGGCGGGCGACACGGAGCGCGCCCGCGAGGAGGCGGGCATCGCCGACGCGCAGCTGGCGGAGGCGCAAGAGGCCGTCGCGGGGGAGGCGACCTCGCAGGCCTTCGAGCTACAGCTGCTCGGCGTCACGGTTCGGAATGCCGCGTTCCTCGCCGCCTCCGGGAGCTTCGAAGCGGCGCGCGCGGCGGCCGAGAACGCGCTGGCCCGGTTCGAGGACGCGGCGGTCCACGACGCTTTCGAGTCCGCTGACGCCGAGTCGTACGAGGCGTTCGAGTCCGGGGTCGACTCCGTCGCCTCGGCGGCCGAATCGGAGGACGCCGACGCCGTCCGGACGGCGTCCGCCGAGGCGTTCCAAGCGGCGATCGACGGGAGCTACGCGGTCGCGGACGCGGAGGCGGTCGCCGGCGCGGGACACGTGGCGGCGCTTCAGGCGCGGGGCTGGGACGCGGCCGCGCTCTCGTCGCTTGGCGGCCCCTCTTCGGACTTCGCGCACGCGGCGGGTCTGACCGTCTACAGGGACCGAGTGTACGACGCTCGCCGGCTCGCCGCGAACGGCGAGCCGGAGCGGGCCGCGTCGGCGGTGAGCGACGTCTTCGCGCACTTCGAAGGAGCGCGCGCACACGAAGCGCTCGAATCGGCGGACCGCGAGGCGTACGAGGGGTTCGAAGCCGGGCTCTCGGACCTCCAGTCCGCGATCGAGGCCGAGGACGAGTCGGGCGTCGACGAGGGGGTCGCGGCGGTAGACTCGAACCTCGTAGCCGGGATCGAGGCGCTCGCCGGCGCGGGCGCGCCGCTCCTGGAGGCGGCGTTCTTCCGGGCGCGATTCGACGACGCGCGCGAGCGGTATCGGCGCGGACGGAGCGACGAGGCCGCCTCGGTCGCCGAGGGGCTGTTCGGTCGCTTCGAGGAGAACGAACTCGACCTCCACGAGACCGTCGAGGAGACCGACGAGGATCTCTACGAGACGTTCGAGGAGGAACACCTCGCCGGGCTGATCGACGCCTTCGAGAGCGCCAACGACGCGGCGGTCGAGACGCACTACGACGGAGTCCGGTCGACGCTCCTCGAGTTCGAGACGGCGGCCGGGACCACGGCGGCCGTGAGCGGTGCCGAGGCGACGTACGTGGCGGCTCGCGGGTTCGACGCCGCGGTCCTCAACGCGCTCGGCGACTCGGACCGGGCGGCGGCGGTGGCCCGGGCCGCCTTCGAGCACTTCGAGGCCGGTGCCGGAGGGTACCACGAGGCTCTCGAAGCGGCCGACGAGGCGCTCTACGAGACGTTCGAGGACCGGCTCGGGAGCGTCGCGACAGCCGCGACCGACGGCGGTGACGTGTCGGCCGCGGCGAAGCGGTTCGGAGACGCGGCGCTCTCGTCGGCGTACGCGGTCGTCGAGAACGGGGGCGGGTCGCACGGGGACGCCGCCGCGGCGACCGCGGAGGACGCGTTCGCGCACTTCGAGGAGGCCCGCGTCCACGAACTGCTCGAGGAGGCGGACCGCAACGCGTACCACGCCTTCGAGGAGCGACTCGACGCCTACGCGACCGCGCTGCGAGAGGGCGGCGACGCCGGCGGGGCCGCCGCGTCGTTCGCCGACGCCGCGCAGTACGCGCAATTCGCGCTGGTCGACGCGGTCGAGGATCTGCCGCTCGACCTCGACCTCGCCGGAGCGGGCGGTGGTGGCTCCGAGTCGGGCGGTCCGGGCGAGTCGGGTGACGAGACGGATCTCAGCGGGGGGCCGAACGTCGTCGACGGGGTGCCGGACGACGCCGACCACGTCGTCGACATGGAGGCGGTCGCGTACGCCCCGGCGGAGCTCACGGTCTCGCAGGGGGACACGGTCGCGTGGCGACACGCCGCCGGCGAGCCGCACTCGGTGACGGCCTATGAGCATTCCATCCCCGAGGGGGCGTCGTACTGGGCGTCCGGGGACTTCGACTCCGAGGAGGCGGCGCGGACCGGCTGGGAGAACGGGGAAGGCGCGGTCCGGTCGGGCCAGTCGTACGTCCGCACCTTCGAGACCGCGGGGACCCACGAGTACGTGTGTATCCCGCACGAGGCGGCCGGGATGGTCGGCGAAGTCGTCGTCGAGTAAGCGGGATCCGAGTCCCGTGAGAACCGACGGGTGATCCGTCGGTCTCGTCATCGAGTCGGCCCCGCCGGGCCCGGGTTCTCGCGCGACTCCGTGTCACTCATATGTCGGGACGACAGTGTGAAACGACGATGGCGCTCCTCGAAGTGACCGCTGCCACCGGCCTCTTCGTCGTCGTCGGGACGGCGGTCACAGCCCTCCTCTGTATCGGGCCTCGACAGGTGACTCGCGCGATGACGGACGCCGACGACCGAATCCGGGAGGTCGCCCCGTACCTCGGAGCGGCGCTCGCGCTGCTCGCGGCCAAACAGGTCACGCAGGGGTACCGGCTCCGGCTCTCGCGCGCGCTCGACTGGAACATCACCGACGAGCTGTACGCGCTGGAGGGCGGGTTCGTTGCCGCGCTCCAGGATCTGACCCCGGACGCGACGCTGGAGTTCTTCACGGTGAGCTACATGGCGGGGTTCGCGTTCCTCCTCGTCGCCGCCCCAGTGACGTACTTCCTCTCGGAGAGCGGCGGGCAGCGGCACCTGAAGGAACTGCTCGTCGCGTACATGCTGAACTACGCGGTCGGCACCGTCTGTTACACGCTGTTCGTCTCGTACGGGCCGCGGAACTACTTGGAGACGGTCTCCGGGCTGATGTACAGCGTCTACCCGCAGACACAGGACCTCACCGCGGCGGTCGCGTCGAACACCAACGTGTTCCCGTCGCTCCACACCTCGCTGTCGGTGGCCGTGCTCGCCGTCGCGTGGCGCTCGCGACGGACGCACCCGCGGTGGACGCCCGTCGCGGCCGCCGTCGCGGCCGCCGTGGTGTTCTCCACGATGTACCTCGGGATCCACTGGCTCACGGACGTCGTGGTTGGCGTCGCGCTCGGAGTCGGGTCGGTGGCCGCCGCGGTCCGGATCGTCGACCGCGCCGAGTCGCGCTCGGCGTCGCCGACGGCCGGCGGCGAGCGCGGAGGGGCGACCGGACGGCCCGGTGACGACTGAGGGGACGGAGCGGGCCGCGCGAGCGGACGGGCGGAGTTCCGCTCCCGGACGGCGGTGGCGTAGCTACTGGCGTTCTCATCGGAAAGGCGCGGAACGCGTGCCGCGCCGAAGTCACTCCTCGTCGAGCAGGCTCTCGACGAGCGCCTCGGGGTCGAACAGCGCGAGGTCGTCGTACCCCTGTCCGGTGCCGAGGAAGAGGATCGGCTTGCCGGTGACGTACGCGACCGAGATGGCCGCGCCGCCGGAGGAGTCGGCGTCCGCCTTCGTGAGGATCGCCCCGTCGATGGCGGCCGCGTCGTTGAACTCCTTCGCGCGGTTGACCGCGTCCTGCCCCGCGACCGCCTCGTCGACGAAGATGGTCATGTCGGGGTCGACGACGCGGTCGATCTTCTCCAACTGGGCCATCAGGTCGTCGCTCGTGTGGAGGCGTCCCGCGGTGTCGCCCAAGACCACGTCGACGTCGTTCGCCTCCGCGTACTCGACGCCGTCGTAGATGACCGCCGCCGGGTCGCCGCCCTGATCGTGGCTGATCAGGTCGCGGCCGAGCCGGTCGGCGTGCTCGCGGATCTGCTCGTTCGCGCCCGCGCGGTACGTGTCGCCGTTCGCGAGCACGGAGGAGTAGCCGCGGTCGGCGAGCCACTCCGAGAGCTTCGCGATGCTCGTCGTCTTCCCGACGCCGTTGACGCCGGTGAAGACGATGGTAACGGGCTTGTCCGCCTCGGCGATCCGCTCCTCGAAGTCGAACTGCCCGACCGCGATGACGTCGACGAGGGCGTCGTGAAGCGCCGCTTCGACGAGTTCGCCGGTCGTGTCGACCTGCTTTCGCGACTCGCCGAGCATGCTCTCGCGGACGGAGTCGAGGATCTGCTCGGCGACGCTCATCTCCACGTCGCTCTCCAGCAGCGCCATCTCGAGGTTCCACAGCGGCTCCTCTAAGTCCTCCTCCTCGATGATGATCCGACCGGTGGCGAACGCCTTCGCGCGCTGGAAGGTGCTCGGCTCGTCGTCGGAGCCCGCGTCGTCGTCCGACTCGGCCTCGGCGCGGTCAGCGCCCTCGGCCGGATCGGCGGCCGAGGCGTTGGGCTCGTCGGTCGCGTCGCTCTCGGTCGACGCGTCCGCCTCGGGAGGGGCTTCCTCGGCTTCCGTGGACTCTTCGACATCCTCGCGGAAGCCGGAGAGCTTGTCTTTCAGTCCGTCGAACACGGTCTGAGTCCTCGGTTACTCTCCGTCTTCTTCCTGGGCCTGTCCCATCTGCTGCACCTGCTGCTGCTGCATCTGCTGTTGCATCTGCTGGGCCTGCTGTTCGAGCTCGTCGCTCTCGGACTCCAGCTCGTCGACCTCCGCCTGCGTCTCCTCGATGCGCTCGTCGAGCGCCTCCTGCTTGCTCCGGAGGACGTCGATGGCGTCGTCCTGCTCCTGCTCCGCGGAGTAGTTGCCACCGAGCGAGACGATGACCTCGTCGATGTCCTGGACCTCCGCGCGGAGGTACGCGCCGCCGCCCAGCGGGACCTGAACGGTCGAGCCCGTGTCGAGCGTCTCGATGGCCTCGACCGCGTCGTCGATGTCCGACTGCTCCTCGCGGAGGTCGGCGATTTCGCCTTCGAGCTCTTCGATCTCCTCGTCGAGCGCCTGTAGCTCCTGAGAGAGCTGCTGGAGCTGCTGTTGTCCGCCGCCCATCATGCCTCGGACACCTCCTCGATCTCGATCTGGGTGCGCTTCCGGTTGTGCTGGCTCCCGACGTTCGTGTAGATCCGCTCGCGGGCGAGATCCTCGTTTTCCGCCTCGACGTCCTTCGTGAACGGCTGGTCGCCGTCTCGGCTCTGGAACCGTCCACTCACCGTGTAGGTACTCATGTTCCCCGATCCGGCAGGGACAGGGAAGTATCTTCCTAAAAGGCGACACGCGCAGCGTCGCCCCGATCAGGACGGAGCGGGACTGACGGCGGCGGAATTTCGGGGGAGCGCGTCACCCCGGGAGGTCCGCGCGCCGGAACCTAACGACGGCGAGCGCGACGAGGACGGCCGTCGCCGCGAGCAGCGTCGCCGCGCCGGTCGCGTCGTACTCGCCCAACACGAGGACCGCCGAGGGGTCGTAGTGCGCCGTCGGACTCACGTCGCCGAGTCCCGCGAAGTCGGTGCTCGCGGCCACGGACTCGAACATGAACAGCCCGAACAGCGCGCCGAGCGCGATCCGCTGTGCGACCCCCGGGCGCGAGACGACCGTCGACACGGCGACGCCGAGCGCGACGCACGTCAGGTGGTACGGCACGGCGAGCGCGTGGACCGCGACGAGTCGCTCGACCGCGATCGTCTCGCCGACCGCGAGGACGCCGACGTACGCGACGACCGGCAGCACGAGGTTCAGCAGGGCGACGAGCGGGACCAGTCCAAGAAATCGGCCGACGACGACGTCCCGGCGGCCGACCGGCGCGGACAGCGTGAGGTCCATCCGGCCGCTGGCGACGTCGCCGGCGATCGTTCCGCCCGCGAGGTAGGCGAGGTAGAGTCCGACCAGGAGCAGCCACGCGAACTGGTAGAACTCCACCGCGAGGAAGCCCTCGATCGAGGAGATGGCGATGATCCCGAGCACCTCCTGAAACGCCGGCGGGAACGCGTCGACGTACGCGTCGAGGTCGACCCCCGCGGTCGACAGCGACGGGAAGAAGGCCAGGAACACGAGGAGGAACGCGGAGAGCAGTCCCGTCGTCGCGAGCGACCCGCGGGCGCGGCCGGCCGCGTCGTACCGCGCGATCGCGAGCCACGGGGCCGGGCGATCGCTCATCGATCCCCACCCCCGGAGTCCGCGGTCGCGTCCGCTGGAGCCGCGTTCGAGGGGGCGTCCCCGACGCGCGTTCCGGCGCTTCGTCCCCCGTTCCCGCTCCCCGCCGGTCCCGGCACGTCGCCGTCGTAGAAGGTCATGAACGCCTCTTCGAGCGGGGCGTCGACGACGTCGAGGTCCAGCACGGAGTATCCGGAGAGGAGGTCGATCAGCGCGTCGTACTCGCCCGTCCACGTGAACGAGACGGTCTCGCCGACGCGGAGATTCATCACGTCGCGGCGCTCGAAGTCGGCGCGCGCGACGTCCTCGGCGACGCGGACGCGGACCTGCTTGCCGCCCCGCGACCGGAGGTCCGAGACGGACTCGACGGCGACGAGGTGGCCCTCGCGCAGGACCCCGACGCGGTCACAGAGCGCGGCCACCTCGCCGAGGACGTGCGAGGAGAGGAGGACGCTCGCCCCGTCGTCGACGCGCTCGCGGACGAGGGCGGCGAACTCCTCCTGAAGTAGCGGGTCGAGCCCGGAGGTCGGCTCGTCGAGCAGCAGGAGGTCCGGATCGTGCATGAACGCCGCCACGAGGGCCACCTTCTGGCGGTTCCCCCGCGAGAGGTCGCCGATCCGCCGCGACTCGTCGAGGCCGAACCGGTCGACGAGTCGGTCGCGGCTCGACTCGCCGCGGAGCGCCGCCTGATGGTCGAGGAACGCCCCCGCGGTGCGGTCGCGGTCGAGCCCGGGGTCGCCGGGAAGGAAGCCGACGCGCTCGCGGGCGCGACGCGACGCGACCGGGTCGGTGGCGTCGTGGCCGAGGAGGGTCGCGCCGCCGCTCGTCGGCGACAGGAAGCCGAGCAGCGTCCGGATGGCGGTCGTCTTCCCCGCGCCGTTCGGACCGAGGAAGCCGAACACCTCGCCGTCCTCGACGGCGAAGGAGACGTCCTCGACCCCCCGCACGTCGCCGTAGTACTTCGTGAGGTTCCGGCACTCGATAGCGGGCATACCGCACTCGACTCCGCTGCGGCTATTAAAAGTATGAGAGGGGCGGCGAAGGCGGGCGTCGGCGAACGGCTCAGTCGATGAAGCCGAGCGTCTCCTCGATCCGGCCTAGCTCCGGCCCGGTCGTGTCCTCGCCGACGACGTACCCCTCGTCGGTGGCGACGAGGCCGGAGCCGACGAGCGGCGCGCCGTAGTTGACGGTGCCGAGGTCGGCGCGCACGTCGAGCGCCTCCTCGACCGCCTGAAGCTCCGACTCGGTCGACTGCGGGTGACAGAGCACCCCCGTGTTGTTGGCGACCGCCGCGGTGCCGACGGTGCGGACGCCGCCGAGGTCGCCGCGGGTGACGGGGACGTCGAGGGCGTCTTTGATCGTCTGGATCGACTCGCGCGAGAGGTCCGGGTGGACGTACGCGCCGTAGTCGTTCGCGAGGACGACGTTCCCGGCGGCGTTGATCTCGCCCGGCAGCTCGTACACCGGGCCGCCGGCGACGTCCGCGATCCGGTCCTTCTCGCGCTCGGTCGCGCGCGAGGAGACGAGGACGCCGCTCTCGTTGCCCGTCGCGAGCGCGCCGACCGTGTTGGACCGACCGACGGTCGTGAGCAGCGGCTCCGCGCCGAGCTCCGCGCCGATGTCCTCGGCGAGGCCCTCGTCGACGTCCGGCCGGATCAACAGGAGGTCGTCGACGGCGCGGGCGAACACGCCCACGTACGACGAGCCGGTGAAGGTCGCCCGTAACACGTTACTCCGCGTGCTCGGCCTCGACGACCGGTTCGCCGTCCTCGACGAACCGAGCCGCGCGGACCCGAACCGTGCTGGGCGGGTTCTGTCGCCCGTTCGTCCAGACGGCCTCGTTGACGGACCCGTCGATGATCACGTCGTCCTCGTCGACGGAGAAGTGCTTCGCGAGGTGCTGGCGCGTGATCTTCATCGCGTAGTCGGCGCGCTGCTGGACGGGCTTGTCCTTTGCGTCGCGGAGCGGGACGGTGACGACGCGCTCCTCGAAGTCGTTCGTGGACATCTATTCGTCCAGGTCGTTCCGACGCCAGTTGCGCCGCTTGGGGTTTCGCGTCACGTTCATGTCCGTCTTCATCATGACCCACGCGGGGACGCGGGTGTTCTGGCGTTCCGCCTTCGCCAGACGCTTCTTTTGAGCCTTCGACTTGTCTCCCATAGTGGCGCACACTTTCCACGGGTCGCATAAAACCCCTTCCATACTGGGGCGCTCGTCGGCCGTGCGACCGCCGCCGGATCCCCGCCCTGCTCACTACGCCTCCCGCTCGGCGATCCCCGCGTAGATCCGGTAACAGCGGTCGAGAGCGTCGAGGCTCGCGCTCTCGGTGTCGGTGTGCGCCTCGCCCGGCTCCGAGGCCCCGCAGACCAGACAGTCGGTGCCGGCCGCCGCGAGCCATCCCGCATCGGTCGCGTGCGGCTTCGTGACGTGTTCGGGGGCGTCGAGGCCGAGGTCCTCGTGGACCGCGCGGGCGACGTCGAGCGCGGCGTCCGCGAACGCCGGGTCGCCGCAGGCCATCGGCGGCAGGTCCTGATCGACGACGAGTTCGACGCCCGGCGTCGCGTCGGCGACCCCCGCGAGGTCGGCCCGGTCGCCGGGGACCGTGCGCTCGTCGACCGTCGCCTCGCAGCGCTCCGGGATCACGTTCCACGTGTCGCCGCCCTCGACGATCGTGACCGCGAGCGACCCGGACACCTCGTTGCCGAGGACCGTCGCCCGCGGCGCGTCGAGTCCGCGGACCGCGTCGATCGCGTCGGCGGCGCGGTAGATCGCGTTCTCGCCGGCCTCAGGCTCCGAGGCGTGGGCGGCCTCGCCGCGCGCGACGAGCCGCGACCCCCGGCGGCCGCGGTGGGCGACCACCACGTCGGTCACGCCGGACTTCGAGTAGTTCGTCGACCCCTCGGCGACGACCGCCCGGTCCGGCGCGAAGCCTTCGTCGATCGCGTGTCGCGCCCCCTCGCCGCCGACCTCCTCGTCGACGAAGGAGGCGAATATCAGCTCCCGGCCCGCGGGCGGCGTCGCGTCCCGGAACGCGAGCATCGCGGCCGCGACCGACCCCTTCATGTCGGCGGTTCCGCGGCCGTAGATCCGGCCGTCGCGGCGCTCGACGACGTACTCGCCGTCGAGTCCGTCGCCCGTCGTCTGTTCCGGTGCCGGAGGCACCACGTCGTGGTGCCCGACGAGAGCGAGCGAGTCGGTGTCGGGGTCGTCCGTCGCGCCCGCGAACGCGAACACGTTGCCCGCGTCGTCGCGTTCGACGGTCGCGTCCGTCTCCGCGCGCAGCCACTCCTCGATGGCGTCGCCCGCGGCCGTCTCGTCCTCGTGTGAGGGGATCGAAACGAGCCGCTCGGTCAGGTCCGCGAGTTCGTCCATGGGGCCTCTGGCGGCCGTCGCCGCATAAGCGCGTCCCTCGCGGCGACGCGGAACGGAGAGGGAACGCCGGCCGCGACCGAGTCAGGTCGTGAACAGTTCGGTGTCGTCCGGGACCGCGAACAGGCCGAGCCGGACCCCGGCGTCGAGCCACCCGTAGCCGTACGAGTAGGAGGCGAGCGCGTTCACCGGGTCGCCGTCCTCGCGGAAGTGGCGGCCGTCCTCGAGGTACGACTCGGCCATCTCGGTCACGTCCGCGGCGGCCTCGCCGAGCGGGGTGTCGGCCGGCGGCCGCGGCTCGGCGACCGCCAGGGCGTCCGCGAGCATCCGCTCGTAGCGGTCCGTCTTCTCCTGTAGGTCGGCGGGCATACGCGAGTGTTCCGACGGGCGGTGAAAAGCGACCGGGTCGGGTGGGAAGGCCCCGCGTCGCCTCCCGTCCGGACCGAGAAGCTTTATTCTCGCCGCACCCGGGAGTCCGATAGATGGTGCCCCGCAGCCGTCCTCCCGCCGGGGGCCGGTCGGCCCTCGCGCTCGTGGTCGCGACGAACCTCCTCCCGCTCGCTGGCGTCGTCGCGTTCGGCTGGCGCGTCGGCGAACTGCTCGCCGTGTACTGGATCGAGGTGGTCGTCATGGTCCTCGCCCACAGCGCGGCCGCGATGTTCGCCGAGCGACCGATCGACTTGGAGGACCGCTCGTTCTACATCGTCGGTTACGACGAGGACGCGGAGCGGGACGAGGAGGTGTGGGGAACCCCGGCGGAGCCGATCCAGCTCGTCTCGTGGCTGCCCCCGATATACCGGCGGAACGCCCGGGTCGTCCGCCGGTCGCTCGGCGTCTTCGTGTTCCTGCTCGTGCCGCTTCTTCCGGTCGGCTGGGACGCGCTCTCGTATCTCACGCCGACGGTCGGACTGACGGCGCTCGGCGTCTGCGGCGCGCAGGTCGCGGAGGTGCGCCGCGAGTTCCTCGCCGAGCGGGCCTACGAGGAGCGGTCGCCGTACATGGTCGTCGAGGCGGCACAGCGCGTCGTCTTCTTCTACTTCATGATCGGGATCGTGACCGTGACAGCGGTCACGTTCGGCATCTTCGCGGTCGAGGCGGCGATCGCTCCCGGGGCGCTCGACGAGATCGCGGAGGCGTTCGGCGTCGAGGTCCTCCTCCTCCCGTACCTCCTCCCGATCACGCTCGCGAAGGCGACCGTCGAGTGGGGCCGACGACGGGCGTTCCGCGAAGACGACCCCGACGGGATCGCGACGTGGTTCACGGGCGAGGACCCGCGGCGTGAGTGGAAGAAGGAGGAGGAGTCCGCCGACGACTGGTGACGCGAGGGCACGGAACTCGCAGAGCGCGCGGAGCGCGGGCGGCGAAGCGCAACGCCGATACGCTCGGCCGCGAAACGGGGGTCCATGTACGAGGCCGTTCACGCCTACCCCGACGGGGAGGCGACCGTCGCGCGCCACGCCGAGACCGCGGCTCGGCACGGCTACGACGGGATCGTGGTGCGGACGCGCGACGCGCTGTCGTCGGCCGCGGGCGAGGGCGACTCCGGCGAGGGCGGCGGTGACGGGCGGGCCTCCGGCTGGAGCGGCGGCCGCGAGGGCCCCGTCCGCGATCCGGCCGCGCTCCGCGAGGAGTACGGGATCGACGTGGTCGACGCGGTGGAGATCGACGCTGACGACCCGACGAGCGCCTCGGGGGCGGTCGGGAATCACCGCTCGGACAGGACCGTGGTCTGCGTCGGCGGCGGGGACGACGCCCTGAACCGGTTCGCGGTCGAGCAGGCCCGCGTCGACGTGCTCGTCCGACCGATGGCCGGCGGGGGGGACGTCAACCACGTCCTCGCGAAGGCGGCGCGCGACAACGGCGTTCACGTTGAGTTCGACTTCGGGCCGGCGCTCCGCGCGACGGGCGGGAAGCGCGTCCGGGCGCTCGCCGACCTCCGGAAGCTCCGCGAGATCGTCGCCCACTACGACGCGCCCTACGTCGTGAGCGCGAACGCCGACTCGCACCTCGGGCTCCGAGCGCCCCGCGAGCTGGTCGCCGTCGGCGAGGCGATCGGATTCGACGCCGAGGGCGTCCGCGAGGGGCTGCGGGCGTGGGGCGACCTCGCCGAGCGGAACCGGGAGCGCCGCTCCGGGGGCTTCATAGAGCCGGGGGTCCGACGTGGCAGGTATGAAGAAGACGGTTGAGGAACACGCCGAGCGGTTCTCCGAGAAGGCGGCCGAGTACGACGACTCGAAGAGCGACGAGTACCACGCGTGCGCCGGGCTGGTGATCGACCACACCGCGCCGGAGCCGGACGACGTGGTCCTCGATCTGGGCGCGGGAACGGGCGCGATCGCGCTCTCGCTGGCGGAGGACGCCGAGCGCGTCCTCGCCCGCGACATCAGCGAGGGGATGATGGAGGAGGGCCGGCGGAAGGCGGCCGAGCGCGGCCTCGACAACGTCGAGTTCGCCTACGGCGAGTTCCGGGACCCCGGGCTGGAGCCGGACCAGCGCGTCGACGTCGTCACCTCGAACTTCGCGCTCCACCACCTCGCGGACGACGAGAAGCGCGAGGCGATCGGCGTCATGGCCGAGACGGGCGCGCGGCGGATCGTCCTCGGCGACGTGGCGTTCTTCGAGGATCCGGACCCGGACGCGCCGTTCTACAGCCCCGAGGTCGACGACCCGGCGACCGTCGGCACGCTGGTCGAGGCGTTCACCGACGAGGGGTTCGCGGTGACCGCCGTCGAGCGCGTCCACGACCAGGTGGCGGTGATCGTCGCCGAGCGGATCCGGGATCTCCCGGCGTGATCGCCCCGTGAAACACCTCCCGAAGCACCTGCGCCCGCGGTGGCGGTACCTCGCGGTCGGGATCGAGTCGTGGTCCGACGCCGAGATCGGTCGGCGCGCGTTCCAGCGTTCGCTGTGGTACAGCGCCGGAAACCTCCTCGGCGACGCCGGGAGCGCCGACGCCGACCTCACGCTGCTGTCGTTCTCGCACGCTGACGGGACCGGCGAGGCCGTCGTCCGGGTCAGACACGGCCACGTCGACGACGCGCGCGCCGCGATCGCATGCGTGAGCGAGGTCGACGGCGAGCCGGTCGGAATCCTCGTCAGGGGGATTTCGGGGACGGTGCGTGCCTGTGAGGAAAGATATATGGGTCGCGCGACCCCCAGTTCGACACAGCGAGACGTCGCGTTCGGGAGCGCCGAACGGGCCGCGGTCGTGCGCGGCGACGCGTGCGATCTGCGGGTCGAGTCGGGTCGCGTCGGCGCGACGACGTTCGACATCGAGTGATATCATGCAGGGCCAATCCCAACAGCAGGCGTACGACCGCGGCATCACTATCTTCTCACCGGACGGTCGACTCTACCAGGTCGAGTACGCCCGGGAGGCGGTGAAGCGAGGGACGGCGAGCGTCGGTATCCGCGCCGAGGACGGGGTCGTCCTCGCGGCGGACAAGCGCGCCCGCTCCCCCCTCATGGAACCGGAGAGCATCGAGAAGCTCCACAAGGCCGACGACCACGTCGGCGTCGCGAGCGCCGGCCACGTCGCCGACGCCCGGCAGCTCATCGACTTCGCCCGCCGGCAGGCGCAGGTGAACCAGCTCCGCTACGGCGAGCCGGTCGGCATCGAGACGCTCACCAAGAACATCACCGACCACATCCAGCAGTACACGCAGGTCGGCGGCGCGCGCCCCTTCGGCGTCGCGCTCATCGTCGGCGGCATCGAGAACGGCGAGCCGCGCCTGTTCGAGACCGACCCGTCCGGCACGCCCTACGAGTGGCAGGCGCTGTCGATCGGCTCGGACCGCAGCGACCTCCGCGACTACCTCGAGGAGGAGTACGAGGAGGGCCTCTCGACCGACGAGGCCGTCGGGCTCGCGCTCGACACGCTCGCGCGGTCGAACGACGGCGAACTGACGCCCGACGGCGTCGGTGTCGCCACGATCACGGTCGACGACGAGCAGTACACGGAGCGGCCCGTCGACGAGATCGAGGCGATCCTCGACGAGCGGGACCTGCTCTCGGCCGACGAGGACGAAGCGGACGAGGCGGACGAAAACGGCGACGACGAGGAGTAACGCCCTCGTCCGTCGCGCCTCCGATCCGACTCGGCTCCGCAATCGCTATTTTTGCCGACCGCGTCGTCCCGCCATGAGCGACGGCGACTCGGCCCCGACGCCGACCGCGCCCGAAGGGTACGCGCTCCGCGAGTCGACGCCGTCGGTCGCGGCGTTCCGCCGCCTCCGGCGCGAGGCCGGGATGTCGGAGCGGAGCCGCGAGGCGGTCGAACGTGGATTGCCGAACACGACGTACGGCGTCCACGTCGTCGCGGAGTCGACCGGAGAGCCGGTCGGCATGGCGCGGATCGTCGGCGACGGGGGGTCCGTCTTCCACCTCTCCGACATGGCCGTCGCGGAGCCGCAGCAGGGACGCGGGATCGGTACGGCGATGATGGACACGCTGGTCGGGTGGCTCCGGACGAACGCGCCCGACGGCGCGTACGTCAACCTGCTGGCGGACGTCGACGGGTTCTACGAGCGGTGGGGCTTCGAGCGCTCCGCGCCGGCCTCGAAGGGGATGTGGACGCGAACCGAAGACCTCTGACGGCCGCCGAGAGACGTTCCTGCGACGCCGTCGGTCGGGAGAGTTATGCCGCCGGGGACCGACCGACGACGCGTGCAGAAGACGGTACTCATCACCGGCTGTTCCTCGGGTATCGGCCGCGCCGCGGCGCACGCGTTCCTCAACGAGGGGTGGACCGTGTACGCGACCGCGCGGAACCCCGCCGACGTCGAGGCGCTCGGCGAGGCGGGCTGTGAGCTCGCCACGCTCGACGTGACCGACCAGGAGGACGTCGACCGCGTCGTCGACCGAATCTTAGACGAGGAGGGAGCGATCGACGCCCTGATCAACAACGCCGGCTACGGCCAGTTCGGACCGATCGAGGACGTCACCACCGACCGGGTCCACGATCAGTTCGACGTGAACGTGTACGGGCCGCATCGGCTGATCCGGGCGGTGCTGCCCGCGATGCGACGCGAGCGCGACGGGACCATCGTCAACGTCTCGTCGGTCGCGGGGCGGGTGTCCATTCCCGGCGGCGGCGTGTACAGCGGGTCGAAGTTCGCCCTCGAAGCGATGTCCGACGCGCTGCGCAACGAGGTCGCGGACCTCGGCGTCGACGTGGTCGTCGTCGAGCCGGGACCGGTGAAGACGAACTTCTCGAAGCGCGCGGAGGCGGAGGCCGACCCCGAGGAGCGCGAGGGGATCGAGCGGACCGACGCCTACGACGAGTTCTACGCGATGTTCGAGGACGCGCAGCTGATCGGCGGGGACGGCCCCGGCTCGGTCGAGCCGGAGCTCGTCGCGGACGCCATCTACGACGCCGCCAGCGCGACCCAGCCGCCGGCCCGCGTCCAGCCCGGAACGGTCGCCCGCGTCGGCGTCCTCGCCCGGTTCCTCCCAGACGCGCTGGTGGACAGGGCGTACGGGTTCATCAGGAACTTCACCTCGTAGAGGGACCGCGACGCGACGGACTCACTCCTCGGAGCCGTCGGGGTCGACCGCGAAGGGGCTCTCTCCCTCCCGCCAGTCCCAGCCCGGGAGCCGCGTCTGGAACCCCGCGGCGAGCGCCGCGTCGAGGTCGTCCGCGCCGGCCGTCCCGGCTCCCCGTTCGTCCGCCTCCGCCGTGGCGTCGCGGTGGACGTGGAGGTCCGCGACGTGGAACGTCGCCTGCGCGAGCAGCGAGAGCGGCCGCCCGCCGGCGACCGTCGCCGCCAGTTCGCGGCCGAGCACCTCGTCGACGACGAATCCGGGGTAGTCGCCCGTCACGTCGAGGTCGCGCAGGAGCGCGACGCAGGCGGCGACGTTGACCGCGACCTCGCCGTCGGCGAAGACGGCGTCGACCTCGCGGCGGTACGCCTCGCGCGACACCGTGTCGACGCTCGTCTCGAAGAGCCGGCCGAGCCGGTCGCGGGTGTCGTTGAGGACCGGGACGACCACGTCGGCCCGGTCGCGGACCCAGTCGCGTTCGTCGCGGACCGTCTGCGGTGTGACGCGCATGGGCCGCGTTCGGCCGCCGGGTGCTTGCCCTTTGCGAAGGCTTTTATAACGGCGGGGCAGTAGCGTGAACCAAGCGGGTTTTCGCTGGCTGTTCCCGCGTACGGAACCAGTACGGACAGTACTTCCACTATGCCTATCCCGTCACGGTCGACCGATCGGCGGCGAGTCGCCGCGCGACGCGATTCGACGACGACGGCCCCGACGACCCGCAGTGAGATATGAGTCAAGTCGATAAGCAACTCGATACGTTGAAATCGGAGATCGAACAGGAGATTCCGAACGACATCACGGTCACAGATGTCAAATACGAGGGCCCGGAGCTGGTCGTGTACACGCGCGACCCCAAGCGGTTCGCCGGCGACGGCGACCTGATCCGACGGCTCGCCTCGAAGCTCCGCAAGCGGATCACGGTCCGCCCGGACCCGAGCGCCCTCTCCCCGCCCGCGCGGGCCGAGGACGAGGTCCGAGAGGTGATCCCGGACGACGCCGGGGTGACGGACCTCGACTTCCACGAGGACACCGGCGAGGTCGTCATCGAGGCCGAGAAGCCGGGGATGGTGATCGGCCGCCGCGGCTCGACGCTCCGCGAGATCACCCAGGAGGTCGGCTGGACCCCCGAGGTCGTTCGGACGCCGCCGATCGAGTCCTCCACCGTCTCGAACGTGCGCGGCTTCCTGAAGAACGAGCGCGAGGAGCGCCGCGACATCCTCGAACGCGTCGGCCGGCAGATCCACCGCGAGGAGATGTCCGACGACGAGTGGGTCCGGATCACGACGCTCGGCTGCTGCCGCGAGGTCGGCCGCGCCGCCTTCATCCTCTCGACGCCCGAGACCCGGATCCTCATCGACTGCGGCGACAAGCCCGGAGCCGAGGGCGAGGTCCCGTACCTCCAAGTCCCCGAGGCGCTCGGCGCGGGCGCGGCGACGCTCGACGCGGTCATCCTCACGCACGCCCACCTCGACCACTCGGCGCTCGTCCCGCTCCTCTTCAAGTACGGCTACGACGGCCCGATCTACACGACGGAGCCGACCCGCGACCTGATGGGCCTGCTCACCCTCGACTACCTCGACGTCGCGGCGAAGGACGGCCGGACGCCGCCGTACGAGTCCGCGCAGGTCCGCGAGGCGATCAAACACACCATCCCGCTGGAGTACGGCGACGTGACCGACGTGGCCCCGGACGTGAAGCTCACCTTCCACAACGCGGGCCACATCCTCGGCAGCGCCGTCACGCACTTCCACATCGGCGACGGCCTCTACAACGTCGCGTTCTCGGGCGACATCCACTACGAGGACACCCGCCTGTTCAACGGCGCGGTCAACGACTTCCCGCGGGTGGAGACGCTCGTGCTGGAGTCCACCTACGGCGGCCGCAACGACTACCAGACCGACCAGGAGGACTCCGAGGAGGCGCTCAAGGAGGTCATCAACGAGACGTACGAGCAGGGGGGGAAAGTCGTCATTCCCGCGTTCGCCGTGGGGCGCTCGCAGGAGATCATGCTCGTCTTGGAGGAGGCGATGCGGGAAGGCGAAATCCCGGAGATGCCGGTCCACCTCGACGGGATGATCTGGGAGGCGACCGCGATCCACACGACCTACCCCGAGTACCTCCGCGACGACCTCCGCGACCGCATCTTCCACGAGGACGAGAACCCGTTCCTCGCCGACCAGTTCAACCACATCGACGCCGGCGAGGACGAGCGACAGGACGTCGCCGACGGCGACGAGTGTATCGTCATCTCCACCTCGGGGATGATCGAGGGCGGGCCGATCATGTCGTGGCTCCGCCACATCGGCCCCGACCCGGACTCGAACCTCGTGTTCGTCGGCTATCAGGCGCAGGGGACGCTCGGCCGCCGGATCCAGAACGGTTGGGACGAGATTCCGGTCGACGGCTGGGGCGGCGGAAGCCGCGGCGACACACTCACGCTGGAGATGGGGACCGAGGTCGTCGACGGCTTCTCCGGCCACGCCGACCGGCAGGGGTTAGAGAACTTCGTGAAGACGATGAACCCGCGCCCGGAGAAGGTGCTGTGCGTCCACGGCGACGAGAGCTCCGTTCAGGACCTCTCCTCGTCGCTGTACCACGACTACAACATGCGGACGTTCGCGCCGAAGAACCTGGAGACGTTCCGGTTCAAGTGAACTGACCGGGGCGGCCGCATTTTCGCCGAATCTGTTCTGCCGGACCCGCGCCGTCGAGCTCGCTTTGAGATACCCGTGCCGTCAGTCCTCGACTTTCCCGTCGCGGCGGTCCCGCTCCGCGGCGTCCGGGTCGCGCTCGGCTGGGTCGCCGTGCCCGCCGCCGCCGGGCGTCAGGATCGAGACGGTCGTCCCGGCCGGTACGTCGACCGACGCCTTCGCCGGGACCGGTTCGCCGTCGATCAGGTTCTTCCCCATTGCCCCGTCCTCGCCGCCGGCGAGCCCCCGCGGGGCGGTCCGCCGCCGCTCGGTCAGCAGCGAGACGGTCGCGTCCGTCTCGACGGTGACGGTCCGTTCGAGGCCGAGACCGCCGCGATACCGGCCGTCACCGCCGCTCGACGGGCGCAGCGCGTACCGCTCGACGCGGAGCGGGTACGCCGTCTCCAGCGCCTCGACCGGCGTGTTGAGCGTGTTCGTCATCCCGACCTGAACGCCGTCCATCCCGTCCTTGCTCGGCCGACCGCCGAAGCCGCCGGCGATGGTCTCGTAGTAGGTGAACTCCCCCGCGCGGTCGCCGACGATCAGGTTGTTCATCGTCCCCTGCCCGCCGGCGGGGATCTCCTCGGGGACCGCCTCGGCGAGCGCGGCGAGAGTGACGTCCGTGACGCGCTGGCTCGTCTCGACGTTCCCGCCGACGACCGCCGCGGGCGGGCGCGGATCGAGCAGCGACCCCTCCGGCGCGGAGACGGACACGGGCTCGTAGCAGCCGTGGTTCGGCGGGATCTCCGGGTCGGTGACGGCGCGGACGACGAAGTACACCGCGCTCTTCGCGACCGAGAACGGGGCGTTGAGGTTGCCGTCCACCTGATCGGAGGTCCCGGCGAAGTCGACGTCGATCGCCGCGCCGTCGACGGTGACGGCGACCTCGACGGGGACGTCCGCGTCCGTCACGCCGTCGCCCTCAAGGACGTCGGCGGCGCGGTAGGTGCCGTCGGGGAGGTCGGCGATCTCGGCCTCCACGCGCTCGCGGGAGTAGTCGATGACGGCGTCGAACGCGTCGAGCAGCGTCTCGCCGTGCTCGTCGAGCAGTTCGCCGACCCGCTCCTCGGCGCGCGCGTTCGCGGCCCGCTGCGCCCGGAGGTCCGCCTCACGCTCGCTCGGCGTCCGGACGTTGGCGAGGATCAGGTCGCGGACGGCCTCGTTCGGCTCGCCGCCGTCGACGAGGCGGACCGCCGGGAGGCGGAGCCCCTCCTCGTAGATCTCCCGCGCGCCGGGCGGCATGCTCCCCGGGGCGCTGCCGCCGACGTCGGCGTGGTGCGCGCGCGACACGGCGAAGCCGACGACCTCGCCGTCGGGCGCGACCGGCGAGACCAGCGTCACGTCGGGGAGGTGCGTCCCCCCGGCGAACGGGTCGTTGACGACGAACACGTCGCCCGGTTTCGGGTCCTTTTCGAGGACGACCGCGACCGCGTCGGGCATCGCGCCGAGGTGGACCGGGATGTGTTCCGCCTGCGCGACCATCCGGCCGTCGGCGTCGAACAGCGCCGTCGAGCAGTCCTGTCGCTCCTTGATGTTCGGCGAGTACGCGCCGCGGATCAGCACGTGGCCCATCTCGGCCGCGACGCTCTCCAGTTGGTTCCGGAGGATCTCCAGCGTCACCGGGTCGAGGTCGGCGTCGCTCACGCGTCGCTCACCTCCGCGACCAGCGCGCCGTCGCCGCGCAGTCGCACGCCCCATCCCGGCGGCACGACGACCGTGCTCTCCGCGCCCTCGACCACCGCGGGCCCCGCCACCGCCTCGTCGGCCGGGAACCGCTCGCGGTCGTAGACGGGGGTCTCGCGGGTCCCTTCGGGGAACACCGCCTCGCGGGTGGTCCGCGGTTCCGCGTCGCCGCCGCCGACGGACTCGACCGCGGGCGCGCTCCGCGGGACCGTCGCCGTGGCGCGGCAGTTCACGAGTTCGACCGGTTCGTCCGCGCGGTAGCCGTACGCCGACTCGTGGGCCGCCGCGAACCGCTCGCCGGCCGCCACCGGGTCGAACGGCCGCTCGACGTCGACGGTGAGTTCGAAGCTCTGCCCTTCGTACCGGAGGTCAGCGGCGTACTCCACCCGCGCCGCGTCCGGATCGCTGACCTCGCCCAGCAGTCGGTCCGTCAACTCCCCGTAGACTTCGTCGACCGCGTCACCCTCGACTCCGGCGAGCGGGCCCTGTCGGGTCCGCACCGCGTCGCGGGTCTCGTCGGCCGCGAGCAGCCCGTACGCCGACAGGACGCCGGACGCGTGGGGGACGACGACGCGGTCGATGTCGAGTCCGTCCGCGATCGAGACGGCGTGCATCGGACCGGCACCGCCGAACGCGACGAGCCCGAACGCCCGGGGGTCGTGGCCGCGCTCGACGGTGACCGAGCGGATCGCGCGGCTCATGTCGGCGTTCGCGACGCGGTGGACCCCCAACGCGGCCGCGACCGGCCCGTCCATCCCCGCCTCGTCGGCGAGGTCGGCGAGCGCGTCGCGGGCGGCCGCCGCGTCGAGCGAGAGGTCGCCGCCGAGGTCGGTGTCCGCCCCGACGTAGCCCAAGACGAGGTCCGCGTCCGTGACGGTCGGCTCCGTGCCGCCCTTGCCGTAGCAGGCGGGACCGGGGTCGGCCCCGGCCGAGCGCGGGCCGATCCGGAGCGCGCCGCCGGCGTCGACCCACGCGATCGACCCGCCGCCGGCTCCCACCGTCTCGACGTCGACCATCGGCGTCCCGATCGGTCGGTCGGCGATCACGGACTCCGTGGTCCGTGCGACCTCGCCGTCGCGGACGAGGCTCACGTCGCTGGAGGTACCCCCCATGTCGAAGGTGACCAGCCCGTCGCGGTCGGCGTCGGTCGCCGCCGCGGCGCTCGCGCCCACGACGCCCGCCGCGGGGCCCGAGAGGACGGTCGTCACGGCGTTCCGCCTGACGGTGTCGGCGTCGGTGACGCCGCCGTTGGCCTGCATGATCCGCGGCCGCGGGAGGCCGAGGTCCCGCGCCCGCTCGGTGAGGCGGCCGACGTACCCGTCGATCGCCGGCCGCACGTACGCGTCGACGGCCGTCGTCGACGTGCGCTCGTACTCGCGGAACTCGGGCAGGACCTCGTGGGAGGCCGACACCGGCACGTCGAGCGCCTCGCGCAGCCCCGCCGCGACCCGCCGCTCGTTCTCCGGGCTGGCGTAGGCGTGGAGGAGGCAGACCGCGACGGACTCGACGTCCGCCTCGCGGAGGTCGGCGACGAGCGCCTCGACGTCCCCGTCGTCGACCGCGCGCTCGATCCCGTCGGGGGTCGCGCGCTCGGCGACCTCGAACCGGCGTCGTCTGGGGACGAGCGGCGTCGGCTTCTCGGCGTCGAGGTCGTACAGCGACGGGCGGGTCTGACGGCCGATCTCAAGCACGTCGCGGAACCCCTCGGTCGTCACGATCGCGGTCCGCGCGCCGTCGTTCTCCAGCAGCGCGTTGACGGAGACGGTCATCGCGTGGGAGAACTCCGTCACGCTCTCGGGGTCGATGCCGGCCGCCTCGCAGGCCTTCTCGATCCCCGCGACGACGGCCTCGCTCTGGTCCTCGGTGCTCGGCACCTTCGCGGTGACGAGGTCGCCGCCGAGCGAGAGCGCCACGTCGGTGAACGTGCCGCCGACGTCGACGCCGATCGCTCGGGGATCATCGGTTCGCCCGCCCATCTACGGCACCTCCGCGGCGTCCCAGAGGGCCCGGACGCCGGAGGACGCGGTCTCTCGGTCGCGTGGCATGGGACGATCTGATTACCGGACGGACTTAATCCCGCGCGGTTCGGCGGGGGTGCGGCGGCGACTCCCGCGCGCTGACGACGGCGCGAACATCTTCGGCGACAGCAGGAGGGGAGAGGCGTTCCGTTCTCCGTCCATGGGAGCAGTTCCGCGCGGTATCGACGCGGCGCGAGGGCCGCCGATGACGGTCCCGCTCCGGCACTTCGTCGTCGGGGCCGCCCTCCTCGGAAGCGCCCTGCTCGCGGGGATCGGACTGGCCGTCGACGCGGTGCCGGGACTGGGCGGTCTCGTCCACGTCCACCTGTTTCTGGTTGGGTGGGTGTGCGTGACGATCATGGGCGCGATGACGCAGTTCGTCCCGGTGTGGTCGGGGACGACGCTCCGGTCGCGACGCCTCGCGAACGTCCACCTCGCGCTGGTCGTCGTCGGCCTGGTCGGGTTCGCGGCGGCGCTCGCCTTCGGCCGGCTCTCGTGGCTCGCGGGGTTCGGCGTCCTCCTGCTCGCCGGCTTCTGGACGTTCGTCTACAACGTCGGGCGGACGCTCGCGACCCTCGACGAGTTCGACGTGACCGAGCGGCACTTCGCCGTCGCGCTCGCCTTCTTCGTCGCCCTGACGGGTCTGGGCGTCCTGCTCGCCGTCGGCCTCGGGTCCGGCCTCCTCGCGGACCTCGGCGTCTCTCACGCGGGGGTCCGCGGCGCTCACGTCGCCCTCGCCGTCTTCGGCGCGGTGCTCACGACCGTCTACGGCGCGTTGTACCAGCTCGCGACGATGTTCACGCAGACGGAGCTACACGAGGCCGACCACCGTCTCCGCGCCGTCGAGGAGGTCGGCCATCCCGCCGGCGTCGTCGCGCTCGCGGCCGGTCGGCTCGTCGGGTCAACTCCAGTCGCGCGCGTCGGCGGCGTCCTGATACTGGTAGCCGCGCTGGCGGTCGCCGCGGTCCTCGCCCGCCGGCTCTCCGAGATGCGCGTCGAGCGCACCCCGATGTACACGCGGTACGCCGTCGTCGCGCTCGCGCTCGTCGCGTGGGTCGCGACCGCCGCGCCGGCCTGGTTCAGGTCGCCGACGGCCCCCGAGCACGTCCTCGGCGGCCCCGGCAGCGCCCCGGCGTTGCTCCTCGGCGTGATCGGCTTCGTCATCCTCGGCACGCTGTACCACATCGTCCCGTTCGTCGTCTGGGTCCACCGGTACAGCGACCGGGTCGGGCTGGAGGCGGTGCCGATGGTCGACGACCTCTACGACGACCGCCTCGCGGCCGTCGACGGGACGCTGCTGTTCCTCGGAACGGCGCTGCTCGTCGGCTCCGCGCTCGCCGCCGACGCGGCGGGCGCGACGCTCGCCGAGGGACCGACGGCGGCGACGCTCGCCGAGGGACCGACGGCGGCGACGCTCGTCGGAATGACGTTGGTGACGCTCGGCGTCGGAGTCTTCGCGGTCAACGCCCTCCTCGTGGTCCGGCGGCACGCGCCGGGCGAGCTGGCCCGCGTCGCCCTCGGCCCGTTCGCCCCGAGTCGGTCGTCGAGTGGGGGAGATGACGACGCCGACGAGGTGACCCCGGCGGAATGAACACCGTCACGGTCTCGCGGACGGTCGACGCGTCGCCGGAGACCGTCCGCGACGCGATGCGCGATATCGAACCGTTCGTCCGGTCGGCGGGGTTCGACGCGGTCGCGGTCGACGGCGAGACGGTTCGCGTGGCGAACGACGTGGACCCGGCGTCGGTCGAACTGACGCTGGAACTCGTCGAGGACCCGGACGCGGACCTCGCCTACGAGCAGCGCGAGGGGATATTCGAGTCGATGCGGACGGAGTACGCCGTGACCTCGACCGCGGACGGGAGCGAGGTGACCGCCGCGACGACGTTCGCGCTCGACGTGGCGCTCGTCGGCGACCTCCTCGACGCCACCGTGATCGAGCGACAGCGCCGGGCGGAGCTCTCCGCCCAGTTCGACTGGCTCGAAGGCCGGTGTGAGAGCGACGGTCGCGGCGAGGGGAGTACTTAACCGACGCCGCGGCGACCGCCACGTATGCGCATCGCGCTCATCGCGCACGACGAACTGAAAGACGAGATGGTCGCGTTCGTCGAGGCGCACGCGGCCGCCCTCGACGACTGCGAACTGGTGACCACCGGGACGACCGGCAAACGCATCTCGGAGGAGACCGGACTGGCGGTCAACAGGCAATCCTCCGGGCCGCTCGGCGGCGACCTCCAGATCGGCGCGATGGTCGCGAGCGACCGGATCGACGGGGTCGTGTTCCTCCGCGACCCGCTGACGGCGCAGGCGCACGAGCCGGACATCTCGGCGCTGCTGCGCGTCTGCGACGTGAAGGACGTGCCGCTGGCGACGAACGTCGCGTCGGCGGAACTGCTCGTCGAGGGGTTACTCGGCGGCGATTCTCTCGACTGATACCGCCGACCGCGGTGATTTAAGCGGGGCGATCGAAGGAGTGACAGATGACTCGCTCGCACCGCGCCCGCGTCGGCGTCCTCGCGCTCGCGCTGTTGCTCGTCGCCGCGAGCGTCGGCGGCGGAGCGGTGGCGGGGGGCGCTTCGGCTTCGGCGTCGGGGACGGCGAACCACGTTTCGGGGGCGGCGACACACGCGTCGGTCGCCTCGGACGGCCCCGAAACCGTCGGGCCGGGCCTCGACGGGAACGGGAGCGAAGTCGGGCCGATAACGCGCTGTTTCACCGGCGAGGGGTACCCGATATCCATCGGCGGCGAAGGCGGGGCGACGATGGAGGCGGTACTCCACCTCTCCGTGCTGACCGACTCCGGCGCGGGCAACGAGTTCGGCCTCGAAACGGCCGGGTCGCTCGACGGCGAACCGATCGTGACGCTCGCGGCCGGCGTCAGGCTGACCGCCCGGGAGGCGATCGCGAACGGGGTCGACCCGTTCGCGGCCTTCGACGTGTTGTACACCTACGACCTGCGGTTGCCGATGTTCGAGGGCGCGGTCGGCGACGCCGGCTACGAGGACGACGGGTCGCCGATCGATTCGAGCGCCGGCGCGGTCGCCTGCTGACCGGTCAGTCCGACCGCTCTGGGCTGCCGCCGTCGGCCGCATCCGGCGGACGGACGCCGCGGACCAGCGTCAGCACTCCCTGTCGAGTCGCCTCGAACCCGTCGCCGGTCGGGTACGCGCCGCCGGCGAGCAGGTACTCGCCGCGCTCCCACACCGCGAGCAGCGCCTCCACCGGGACCCGCTCGCCGTCGACGGTACAGCGCCCGTGGAAGGTCGAGAGCGTCGCGCGCGACGCCTCGGAGTCGTCGACCGCGAGCGAGCGGTCGTCGCGGTGTTCGAGTCCCGTAATCGCTCGGTCGGCGAGGCGGTCGCGGAACCCCTCGCGGGCCCGCGACTCGACGAGTCGAGTCAGGGCGGGGTTCGGGTCGGCGTCCGGCGAGAGGCGGAGTCGGCTCGCGAAGAAGAACGGTCGCGGGGGCGGAGTCTCGCGCTCGTACCGCGTCGTGGCCGCCGTGACCGAGACCGGTCCCGCGGCGAA
Organism: Halorubrum hochsteinianum; assembly: GCF_023702125.1. Lineage (NCBI taxonomy): Archaea > Methanobacteriati > Methanobacteriota > Halobacteria > Halobacteriales > Haloferacaceae > Halorubrum > Halorubrum hochsteinianum. The sequence goes on along the minus strand of NZ_CP098415.1, from coordinate 2,585,683 downwards.
CGGCCGCTCGGTCGCCTCCGCGACGAGCGTCCAGCCGTCGAGGCGGTCGCGGGGGACGACGGGCGGCTCCATGGGGGTCGTTCGCCGGGGGGACAGTTAAAACGGACCGCCGGTCAGTGGTCGTCTTCGCGCCACTTGTGTTCGCACTCGGTACAGACGAAGAAGCGCGTCTCTGACTCGTCGGCCGCCCGGATCTGTTGCATATACCAGTACGCCTGGTCGTTGTCGCACTCGGGGCACTGCGCGGTCGTCGTCGGCAGCCCCTTGTCCTCGGCGTCGCTCACGTCGACGATCTCGGACTCGACCTGCGACTGGGTCGTCCACTCGTCGTCACTGTCGTCGCGCCCGATCTCGTTGCCGCAGGAGTCGCACACCCAGTGGTCTTCGCCCTCGCCGGATTTCATCATGGATCCGCACTCGTCGCAGAACTTCATGCCCGAACCTACCGCGGATCCCATATAAGCGGCGGGATCGCGGCCGAGGCGCGTTCCGGGCGCTGGCGGTCCCCTCAGTCCTCGTCGACGTGCTCGGCGAGCGCGAACCGCACGCGCTCCTCCTCGGGGCCCTTCGTCTCTCGGCCCGTGACGACGACCTCGCCGATTTCGGCCGTGTTGGCGACGTGCGTCCCCGCGCAGGCGGTCCGGTCGTACGGCTCGTCGCCCTCGCTCGGGCCCGCTATCTCGACGATCCGGAGCTCCTCGATCGAGTCGGGGAGCAGGTCGATCCGCGTCCGCTCGGTGTCGAGCGTCGCCTCCGCGGTCTCGCGGTCCATCGAGTAGCTCGACACGGCCCGCTCGTCGGCGACGAGCTCGTTGAGCCGCGTCTCGATCCGGTCGAGGTCCGCGTCGGTGAACCGGTCGCGGGCGGCGTCGAGCCGCGCGCGGTCGCTGTACAGCTGGTTGCCGGTCGTCTGCGCGTCGAACTCCGCAAGCAGCAGCGCCGACAGCAGGTGCTGTGCGGTGTGGTACCGCGAGTGCGCCGCCCGGCGGTCGGCGTCGATCTCGCCTCGCACTTCCGTGCCCGGTTCGGGCGGTTCCGGGAAACCGCCGCCGTCATCCGCCCCCTCCGCCGGGCCGAGGGCGTGGTACACCGTGTCGCGCTTCTCGACGTCGACCACGCGCCAGACGCGGTCGCCGTCGGTCGTTCGCAGCGTTCCCGTGTCGTGGGGCTGGCCCCCGCCGGTCGGGTAGAAGTGCGTCCGGTCGAGCACGACCCGCAGCGGGCCCGAGAGGGCGCGCTCGACCGTCGCGTCGAACGCCGTCACGGAGTCGTCGTCGAGGTGAAGTTGCTCGGTCACGGCGGGAGGGAGGAGCGCCGGGAGGAAATATCATCGCCCCGACCGCCCGTCGGCGACGGACTCCGACCGACCGTCGACGCCCCGGAGACGGTCGCGGCTCGGGACGCGAACGCGTCCGCGGACCCGGATATCAGCCGCGATAGCCGGGTCTCCACGTTTATGCGTGCGCCCGACGTACCCCGCGCCATGTTCGGGGGTGAGCGCGCGCAGAGCGAGGTGCTCGGAACGGTGTTACTGCTGGGGCTGACGGTCGCGGTCGTCGGTACCACGGTCGCGCTCGGCGGTGCCGCGCTCGACGACTCCCAGCGGACCGCGGACCTCCAGCGCGTCGAGGGAGCGATGACGCAGGTGGACTCCAAGGCGAGCCTCGTCGCGCACGGGGAGTCGCCGAGCCAGCGCGTCTCGTTCGGGAGCGGCGGCGGCGACGTCTCCGTCGACCACGACGCGGGGCGGATGGTGATCGCCGAGAACGAGACGGGCGACGAGATCGTCAACGCGAGCCTCGGCGCGCTGGTGTACGAACGCGACGGGACGCGGATCGCGTATCAGGGCGGCGGCGTGTGGCGGAGCGACGGGAACCGGAGCCGAATGGTGTCCGCGCCGGAGTTCCACTACCGAGGCGAGACGCTCACCGTCCCGTTGGTGACCATCTCGGAGAACACGACGGCCAACGGCGACGAAGTGATCCTGACGAGCGAGGGGTCGCCGAACGGCCACGTCGCCCAAAACCCGGTGGTTGACGACATCCGGGTGACGGTGACCGGCGACTACCACGAGGGGTGGGCCGCATTCTTCGAGAGCCGGACCGACACCCGGATCATCGACCGCAGAAACGACTCGGTGACCGTTTTGCTGCGGTCCGAACTGGTAGGAAGAGGGGTCTCGTACTCGATCGGGACGCTCGGAGCCAACGAGTTCGATCTTGAGTCGATCGAGTCGCTGACGGCCGACAGCTACGACTCCGGGGGGGCTGGTCCGAGCGAGAGCCGCGACAACGCCGTGATCGCCGCGGGCGGAGAGATAGACTCTCCCCAGGGGGGCGGATCCGACTACGTGACGATCAAGGGCGACCTCCGGGCTCGGTACGACATCCAGCCGAATCCCAACGGGATCCAGAACGGCGACCACCCGATCAACGTCATCGGTAACGTGACAGAGCGCGCGACCATCGAGGACCCCGACCCGGTCGAGGGGTACTTGGTCAGGGCGATCGACGAGTACGACACCCGCTACGGCAACGCCTCGCCGACGAGCTACGCCTCGTGGAGTGACCTCGGCGATGACGCGCCGATCACGAGCCGGTCGTCCGTCGAGGACGGGCTCGACGTCTCCGGCGGAAGCGAGACGTACCGCGCCGAGGACGCCGAGGTCATCGCCTCGGACGGCGGCGAAGACGGCACCGCCGCGGACGGGGACCTCACCGTCGACGGCGGAACCGTCACCTTCGAGGCGGGCGGGGACCACGCCGGATTCCGGTTCGACGACGCGGACCTGTCCGGCGGCGAACTGGTCCTCGATGTCACCGACGGCGATCTGGACCTGCGCGTCGACGACGAGTTCTCGCTGAGCGGAGATGGTTCGGACCCGACAAAAGTCAGGGTCGTCGGCGACGGGAAGGCACGGATCCACGTCGGCGGCGATCTCGCGCTCGAGGGGGCTTCGGAGGTGACCGTCGACGACGACGCCGAACTCCGAGTGTTCCACGATGAGCCGGGCGGGGACATCGATATCGGTGACGGGGACGACGACACTGGAATAACGGTCTCGACCGGAACGAACGAGCCCGCCAACTCGTTCTGGCTGTTCTCGAACGCGGACAGCCTGGAGTTCGACGGCGACGACGCCCCGGTCGATCTCACCGGCGTCGTGTACGCGCCGAACGCCGAGGTGGACGACGCCAAAGGCGACGTCGTAATTCGCGGGGCGCTCACCGTCGACGGGTTCGACGACCTCGACGACGCGCGGTTCACGATGCGGTACGACGAGGCGCTCGCGACCGCGGAGGTGTTCGACGAGGTCGAACAGGTGCCGACGATCAACTACCTCCACGTCTCGACGCAGGAGATCCGGATCGAGGACGGCTGACTCGGCGACTCGGTCAGTCGGTGAACCGAACCCCGACCGGCGTTCGGTGGACCACGACACGGTCGCCGTCGTCCGCGGTCATGTTGACCGTCAGCTCGTCGGGCGCGGTGCGGTTCACCTCGTCGAAGGTCCCGCTCCCAGAACCCTCCTCCTGCTCCTCGAAATACCGGGCCCACGCGTCGACCGTCGGGCCGCGGATCCGGATCGTGACGTTCCCCGTCAGTTCCGTCGCGGTGCGGTCGCCGGGGCGATCGGTCCGAACGAGGACCGTGCGGTCGCCGCCGACCCGCTCGGTCCCCTCGCGGCCGACATCGACGAACCCGATCAGCGTCGTCTCGCCGAAGAGGAGGTCCGGCTCCTGAAGCATGACGCTGCCGCCCCCGTCGCGCCGGATCACCGCGCCGTGTTCGTAGCGGATCTCCGTCTCGCCCGCGCCGCGGTACACGATCGACGTGGAGGACCGCTCGATCCCGTCGCCGGTGGAGTCGAGTATTCGGAGGGTCGAGTCGTCCGCGAACGCCAGTTCGCCGCCGCCGAGCCGGAGTTCGGTCGCCCGACTCGGCGCGCCGTCCCGGCTGAGGTCGTTAACGTTGTCGTGGAGGACGTCGAACGCGCGCTCGACGTTGTTGTCGCGCTCGGCGAGCCGGGCGTCCTCCAGCCCGCCGAGACCGACGGTGAACGTGACCGCGATCGTCGTCGCGATCAGTCCGAACACGAGGACGAACCCGATCGTCTCGCTGACCCCGCGGTCGTCCCCCCAGAGGCCCGTCCTTCGGTCGTCTCGCTGAGGGCCGGAACCGCGACCGCGATCCGTCATCGCTCACTCACCACCACGGCCCCGCCGGATTCGGTGTCCGGGTCCCAGCGTATCAGGAGGTCGCCGCCGTCGACGGTCGCGTTCCGGACCGCGATGTCGTCGCTCGTGCGGAACGGGACCTCGACGGTCGCGCCGGCCTGTTCGCTTTCGAGCGCGATCGTGCCCGCCGCCCCCGACGCCTCGATACGGATCCGATAGCCGGTCCCCGACACCCTGTCGGGGAGCGTCAGCGGCCGTTCGACGGTCAGGTTCCCCCGCGGCGGCGACGCACTCGACGCGACCCTGTCGACGGTGCCCAGATCGGCCGCGATCCGCTCGCCGACCACGGTGAGTTCCCCCTGCGCCGCGCGCTCGCGCTGCGTCTCGACGAACGACCCGCCGGCGACGAACAGCCCGGAGAGCAGCAGCGTCGCGACCGCGAGCGTCATGACGTAGCCGACGGTGACCGACACGGCACGGTCCGTTCCGCCCGGCCCGTCACGCATCGCGCTCACCCGGCGCGAGCCGGACCGCGTCGCCGTAGGTCAGTTCCGGCGTCCGGTGGGTGAGTTCCACGTAGACGCTGTAGACGGCGTCGGCGACGTACGGCCGGGAGGGGCGGTCCGGGCTCGCGCCGCCGTCGCGGTCGTCGACGACGAGGTGGTAGGTCCCGGTCGCCGCGGTCCCGTTCTCGTAGCGCAGGCCGTACGGGTCGGACCCCGTCTGGACTCCGTCGGCCCAGACGAGCGCGTCGAACGGCACGCCGTTGACCGTACCGCCGGTGAAGTCAACGGCGTGGTTCCCGCCCGGTCCGGGCTCGAACGACTCGGTCGCCGGGGATCCGTCCCCGTCGTCCACGGTCACGGTCAGGTTGTCGCCCGACCCCGCGGACAGCGACGCCGACCAGGTTTCGTTGGTGCCACCGTCCGTGCCGTCCGCAACGACCGTGAACACCGGGTCCGGCGAACTCGACAGGTCGTCGGGATCGACGGTCATCCGATAGTTCCGCGTCCGCGTTACCCCGCCGGCGACCGTCCAGTTCGCCGTCGTGCCGTCGGGGGCAGTCATGTTCCGGAAGCCGCTCTCGGTCTCGTTCTGGGCGACGAAGTACCCCCGGTCGACGGTGGAGCGGTTCACGCTCACGTTCGCGATCACCCCGTCGCGCGCCCGCAGACCGGCGACAGTGCGACCGTACGTCCCCGCGCTCTCGTCAAAGTCGTCGAGGACGTCGCCGTCGCTCGCGTTCCGGTGTTCGCGGTGGAGGATCCCGGCGAGGTCGTCGACGGCGTCGTCGCGGAACTCGATCGCCTCCGCGCCCCCCGCGTCCGTACCCCGAGTCGCGAGGTTCTCGGTGTAGATGACGGTGTTCAACAGGAGCACCACCGCGACGAAGAGGACGGCGAGCGTGAGCCCGGTGATCAGGATGATCTGCGCCCGGTCCTCGTCGTGGTCGGGGCCGTCGTTCTCGTGCCCGCGCCTGCGGGGGAAACTCACATCTGCCATGCGGTAATTTTCACCTCCACGACCGTGTACAGCGTGTCGCTCCCGCCGACCGACGGCGCGAAGTAGTCGTGTCCGCTCTCGTTCGCGAGCCGCGGCCCGGAGTAGGTCGCGTCGCCCGGATCGTCGACGCTGCCGTCGAACAGTCGGTCGTCGGCGTACAGCGCCACGCGGGCGCTCGCGGTCGCCGCGTTGTCGCTCGGCGATCCCATGTCGACCACGGTGGCGTCGCCCGTCCGGTTGCCGCCGTCCTCGGGGAAAGCCACCTCGATGTCGAAGGCGATCTGACGGTCGCCGAACGCCTCCGTCAGCGGGTCGTGGAGCGGGTGCGACGCCGGCGGCACCCCCGCGTAGCCGGCCTCGTCGCCGCTGTCGACGAACTCGCCGTCCTCGTAGTACAGCAGCGCGGCCCGCAGGTTCCCGCTTTCCCCGGTCGTCGTCAACACGTCCTGCGCGGCGATCGCCGCCTGATTCTCGACGTGCTGGTTCGACGTGCTCGCGGACAGCGGCGTGACGGCCGTCGCCTGCGTCGCGAAGATGAGGCCGGCGACGAGGAGCAGCGCCGCCGTGAACGCCTCCAGGGTGTGCGCCTGCCCGCGGTCGTCGGGGAGGTGTTCGACGAACATCTCACCACACCCGCAGCGTGAGCCGGTACGTCTCTGGATCCCCCGGGCTCTCGGGATCGTCGATGGTGACGATGCGGCTGGCGGCCGAGACGCTCTCCGTCCGCGGCGGTGCGGGACCGGCGCGCATCGTGGTGACGTTCCCGTTCGATTCGAGCTGCTGGACCCTCCCGTCCTGCGTCACGGTGAGATTGAGTCCGCGCAGGTCGTCGACGCCGAGTTCCGCGTGGAGGTCGTCGGCGTCTTCGGTCCACCCGCACTCCTCGTCGGCCGCCGGGGCAGTCCCGCCGAAGAACGCGAACGTACAGGCGTGCGACAGGGCCGCGGTCGAGCCGACGCCGGTGAGCGACGACTCCGCGAGCCGCGCCGCGCCGCGCTCGGCGACGATGACGGTCGCGCCCTCCCCGACCGCGTACGGCTCCAGAAGCGACGGGACGAACGCGAACGTGAACCCGACCGCGACGAGGAACACGGACATCCCGACGACGAAGTCGAGGACGGTCTGCGCGCGGTCACCCGACATAGATCCACACCCCCAGCGCCAGCGTCATCAGGATCACGGCGAACTTGACCCCGGAGACGAGCTCCGCGTCGCGGATGTAGCCGCTGATGAACCCCGAGAGGATCGCTTGGATCGTCACCGCGTGGAAGAACAGCATCGAGAGGATGTCGGGGTCGATGCCGCCGCCGCCGCCGAAGCCCGCCCCGCCGGCGCTCCCGCCGCCGTCGCTCTGCGAGACCAGGTCGCCCATCACGTCGATGAACTGCGTCTGGAGGATGGCCATCACGCCGAGCAGCGTGATGTACGTCATCACGATGATCGCCACCTGCATCCGGGTCCGGGACTTGCGCTCGCGCTCGATGTCGTCCTGGTTCTCCGAGGCCTGCGCGGCCGTCGTCAGCACGTCCGTGATCTGCGAGGAGGCCTCCTGCGCCTCAGTGATGAGCTTCACCGTCCGGGCGAGCCGGGGCACCGCGTACGAGTTGTTGAACTCGACTAAGGCGTCCCGCAGGCTCATCCCGTAGTTCACCTTCGCGTGGATCACCTCGAACTCGTCCGAGAGCGTCCCGGTCGACGTCTCCGAGACGGTCTGGACGGATTCGAGCAGCGTCTGCCCGGTGTCGTTCGCGGAGGAGAGCTTCCGGAGGGTCTCCGAGAGCTTCCCTGTCACCGCCCGCCGCGAGCGCTGGTGCCACTCGTAGAAGACCCCGAGCGGGATCAACACGACGTAGACGGGGACGTAGATCCAGACGAACGCCGACCACACGGGGCGAGCGATCCACCCGTCGAGCGTCGTCGGGGCCGAGCCGGCCGCGGCCGCGACGCCGACGAGCGCGAGCGCCGAGGGGACGGTCAGAGCGAGGGTGTACAGGGGGTTCTCGCGCAGGAAAACGTGGGGCGCGGAGAGGATCTCCATCGTCTTGTGGGTCCCCTCGCGGTCGCGGATGCGGTCGAAGACGCCGAAGGTCCCGACGAACGCCTCCACCAGCCCGAAGTGGAAGAGCCCCTCCTGACTCGTCTGCCGGAGCCGCTCGCTGCCGCCGTCCGGCTGGAGGTAGCCGTCGCCCGGCTCGTCCTGTTTCACCGTCGAGACCAACACGAGGAAGCCGACGCCGACGAGCGGGATGAGCAGGTACACCGTGACGTACAGCAGGCGGTCGTCGGCCTCGCCCATCATCCCCATGATGACGAGGATGATGATGAGAAGGAGCGGGAACAGAGAGAGCGTCATGTACATCTCGCCGAACAGCTCCAGCGTCTCCAACGTCATCTCGCGCTCCTGTTTCGACGTGCGGAGGTGTTTCTCCTTTTTGTCCTTCAGGAAGCTCTCCATGTCGCCGCCGGAGTTGACGATGGAGAGCATGTCGGCGAGGAACTGCGAGAGCTCGTCGGAGGGGGTCTCGAGCGACTGCTGGCGGATCGCGTTGCGGTAGTCGGTGCCGAAGTACTCCGTCTCGTTGACGATGCTCTGGAACTCGCGGGACACCTCGCCGTAGGTGTCCTCGGCGGCCGCCATCGCGCGCAGGATCTCCAGCTGGTTGAGCCCGCCGACGGAGAGGGCGTACATGAACGAGACGGAGTCGGCCAACAGGAGGTTGATCTCGCGCTTCCGCGACGAGGCCCGGGAGTACGGGACCGCGAGGAGGCCGCCGAACCCGAGCGCGAAGCCGATCGATCCGAAGACGAGCCCGCTGACGAACACCGCGGTCGGCACGACGAGCGACCGGAGCAGCGCCTGGATCTCCGGGGTCGGCGCGGGGACGCCGAGCGAGAGGGTTCCGGGGTCGATCAGCCCGAGCGAGAACGCGCCGTAGCCGACGAGCGTGCCGACCGCCCAGAGCGACCCGCCGACCAACAGCCCGACCGCGAGGGCCATCGAGACGTACATCTCGACCTGATCGGGCATGCGCGCCTCGACGAGTTTGCGCTCGACGTCGGCGACGAAGTCGCCGTCGGGGTCGAACAGGAGCTCGAACACAGGGTAACACAGCTCCGCGAGGACGTTCGCGTCGAGCCCGCCGTCGCCCGCGTCCACGTCGAGGCTCACGACGAGTCCCTCAAGACCGACATCGTGTCACCCGTCCTCCGCGGGCTCGACGTCGCCGAACCCCCAGTTCTCGATGTCGTCGCCGGACTCGCCGTCCGACGAGTCGCCCCCGGGCGGCTCGGCGTCCGGCGGATCGGCGTCCGAAGCGTCCTCGCCCTCCGATTTCCCCGGTTCGGCCGGTTCGGTCGGCCCGTCGAGCTCGTCCGATTCCCCGGGCCCGTCGACCGCGGATTCGACGGAGTCGCCGGCGTCGGGGTCGGGAGCGCCGAACCCCTCGCTCACGTCCGGCTCCGCGCCCGATCCCGGCGGTCCCGCGGGCGACGAGAGCACGTCGACCCCCTCGTCGAACGGCTCCCCGAAGTCGATGTCCCCGGGGTCGCCGGAGCCGTCGCCGGCCGCGGTCGCGTCCGCTTCGGCGGTCTCCCCGAAGTCGCCGTGAGCGGGGTCGGTCGGTGAGGCGTCCGGATCGAAGTCGGGCGACTGGGCGTCCGGGCCGGTGTCCGGTGACTGGGCGTCCGGGTCGGCGTCGGCCGCCTCCGGCTCCGCGTTCGCCTCGATCGCGGTCGCGTCCGTCGCGTCCGCCTCCCGCACCGTTTCGGCGAGGGCCTCGCGGTCCCCTCCCGGCCGCGCCTCGACGTCGCGGGCGGGAGCCATCTCGAGGAGGGCGTTCGCGACCGAGTCCGGCACCTCGCCCCGGTACGTCTCGAACAGGTCCTCGGCGGAGTCGAGTATCTCGGCGACCTCCGCCCGCGCCTCGGCGTCCGGTTCGGGTCGCGGGACCAGCTCCTCCTTGTCGCGGTCGACGTTGATCAGCACCGACTCCATCTCGCGGAGGTCCTCCAGCGAGCGCTCGAGCTCGTCGTTGGCCATGAGCGCGAGCACCGTTTCCGGGTCGTTGATGAACGCCTGGAACGTCGCCGCCACCTGCGCGTAGCTGTTGAGCCCGCGGTCGATGAGGTACGCCAACACGACGCGGCGCTTGCGCAGCTCCTCGTCGAGCGTCTCACGGCTCCAGCCGCGGTCGAACATGATGTCTTCGAGGGTGTTCGAGTCGCCCATCTGGAGGAACTCGTCCGTCTCGGCCTGCCACTGGAACACGTCCTGAACGTTGATCTCGTCGTTCTCGGCGTCGTAGTGGTTGATCTCGGTGATCGACTTGTTCCGGCGGACCTTCTTGCCCTGAACGCGGGTCGACGTCTGGATGGAGACCAGATCGAGTGCGGTGAACATCGTCTTCGAGACGTTGATCGGGTCGGTGGTGAACCGCTTGAGCACCTCGCCGACGGAGTCGGCGTGGAAGGTGGTGTAGGTGGTGTGGCCGGTCGACATCACCTGAAAGGCGGTCCGACCCTCCTCGCCGCGGATCTCGCCCATCACGGTGTAGTCGGGGCGCTGGCGGAGCGCGGCCTCCAGTAAGTCGAACTCGTCGATGTCGCCCTTGTCGTCGTCGGAGAAGGAGGGGCGCGTGACGGAGGCGATCCAGTTGCGCTGCGGCAGCTCCACCTCCCGGGTGTCCTCGATCGAGACGATCTTCGCGTTCGAGGGGATGAAGAGGGAGACCGCGTTCAGGCTCGTCGTCTTCCCGGAGGCGGTGCCGCCGGCGAAGATCAGGCTCTTGTGGTTCTCGATCGAGAGCCAGAGGAACGCCATCTCGTCGAGCGAGAACGTCTTCCAGTTGATCAGGTCGATCGGGGTGAACGGAACGTCGTTGAACTGCCGGATGGTGTAGTTGGTCCCGTGGTCGGACACCTCGCGGCCGAGCGTGAGCTGGGCGCGCGAGCCGTCGGGGAGGGTGGCGTCCACCTGGGGCCGCCGCTTCGAGATGCCCTTCCCGGACCGCTGCGCCAGCTTCACTACGAAGTCGTCCAGCTCGTCGGTGCCGTGATGGATGTTCGTGATGATCTGCTCGTACTCGGAGTGGTAGACGAAGACGGGGGAGTTGTACCCGTCACAGGAGATGTCCTCGACGTTGATGTCGTACTTGATCGGGTCGATCCGCTCGTAGCCGATGAAGTCGCGTTTGAGGTAGTACAGCAGCTTCTCGACCTGGTGTTCCGAGAGCGTCTCGGCGTCCTCCGCGAGGACGGCCGGCTCGGGGCGGGCGCTGATCTCCGGCGGGTCGGACTCCGACTCGACGGGCGGCTCGTAGCCCAGCGACTCCGCGATCCGCCACGCGATCCCCTCGGACGGCTCGATCCCGAACCGGTCGATCAGCGCGTCCGCGATCCCGCGCTCGTCGCCGTCGTCCTCGTAGATTCCGTAGCGGTCCAGGAGCGACCGCGTCTCCTCGACTATCACCTCCTCGCGGAACGCCTCGCCGCCGCCCGCGATCGACTCGTCGGCGTACTTGATCGAGGTGCGGAGCTTCCCGGTGAGAAACTCCGTGAGGTCCGTCTCGATCTCGGTCCGGTACGGCTGGACCGCGTAGTACTTCACCTCGTTCTCCTTCGTCGACCGGAAGACGATGACGAACGCGTACGGCTTGTTCACCCAGTAGCGCTCCTCCTCGCGGAAGTGCGTCTTCTTCGGCATCGGTACCGCCTTCTCCAGGTCGTACCGGTTCGTCAGCGTCGTGTGGCCCTCCGCGGTCGAGAAGAACGCGTCCTCGTCGATCTCTGGGTTGACGTCGACGGTCCGCTCGTCGACGAGGTCGGCGAGGTCGGCGGCGGCGTTCCCGCCCGCACCGAGCAGCTCCTCGGTGCGGTCCGGGTCGAACCCGAGCGCCTCCGTCTTGTCCTCGTGGGTGAACGCCTGCGGCTCGGGTTCTCCCTCCTCGTTCTCGACCGTCGGCGGGTTCCCGTCCTCGTCGAGGAAGAACTCCTCGCGGTAGTCGTCCCACGTGTAGTACCCCTTCAACACCGGGACCGAGTACGGGTCGTACCGCTCAGCGCACAGGTCCCAGAGGACGTCGCCGACCGCCGCGGCCGCGCGGACCCGATAGTCCGTCTCGCTCGGGTCGAACCCGAGGAGCGCGGCCGGATCGAGGTCGACTCGGACCCACTCGTCCGGGGTCGGCGCGCGCGACGGCACCGGCTCGACGGCGTCGCCGGACGCGACCACGACCCCGCCGACGCCGCCACGTCCGACCGGGTCCGCGAAGACCGTGTCCGGTGCCGCGTCCTCGGTGTCGACGTCGTCAACGATGGTGTCGTCGCGTTCCGTCTCGCCGTCGGTAGGGGCCGTTTCGTCGCCGTTCGCGTCCGCCTCTCCGTCGCCCGCGTCCGTGTCGCTGCTCTCGCCGTCCGCATCCGGCACGTCGACTCCGGCTTCGCCGTCCTCGTCGGGGACCGTCTCGGGCGGCGCTGCGAGGCGCTCGCCGGTCGGCACGACGGCCGACCCGTCGAGCAGGACGGCGTCCGAGCCGACGACCAGCGTGCCTCGGTCCGGGGTCCCGTGGCCGGAGACCGCGGTCTCGCCGTCGGCCTCGAACGGTTCGTCGACCCCGGCGGCCCGGATCACGTCGTCAACGCCGTCGGGGAGGTGGAGCGCGACCGCGTCGGCCGGCACCGCCGGGGCGTCCGGCACGTCGTCGTACACCCGCCGCGCGGCGTCCTCCTGGCCTCGCTCCGCGAGCAGGGACCGCCAGGTGTACCGGTCGGTGACGACCGGCGACCCCGCGTCCGGTCCGTCGTCCTCGTCGAGTTCGGACCCCCCGTCCGTCCCGTCGTCGGGGTCGAGTTCGGACGCCTCGACCGCCCCGTCGTCGGGGTCGAGTTCGGACGCCTCGACCGCCCCGTCGTCGGGGTCGAAAGACCTGTCTCCTTCCGACGACTCAGCGTCGTCCGTCGTCTCGGTCGCCGTATCGCCCTCCGCCGGATCCGTCCGGTTCGTCGGATCCGCCGGTTCTGTGTCCGCGTCCGCGTCCCGTTCGTCGGGGTCGTCTCGTTGGTCGGGTTCCTCGGCGTCATCCCGACCGTCCCGCGGGGACGCGTCGGACGCGGAGCTGTCGCCCTCCAGATCGGACCGCTGGGCGGGGCGCTCGGCGTCCTCGTCGCTCATAGTCCCGTCAACGCCGGGTCCGTTGAAAAAGCTGTCTGGCAAAACACCGCGATTGATAATCGACAGCGGACGGTCGGGTTTTAGGCCGTCGCGCACGGATCGCCGCCGTGTCACGCTCCGAGCGGTTTCCGCGGCTCCGGCGACTCCGGCGACTGCGAAGTCCCGCGGTCAGGCGGCGGGTGCGGGCGGCGATCGCCGAGGAGCTACTCGGGACGCCGCGGAGCCTCGCCGTCGTCTGCGGGTTCACCGCGTTCATGCTCGCGGTCGGGACCTGGTACTACGCGCCGACGGCGGGTTCGGTTCCGGTCCCCCTCTGGCCGCTGTACGCGGACTCGACGGTCGCGGTCGCGCTCGGCGGAGCGGTCCTCGTCGGAATCGTGCCCACGGTCCGACGCGGCGGCGACGTGACCGTCGACACCCCGGTCTCGCGGGCGTCGGCGTACCTCCAGACGGTCGCGTTCGTCTGGCTGGTCCAGTTCGGCGTCTGGCCGCTGGTCTCGCTCAACCTCGCGTTCGGCCGGTACGTCGCCGCCCCGGACGCGTGGCTCTACTACTGGGGCGTGATCGGGACGCACCTGCTGTTCGTCGGGCTGGCGCTCCTGTTCCCGGCGTTCGGGCGCACGACGCCGGGCGCGCTCGCGACGGCGCTGGCGCTCGGCGTCGCGAACGTCGTCGTCGACTACTGGGTCGGCTTCCACCCGCCGCTGCTGTACGAGCCCGGAGCCGGACTGGCGGGCGCGACGCTCGCCATCGCGGTGGGATCGGTCGCGCTCGCGTCGCACTCGTTCAGGCGGCTGGAGGACTCTGAGCGGTGACGCGCTTTCGACAGCGCAAGAATCCCGCTTGTGCCGCTACTGCTCACTTCGTTCGCAGATAGCGGGCACGGCGGGATCCCCGCGAGCGAACGTAGTGAGCGAGCGTGGAGCCAGTCGCGCCCGTGACTGAGCGGAGCGAAGGAACGGGCGCGACGGGATTCGAACCCGCGATCGAGAGGTTAGGAACCTCTCGCCCTGTCCGCTAGGCCACGCGCCCAAATCGGGGAGAGAAGACTGTACGGCGGAAGTCGATCGGTGTCGGAGCCGGCGTTACGCGCTGGTTTCCTTGTCGGTCTCGGCTTCGAGGTCGTCGAACTCGTCGTCCTCGTCGTTGACCACCGAGCCGCTGTCGTCGTCGTCCATCTCTTTCAGTTCCTCCTCGATCTCCTCGCGGCCCTTCTTGAACTCACCCATCGCCTGCCCGGTCGAGCGGGCCAGCTTCGGGATCTTGTTCGCCCCGAACAGCAGGACCAGCACGAGCAGGATGATGAGGAGCTCGGGCCCCACCGGAAGACCGCCGAACAGTGGAATCACACTTACCATCTCTGTCTCGCAGTAACCCTGTGGCGACTATAGTCTTTTTGCCTCCGCCGGATCCGCGCGGCCGCCGAGGGCGTCCGAACTTGATCGGCGACCGCAGGAGGAATCAGTCCCACCCGGAGAGGTGCGTGAAGTACCAGTCCCCGTCGTAGCGGACGAGCGGAACGGCTTCCCCGTCGGTCGAAATCGCGTCGAGGACTGCCGCGAACGCGTCGGAGTGCGGCGGGGACTCGCGGTACTCGGAGTCGATCGCCGCGTCAAGGATCGCGCGCCGCTCCGGGCCCGGGTCGTCGAACGACCGACCGTGTTCCTCGCCGACGGCCCGACGGAACTCGTCTGGCGACGAGGCGACGTGCTCGGCGCGAACCGCCACGGTTCGGACCTCGACCGACCGCTCTTCCTCGAACCCGAACCGGAGCAGTTCGCCGTCCCACTCGACGCGCTGGCCGTCGTTCGCGGGGACGAACCGCGAGCGCTCCCGCGTCTCGGCGGACGCGTACGCGAACGTCACGTCGAACGGCGGATAGTGCGGCGCGTGAACGAGACCCGCGTTCCCGAGCGCGTCGCGGACCGCGTCGCGGTCGCACTCCGGGAGGTCAGCGAACGGGACGTTCGACGGGGGGCCGGAGCGGAACGAGTCGACGGCGTCGACCTCGACCGCGTACTCGTAGCCCGTCGCCGCGACCGAGCGGAGCGTCTCGGTCTCGATGCGGTGGAACGCCGGGCCGTCGGTGACGACGTACGGTGCCGAGACGTCCGGACCGTAGTATCCCTCGACGGTCCCCTCGCCGCCGTCGATCGCGGTCCGCACGGCGGCTCGGCCGGCGTGGCCGACCATGTCGACGGAGGTGGCGAAGGCGTTCGAAACGCCCGTGACCGACGCCTCGTCGAGCTTGAGAACGGTCGCTGCGGCACCGTCGTCCCCGAAGTCGGCGTCGAGACATCCGGACAGCGCGGGCACCGAGGCGGTCGCGGTCAGCAGTACCACTCGACGGCGGATCGGGCGGCGTGGAGGGCGGGACACGCGCGGTCCTACCGCGGCGACCCACTTGGTCTCTGTCCCGATGCGAGTCGCGTCGTCTCCTCCGGTCGTATCGAGGACGGGCCGCCCGAGGGCGACGGACCGACTCGAATTCCGCCGTCGAAACCGTGATACGCCCGGCCGACGACAACCAGATATGCCACACGTCGGCGACAACGCTCCCGACTTCACCGGATCGCTCGTGGACGGCGACATCGCGCCGTTCCGACTCTCGGACCACCTTGGCGACGAGCCGGTCGTGCTCGCCTTCTTCCCCGCCGCCTTCTCGAACACCTGTACCGACGAGATGGAGGCGCTCCGCGACGGGTTCGACCGCGACGACTGTACGCTGTTCGGCGTGAGCACCGACCTGCCGCACGCGCTCGCGGCGTACCGCACCCAGTACGGCCTCCCGTTCGCGCTCGTCGGCGACCCGGACCACGGCGCGATCGAGGCGTACGACGTGATCGAGGACTTCGAGGGCTACGGTGTCGAGACGGTCGCCCAGCGCGCCGTGTTCGTGATCGACGCGGACGGGACCGTGACGTACCGCTGGCTCGCGGACAACGCCGGGCAAGAACCGGACTACGACGAACTCGACGAGGCGGTGGCGGACGCGGCCGCCTGACTGGATCTCGGTTCGAGGCGGTCGGTTCCGTACTCAGGCGGCGTCCCGCAGCGCGTCGAGCGCCTCCGGGTTCTCCATCGAGGAGAGGTCGCCCGGGTCCTCGCCGACGTAGACGGACTCGATCGCGCGCCGGATGATCTTGCCCGACTGGGTCTTCGGGAAGGCGTCGACGAACAGCAGCTCGCGCGGCCGGAACGGCTTGCCGTGTTCGTCGCCGACTAAGGCGCGTAGCTCCTCGCGGAGGTCGTCGCTCGGCTCCGCGTCGGGTTCGAGGACGACGTACGCGACGACCGCGGTCCCCGTGGTGTCGTCCGGGACGCCCACCGCGGCCGCCTGATTGACCGCGTCGTGGTCGATGAGGACGCCCTCGATCTCGGCCGGTCCGACCTTCCGCCCGGCGACGTTGAGGGCGTCGTCGGCGCGACCGTGGAGGAACCAGAACCCGTCGTCGTCCTTCTGCGCGAAGTCGCCGTGGTCCCACAGGTCGGGCCACGTCGACCAGTACTCCTCTACGTAGCGCTCGTCGCCCGACCACAGCGACTTCGTCATCGAGGGGCAGGAGTCGCGCGCGACGAGGTACCCGCGCTCGCCGGACTCACGGACCGACTCGCCGGTCTCGTCGACGATGTCGATGTCCATCCCCAGTCCGGGCCCGCCGAGCGTACAGGGCTTCAGCGGCCGGTTGGGCATCGGCATCAGGAAGCAGCCGCAGATCTCCGTGCCGCCGGAGATGTTGATTATCGGGCAGTCGCCGCCGCCGACCGCGTCGTAGAACCAGCGCCACGACTCGGGGTCCCACGGCTCGCCGGTGGAGCCCAGTATCCGGAGCGAGGAGAGGTCGTGTTCTTCGACCCATTCGTCTCCGTGCTTGCGGAGCGCGCGGATCGCGGTCGGCGAGATGCCGAACTGCGTGATCGAGTGCCGGTCGATCATCTCCCAGAATCGGTCCGGCTCGGGGTGGTCGGGCGCGCCCTCGTACATCACCACCGTCCCGCCGAACGCGTGGTTGCCGATCAGCGTCCACGGCCCCATCATCCAGCCGATGTCGGAGACCCAGAAGAAGCGGTCCGCGGGCTTCTGGTCGAAGCCGAAGTGGATCTCCTTGGCGCACTGCGTGAGGACGCCCGCGTGGGTGTGGACGATGCCCTTCGGCTCGCCGGTGGTCCCCGAGGAGTACAGCAGCAGCGACTCCTGATCGCTCGGGAGGTGCTTCGTCTCGTAGGTCGACGGCTGCGAGCCGACCGCTCCCGTCCACGTCCGGTCGCGGTCGTCGTTCCACGGGACGGGGTCCGTGTGGTCCCCTCCCTCACCGGCCGCGTTCGGACCGCCGCCGTCGCTCGCGGGCGTCGCGCCGAGTCGGTCGTACACGACCACCTCCTCGACGTGGCCGGCGTCCGCGATCGCCTCGTCGGCGGTCCCCTTCAGCCGCACCTCGTCGCCGCGGCGGTAGAAGCCGTCGCCCGTGAACAGCACGGACGGCTCCCCGTCCTCGATCCGAGTCGCGGTCGCCTCGCGGCCGAACCCGGAGAAGATCGGCACCGCGATCGCGCCGACCTTCAGGCAGCCGTAGAGAATCGAGACGACCTCGGGCACCATCGGCATGTACAGCCCGACGGTGTCGCCGGTCTCGATCCCGGCCTCGGTCAGGTAGTTCGCGACGCGGTCGCTCTGCCGGCGGAGCTCGTGGTAGGTGATCTCGCGGACGTCTCCCGGCTCCCCCTCCCAGAGCAGCGCGACGCGGTTTCGGTTCGGGGAGTCGACCGCGGCGTGGCGGTCGACGACGTTGTGCGCGACGTTGACCTCGCCGCCGGGGTACCAGTCGGAGAACTGCGGGCCGTCGGTGTCGTCCCGGACCGCGTCGTAGTCGGTGTAGAAGTCGATATCGAGGTAGTCGACGATCTCGTCCCAGAACCAGTCGACCCCGGACTCCGGTTCGCCCGGGACCGCCGAGGTCGTCCGCTCGATCAGCTCCTCGTAGTCGTCGATCCCGTACTCGCGCATGAACGCCGCGACGTTCGTCGACTCGGCGAACGCCTCGGTCGGCTCGTGTACGACCTCCTCGAACCCCTCGTACTCGTCCATCTCGTCCGGGGATTTTCGCGGCGACAGTAAGTAACTTTCCTGAAGGACCTACCGGGGGTCGGCAGTTCAACTCCGCACACGCGCTCGGAGGGCGGTCGGGAGACCGGAACCGGGGCGGTTTCGTCGCGCGGGGCGACTACTCGGCCGCGGCGTCCGCTTCGATGTCTCCCTCCTCGTCGGCGTCGTCCGCCTCGGCGGCGTGGACCGACTCGGGGACGATGTCGACGGACGCGACCTCGTCGTCGGGTTCGAGGTTCATCACGATGACCCCCTTCGTGTTCCGGCTCACGGTCGAGATCTCCTCGACGCGGGTCCGCATGATCTGGCCCTCGGCGCTCATCGCGACGAGGTGGTCGCCGTGGGTGACCGCCTCGATGGCGACGACCTCGCCGTTGCGGTCGCCGGTCTTGATGTCGACGAGCCCCTTCCCGTTCCGGGACTGCGGACGGTACTCGTCGAGGTCCGAGCGCTTCCCGTAGCCGTTCTCGGTGACGGTGAGCACCCAGTTGTGGTACTCGTCGTCGATGGCGGCGACGCCGGCGACGGCGTCGCCCTCGCGGAGGTCGATGCCGATCACGCCGCGGGCGGTGCGGCCCATCGCACGGGCGTCGGACTCGTCGAACCGGATCGCCATCCCGTGTTTGCTCCCGATGACGATGTCCCGGTCGCCGTCGGTCACCTCGACGTCGACCAGTTCGTCGCCGTCCTCCAGCCGGATGGCGCGGATGCCAGTCGAGCGGATGTTACCGAACTCGTCGACGGCGGTCCGCTTGATGTACCCGTCGCGGGTGACCATCGTGAGGTACTCGTCGTCGTCCAAGTCCTCGGTGTTGACGACCGACTCTATCTCCTCGCCGTCGTCCAGATCGAGGAGGTTGACCGCGGACTTCCCGCGCGCGGTGCGGGACATCTCGGGGATCTCGTAGGTCTTCAGCTCGTAGATCTGGCCGTGATTGGTGAACACGAGCAGGTAGTCGTGGGAGTTGGCCGCGAACACCGAGGAGACGCGGTCGCCCTCCTTTAACCCCGTGCCGATGATCCCCTTGCCGCCGCGGTTCTGCGCGCGGAACTCGTCGAGCGGCATCCGCTTGATGTAGTCGTCCTCGCTCATCACGACGACGCACTCCTCCTCGGGGATGAGGTCCTCGTGAGTCACGTCGCCCGCGTCCTCGATGAAGCTCGTGCGGCGCTCGTCGTCGTACTCGGCTTTGATCTCGTGAAGCTCGTCGACGATCACCTGGTCGAGCTCGGCGGGGTCGGCGAGGATCGTCTCCAGCCGCTCGATCCGGGCGTTCACCTCCTCGTACTCCTCCTCGATCTCGGCCGTCTCCATCGAGGTGAGCGAGCCGAGCTGCATCCGGACGATGTGGGCGGCCTGCGCCTCGGTGAAGTCGAACGCGGACTCCAGCGCGGCCTTCGCGGCGTCGCGGTCGTCGGAGTCCTGAATCGTCTCGACGACGTCGTCGACGTTGTCGAGCGCCTTCAGCCGTCCTTCGAGGATGTGCGCGCGGTCCTCGCGCTCGGCGAGTTCGTGTTCGGAGCGCCGGCGGACGACCTCGCGCCGGTGCTCGACGTAGTGTTCGAGCGTCTCCTTGAGGTCCAACACCTGCGGCGAGCCGTCGACTAAGGCGAGGTTGATGACGCCGAACGTGCGTTCGAGGTGGCTCTCCAACAGCTGGTTTTTCACCACTTCCGCCATCGCGTCGCGCTTGAGGTCGACGACGATCCGGATCCCGTCGCGGTCGGACTCGTCGCGGAGGTCTCTGATCCCCTCGATCGCGCCCTCGTTGACGTCCTCGGCGATCCGCTCGACGAGCCGCGACTTGTTCTGCTGGAAGGGGAGCTCTGAGATGACGATCCGGCCCTCCTCCTCGTCGACCTCGAACTCGGCGCGGACGCGGATCCGACCGCGACCGGTCTTGTACGCCTTGTGGACCGCGTTCCGGCCGACGATGTTCGCGCCGGTCGGGAAGTCCGGCCCCTTTACGTGTTCCATCAGGTCCTCGACGGTCGCGTCGGGGGTCTGGATTAGCTCGACGGTCGCGTCGATCACCTCGCCGAGGTTGTGCGGCGGGATGTTCGTCGACATTCCGACGGCGATGCCCGACGAGCCGTTGACCAGCAGGTTCGGGAACGCCGCGGGCAGCACCGCCGGCTCTTCGAGGCGATCGTCGTAGTTCGCCTCGAAGTCGACGGTGTCGCGCTCGATGTCCGCCATCAGCTCCTCGGCGATGGGGGCCATCCGCGCCTCGGTGTACCGCATCGCCGCCGGCGGGTCGCCGTCGACGGAGCCGAAGTTCCCCTGCCCGTCGACGAGCGGGTAGCGCATCGAGAAGTCCTGGGCCATCCGCGCGAGCGTGTCGTAGATGGCGCTGTCGCCGTGGGGATGGTAGTCGCCCATCGTCTCGCCGACGACGGAGGAGGACTTGCGGTGCGCGGAGTTGCTCGTCACTCCCGCCTCGTTCATCGCGAAGAGGATGCGGCGGTGGACGGGCTTGAGCCCGTCCCGCACGTCGGGGAGCGCGCGACCCGCGATGACGGACATCGCGTAGTCGATGTACGACTGCTCCATCTCGTCTTCGATGCGCGCGTTCGTCACCTGTGCGGCTCGTACGTCTCCGGGGTCGGCGTCGGGACTTTCTGAGCTCATATATCCACCCACTCCGCTTCGGTCGCGTGCTCCTTGATGAACTGCTTCCGCGGCTCGACGGCGTCACCCATCAGCACGTTGAACATGCGGTCGGCGGCGGCCGCGTCGTCGACGTTGATGCGCTTGAGCCGGCGGTTCTCCGGGTCCATGGTGGTGTCCCACAGCTGGTCGGGGTTCATCTCGCCGAGGCCCTTGAACCGCTGGACCTGCGTCGGATTCCCGTCGCACTTCTCCTCGACGATGCGGTCGCGCTCCTCCTCGGTCATCGCGTCGTACGTCTCCCCGCGGTAGCGGACGCGGTACAGCGGCGGCTGGGCCGCGTACACGTAGCCGGCCTCCAGCAGGGGTTTCATGTGGCGGTACAGCAGGGTGAGAAGCAGCGTCCGGATGTGCGCGCCGTCGACGTCGGCGTCCGTCATCAGGATGATCTTGTTGTACCGGACGTCGTCGATGTCGAACTCCTCTCCGATCCCCGCGCCGATCGCGGTGATCAGCGCGCGGATCTCGTCGTTCTCTAAGATGCGGTCGAGCCGGTGTTTCTCGACGTTGAGGATCTTCCCTTTGAGGGGTAAGATCGCCTGGTTCTCGCGGTTCCGGCCCTGCTTGGCCGAGCCGCCCGCGGAGTCGCCCTCGACCACGAACAGCTCCGCCTCGGTGGGGTCGCGGGTCTGGCAGTCGGCCAGCTTGCCGGGCAGCGCGGTCGACTCCAGCGCGGACTTCCGGCGGGTCAGTTCCTCGGCCTTCTTCGCGGCCTTTCGGGCGCGGGCGGCTTCCGCGGCCTTGTGGACGACCTTCTCCGCGGTGTCCGGGTTCTCCTCGAAGAACGTCCCGAGCTTCTCGTGGGTCGCGGACTCGACGACGCCGCGGACCTCGCTGTTGCCGAGCTTCGTCTTCGTCTGCCCCTCGAACTGCGGGTCCGGGTGTTTCACCGAGACGACGGCCGTGAGGCCCTCGCGAACGTCCTCTCCCTTGAGGTTGGCGTCGAGGTCGTCGACCAGCCCGTGTTCGTTGGCGTAGTCGTTGACGGTCCGCGTCAGGGCGGTCTTGAACCCGGTGAGGTGGGTCCCGCCCTCGCGGGTGTTGATGTTGTTCGCGAACGCGTGGACGGAGCCCTGTAGCTCCTCGGTCGCCTGCATCGCGACCTCGACGTGGACGCCGTCGGTCTCGTCCTCGAAGTAGATGACCTCCTCGTGGATCGGCGAGCGGGTCTCGTTGAGGTACGCGACGAACTCGCGGATGCCGCCGTCGTACTTGAACGTCTCCGCGGTGTCGTCGCGGTCGTCGACGAGCCGTATCTCGACGCCCGAGTTGAGGAACGCCAGCTCGCGCAGCCGGTTCGCGAGCGTCGAGGTCTGGAAGTCGGTCGTCTCGAATATCTCGTCGTCGGGCCAGAATCGGATCTCCGTCCCGGTCGACTCGTCGGCGTCCATGTCGCGGACGCGCTCGAATGCGTCCTCGCCGGGTTCGCCGCGCTCGAACTCGTGGCGGTAGACGCCGCCGTCGCGTTTCACCTCGACCTCCAGCCGCTCCGAGAGGGCGTTGACGACGCTGACGCCGACGCCGTGGAGCCCGCCGGACACCTGATACGACTTGGAGTCGAACTTCCCGCCGGCGTGGAGGACGGTCAGGATGACCTCCAGCGCGGGCCGGTCGTACTCCTCGTGGGTGTCGACCGGGATCCCGCGTCCGTCGTCGCGGACGGAGACGGAGCCGTCGTCGTGGACCCGGACCTCGATCTCCTCGCAGTACCCCGCGAGCGCCTCGTCGATGGAGTTGTCGACGACCTCGTAGACGAGATGGTGGAGCCCACGACCGTCCGTGGACCCGATGTACATCGCCGGTCGCTTACGGACGGCCTGCAGGCCTTCGAGGACCTGAATTTGGCCGGCTCCGTATTCGCTCTGCTCTGACATAGGAACTTACTCCAGCTAATTGCCGTCGGCTTATAAACCCGACGCACGCCCGCGCGCGTGAGCGGCCGTGACGGACGCCGCAGGGACCGAGCGCGGCGCGCTCGGTCAGGTTCGACGCCGGGTTCGGACCCGGAACCCGCCCGGTATGCTGACGCGTCCCACAGCTACAAGCCGCCGCCCGCCGTACGCCTCGCCGATGCTACCCATCGCGGACTCCTTCGAACACGTTCACCGCGGCTGCGAGATCCGGTTCGGACGGGGGCGGATCGCAGACCTCGACGGCTGGCTCGACGACCGCGGCCTCGACGACGCCTTGGTCGTCTGCGGCTCGAACACGGGCGCGAACGACGCGCTAATGGACCCGATCCGAGAGGGACTCGGCGATCGGTTCGCGGGAATCTTCGACGGGACCACACCCGACAAGCGGGTCGAGACCGCCTACGACCTCCTCGATGCGCGGGCGGAGGTTGGAGCAGACGTCCTCGTCGCGGTCGGCGGCGGCGCGAGCCTCGACGTCGCGCGGCAGGCGACACTGCTCGCGGCGGACGGGCGGGACCTCGGTGACCTCCGCGCCGACGCGGAGTCGGGGGCGGACGCGCTCGGCGAGTTGGCACCCGGCTCGGAGCCGGCCCTCCCAGTCGTCGTCATCCCGACGACGTTCGCGGGCGCGGACCTCTCGGCGGGCGGGTCGCTGGCGGTGTTCTCGGCCGGCGAGTCCCCGACCGGCCAGCCGGTGACCGTCAGCGGGAGCGGCGCGTGGCCGATCGCGGACGTCGCCGACCCGGCGCTGTTCGAGACGACGCCGCGGTCGGTGCTCGCCGGCTCGGCGATGAACGGGTTCAACAAGGGCGTCGAGACGCCGTACGCCCGCGACGCCTCCCCGGTAAGCGACGCGGCCGCGGTCCACGGGCTCCGGCTCCTCTCGGACGCGCTCCCGCACGTCGCGGGCGACCAGCCGTCGAGCGAGGCGGCGACCGACCGCGCCGTCGTCGGGGCGCTGCTCGTTCAACTCGACCGAAAGATATCCGTCGTCCACGCGTTCGGCCACGGGTTCGCCCGCCGGTACGACGTCCAGCAGGGCGCGGTTCACGCCGCGATCGCGCCCCACGCGCTGGCGTACCTCTTCGACGAGGTCGACGCGAGCCGCCGGGCGCTCGCGGCCGGGCTGGGCGTCCCGACGGCGGGGCGCGACGACGACGCAGTCGCGGAGGACGTCGTCGCGGCGGTCGCCGAAGTCCGGGACTCGCTCGACGTGCCGAGCCGACTCCGGGACCTGCCCGAGACGGACGAGGACGACCTCCCGGCGATCGCCGAGTTCGTCGTCGAGGACCCGCCGATGGCGCGCGCGCCGGCCGACCTCGACGCGACCGCCGAGGGGATCCTCGGCGTGTTGCGCGCGGCTTGGTGATTCGGGACGGCCCGACGAGAATCGATCCTACGAGTCGGCCGCGTACGTCTCCAGGGCGGTCAGCCGCCCGTCCTCAACGCCGAAGACGTCGACGAACGCGAACAGCTCCTCGCCGTCCGCGTCGAGGAGCCTCCCCCGGACCGCGACGCCGGGGCCCGCGGGGTAGACGCGCTCGACGACGTGGGTCGTGTCCGTGTTCGGCCGCTCGTCGCGCATGAACGCGACGAACCGGTCGCGGCCCTCGAAGGTCCGGTCGGGGCGGTTCTGGACGAAGCCGGGGTCGAGCAGGGAGCGCAGCCGGTCGTACTCGCCGGTGTCGAGCGCGCCGTAGTACGCCCGAGCGAGGGCGACGGGACCCCGTTTGTCCCTCTCGTCTCCCGGACCCTCCCCGTTAGCATCGCCGCCCTGCCGCCCGCTCTCCGGCTCCGCCCCGTCCGCCTCACGCCGCGAGGGCATCGAACTCCTCCGCCGAGGTCCGGGTCCCCTTCGCGATGATCACGTCGCCGCCCCGGAGCGTGGTGTCGATGTCGGGACCGACCAGCCACCCCTCCTCCGGGCGGCGGACCGCGAGGACGCTCGTCGAGATGTCGGTCGCGGGCACGCCGTCGGCGACCGCGGTGCCGTCGAGGTCGCTCCCCTCGCCGACGATGGTGCGAGAAATTATCTCGTCCGACTCCTGGACCGCCATCTCCACGACCGGGTGGACGTCGAGGTCGCGGCGGACCCCCTCGGTGATCGCCAGCGCGGCGTCGGAGATCTCCTCGGTCGCGACGCCGAGGTGGATGAGCCCGCGCAGCGACACCGGGTCGTCGGCCTCGGCGGCCGCCCGGAGCGTCCACGCCTCGAACCGCGACTGGAGCGCGTCGACCTCGATTTCCAAGTTGCTCACTTCCTCCGCAAGCTCCTCGTTGTCGAAGAGGACCGAGCCGTAGGCCAGGTCGACGGCCAGCTCCGAGAGGTTCTTCATCAACACGATCGAGTCGACCGCGCGCTCTAAGTCGTCGATCGCGGGCTCCGCGGGCGGCTCGGGGTCGAACGGCTCGCCGCTCAGTTCGGGGTAGACCTCGGCGACGCCGGCCTCGGGACCGCGAAGCAGGGTCACGTCGCCCGCCTTCAGGCGCGTCGTCGGTCCGGGGTTGAGGATCCAGTCCTCGTCGCGCCGGACCGCGATGACGCGGACGCCGGTCTCAGATTCGAGGTCGATGGCGTCGAGGCTCCGGCCGGCGTACGCGGAGTCGGCGCTCACGGTTCCGCGGACGAGCGTCTCGACGCCGGCGGAGAGCGCGCCCCGCATCGCGTCGGGGAGCCCGATCTCCTCGGTGACGATCTTGGCGATGTCGCCCGCGGCGTCCGCGACCTTGTCGGCGGCGGCGATGACCCCGAGGACGGGCGCGAGCGTCTCCGCCTCGTTCGGGTTCCGCGCCGCGAGCATCAGGCTCATCCGGGCCTGCATCTGGAGGGCGTCCATCCGGTGTTCGAGTTCGACGACCTCGTGGGCGACCGTCGGACTCGCGTGGAGCACCGCCGAGTACGAGAGGTCGATCAAAAGCTCCGCGGTGTCTTTCATCTCGACGAGCAGGTCCTTGACGCTCGTCGGCTCGTAGCGGACCGTGCGCTCGTCGGCGCGTCTCATGTGCGTCTCTCTCCGGCTGCGAGTAAAAGGCTTGTTCCGGGGTCGCCGTCGCCGGGCGCGGGGGATCCGTCGGAAAATCTCAGGCGGCGTCGCCCGCGACGTAGCCGGCCTGTCCCCCGGCAGCCTCCGGGTCGTCGCCCGCGGTGGCCAGGGGGGTCGCGAGGTCGACGAGGGCGAGCCACGCCAGCAGCCGGGCCGCGCGGTCGCGCCACGCGGCCTCCCACTCGGGGTCGCGGGCGCGGTCGTGCCGCGGGACCCGCTCGCGGGTGGCCGCGAAGAGGTCGTCGGGAGTCACGGGATCATCGCGCGAGGCCTCGGCGAGCGCCGCGAGCGCCTCGGGCGCGAACAGCACGCCGTCTCGGAGCCCCTCGCGGACGCGCTCCCGGGTCGGCTCCGCGTCGGCGCGGACGAACCCCCGCGGGGTCTCCTCGACCAGTCCGAGCGTCCGGAGGAAGGCGAGCCAGTCGTTGGCGGTCTGCCGGTCGGGGAGGTCACAGCGCCGCCGGAGGCGAGCGCAGCAGTCGTCGGTGTCGCCGGGGACGAGCGGGACCGCGCGCCGGTACTCGCGGAGCGCGTCGAGGTCGGACGGGGGTTCGGGGACGGGTTTGAGTCGCATCGGGTGTCGTAACGGGGTCGGCTCGGTGGGTCGGCTTCCCGGGGAGTCAGCGGTAACCGAACGACTCCGCGAGCAGTTCCTCGTCGGTGTCGCCGACGGTGTAGACGGGGCCGTCGACCACGTCGACGGTGACCTGCGCCGGGGCGAACACGCTCTCGGGCACGTCGTAGAAGTCCCAGTCGGCGTCCTCGAACACCTCGACGAAGGGTGTCCCGTACTCCTCGCTGGCGGTGGAGACGATCTCCGAGAACCGGTCGTCGTCGCGCGCGACCTGGAGGTGGACCTCGCCGCCGTACGCCAAGGCGTCGTTCGTTCGGCCCATCGCCTCGGTCTCGTCGCGGGTCGGGGGCGCGAGCGGCGCGGAGCCGGAGGCGTGGAGCACGTCCGTCGGCTCGTAGCCGACCTCCAAGAGGCGGAAGACGGCGAGTTCGGCGGCGCGGGCCGCGGTGGTGACGGAGCCGGCGGTCGACCCGGTGGCGAACGTCGGGAGGAACACGCCGTCGGTGTCGACCTCGGCCAGCTCCGCGACCTGCTCCGCGACCTCCTCGTCGGGCAGCGTCGTCGATTCGATCGCCAGCGTGGCGAACTCCGAGGAGTCGTAGTAGCCGACGCGCTCGAACTCGGCCTCGCGGCCGACCAGCGCGCGGGCCGGGCCGGAGCCGAGCCCCTCGAAGCCGCTCTCGGTCGTGACCTCCCAGCCGGCCTTCTGCGAGCAGAGCAGCGCGACCGCGGGGTGGTCCGTCGACAGCTCGACGTACTGTCGGGGCGCGCCGGCGAGCGTCCCCATCCGCGTCTGTAGGTTCGCCAGCCCGGCAGTCTGTATCTCCGCGAGCAGCAGCCCAGCCTCGACCCCGCCGGCCGCGTCGATTCCGAAGTCGACGACGGTGGCCCCGTTGTCCAGCTCGTAGCCGACCACGTCCAGTTCGCCGGCGAAATCGAGCGCCTCGTCGACTAACTCGATCGCGGTCCGGTTGATGCTCTCCATGTCGACGCCTACTCGCTCACCGTTTAAGGGGTTTGGCTGTTGGCCCGAATGCCACGGCGGAGCATCGACAACTGTCACAGGTGAACAGGCCGGTCGGCGCGTGCCGGTGAGCGCCCGAAGGGCGCGAGCCGCACGCGCGAGGGAGTCGCTGGCGGTCGTCGCTTCGCTCGACCGCCAGCGACGCTGGGGAGGCGCGAGGCTGCTGTGTGGGGCGGGACTCGAAGGGGCAGTCGTGAGGCGGGCGCAGGCGACGGCAGCACCGCAACGAGGGAGCGAAGCGACCGAGTGAGGAGCGCCCCGAGCGTGCGCCCGCCTCGCGGCTGGGGCTTCGGGAGTGTCCGTGTCGTTCAGCGCTCAATTACTAGCGCAACGCTAGCTTTCGTAGTCACCAGAAGCCGCCGTCGGAGTCGCCGCCCCCGCTCGGTCCGCTCGGTCCGCGGGGGCCGCTCGGCCGCGGGTCGGGGTTGATCTCGACGGGTTCCGCTTCCGCGTCCGGATCGATCTCGCGGCCCTCCTCGTAGCGGACGAACGAGAGGTAGAAGGGCTCGCCGCAGCCGACGCCCTCGGCGTCCGGCTCCCGATACGGCTCGTCGCCGCCCACGTCGGTGCCGCGCACGCCGTCGTGAGGGTCCCATTCGACGCCGTCGCTCTCGCCGCAGACGAACCGGACGCCGTCGGCGTCGAGCGCGTCGCCCTCGACCTCCTCCCCGTCACTGCCTCCCTCTCCGTCTCCCTCACCGCCCTCGTCCGCGTCGAACGGCTCAGTGGGCGCGACGTACGTCCACCCCTCCAGCGGGTACGGGGTCACCGACTTGTCCGCGAGGTACCCCTCCCGTTCGAGCGCGACGAGCGTCCCGCAGTGGGGACAGTAGTACGTGACCGGGTAGCTCATGTCCGTCGTACGGCCCGGACTGATAAACAGCCGTCGCAGTCGCGTCAAATATTTGATCCTCCGGCGCGTCGATCCGACATCTCATCCGATCCCACTTCCGGCGGCCCGGGCGGCGCGGACCGCGCGGACGATTCAGGCGGAACGGACTCCGCGACCAACGACCCTTCCGGAACGGACTCCGCGGACGGCGACACCGGCGGCCTCGTCACTCGCCGGCGACTCCTCGCGGGCGGCGTGGGCCTCCTCGGGGGCGGCGGACTCTACGCCGCGAACGAACTCGGCGGCGACTTCGGCGGGTACGAGGCACCGGAGACGCAGCCCATGGTGTCGACCCGCGGACGGCTCGACGAGTCGGATCCCACGGAGCGGTCGGGGTCGTGGGCGTTCGACGGTGCCGACCGGGTTGCGCTGTACGTCCACGGGCTCGGGGCGGACGCGGCGTCGGCGCGCGATCAGGCGCACACCGCGGGACTCGCCCTCGACGAGGCCCTCGGAGCCGACGCCCCGCCCGTAATCGGCTACTCGTGGGCGTCGAACGCCGACTGGGGGCCGGCGAAGCGCACCGCGGAGGCCAACGCCGCCCCGCTGGTGGACTGGCTGACGGCGTGGGCGGACGCGGACGGGCGGCCGGTCCACCTGTTCGCCCACTCGCTCGGCGCTCGCGTGACGGGGGAGGCGCTCCGCGAGCTCGACGACCGCGGCCGGACGGACGCCCTCGCCTCGGCGTCGCTGTTCGGCGGCGCGGTCCCTGACGAGAGCGTCGGGCGCGACGGGCGGTACGGGCCGGCGATCGGCGCGCTCGACGCCCCGCTCTACAACTTCCACAGCCGGAACGACCGCGTCCTCGGCTGGGTGTACCGGGCCTCCGACCGGACCCGCGCGGTCGGTCACGGCGGGCTTCCGGAGGCCGCGACCGCGCCGGAGGGTTACGCGAACGTCGAGGTCACGGACCTCGTCGCGGACCACTACTCGTACATCGAACCGGCGGAGGGCTGTGTTCCGCGCGCGGTCGACCGGATCGGACTCGATTGAACTCGGACTCGACCGGATCGGACTCGACCGGATCGGACTCGACCGGATCGGACTCGACTGAACTCGGACTCCTTCGGACCCGCCCGCCCCCGGAACCCCTTTTACCGGCCCGGCCGACCCTTCAGGCATGATCGACGAGACCGTCGCCGAGATCCGGGCGATGCGGACCCACAGCACGTCGGCGGTGGCCGTGAAGGCGACGCGGTCGCTCGCGGACCTGCTCGACCGCGAGTACGTGACCGTCGACGAGTTCGAGCGCGACCTCGAACACAACGCGGGCGTGCTGCGCCGGTCGAACCCTTCCCACGCCGCGCTCCACAACGCGATGCGCGAGGTCGAGCGCTCCATCGTCGGCGAGGCGACGAGCGTCGAGGGCGCGAAACAGCTGCTGGAGGACGTGATCGCCCGCGTCGTCGACGACATCGAGACCGCGAAGGGCGAGGCGGCGGCCAACGCGGCGGAACACATCGAGGACGGTGACACGCTGCTCGTCCACGACTACTCGACGACCGTGCTGGAGGCCATCGAGAACGCCGCGCGCGACGGCGCGCACCTGACCGTCTACGTCACCGAAGCGCGACCGCGGACCCTCGGTCGCAAGACCGCGCGCGTCCTCGCCGGGATGTCCCGCGTCGAGACGCGGATGGTCGTCGACGGCGCGATGGGGTACGCGCTCCGCGACTGCGACCGCGTCCTCCTCGGGATCACCTGTATCACCGGCGGGACCTACTACAACCGGATCGGGACGTTCCCGCTCGTCGTCACCGCCCGCGAGCTCGGGGTCCCCGTCACCGCGGTCGGCTCGGGCGCGAAGACCATCGAGGAGTTCCGGTTCGAGAACGAGTTCCGCGACGCCGTCGAGGTGATGCGCGAGCCGGTCGAGGACGTCGAGATCGAGAACCCGAGCTACGACGCCACCCCGATCGGCATGATCGACACCGTGATCACCGACGACGGCGTCCGGAACTGACGCCCGCCCCGTAGTTGACGCCACCTCCGAACCCGACGCCATTCCCCACCTGACGGTGGCCGAGCGCGTCGCGACGAACGCCCGAGCGACGAACCAAAGTGATTTGTGCGTGTAACGTGTTAACAAACGCGATGAGTGTACATCCGGGCTCGACGACGGTCTTCCAGATCCCCGACCAGGGGGTGACTGCGGCGGGGTGTTCGAACGCATGGTGCGAGGTCGGCGCGGTCGCGACCCGGCCGGAGGTGGTCGCGGCGGTGGCGGTCGTCGGGGTCGTCGCGCTGCTCGCGTTCGCGCACGTTCGCGACGCCGAGGCGGCCTGCCGGGCGGAGCGACGGCGCGTCCTCGACGAGCGCGACGCGTTCGAGGCGTTCGCCGACCGGGTGGCCGAGATGGACACTGTGCCGGTCCCGTCCGACTCGACCCCGTCCGGCGTCCCCGCCGGCGAGTTCGGCGGCATCGGCTCGGCGGGGAACGGGGTCTCGCCGGGCGGCGGACCGAGCGGCGGCGACGTGACGCTCCGGCGGGTGCTGGCCGCGTACGACGACACCGTGCTGTCGCTGTCGCACTACCGGGACGAGTACGACGAGACGGCGGCCGAGAGCCTGGCCGCGGAACTCGGCCCCGACACGGCGACGGCGCTGGCGACCGACGGGGGGTTATCGAGCGGGGCCAAGTCGGCGCTCGTCGACCGGAGCCGGCGCGCCGCGGACGCGCGCGACGGGCTGGCGGGCGCGATAGACGAGGAGATAGCGGAGTTGGCGGACCGGGAGACGGCGCTGTCCGGTATCGACCGTCGCCGCCGGCGGCTGCTCGGTCACATGGATGGCGTCCGCGACGGGCGCGAGACCGACGCGGCGATCGACGTCTGGAACCGGCTGGCGGAGTTGGAGCGCGAGTGCGACGAGCTCGCCGCCGACCGACAGCGCTCGCTCGACGACCCGCCGCTGACCCCCCGCCTCGACGACGACTCCGAGCGGACGTTCTACGGCTATCTCTACGGACCCACCGACGGGCCGCGCTATCCCGTGCTGGCGCAGGCGGCGGAGCTGGCGGACCGCGTCCGCGCGGACAGGGACGGCGTCGGGAGTCGAGTCGCCGCCGACCGCTGACCGCAGGGGGCAACCGCCGCACTCGACCGTGTATCGGGCGCTTCGGCGACGACTCGGAACCGACCCGCAGACGGCGTAAATCCGACTCGGAGACCGCGAACAGTCGCGTCCGTGGAGCGGACGGTCGAGAGAAACTCAAAACTACCGGGTCGTTTATGAGGGTAGGGCGGGACTGGGGGGGTATGAGTTGGCAGGAGGCGGAACGATCGTTCACCGACGCCGCGATCGCCCGGGAAACCCTCCCGCAGATGTTCGAGGGGACCGCGGAGCGGCACGCGGACCGGCTCGCGCAGCGGTACAAGGGGGGCATCTACGACCGGTCGCTCGTCGCCGCCGGAGTCGTCCCGGCGGCACCCGCGGGCGAGTACGCCGACCTGACGTACGCCGAGATGCGCGGGATCGTCCGGAGCCTCGCCGCGGGGCTCCGCGAGGCGGGCGTCGACGGCGACACGCGGGTGGCGATGTACTCGAAGACCCGCATGGAGTGGGCCCAGACGGACTTCGCCGCGCTGGCGGCCGGCGCGGCGGTGACGACGGTTTACGCCTCCTCGTCGCCGACACAGCTCCGATACCTGCTGGAGGACCCGGAGGCGACCGTCGTCGTCGCCGAGAACCGCGAGATGCTCGCGGACGTGCTCCGCGTCCGCGACGACCTCGAACACGACCTCGAAGCGATCGTGACGATCGACGACGTCGACGCCGACGCCGTGGCGGCCGAAATCGATACGGACAGATCGACGACCGACGACGTGTACACGCTGGGGGAGGTCCACGAGCGCGGCGCGGCGGCGTTCGACGAGGCGGCCTACGAGGGGTGGATCGACGCGGTCGACACGGACGACCTCGCCAGCCTCATCTACACCTCCGGGACGACCGGGAAGCCGAAGGGCGTCCGGCTCACGCACGCGAACTTCCGCGACAACGTCTCGCAGTGTTACCGCCGGTTCGCCGACAGGCCCGACCGCGACCCCGAGGTACCCGGCATCTCCGCGGAGTCGACGACGCTCTCGTTCCTCCCGCTCGCGCACGTCTTCGAGCGGATGGCCGGCCACTACATGATGTTCGCCGCCGGCGCGACCGTCGCGTACGCGGAGAGCCCCGACACGCTCCGCGAGGACTTCGGGCTGGTGCGGCCGACGACGACGACCAGCGTCCCGCGCGTCTACGAGAAGCTGTACGACGCGATCCGCGAGCAGGCGAGCGAGTCGCCGGTCAAGGAGCGCATCTTCGAGTGGGCGGTCAAGGTCGGTCGCGCCCACCACGAGGCCGACGACCCCGGTCCGATCCTTGACGCCAAGCGCGCGGTCGCCGACCGGCTCGTCTTCTCGTCGGTCCGGGAGGCGATCGGAGGCAACATCGAATTCTTCATCTCCGGGGGCGGGTCGCTGTCGGCCGAGCTCTGCGCGCTGTACCACGCGATGGACCTCCCGATCTTAGAGGGGTACGGCCTGACGGAGACCTCCCCCGTCATCAGCGTCAACCCGCCGGAGCGCCCGACGGTGGGGACCATCGGTCCGCCGGTCGTCGACACGGAGATCGCGATCGACGACGCGGTCGTCGGCGAGGAGGTCGCGGACCTGGACGGCGACGTGGGGGAACTGCTCGTCCGCGGGCCGCAGGTGACCGACGGATACTGGAACCGACCGGACGCGACCGAGGAGGCGTTCGTCGCCGCCGACGAACTCCCCGAGGGCGTCGTGACCGCCGGGACGCCGCCGGACGAACGCGTCGGCGTCGAGGGGGACGCACCGGACGCGTCCGACGCCGCGGCCGAGCCGTGGTTCCGGACCGGCGACATCGTCCAACTCCGGCCCGACGGGTACATCGCCTTCCGCGAGCGCGCGAAGCAACTGCTCGTGCTCTCGACCGGAAAAAACGTCGCGCCGGGGCCGATCGAGGACCGGTTCGCGGCCAACGAGTTCGTCGAGCAGTGCGTCGTGCTCGGCGACGGCCGGAAGTTCGTCTCCGCGCTCATCGTCCCGAACTTCGAGAAGGTCGCGGCGTGGGCCGACGCCGAGGGGATCGACCTGTCCGAGGCCCCCGCGGAGATCTGTCGCGACGACCGGGTCCGCGAGCGGATTCAAGCGGAGGTCGACCGCGTGAACGAGGAGTTCGAGTCGTACGAGAAGATAAAGCAGTTCCGGCTCGTCGAAGAGGAGTTCACCGAGGCGAACGACCTGCTCACGCCCACCATGAAGAAGAAGCGGCGGAACATCTTGGACCGGTTCGCCGACGAGGTGGAGCTGATCTACGACGAGTAGGCCGGTCCGGACCTGTCAGAACTAGAAACGGATATCAGTCTCCGGCGGGTAGTATCGTCGATGGTCCAGCGTGTACCGCCCCGATACGGCTTCGCTGCTCTCGGCGGATGCTGTTTCGGCGTCACCGCGCGCCACCTCGTCTTCGGAAGCCGGAACCTGGGGACCGCGCTCGAGTTCGGGCTGATATTCGCCCTCTCGGGCGTCGTCTTCTACACCGTCCACGACCTCCCGCGCTGGGAGATCTCTCGTTCGGGGCAGTGGCGAGCGGTCCGGATCGGCGTCGGCACCGCGCTCGGGTTCGCCGCGCTCGCCGGCGTCGTCTGGCTCATCTGGCTGCTCGGCCACCACGCGTTCAAGCTCTCCTTCCTGCTCTCGTTCGCCGCCAGCCTCGGCGCGGCGGTCGGATCGCGGGCGGGGCTGTACGTGGTGAAGGCGGACGAACGGCTCACCGAGGCGCAGGATCTGACGACGCTCCTCTCGATCAACGACCGGGTGCTTCGTCACAACATCCGAAACGAGCTGGCGGTGGCGCTCGGCCACCTCGAAGGGATCGAGGACGCGGCGGACGGGGAGACGATCGCGGAACGGGCGCGGATCGCCCGGACCCACTTGGAGGAGCTCGTCGAGACGAGCGAGCGAACGCGGCGCATCGCCGCGATCTGGCGGACGGAAACCCTCCAGTCGATCGACCTCGTCGCCGTGGTCGAGGCGCGGATCGCCCGGGTGACCGCGGAGTCGTCCGGAGTCGCGATTCACACGGAACTCCCCGAAGACTGCGTCGTCCGAACTCACCCGTCGCTCCCGCTCGCGGTCGAGGAGGCGCTCCGGAACGCGATCGAACACAACGACGACGACGTGGCGATCACGGTGCGGGTACGCCGGGACGGGGACGCGACGGAGCTCGTCATCGAGGACACGGGGCGAGGCATCCCGCGGATCGAGCGACAGACGCTCCGCAACGCCGAGGAGACCCCGCTCGAACACACCGAGGGGCTCGGGCTGTGGCTGATATACTGGACCGTGGCCCGGGCGGGGGGAACGGTGGAGTTCGCCGAGAACGACCCGCGGGGCACCGTCGTCCGGATCCGGCTCCCCGACGACCCCGAAGCGACCCGGTCGGTCGGGGAGAACTCGGGACGTCCCGGGCCGGGTGGACGGCGGTCGACGCGGCCGGGGTCGAGAGACTCGAAGTCGCGCGGGTCGAACGCGACGGACCCGAACTGAGTCCGGCCGGCCCGGCGAGAGAAGCGGTCGGCCCAGCGAGCCGCTACGCCGAGGAAACGGTCGACTCCGGGCCCTCGTCGCGGTCGACCGAGTCGCCGTCGAGCGCGTCGCGTTCCGCCGCGTCGGGGTCGGTCGCCTCGTCCGTCGCGACCGGATCGCCGAACGCGTACACGGTGTTGTGGCCGGTGACCTCGACGGTGAGGAAGTCGCCGACCTCGACGCCGCGGTCGGCCGCGTTCTGGACGATGATCTGCCGGTAGGCGGAGTCGCGGCACTTCACGGAGTCGCCGGTCCCCTCCTCGACGACGAGCACCTCGAACGTCTCGCCGACCATCGACTCGTACGCCTCGCCAACGACCTCCATCTTCAACTCGGACATCGCCTTCGAGCGCTCCTTCTTGATCGTCCCGCCGAGCCCCTTCATGTCGGCGGCGTCGGTGCCGGGGCGCTTCGAGAAGCGCGTGACGTTGATCTTCTCCGGCCGGACCTCGGCGAGCAGGTCCATCGACCGGTCGTGGTCGGCCTCGGTCTCCGTGGGGAAGCCGACGATGAAGTCGGTCGAGAGCGTCCAGTGGTCGAGCCGGTCGTCGAACGTCTCGACGACCTCGCGGAACTTCTCGACGCGGTGCTGCCGGCGCATGTCTTCGAGCACGTCGTCGGAGCCGGACTGGACCGGCGCGTGGATGAAGTCGTACAGCTCCTCGTTCGCGGCGAACACCTCGGCGAGCTCCTCGTGGATGCCGTGGATCCCGCCGGGGTTCGCCATCCCGAGCCGGACGCGGAACTCGCCGTCGATGTCGCAGATCCGATCGAGCAGTTCCGGGAGCTTCCGGTCCCCGTTGTCCCAGCCGTAGACGCCGGTGTCCTGTCCCGTGACGCGGATCTCCTTCGCGCCGGCGTGGACCAGCGCGCGGGCCTTCTCGACGTTCTCCTCGATCGACGGGGAGTCGACGCGGCCGGTGGCGAACTTGGTGATACAGTACGAGCAGTTGCTCATACAGCCGCGCGCGATGGGGAGGATGCCGACGACGCCGTCCAAGACCGGCTCGGCGTCAGGCGTGACCGTCGGGCACTCGCCGTTGAGCACGTACGAGGGGACCTCGTCCCAGTGGAGGATCTCGGCGTCGACGTCCGCCTCCGCGAACTGCTCGCCCTGCGCGAGCGCCATACAGCCGGTGACGACGAGCTCTGCGGTGATGTCCGACAGCTCCTCGGCGCGGCGGAGCATGTTGCGCTCGGTCTTCTCGACGACGGTACAGGTGTTGAGGATGGCGACGTCCGCGTCTTCCGGGCCGTCGGCCGGGCGGTGCCCCCCGTCGCGGAGGGCGCGCTCGATCTCCCGGCTCTCTCCCCGGTTGGAGCTACAGCCGTACGTCTCGATGTGGTACGTCGCCATCTGAGTGTGTAGGGTATCGGTCCCGGGGGCAAAAGCGCGACGGATCGGGGCGTCGGAAGATCAGCGTCGGAGCGGTTCGAGGCCGGTCAGCCTCAGTCCTCGGCGACGGCGGCGGTCGGCGCGTCGGCCTCGGCGGCCGCCTCCGGCTCGTCGACGGGGTCGCGCTCCGCGGGCGGGACGGCCTGATAGACGGAGCGGCGCGCATCGCGGGGGCACAGCCCCTCCTCGACGAGCCCGACCTCGGTGAGCTTCTCGACCGCGAACCGGACGGTTCGGGTGGAGAGACGGGTCTCCTCGGCGAGGCCGGTCTGGTCGAACCGGCCCTCGGCGTCGAGCACGTAGTAGACCAGCTTGGCGCTCGGCGGGAGCGGTTCGAGCAGCTCGCGGGTTCCTTCGTCCATACATCACGTAAACGGGCGAATCGCGCATAACCGTGGCCCGTCTGTGCGCCGGCCGCGCACGCAACCCCCGTTTTTAAATATCACCGATCGGTCCGGAACTCGAAGCGAGCGCCGTCGTCGTCCTCGATCGACAGCTCCCAACCGTGCGCGGCTGCGATCTCGCGGACGATCGCGAGACCGAAGCCCGTTCCGGCCGCCGTGCTCGACCGCCCGTAGTCCGTCGCCTCGTCCGGGTCGATGTCGAACCCGGACCCATCGTCCGCGACGTAGAACCCGTCCGGGAGCGGTCCGACGGAGACGGTGAGATCGTCGCCGGTCTCCGACCGGCTTCCAGTGGAGCCGTGCTCCACGCTGTTCGCGAACAGGTTCTCCAGGAGCGTCCGGAGCCGTTCCGGGTCCGCGCCGACCGCGGCCGACGCGTCGGCGACGTCGAGGGTCGCGTTCGCGGTGTCGACGGTGCTCCACGCGCGCTCGGCCGCCTCGGCGAGGGGGACGGGCTCGATCTGATCGACCGTCCGGCCCTGTCGGGCCAGCGCGAGGAGATCGGCGATCAGCTGTGACATCCGGTCGTGGGCGTCCTCGACCCGGTCGAGCTCGGCGAGGACGGCCTCGTCGTCGGTCAGGGACCGCGCCATGTCCGTCCGACCGGTGGCGACGCTGAGCGGACTCCGCAGGTCGTGAGACACCAGCCCGGCGAACTTCTCCAGCCGGTCGATCTCCCGCTGGAGCGCGGCGTCGCGGTCGCGCAGCTGCTCGGTCCGCTCGGCGTGGTCGAGCGCGACCGTGACGTTCGCCGCGAGGACCCGCGCCAACTGGAGGTCGGTCTCGTCGAAGGCGTTCGGCTCCCGCGAGCCGAGCGGCATGACGCCGTGGTCGCCGAGCGGAACGACGAGGAGGCTCCGGATGTCGCCGTACCCGACCGCGGTGTCGACCGCGGCGAGGTCGTCGACGAGGACCGGCTGGCCGGTCTCGAACGCCTCCCAGACGCGGCCGTCTCCGGGGCCGAACGGGGGTCGGTCGCCGAAGGCCGCGGTCGCCTCCTCGCTTATCGCCGTCGGCCGGAGGACGTTCGCCTCGGGGTCGTACAGCCGAACGCCGCTGTTCGGGAACTCGAGGATGTCGATCGCCGCGCGGGTGGCCAGCTCGGCGATCTCCTCGCGGCTCTCGCCGCCGAACATCTCGCGGGTCGTCGCGTGGAGCTTCCTGAGGGTGCGTTCGACCCGCTTCTACTCGCCGATGTCGGCGTACACGCTGTATATGACGGTTTCCTGCGTCTGTTCGACGGGAATGACGTGGAGGATGAAATCGCGCAGGCCGTCGGGCGTCCGCCGGCGCACTTCGAGCCGCGACGGCCCGTCGCGGTCGAGGGCTGCCTCGGGGTCGATCCGATCGGCACCGTCCGGGATGAGCGCCTCTCGCATCTCCTCGTACCCGTGTTCGACCGAGAGGCCGAACGTCTCCTCGAACGCCTCGTTCGCGGCGTCGAGGCGACGCTCCCCG
Organism: Halorubrum hochsteinianum; assembly: GCF_023702125.1. Lineage (NCBI taxonomy): Archaea > Methanobacteriati > Methanobacteriota > Halobacteria > Halobacteriales > Haloferacaceae > Halorubrum > Halorubrum hochsteinianum. The sequence goes on along the minus strand of NZ_CP098415.1, from coordinate 2,547,755 downwards.
TCGCCGAGCGCGACGGTGCGCACCGCCGGGAGCGGGAGGTCGTCGAAGAGCGCGGCGAGGCGGTCCCGCTCGCGCCTGAGCGCGTCCTCCGTCTCGATCTGTTCGATCCGGTCGGCCGCGTGGGTCGCCAGCAGCTCCGCGAATTCGACGTCGCGCGCGTCGAACGCGGCGTACCCGTCCGAGACGGCCTGTAAAACGCCGTGAGATCCGATCGGAACGCTGATCGCCGACCGGATGTCGTCGGCCACCGGGTCGGCGACCTCCGCTCCCTCCCGCCGGTCGGGCCCCGACGGATCGCGGCCCGGTGCCGCCGGGTCCTCCAGCTCGTCCGGGTCCGCGGGGTCGACGCTGAGGTTGTCGACCACCATGGTCTCCTCCTTGGCGACGGTGGTTCCGACGACCCCCTCCCCGACGTCGAAGGTCCGGATCTCGCCTTCGGTGACGCTCTCGGAGAGCGCCGTCGGAACGACCCGGTCGCCGCGTCGGTGGGCGGCGACGCAGCGGTCGAACTCGAGGATGTCCTCGGCCGCGTCGACGGTGCGGTCGAACACCGTCTCCACGTCCGTCACCGACGCCAGCCCCGTCGCGAACTCGTGGATGGCCGTGACCTTCGCGTTCACCTCGCGGAGGTCGCGCTCGGCCTTCCGATGTCCGAGGGCGTTCGCGACGCTGTTCGCGAGCATCTCGTAGCGGTCCCGGCCGGCCCCCTTCTGGAGGTAGTCGGTGACGCCGGCGGTGATCGCCTCGCTCGCGATCTCCTCGCTCCCCTTCCCGGTGAACAGCACGAAGGGGAGCCCGGAGTCGACCGCCCGGACATCTTCGAGGAACTCAAGCCCGTTCGACCCGGGCATGTCGAAGTCGCTGACGACGCAGTCGACGCTCTGACTCCGAACCACGGAGAGCGCCTCCTCCGGCGACAGCCGAGTGACGGTCTCGATGTCGTCCACGAGCCGTTCGACGTGCGTCGCGGCGAGGTCGGCCGCTCCCGGCTCGTCGTCGACGAAGAGGACGCGACGAGGCCCGTCGCCGCTCGTTCCCGACGCGTCGGACGCGACCGAGTCGGGTTTTTCCGACGGGTTATCGGGACCGGCGTTCATGTCCACCTGTTTCTCTCCCAGTAGGTTTAGCTTTCGCTCCGAGTACCGGAATTGAAAAACGGACCGGGAGCCGCGCCGTCGGAGCGGCGGTCCGACCCGTCTACAGGAAGTCCTCGACGTGGTCGGCGACCTCTTCGGGAGTGTCGCCGACGGGGACGCCCGCGTCGTTGAGGGCGTCGATCTTCGACTGCGCCGTCCCGGTGCCGGAGCCGGAGACGATGGCACCCGCGTGGCCCATCCGCTTGCCCGGCGGTGCCGTGCGGCCGGCGATGAAGCCGGCGACCGGCGTGTCCATGTGCTCGCCGATGAAGCGGGCGGCCTGCTCCTCGTCCTCGCCGCCGATCTCGCCGCACATCACGACCGCGTCGGTGTCGGTGTCGGCTTCGAACGCCTCCAAGGCGTCGATGAAGGAGGTCCCGATGATCGGGTCGCCGCCGATGCCGATGGCGGTCGACTGGCCGAGTCCGCGCTCGGTGAGGTTGTCGACGACCTGGTAGGTGAGCGTCCCGGAGCGGGAGACGAGCCCGACGTTCCCCTCGGAGAAGATGTTACCGGGGAGGATGCCGAGCTTCGCCTCGCCGGGCGTGATGATCCCCGGGCAGTTCGGCCCGAGGAGGCGCGTGTCGGTCTCGCTCAGGCGCTTGTTCACCTTCGCCATGTCCTGCGTCGGGATCCCCTCGGTGATCGCGACCGCGAGGTCGAGGTCGGTGTCGAGCGACTCGAAGATCGCGTCGGCGGCGAACGCCGGCGGCACGAAGATCACGGAGGCGTCCGCGTCCTCCGCCTCGACGGCCTCGTCGACGGTGTCGTAGACAGGGACGCCCTCGACCTCCTGGCCGCCCTTGCCGGGCACCGCGCCGGCGACGACGTTCGTGCCGTACTCGATCATCTGGCCGGCGTGGAACCTCCCTTCCCCGCCGGTGATTCCCTGAACCACTACTCTGGTGTCGTCGTCGACGAAAATGCTCATTGGGTCACCTCCTCCGCGTTCTTCACCGCGCGCTGGACCGCGTCCTCCAGCGTCTTCTCGACCTCCACGAGGTCCGTGTTCAGGATCTCCATCCCCTCCTCGGCGTTCGTGCCGGCGAGCCGGACGACCACCTTCTTCGGGATCTCGTCGAACTGCTCTAAGGCCTCGTTGATCCCCTTTGCGACCTCGTCGCCGCGGGTGATCCCGCCGAAGATGTTGAACACGACCGCGTCGACGTTGTCGTCGGAGAACACCATGTCGAGCGCCTGCGTGACGCGCTCCGCCTTCGCGCCGCCGCCGATGTCGAGGAAGTTCGCGGGCGACCCGCCGTAGTAGTCGACGAGGTCCAGCGTCGTCATGACGAGGCCGGCACCGTTGCCGATGATGCCGACGTTGCCCGACAGCCGGACGTAGTCGAAGCCGTACTCGCCGGCCTTCCGCTCTAAGTCGTCCTCGTAGGACGCCTCGGCCATCTCGGCCAGTTCGGGCTGGCGGAACAGCGCGTCCTCGTCGATGTTCATCACGGCGTCGGCGGCGACCACGTCGCGGTCGCCCGTGATCATGACGGGGTTGACCTCGATCTCGGAGGCGTCGTTCTCCTCGTAGAGGTCGTACAGCGTCGAGAGGATCGACGCCACGTCGAGGGCCACGTCGGCGTCGACGCCCGCCTCGTAGACGACTTTCCGGGCCTGATACGGGTGGAGCCCGAACGCGGGGTCGACGTGCTCGCGCGCGATCGCGTCGGGGTTCTCCTCGGCGACCTCCTCGATGTTCACGCCGCCCTCGGTCGAGACCATCAGGACCGGTTCGCCCTCGCCGCGGTCCATCGTGACGCCGACGTACAGCTCGTCGACGAAGTCGACGCCCGCCTCGACGAGGACCGAGTCGACGGTGTACCCCTTCAGGTCCATCCCGAGGATCTCCTCGGCGTACTCCTCGGCCTCCTCGCGGTCGGTCGCGATCTTGATCCCGCCGGCCTTGCCGCGGCCGCCCACGTGGACCTGCGCCTTGATCGCGGCCGGGTAGCCGATCTCGTCGACGGCGTCGAGCGCCTCGTCGACGCTCGTCGCGAGCCGGGAGTCCGGTACCGGGATCCCGGCGTCCGCGAAGATAGACTTCGCTTGATATTCGTGAAGTTTCATCCGTGTGGGATCGGTACCGACGGCGGCTTAAATGGTTCCGATCCGGCGCGAACGACCGGCGCGGTGCCGGCTGGCGATCCGCGAGAGAACGGTCCGCTCAGTCCTCGTCGCCGAGGATGACGCGGTGGGTCATCGCCTCGGGGTCCAGCACCTCGTCGGCCTCCTCCTCCGTGAGGTACCCCTCGCCCACGGCGACCTCCTTGACGGACTTGTCCTCCGCGAGCGCCTTCTTGGCGACCTTGCTCGCCTTGTCGTAGCCGATCGCGGGGTTCAACGCGGTCGCGAGCGCCATCGACTGCTCGACGCGCGTCTCGCAGTACTCCTCGTTCGCTTCGAGCTTCGCGACGAAGCGCTCGCCGAACGTCTCGGCGACGTTCGAGAGCAGCTTCGCCGATTCGAGGAAGTTGTGCGCGATGACGGGCTTGTAGAGGTTCAGGTCGATCTCGCCGCGCGCCGCGCCCGCCGAGACCGCGGCGTCGTTGCCGACGACCTGCTTGTGGACCTGATTGACCGACTCGGCGACGACCGGGTTGATCTTGCCGGGCATGATCGAGGAGCCGGGCTGGTTCTCCGGCTGTTCGACCTCGCCGAGCCCGTTCCGGGGGCCAGAGGCGAGCAGCCGCAGGTCGTTGGCCATCTTGTTGAGGCTCCCCGCGATGGTGCGGAGCGCGCCGTGGCCCTCCGCCATCGCGTCGTGGGCCGCCTGCGCCTCGAAGTGGTTCTCGGCCTCGCGGAACTCCGTCCCGGTCTCGTCGGAGATGTACTCGGCCGCCAGCTCCGGGAACTCGGGGTGCGTGTTGAGCCCGGTCCCGACCGCGGTGCCGCCCAGCGCGAGTTCGCGGAGGTTCGACTGGGCGTTCTCGGCGCGCTCGATGCCCTTCGCGACCTGCGTGCGGTAGCCGCCGAACTCCTGCCCGAGCCGGACGGGCGTCGCGTCCTGAAGGTGCGTCCGGCCCGTCTTGACGACGCCGTCGAACGCGGTCTCCTTCGCCTCTAACTCGGCGTGGAGCGTTTCGAGCGCGGGAACGAGGTCCTTCTCGACGGCTTCGAGCGCGGCGACGTGCATCGCCGTGGGGATCACGTCGTTCGACGACTGGCCGTAGTTGACGTGGTCGTTCGGGTGGACGACGCGGTCGCCGATCTCCGCGCCCGCGATCTCGGCGGCGCGGTTGGCGATCACCTCGTTCGCGTTCATGTTCGAGGAGGTGCCCGAGCCGGTCTGGAACACGTCGACCGGGAACTGGTCGTCGTGCTCGCCCGCGATCACCTCGTCTGCGGCGGCGACGATTGCCTCCGCGGTGTCGTCGTCGAGGAGGCCGAGGTCTCGGTTCGCCTGCGCGGCCGCCTTCTTGACGACCCCGAGCGCGCGAACGAACCGTCGGCTCATGCCGATCCCGGAGACCGGGAAGTTCTCGACGGCGCGCTGCGTCTGCGCGCCCCAGTAGGCGTCCGCCGGCACCTGCATCTCGCCGAGGCTGTCCTCCTCCGTGCGGTAGTCCCCCTCAGTATCGTTCACAGGGGCTATTCCGACGATCTCGAATTAAAATCCACCGGTTCGATTGACAGTTATATAATCAGGGATTTATCCTCGAATTTTGACAATATTTCTCCTATATCATCTACGTCATGAGACTCATCGACAACACTTAACGCATGGTCCGGAAGCTTCTCACTACCGTGAATCTCCACGTCAGGTCCAGTCGTATCGTATAGTTGACCCAGTTGACCGATCAGACCCTTATCCGAGATCGATCCACGATAGATGTACTTCAGCAACGCAACGTCGGTGTTGATATCAAAGATATCCTGTAGCTTGTCTCGATACGCCCTTTTTTTCGACTGAACAAAAACATCAATAGAGTTTGTCTGCGGTACAATTCTCTCTTTCAGGTTCACTATTCCTACCCGGTTCTCTTGGATGAGATTTCGGGCATCCGTGACGATGTTCTCGATCTCAGTTGCCGGTTCCGAGATGTCCCCCGGCGAAACTGACTCTCGACTGTTATCGGCCTCAAGAATCTCAAAAGTAACGGACTCCTGTGTAACATCTACAATTTGATAGGGACGTAGAGGTCTCTCAAGAGCATTTATTTTTTCGAGGACATACCATCCGTTTGGAGTGTTATTGACTTTCCCACGCTTATCGTGGCCGTTAACAGCCCGAAATCCTCCTACCTTCGGAAGCCGTCTCTCATTAAGTAGTCTGGAACGGAGGTGAAGCACAGTATCCGGAGAATCAGCGGGCGACGTTGAGAAATCTTCCACAACTTTTTCTGGAGGATTTATATAGACACCACATCCGTAGCCATTATTCTGGGAATAAAACACAGGAGTTTCAATTTCGTTGACAGCTGTTCTTGCGACTGCGGACCACGCCTCTCTAGCGGCGACGAGACGTGGGTGATCATAAAGGTCGGGGTGTGCGTGTTCCGTTTTGGGTTCTCCGTTGATCCAGTCAACAAACAGCGGTTCTGGCTGGAAGTCGTTTAAGCGGCGGTGAACCACGGATCCGCCTTCGGTGACGATTGCCCATGGTTGGGTTACCCGAGAAAGTATATCATCAACCCTCCGACTCCCACCCCATCCAGTCATGACGATGAGTTCCCGCTGTTCTCTTGATATCCAACTGTTAAAGCTGCCAGAGATACTATCTTTAAATTGATCTGAGTGAACTGTTCCATATGATGTTAATACCAATTGTTTCGCGTTCTGAAGCACGTCTCGGATTTTCTTCCACACAGATTTAATGAAATTCTTTAATATTATCAGTGGAGGTAAGAACGGCAGAATATTGATCACGTCTCTGACTCCGATGCCGTAGAAGGGTTCAAGATAGTATTGTGTGTTCCAAGCAAATACTGGTTCGTTGTTCGCTCGGAGTATGAGGGTTCCCTTCAGGTCGCCTGTAGTCAAGCCGAGAGCCTCGGAATCAATACTTTCTTTTACTTCCTCTGGGAGCGCTGGGATCACATTTCGAACCTTTTTCGGACTAACGTGATTGACTTCGATCCCAGCGTCTATGGCACCCTCTATAGCCGCATCTAGTAAGTCCGTTGTGACCCCCTCTCCACCGATCGGGCAGGCATCTAATCGCACCTCACGACACCACCCGGTTTACGCCTGAGTTGTGTGTTCTTATGTGTCCAAGCATTTCACTACTCGAAAGCCCATATCTGATACTCGTACTCTCGCGTACGCCCTTCTGTCCGCTTCTTCTCAGTATATGTGTTTTGACCAACAATATCGAACGACGTCTCAAGCGTAGTTTGTAGGATTGCCATGGTTTCTCTGTCTTCAACAGAGTTCTCTTCAGACGGCTCTCGATGAATGTTGGCTGACAACAGGTAACCGTTTGAGAGAAGATTTGTGGCTAAGTCAACGAAGTCTCTGAATTCCTGTATTGTGTACATATCAGTCAAATAGTACAGACACTCACTAGCGAAAATCAGGTCGTACTTTCGCTCCAGTCCTTGGATAACTTCGAACATGTCGCCACAAATAAAATCCGCCTCAGGGGCGGCGTTTCGTGCCTTATCAAGCGCCTCTTCGGAAATATCGACACCTAAGATATCTGCGTTCGGGAACGCCGAGACCAGTTTCTCAGTGAAGGCTCCATTTCCACAACCCAGCTCCAAGATATCTGTCACTGCTTCAGGTTCCTTTCGGTCCAACGCCCACCGTAAGGTTCGGTCGTATTTTTGCTGTTCATACTCGCTTTCAAAGTACTTCCACGGATCACGTTCCCCCTCCGAATAGAGTTCGTTGAAATGGTCCTGACTGTAGTCAGTCATATCGCCTATGATTGTCAACCAACTACTATCTATTAGTTCTATTGTACGCCGTCACGAGGGATATTTGACAGTAATACTGGAGCCGGAATAATGGTCGCGCTACGAGGAAGAATCGGGATCAACAGATGTGAGAGAAATTCACAGACTACGCGAACAGACATTGATACGAATATAACTGTGTCACCAGATAGCTAAATATTTCAAATCAAGCAAAATCGATAAAACCCGATTCAAACGTGTTTGAAATATATTCCTCCGTGTCGCCAACGGCCGGGCGCACATGAGCCCGAACGACTCAGCGATCGGAACGGCGCTCGACCGCGACACGGTCCGGTCGGCGAGCAGGCTCCTGATCGGCGCGCTGGCGGTCGTCGGCGTCCTCGCCGTCGTCACGCTGCTGCCCGGCATCGACCGCCTCGTCCCGTTCGCGTCCGTGATCTTCGCCGCCGTCGCGACGGGCGTCGTCGCGCTCGCGGTGGCGGGGATACTCCTGTACGCCGCCCCCAAGTTCGCGCTGCTGACGCGGCTGGCGCTCGGCGGTCGCGCCGCCGACAGCGAGAGCGACGCGCGGCCGAGTCGGATCGCCGAGAACGCCGGCGGGACGGCCTACTGGCTCGTCGTCTTCGGGGCCGTCCTCGTCGCGTACCGCGGACTCGCCGGCGTTGCCGTCCCCCTGCTGAACGACGCCGCGTGGGCGTACGACGCCGCCTTCCTGTTCGCCGCGCTCGTCCCCGTGGTGTTCCTCGTCGCGCGCCTGACCGTCACCGTCGACCCGCTCGCCGACGCGATCGCCGACCGCGTCGCGGGCGACGAGGGCGACGGCGACGCGTCGGCGGCGACCGCGACCCCCGACCGGGACGGGGGATAGGGCGACGCCGACTCCGGTTTTATTCGAACAGGAACGGGACCGTCATCAGCGCGCCGTTGAGCCCGAACAGCCCGAGCAGCGCCAGCCCGAGCGGCGGGTCGTCGCCGGGATACGCGGCGAGTAACGCGAACGACCCGGCCCCGAGCAGCGCCAGTCCGACCGTCAGCGCGACGTCCGACCAGCGGTTCCACGCGTCGTCGAGCGCGGGTTCGAGCCGCGCGACCCACCAGTCGGGGTCGGAGTCGGCGGCGGCGCGGTCGGCCCGGTCGGTCCAGGGCGTGTCGTCGGCCGTCTCGTCGAGCCACGCGTCCCCCGGCTCCGGCCCCTCGTCGCGGGCCGCGCCGCCGGCGTCTTCGGAGTCGTTCGCGCTCGGCTCGCCGACACCGAGCAGTCGCCGGACTCCCGCTGGTCCGACGGCCGTCAAGAGCGTCGCGGTCCCGACGCCGGCGAGTCCGAGCAGGACGGTCGGATCGGTGACGCGCGACTCGACGGCGAGGAAGAGCGCGCCGAACGCCAGCAGCGAGACCGCGGAGCAGATCCCGCGGAGGGCGCGGACGAGTGCGGATCGCATGGCTTGGAGGGGGGTGGGACCGGTAGTGATTCGGCGCGGCGACGCGGCGGACTGCCGGAGGGAACTCGTCGAACGCGACTCAGGCCTCGTCGACCGGGAACAGTCCGGCCTCGCGGAGGGCCTCGTCGAGGGCACCGTCGCCGTGTTCCGCGTACGCCTCGGGGGTGTACGTCTTTATCTCCAGCGCGTGGACCGACTGCGTCATGTGGTCGCCGACCGCGTCGTACACGCGCTGGTGCTGGTCGACGAGCGACTCGCCCTCGAAGACGGGGGAGACGACCCACGCCGCGAAGTGGGCGTCCTCGTCCTCGTCGTCGTGGACTCGTGGCGTGGTGACGCGAGCGACCGCGTCGGGGAGGTTCTCCTCGATGAGGGCCGCGACCTCGTCCGGTTCGATGGTCATGGTCTCCGGTCGGTCGCGGACGGGCAAAAGTCGACCGGCCCGCGTCGGTGGGTCCCGGTTCGATGACGCGCCGAGCGGGGTCGACGCGGGCGGTCGGCGACTACGCCCGGTCGAGCCGGGAGAGCCCGCGCCAGATCGCGTCGACCAACCGTGTCTCGGGGTCGGCGTCGGATTCGGGACCGTCCGCGTCGGATCCGGCTTCCCCGATTCCCCGTGCGAGGGCGTCCTCCAGCACCGCGAGCGAGTGGTTCTCGAAGTTGTTCATGCCGCGGAACGACTCCAGCGCGTCGCGGGCGTCGCCCCCGAACTCGCCGGTCGGCTCGCCGTCGTAGAAGCCGAGGTCCGCGAGCGCCGACTCGACCGCGACGGCCGCCTCGCCGGTCAGTTCCCGCGTCTCCTCGGGGGCCTCGCGTTCGAGGAGCGTCACGTCGTATATCTTGAACACCCGTTCTAACTCGTCGATGGGACGCTCGTGGTCGTCGACGCGCACGTCGATCCAGCGGTCGTTCCGCCCGTCGTAGCCGCCCTCGGGCTTGGCGACGTACAGCGCCGCCGACTGCTCGCCGCGCCTGTCGCCGCCGGCCTCGTTTCCGGCGTGGAGCGCGGCGATGAGCCGCTCCGGGAGGCCGCCGTCGGTCTCCTCGAACGTCTCGGCCATCGCGTCGAGGGTGTCGGCGTTCTCCAGGATGTTCCCCTGAACCGTGTAGTGGTCACCCTGCCGGTCACCGGCGTGGTCGTGGCACTCGTCGCCGGTGAACGCCGCGGGGTCGTCGTCCGGGTCGACGCCGACGACGCCCACCTGCCGCGAGGGGGCCTCCTCGTCCGCGGCCGTGAGCCGGTCGATCGCCGCGGCCGGGTCGTGGCCCTCGCGGAGCAGGTCGAGACCGTGGGGGCCGTACGCGACGTTCGCGAAGCTCTGCGTGGCGACCGCGCCCGCGTCCGCGCTGACGAACGGGACGACGGCACCGACGCCGACGAACTTCGACTGGACGGCGACGCCGACCGCGTCCGTCTCCGGGTCGCGGGCGGCGATCGAGAAGGTCGAGGGTCGAGGTGGCATGCGGGAGCAAACGCGTGTCGCCGCGAGCATAAAAGTCGTCGTCCACGTCACCGGGTCGGCGTCGAAGCGCCGTCACTCGGCGTCGCTCCGCCGGCCTCGAACGGCTACCGCTCGGCCTCACTCCGCCGGCTCGGCCTCGGTCTCGGCGGCCGCGTCCGTCACGCGGATCCGTTCGGCCTCGACGTCCTCGTAGGTCGCGCCCCAGCCGCCGACCGTCCACCGCCGCTCGCCGTCGTCGACGACCACGGAGGCGGTTCCGGTCAGCGCCATCACGCTCGGGGCGCGGTCGTCGCGGCCGTCGCCGTCCGAGAGGTGTTCGGCGTCGACGACCTCCCCGGAGAGGGTCACGGACCGGTCGCCGTCCGTCTCGCGGCCCTCGATCTCGACGCAGAGGGGCTCGTCGCCCCGGATCCGCCCCCGGTTCTCCAGCAGGAACTGCCGGATGTCCGCGTACCGTTTGGACCCGACCGCCCCGGCCTCGTACGCGACGGGCGAGGGGAGCCACATGAACAGGAGGAAGTGCCAGAAGAAGACGTAGGTGAACGACCGGTTGCGGAGGATGAGCCCGTAGTCCTCGACCGCGGCGGGGTTCGGCGCGAACGCCGTCCGCCGCAGGTCGGAGGTGAGCACGAACGGCGCGGGTCGGGAGAGGCGGTGCGCGACGTTCACGGCCCCCTCGTAGTCCGCCTCGTCGAGCGACTCGTCGCCGTCCCGGTCGAGGACGGTGACGTTGACCGTGACGCCGCGGTCGCGCGCGTCGGCGAGGTCGCCCCGCAGCGCCTCGAACTGGTCGCGGGTGAGCGCCGCGTGGACCTGCGTGTCGGCGTCGCGGACGAACGTGCGGGCCGCTTCGAGGACCGTGTCGAACCGCTTGACGATGCTGACCGTCTGGGTGTCGAGCGTCGGCCGCTCGTACCGCTCCTCGATCTCCGCGGCGGCCGATTCGAGCGCACTCGCGCGGTCCGAGAGCCCGGAGACGATGGTCTCCGGGTCGGTCGCGCGCGCCTGAAACGTCTCCTGTTCGTACAGCTCCACGTAGCCGAAGTCGTCGAGGTCGCGGAGGACGTCGTAGATCCGGGCGTCCGGCACGTCGCTCGCCTGCGCGACTTCGGTCGCGGACGCGGTCCCCAGTTCGAGGAGGGTGACGTACGCGTTCGCCTGATAGTAAGAGAGGTCCGCGGCCTGGAGCGTCTCCAGGAGTTCCTCGGTGTCCATGACGATCGATTAACTACCTCGGTATATAAAAATCACCGAGACGCGGCGGGAAGAGCGGACGCCGCCCGGTTCGTCACTCCACGTCGGGGTACGGGACGGGACCGTCGAGGAGCGGGTCGTCGGTCGACTCCATCCACGCCTCCAGCTCGTCGCGGAGTCGGTCGAGGGCGTCGACGTGGGACGGCTCCGGGTCGCTCGCCTCCGCCGCCGTCTCGAACGGCTTCCGGTCGGAGGCGAGGTTCTCCGATTCGTGTGGGTCGGCGGCGAGGTCGTACAGCTCCTCGGCCGGGCGCTGCGGGACGTGGAACTCCTCGTGGACCTCCCGACCGGAGGCCGTCGGCGCGACGTCTATCGGGACGAACACCTCGGGGAGCAGCGAGAAGTTTCGGACGTACTTGTACCGGTCCGTCCGGATCGCGCGGATCGGGTTGTACCGGTCGTGCCACGTCATCTCGGCGAAGATCCGGTCCCGGCCGTCGTGCGGCTCGCCACGGAGCAGCGGCGCGAACGACTCGCCGGAGGTCTCGGTCGGCGGCTCGACCCCGAGCAGGTCCAGCATCGTCGGCGTGAAGTCGACGTTGGTGACGAGGTCGTCGTGGACCGCGCCGCCCTCGACGACGCCCGGCCGGTGAACGAGGAGGGCGGTCTCGATCCCCGGGTCGTAACAGGTGCCCTTCGCGCGCGGCATCGCCAGCCCGTGGTCGGTCGTGAAGACGAACACCGTCTCCTCCGCCAGCCCGGCGTCCGCGAGCGACTCGCGGTAGCGGCCCACCGCCGGGTCGAGCACCTCCGAGATCACCGACCGGAGGTCGGCGACGTCCTCGCGGACCCCGGGCGCGTCGGGCAGGTACGGGAAGTCGTCGAGCGGGACCTCGTCGGGGTCGTAGCTATCGTACGTCCCCTCGGGGAGGTAGTCGCGCCGGAAGGGCCGGTGCGGCTCCTCGATGCCGATGGAGACGAAGAACGGGTCGTCGGCGTCGGCGCGCTCCGCGAAGAAGTCGTCGACGACGTCGACGAGTTCCAGCGCTCGCTTCGTCCCGCTGTCGACGTACTCGTACCCCAGCCGCTCCGGCTCGTTGGGCACCTCGTGCTGGAAGCCGAGGAGGGCGGTGTCGTACCCCGCCGCCCGGAGGTGTTTCGGGAGCGTGTCCCAGTCGTCTCCGAGCGCCCAGCCCATGTGCGCCAGCCCCATGACGCCGTTCTCGTGAGGGTAGTAGCCGGTCATCATGCTGGACCGGCTGGGCGAACACTGCGGGGCCGAACAGAAGCTGTTCGCCATCCGGGCGCCGTCGGCCGCGATCCGATCGATGTTCGGCGTGTCGACGTCGGCCCCGTAACAGCCGAGGTGCTGCCCGAGGTCGTGACAGTGAACCAGCACTAAATTCGGACGACGCGTCGCGTCGGCGGACGAGTCGGCTTCGAGCGTCATGTCCCCATCAACCCCCAAGACGCCAATAAATAGCGGTGGTCGCCGATCGCGCCGCACCCGTTGAGATTAGTGACTATAGCGGTAATTAATAAGCAAATTTGAAGTAATTGGGACCGAACGATGGGGACGACATGTCCGATGATCGATCCTGTACTACGCGGCGGAGGGTACTGAAAACGACCGGAACCGCGTCGGTGCTGGGGAGCGTCGCACTCGCCGGTTGTTCCGGCAGCGGATCCGACGGCGGAGACGGCGAGGACGGCGGCGACGGCAGCGACGGCGGAGACGGCGGGAGCGGCAGCCTGGAGATCACCGGCGTCTGGTCCGGCGGCGAGCAGGAGTCGTTCAGCAACGTGATGGACTTCGTCGAGGAGTCGACGGGGATGAGCCTGGAGTACTTCCCACGCGACACCGACAGCCTGCTCACCGGGACGCTGATGGACTACGAGTCCGGCGTCGCCTCCGCCGACATCGTCGTGATGCCCTCGCCCGCGCGGATCATCTCCGACGCGCAGAACGGCCACCTCGCGCCGGTGGGCGACGCGTGGGACCCCGAGAACTTCGCGGTCGACCCGTCGCGGGTGACCGTCGACGGCGAGGTGTACGCCGCGCCGTTCAAGATGGACCTCAAGCCCGGCTTCTGGTACCGGAAGTCGTTCTTCGACGAGCACGGCCTCTCCGAGCCGGAGAGCTACGACGAGTTCCTGACGCTGCTCGACGAGATCGCGGCGATCGACGGGGTCGACGCGCCGATCGCCTCCGGGAACGGGACCGGATGGCCGCTCAGCGACCTCACCGAGGGCTTCTTCATGCGGCAGGACGACGGCGCGTCGCTCCAGCAGGGCCTCATCGACGGCGACGCCTCCTTCACCGACGACCGGATCGCGACCGCCTTCGACGAGATCAAGACGCTCCACGAGGAGGGGTACTTCAGCCAGACGCGCGACTTCGGCGTCCAGTACGAGTACTTCTGGGACAACAGCCTCCCGCTGTACTTCATGGGCTCGTTCACCCCGGCGCAGGACGCGGTCCAGGACCCGTCGGACCTCGGCGTGTTCCGGCTCCCCGGCGTCGACGGCATCTCCTCGTCGGTCAACTGGTTCACCGTGCCGGCGTACTCGGACAACGTCGACACCGCCCGCGAGGCGCTGAGTTCGTTCGTCTCCGCCGAGGGCCAGCAGGTGTGGGTCGAGGACGGCGGGTTCATCGCCTCCAACACCGAGGTGCCGGACGACGCCTACGAGATCGAGGTCATGGCGAACCTGCCGGACCTCGCCGCCGAGGTGACCGTCGTGCCCGACCTCGACGACGCGCTCGGGAACCCGTTCCAGCAGGAGTTCTGGTCGGTGCTCAAGGGCCTGTGGGCCACGCCCGACACGCCGACCGAGGACATCGTGAGCCCGCTCGACGACGCGCATCAGGAGACGCTTAACGACTGACGATGGAGTCGACTTCGACGGCGGACGACCGGAGCGACCGGCGCGGGTCGCTCGCGCGGATGTTCGACCCCGAGGAGCTGCGCCGCCGCAACCTCGTCTCGCTCGGGATGGACGTGCTCATCCTCGCGACCACCGGCCTGCTCGCGATCCTGTTCACGATGGGGTTCTGGCCGGCCGTCATCGGCGCGATCCCGACGGCGACGCTGCTGTACTTCGGCTGGGCCTCCTCGAAGGCGTTCTTCGTCGCGCAGGCGCTCGCGATCGGCGTCGCGCTGCTCGGCACCGTGACGGGCGTGCTGCCGTACTGAGGCGGGGGACCCGCGGTCGGATTTTCACGGCGGCTACACGCCGAGCGCGATTGAGGTCAACGTGGCGGCGACGGCCCACCCGGTCCCCGTCCACGACACCACGAAGAACGCCTCGCGTGCGCTCGCCTCCGTCCAGTCGGAGGCGACGTCGAGGCGCGCTTGGAGCCCCTCGATGGTCCGACCGAGACCGACTGCCGACGACCACGCGGTGACGCCGAACCCGAGGACCAGCGCCCCGAGCGCGAACGACGTGTCCGTGGCCGGTTTCGGCGGTCGGAACGCGAGCAGCCCCATCGAGACGACGACCCCAATCGCGGCACCGGTCCCTGCCCACCGAGCCGCGCCGAGGACCAGCGCCCGGTAGCGCGCGCGCCGGGACCGCGAGACCGGGAGCGAGGAGTCAGTCAACGGTGTCTCGCATCCGCGGGTCCAGCGCGTCGCGCATCCCGTCGCCGAGGAGGTTGAACCCCAGCACGGTGAGCGCGAGGAACAGTCCGGGGAAGAACGACCACCACCACGCGCCCGAGAACAGCCCCCGTTCGACCCCCTCCGAGAGCATCATTCCCCACGACGGGTCGCCGGGGCTCGCGCCGAATCCGAGGAACGACAGGGCGGCGATGTCGATGATCGCGAGGCCGTAGTTCAGGGTCGACTGGACGGTGATCGGTGCCAGGCAGTTCGGGAGCACGTGCCGGATCAGGAGCCGTGGGTCCGTCGCCCCGAGCGCGTACGTCGCGTCGATGTACTCGTCCTCTAAGACCTTCAGCGCCGCGCCGCGGACGACGCGAGCGAACCGCGGCGTGTACACGAGCGTGAGCGCGGCGACGGCGCGCCACAGTCCCAGCGACTCCGGGAAGATGGTGACGAGCGCGAGCGCCAGCAGGAGCGAGGGGAACGACAGCAGCACGTCCATCGTCCGCATGATGACGTTGTCGGTCAGGTCGCCGTAGTACGCCGCGACGATCCCGGCCGCGATCCCGAGGACCGTCGAGGCCAACACCGTCGCGGTCCCGAACTTCAGCGCGTACCAGGCACCGTACAGCACCCGGGGGAAGACGTCGCGCGCCTGCCCGTCGGTCCCGAACCAGAACTCCGCGCTGGGTGCCGCCTGGGTCGGGTTCGCGTTGAACATCGTGTCGACGATCGCGTCGAGGTCGTACGTGAGTCGGGCGTAGATCGCCACCGCGAACATCGTCCCGATGATCAACAGTCCGAACACGGCGATTCGGTTCGAGAGCAGTTCCTGAAGGAACGGACTGGCGCGGAGGCGCTCGACGACGTTCCGTTCGACGTCCGACGACTGTGGTGTTTCGGTGTTCATTGGTCGATCCGGGGGTCCAGAACCGAGTAGGTGATGTCCACGAAGAGGTTCACGAGCGTGTACATGAACGCGAAGACGAGGACGGTGGCCTGTACGACCGGGTAGTCGCTCTGTTCGATGGCGGTGACGAGGAGAGTCCCGATCCCGTTTATCTCGAAGACCGTCTCCGTCAGGACCGACCCGCCGAGGAGCGACCCGAACTGGATGCCGATGATGGTGATGACCGGAATAAACGCGTTCCGGAGCCCGTGTTTCATGACGGTGATCTTCGCGCCTTGGCCCTTCGCGCGCGCCGTCCGCATGTAGTCCTGGCGGATGACTTCGAGCATCGAGGAACGCATCATCCGGGAGATGAACGCCATCGAGTAGATGCCGAGCACGACGACGGGCATCAGCAGGTGAGTGGCCGCGGACCGGAACGCCTCCACGTTCCCCTCAAGCAGGGTGTCCACGAGGATCAGTCCGGTCGTGGTGTCGACGAAGTACGACGACGAGATCCGCCCGCTCGTCGGGAGCACCCCGAGTATCTGAGCGAAGAGCAGGATCAGCAGCGGGCCGCTCCAGTAGATCGGGACGCTGATGCCGGCGAGCGCGCCGACGCGAGTGAAGTGATCGGTCAGCGTGTCCTGTTTCACCGCGCTCAGGATTCCGAGCGGGAGGCCGAACGACAGCCCCGCGATCTGACCGAGAACGGCCAGTTCGATGGTGATCGGCAGGCGGTTCACGAGGATGGAACTGACCGGCGTTCCGCGCTGGATCTGATAGGACTGGCCGAACTGGAGCGAGGCCGTCTCCCGAAGGAACCGCAGGTACTGCTCCCAGAGCGGGTCGTCCAACCCGAGGTTCGAGCGGACCTCCTCGACGAACTCCTGGCTCGCACGCTCGCCCGCAATGGTCAACGCGGGATCGCCGGGAGAGAGGTGGAGGATCGCGAAGACGACCGTCGCGACGCCGAACAACACCGGCCCCAACAACAGGACTCGTTTCGCGACGAATCGCTTCGATACCATGTACAGGAACCCGTATTTTCAAACGTCTAAAAACTTCCCGTCGCCGGGGTCGTTCCTCCCATGCGGCCGTCACTCCACTTCGACGAGGTGGAGGTGCGGGCCGCCGATCGCCGACACCGTGTAGTTGCTCACGGACGTCCCCACGCCGCGGATCTCGTCGGCGTAGTCGATGTACACCCACGGGGCCTCGTCGCGAGCGATCTGCGCCGCCTCGTGGTAGAGGTCCGCCCGGGCGTCCTGGTCGGCCGTCCGCTGGGCCTCCTCGATGAGGTCCATGTACTCCTGATTCGCCCACGCCGCGCGGTTCGAGGTGTTGAACCCCTCTGTCTCCCAGTCCACCCAGTCCTGTCCTTCCGGAGACTCCACCTGCGGGTGGAGCAGCACGTAGTAGAAGTTGTCCGGGTCGGCGTTGTCCGTGTACCACCCGGACAGCGAGGCGTCGTGGTTGCCCTCTCCGGTGTAGGTCAGGTAGTCGGAGAACTGACGGTCGTCGATCTCGACCTCGATGCCGATCTCGCCGAGGTTGGTCCGGATCGTCTCCGCGGTGGGGAGCGGGGCGGGGTTGTAGCCGCGCGCGTTCTGGAACGTCGTGAGCTGGAACGAGAAGCCGTCTCCGTAGCCGGCCTCCTCCAGCAGGCTCTGCGCCTGATCGAGGTCCTGCGGATAGGGGTCGATGTCGTCGTTGTGGCCGAACAGCGCCGGCGGACACGGCTGGTCGGCCTGCGTCGCGATCCCGTCGTAGACCTCTTCGACGATCGACTGCGTGTCGACGGCGTAGCTGATCGCCTGCCGGACCCGGGCGTCGCGGAACGCCTCGACGCGGGACTGGTTGAACACCATGTACCCGATGTTGATCCCCTGACCGCTGACGACCTCCGCGCTGTCGGCGTTCTCGACGGTGCTGATCGTCGACGGATCGAGGTTATCGATGATCTCGAGTTCCTCCTCTACCAACGCCTGTGCCCGAGTGGAGTTCTGTCCACGTTCGATGAACAGGAGTTCACCGACCTGCGGGCCCTCACCCCAGTAGTTTTCGTTCGGAGTCAGCCGGATGCGACCGTTCGCGTTGTCGAGTTCGTCCAACTGGAACGGTCCGGTCCCGTTGGCGTCACCGTTGAAGTCGAAGCCGCTCTCAATGTCGTCCTGCGAGAGGACCACCGCCGCGAACATCGCGAGGTTTCGGAGGAACGGCGCGTACGGCTGGGTGAGCGTGACGTTGAGCGTGTAGTCGCCGTCGGCCTCTACGGAGTCGATCCAGTTTCCGAGCGTGAACGGACCGTAGGCGGATCCCTCCTCGAAGTAGTACTCGTAGTCCTCGTCCGTAAACCGCCGGTACGTGGCGATAAAGTCGGCGGCGGTGAACTCCGTGCCGTCGTCGAACTGGGCGTCCTCACGTAGTGTGAGAGTGACTTCGGTGCCGTCCATCGACCAGTCGGTCGCGAGCGACTCGGTGATGGCCGCTTCGCCCGGCTCGAAGTCGATGAGCCCGTCGTATATCTGGTTCGTGACCTTCGAGACCTCACCGCTCGTCGTGTTCTGCGGGTCGAGAGTCTCCGAGTGAGCGCTCCGCCCGTACCTGAGCGTCCCGCCCTCGCTCCCGCCTCCGCCCGCACAACCGGCGAGCGTGCTCGTTGCGGCCGTAGCGACCGTCGCGCTCCCGGCGGCTTTCAGGAAGCTTCGCCGGGATACCTGGTTGTTATTACCAGACATGGATATGTCTACTAACAGCAACATAAATAACAGTACCGGACGAACGGGCGTCGGCAGGATGTGTCAGCGGCTCGGAGGGCGTTTTCCCGGGTTCTCCCGGCCTCAGTCGTCGTCGTCGCCGAACAGGTGACACGCCGCGGGGTGGTCGGCGTCGCCCAGCGCGGGATCGCTCCGCTCGCAGACGCTCTCGAAGGTCTCGCCGAGGACGCGCTCGGCGCGCTCCCAGTCGCCGTCGGCCAGCGCGTCGAACGACTCCGCGACGGCGTCTCCGGCCGGTCCCGACAGCGGACCGTCGAAGAACTCCGCCCGCATCGCCGTGTCGAAGTTGTTCCCGCCGTCGGCGGCGACACCCCCCTGAGAGCCGGCGTCGCTCGCTCGCTCCCGCATCGCCGCGAGGTCGATATTTCGCGTCTCGACCCGCTGTCGATAGAACATGACCTCTCGGTAGCGCTCCTGATCGATTTCGAGGTCGTCTGGCGGAATGACAGCCGGGCACCGCGTGCGGAAGTGACAGCCGCTCGGGGGGTTGATCGGCGAGGGCACGTCGCCTTCGAGGATGGTCCGGTCCTCGGTCTCGGCGAGCGGGTCCGGCTCCGGAATCGCCGACAGCAACGCGTTCGTGTACGGGTGTTTCGGCCCGGCGAACAGCTCATCCGTCGCGGCGATCTCGACGATCTCGCCGAGGTACATCACCGCGACGCGGTCGGAGATGTGCCGCACCACCGAGAGGTCGTGGGCGATGAACAGATACGTCAACCCGTACTCAGCCTGGAGGTCCCGCATCAGGTTGATGATCTGCGCCTGTACGGAGACATCGAGCGCGGAGACCGGCTCGTCCGCGACGATGAAGTCGGGGTCGACGGCGAGTGCCCGCGCGATGCCGACCCGCTGGCGCTGCCCGCCGGAGAGTTCGTGCGGGTACCGACCGTACTGGCTCCGGTCGAGACCCACCTCGTCGAGCAGTTCGAAGACGCGCTCCCGTCGGCGGCCCTCGGCGAGGTCGTGGATCTTCAGCGGCTCCATGACAGTCTGTCCGACGGTCATCCGCGGGTCGAGACTCGACATGGGATCTTGAAACACCATCTGCATGTCCTTGCGCTTCTCTCGGAGTTCGGTCTTCGAGAGGTCGCCCAAGTCCTCGCCCGCGAACACGACCGTCCCGTCGGTCGGCGGGTCGAGGTGGAGGAGCGCGCGTCCGGCCGTCGACTTCCCGCAGCCGGACTCGCCGACGAGCCCGAGCGTCTCCCCGGCACGAACGTCGAGGTCGATACCGTCGACGGCGCGGACGCTCGGCGAACTCCCGAACACCCGGCTCAAGAGGCCCGTCTCCTGCTCGTAGTACTTCCGCATCCCGTCGAGCCGCACGAGCGGCTCGCCGATCTCACGGTTCGTCGCCGACGAGACGCCATCAGCGCCGTACTCGCTCTCGTCGAACTCCGGCAGAATACATTTCGACCGATGGTCGACGTCTGTCCCACCGTGCTGGAGGAACGGGATCTCCCCCGTCCGGCAGTCCGGCCGGGCCCACGGACAGCGGTCCGCGAAGTGGCACCCGTCGGGCATGTCGATGAGGTCGGGGACGTTTCCCTCGATCGGTGTGAGCCGCTCTTTCTCTTCGGTCGGAATCGACTCCAAGAGGGTGTAGGTGTACGGGTGGCTGGGGTCGTGGAATATCTCCTCGACCGGCCCCTCCTCGACGATCTCTCCCGCGTACATCACCGCGACTCGGTCGCAGGTCTCCGCGACCACGCCGAGGTCGTGGGTGATCATCAGAACGGACATCCCGAACTCGTCTTGGAGGTCGTCGATCAGGTCCAAGATCTGGGCCTGTATCGTGACGTCGAGCGCCGTGGTCGGCTCGTCGGCGATGAGCAGGTCGGGCTGACACGCTAACGCGATCGCGATGAGGACCCGTTGGCGCATCCCGCCGGAGAACTCGTGCGGATACTCTTCGAGCCGCGATGTCGCCTCCGGGATCCCCACGTCGGTGAGGATGTCGACGACGTCGTCGACTATTTCGTCGTCGAACTCCCGGCCGCCGATCTTCGGGAGGATTTCCCGGACCGCGTTGAGCCACGTGTCCCGTTTGCGGCCCCCGTACCGGTGTAGTCGGAGCGACTCCGCCACCTGTTCCCCGACGGTCACCGCCGGGTTGAGCGACGTCATCGGGTCCTGAAATATCATGCCCATCTCGCCGCCGCGGATCCTCCGCATCGCCTCCTCGGGTGCCGCCGTGAGATCGATCACCCCCTCGGAGACGGTGATTTCGCTGGCAGGCGTCCCGCGTCGGAGCTGGTCGCGGGCATCGGCGTCGAGGTAGACGAACCCGTCGGCGGCGTCCGCCAGCGCGTCCGTGATCCTTTCCGCGGCGTCTTCGGTAGTTCCGTCGGACAGCCGGCCGGCGACGCCCCGGAGCGCGTCCGCGAGCCCGGCGGGGTCGTCCCGGTCCGCGAGGTCGTCGGCGATCCCTCGGAGCTCTCGCCCCGCAGAGGAAATCTCCCTCCCCGCACGGAGGTCTGCGGCGATCTGCCAGAGGGCGTCGATCAGCGCGTACGGATACGACACCACCGCGTCGTCGTGATCGGCGGCGAGGTCGGCGGCGAGGTCGGCCGAGCGCAGCGACGCGCGGCCGTCGACGATCTCGCCCGGGCTGTCCACGAGGTCCATCGCGGAGAGCGCCGTGACGCTCTTCCCGGATCCCGACTCGCCGACGAGACCGACCGTCTCGCCCTCCTTGACCGTGAGGTCGACGCCGTCGACCGCTTTCACCGCGCCTCGTTTCGTCTTGAACTGCGTCCGGAGACCGGAGAGGGAAAGGAGGTCCGTCACTGTCCGAGTGACGTTCGCCGTCGGAGAAATAGCTTGTGCCCACTTGGCACGGATTCGTGTGACCGAACATCCCGGTGCCGGGTGACAACGTTTATCTCGCACGCTACCGGGCCTCAACGTATGTCGGAAAAGCCCGATTCAGACGCAGCCCTCGATGCCCACGCGACCGAGGGCTGGCAGGCCGTCATGGCGGACACGGCCGCCACGGCGGAGACGTACCGCGACCGCGGCTGGACGGCCCTCGAACTGCATCCGGGCGACTCCGTCCTCGTCGACTCGGCGGCCCGGACCGGCCTCGACGTCGTCCTCCCCGGCCCCGAGTACGAGGAGTTGGAGGCGACGGTCGCGGCGTGCGAGTTCACCGCCGTTGAGGCGTACCGCGCCGAGGCGGACGGACTGATGTACCTGCTGATCGTCGAGCGAGACCCGGAGAACGAGACGGCGGTGTTGGTGCCCGCGTACTACGACCCGGGCGGATCGGAGCCCAAGCTCGACGCGATCCGAGAGGCCGGCGAGTTCGCGCTGTTCTGTCGGCGACTGAACGACGAGTACGTGCGGTTCGTCCACACCGACATCGCCCCGTTCCTGCCGGCCGGGCTCGCCGACGGGTGATCGGCTGACCCCCGTCGACGCTCAGGGAGCCGATCGGTACTCGCGAGTTCGCAAGCCCGTTTCGCGCGGACTCGTCCCGTCTCGAAGTGGGAACGCGTCCGCGGCGAAAAGCGGCGAGCGGCGCAGCCGGCTCAGTCTGCGACCGCGGCCACCATCCCCTGCTTGTAGTACCGCTGGAGCGTGACGAACAGGACGATGGGGACGATCATCGTCAGCACGGAGCCGGCGGCGACGAGCCCCCAGTCGATCTGGAGGCGGCCCTTCATCAGCGGGAGCACCTGCGGCGCGAGCTGGTTCTCCCGCGAGCGCATGAACACGAGGGGGAAGAAGAAGGAGTTCCACACCCACGTGAACTGGATGACCGCCACCGAAACGAGCGCCGGGGCGGAGTACGGCAACACGATCGACTTGAAGATCTGATACCGGGACGCGCCGTCGATCCGGGCCGCCTCCTCAAGCTCCTCGGGGAGCCCGAGCAGGAAGTTCCGGAGGAACATGACGACCCACCCCATCCCCCAGCCGATGTGGACCAGGATGAGCCCCATGTACGTGTCGAACAGACCGGTGTTCCGTAGGGTGTTGTAGTTGCCCATCGCCACCAGCTCCGGCGGCGCGGCCATGACCACGATGAGCAGGAAGAACAGCCACTTCTTCAGCGGGAAGTCGAACCGGGCGAACGGGTACGCGACCATCGTGCCGAGCAGCGTCACGGCCAGCACGGACGGGACCGTGACGATCGCGGTGTTCCACATCGCCTGCCGCATCGGGCCGGACTGGAACGTCCACGCGCGGGCGTAGTTCTCGAAGGTGACGGTGAACGTCTCGAAGTTCCACCAGCCCTGAATGATCTGGTCGAGCGGGCGGACGGAGGCCATGAACAGCCCCACGAGCGGGACGAGCCACAGGAACGCGACCCCGATGGCGACCGCGTACCGGAGCAGGCGCGGACCGCGCGGGACCGCCGCGCGGAGGCGCTCGATGGCGCTCCCCTCGGCGATCGGGGCGGTCTCGGGCGGCTCGTGGTACACGCGCCCGCCGTCGGTCTGCGGCTGGCTGTCGGCGTCGGTCGAGTCGTCTGCGTTGTGTGTGTCGGTCATTGTGGGTCAGTCCATTGACGCGATGTACCACGCCATCGGGAGCGCGATCACGAGTTCGATGAGGGCGACGACCATCGCCTTGCTGTACTCGATCGGCGTCGAGAACGCGGCCTGATACACCTCCAGACCGAGTACGGAGAACACCCCGCCCGGACCGCCGGACGGGCCGCCGGCCGCGTAGACGATGGCGAAGATCCGGATCACCCAGATCATGCTCATGATCACGACGACCGCCGTCACGGGCCTGACGAGCGGCCAAATTATGTCCTTGAACCGGCGGAACCGCCCCGCGCCGTCGACGCGAGCGGATTCCAGTAGCGCGGGGTCGATCCCCGCGAGCGCGGAGCTGTACAGCAGCATGCTGAAGCCGGTCTGGACCCAGACGCCGCCCGCGATGAGCGCGTAGATCGCTATCTGCGGCTCCTGAACCCAGTTTCGGACCAGCGACTCCAGTCCGATCGACCGGAGCAGCCCGTTGAAGATCCCGGCCTGCGGGTCGTAGACGAACAGCAGCACGAGTCCGATCACGACGGTCGGGGTCGTGAACGCGAGGAACACCATCGAGCGGAGGACGCTCCGGCCGCGCAGGTCGGCAAAAAGCAGCGCGAGCCCGAGGCCGAGCAGCGTGCTCAGCGGGACGTGAACGACCATCCAGATGATGTTCTGCGGGAGCGCCCCCATCGGGTACTCGAACGCGAGGAGGTTGCTCCAGTTGATGATCGCGTCGTCCTGGAACGTCGCGATCCACGTCTCGAACCCGGCGAACTGCGCGATGTCGAACCCGTCCCAGGTGAAGAAGCTCCCGACGGCCGAGTACAGCATCGGGCCGACGGAGAAGATGGCGAACAGGGTGAGCCCGGGGAGCATGAACACGAGGATCGCCGTGAGCTTCTCCGTGTCCACGTCGCGGTCGAGCCGGTCGTCGAGGTACGATGCGACGGACATGGTGTCAGGCCACCAGTTCCCCGTTCTCGTCGTAGAGGTACGCGTCGGCCGGGTCAAAGGTTAGGTGGACAGCGTCGCCCGCCGTCGCGTCCGTGTGCGGGACCTTGACGTTGACCACGGAGCCGCCCACCTCGACGTTGACCAGCACGTACTCCCCGAGCGGTTCGACCGTCTTGACCGTTCCCGGCAGGGTCCAGTCCGTGTCCGGCGCGTCGGTCGACACGTCGATGTCCTCCGGCCGGACCCCGACCGACACCGTCGAGGACGACGACTCCGCCGGCGTCGGGAGCGTGTTGCCCTCGGCGAGGTGGACGGTGCCGCCGCGGTTCTCGCCCTCGAAGAGGTTCATCGGCGGCGACCCGATGAACTTCGCGACCCACGTGGTTCGCGGCCGCTCGTACAGCTCCTCCGGCTCGGCGACCTGTCGGATCGTGCCGTCGTTCAGCACGACGATCTTGTCGCCCATGCTCATCGCCTCCTCTTGGTTGTGCGTGACGTACACCGTCGTGATCCCCAGCTCGTTTTGGATCCGCTTCAGCTCCGAGCGCATCTCCAAGCGGAGCTTCGCGTCGAGGTTGCTGAGCGGCTCGTCCAGCAGGAACACCGACGGCTCGCGGACGATGGCGCGCGCCAGCGAGGTCCGCTGCCGCTGCCCGCCGGATATCTCGCCGGGGTCGCTGTCCATCTGGTCTTCGATGTGTAACAGCTCGGCGACCTGCGCGACGCGCTCGTCGCGCTCCTCCGGCGGGACCCCCCTGACCTTCAGCGGGTACTCGATGTTCTCCCGAACGGTCATGTGCGGGTACAGCGCGTAGTTCTGGAACACCATCGCGACGTTGCGGTCGGCGGGGGGCATCCCGTCGACGCGGTCGTCGTCGAAGTAGATCTCCCCGTCAGAAGGGTCCTCCAGTCCCGCGATCATGCGGAGCGCGGTCGTCTTCCCGCAGCCGGACGGCCCGAGGAACACCACGAACTCCCCGTCGTCCACCTCCATGTCCAGCTTGTAGTTGGCGACCGTGTCACCCCCGTCGAAGTACTTGCTCACCGACCGCATGCTAATGCGAGTCATCGACTACCCACCGGTATTCATTTATTACACTTATAATTAATCATAGACCGCGAATAAGAGGACAGCCACAGGTGCGCGCTTTTCGTTCTCTTCCCGGCTAATTCAATAATTACTTAGTAATCCTTTCACTACGTCCCGGGGATGAGTTCCGGCCTCTTCGACTACAGTCATTTTCCGCAGATCTCGGGCGAGCTCTTTCGGACCGTCCAGCGGCGGGACCTCTTCGAGGACGACAAGCGGTTCGTCGACGCCGAGCCCCGCGTCGACCCGGACCTGCTCTTCGAGCGGTACCTGACGGAGCGGAGCCGGCGGGAGTTCGATCTGGCGTCGTTCGTCGAGGACCACTTCAGGCTGCCCGAGCCGGTCGCGGCCGCGCCGGACCTCGCCGCGTCGCGGTCGATGGAGGACCACGTGTCCTCGCTGTGGGGCGCGCTGACCCGGACCTTCGAGGACGCCGATTCCGCGGGATCGACGATCATCGGCCTCCCGAACCCGCACGTCGTCCCCGGCGGCCGCTTCCGCGAGATGTACTACTGGGACAGCTACTTCACCGCGGAGGGGCTGGCGGCGGCCGGGCGGACCGATCTGGTCGACGGGATGGTCGGGAACGTCGCGTCGCTCGTGGACCGCTTCGGGTTCGTCCCGCTCGGGAACCGGGCGTACTACGACAGCCGGTCGCAGGTCCCGCTGTTCTACCGCATGCTGCGGGTGCTGGAGCGCGAGGGGGGGTTCGACGCCGTCGCCCCCCACGTGGAGGCGCTCCGGACGGAACACGGCTTCTGGACGAGCGGGGCCGACCGCGTCGCCGACGCCGACGACCCCGCGGCTCACCGGCGCGTCGTCGGGCTGGGGGACGGCACGGTTCTCAACCGGTACTGGGACGACCGCGCCCGTCCGCGACCGGAGTCGTATCACGAGGACCGCCGCCTCGCGGACCGGGTCCCGGTCGCCGACCGGCCGGACCTGTTCCGCGACGTCCGGGCCGCCTGCGAGTCCGGCTGGGACTTCAGCTCCCGGTGGCTGGCGGACGAGGACCTCACCACGATCCGGACGACGGAGCTGATCCCGGTCGACCTCAACGCCGTCCTCTACGGCATGGAGTCGGCCCTCGCCGAGTGGCTCCCGCGCGTCGGCCGCGACGAGGCCGGCGAGCGGTACGCCGACCTGGCGGCCGACCGCCGCGAGGCGATCAACCGCTACTGCTGGGACCCGGACGCCGGATTCTACGTCGACCACTCGTGGGTCGACGGCGAGCGGTCCGACCGCCTGACGCTGGCCGCCGTCGCGCCGCTTTTCACCGGGGCCGCGACCGACGACCGGGCGGCGGCGGTCGCGGACCGGCTCCGCAGCGACTTCCTCCGGCCCGGCGGGCTGGTGACGACGCTCGAAGCCACCGGCGAGCAGTGGGACGCGCCGAGCGGCTGGGCACCGCTCCACTGGATGGCGGTCACCGGCCTCCGCCGGTACGGCCACGACGCCCTGGCCGACGAGGTCGCGGAGCGGTGGGTCGACCTCGCGCGGAGCTCCTTCGAGGAGACCGGTCGCATGGCGGAGAAGTACGACGTCCGCTCGGTCGGGGAAACGACCGACCTGGGCGAGTACGACCCGCAGTACGGGTTCGGCTGGACGAACGGCGTCGTCACGGCGCTGTCGGCGGGGCGGTAGCGGCCCGCTCGGCGCGGGGGTTGCGATCCCTCCGCCCCCCGGGCTCGCGGCGTCGCGCTTCTGAACGCTTATGCCCGCCGACCGACTTCGATCGGGTATGAGCGACGACGACGCCGTCGATGTCGAGACCCCCGACGACGCCGAGGGCGACGCGGAGCGAACGAACGGCACGGCGGAGGCGACCGGCGAGGAACGGAGCGACGGCTCCGCGGCCGCCGCCGGCGACGCCCGGAGCGAGGAGGAGGCGCTCGCCGCCGCGGTCGCCGAACACGACGAGGCGCTCGCCCGAGAGGTCGCGGCGCTGGAAGCCGACCTCGCCGACACCCGCGAGGCGCTCCGCGAGCGCGACGAGGAGGTCGACGAGCTGACGAGCAAGCTCGCCCGGGTGAAGGCGGACTTCAGCAACTACAAGGAGCGCGCGAAGCGGAAGCAGGAGGAGATCCGCGAGCGCGCCTCGGAGGCGCTCGTCGAGCGGCTCGCCCCGGTCAGGAACGACCTCCTGCGCGCGCTCGATCAGGATGAGGGGAGCGACCTCCGGCCCGGCGTCGAGTCGACGCTGGAGAAGTTCGACGAGGTGCTCGCCGAGGAGGGCGTCAAGTCGATCGAGCCCGAGCCGGGCGAGGAGGTCGACCCCGCGCGCCATCAGGTGATGCTCCGCGTCGACAGCGACCGCCCCGAGGGGGCGATCCACGAGGTGTACGAGCCGGGCTACGAGATGGGCGACCGCGTGCTGAGCGAGGCGAAGGTGACCGTCAGCACCGGCGACGGGGAGTAGCGGAGCGACGGAAATAGCGCGACGACGGGGCGTCGACGCGACGGAGGGGCCTTTTTCACGACCGGACAGCGGCCTCGTAGGCCTCGACCAGTTCGTCGAGCCCCGCGTTCGGCTCAGCGGCGTGCGGGACCGACAGCGGCGACACCGAGACCTCGCCGTCGACGACCGCCCGACGGTCGGTGCCGACCGGGTCCGGCACGTCGTCCTCGTTCATCCGGCCCCAGATCGGGTCCGAGAAGCCGACGCGGCCGTCGCCGTTCCGCTCGGCGCGCATCCCGTACCACGTCGAGGGGGTCGTGACGCGGAGCGGCGCGCGCTCCTCGTCCGCGATGGGCGCGTTGACGTTGAGGTAGTCCGCGCGGTCGAACACGCCCGCGTCGACCGCCTCGTCGACGAGGAACCGCGTCGCGCGGGCCGCGTGCGCGAAGTCCTCGCCCTCGAACTCGCGTTTCCACCAGTCGTCCCCGCCGGGCACGTACATCGAGGTCGCCACCGCCGGGACGCCGAAGAAGGCGGCCTCGACCGCGGCGGAGACGGTCCCGGACCGCCCGAGGGTGTACGCGCCGAGGTTCGCTCCCTCGTTACAGCCCGCGACGACCGCGTCCGCGTCGGGGACGAGCTCGTCGAGCCCCGCGACGACGCAGTCGACGGGGGTCCCGTCGACCACGTAGCCCAGCCCGTGGTCGTCGACGGCGACGTCCTCAGAGAGGAGGCGGCCGACGGAGGACTGGTCGGCGGCGGGCGCGACGACGGTCACCGCGTACTCCTCCGCGAGCGCGTCGTACAGCGCTCGTATTCCCGCGGCGTCGACGCCGTCGTCGTTGGTCAACAGGATCCGGTCGACGCTCATACCCGTTTCACGGGCGAGTCGGGCAAAAGTCCACCGTCGGCCGCGGCGCGAGCGAGGACGGCGCGGCAGGCGGCCCCGTACCGAACGGAAAGGCACACGTATCGCCGGTTCGACCGTCCGGTATGGGATTCGGGGACACCGCCAAGAAGATCCAGACGCTCGCCGACCGCGCGGAACGGACCTACAAGAAGATCAGCGAGCTCCGCGACGAGGTCGACGAGACGCAGGAGACGGTGATAGACACCGCCGATCGCGTCAAGACCCTCGAAAACGAGATGGCCGAACAGCGCGCCGTCCTCGACGCCGTCGCCGAGGAGGTCGGCGTCGACTTGGAGCGCGTGAGCACCGAGGCGCACATCGCGGACGCCGAGGAGACGGCGGCCGACGGTGACGGTGTGGGCGACGACGCGGACGACGACGCGGCGTAACCGACGTACCGCTCAGTCGTCGCTCGCGGCCGCGTCGGCCCGCGAGACGACCGCTGCCGGAACCCCCGCGACGGTCGCGCCCGGGGGCACGTCCTCCGCGACGAGGGAGTTCGCGGCGACGCGCGCGCCCTCGCCGACGGTGACGCCCGGGAGCACGACCGCCCCCGCGCCGATCATCGCCCCCTCCTCGACGACCACGTCGCCGAGGCGGTACTCCTCGTGGAGGAACTCGTGGCACAGCAGCGTGGCGTCGTACCCGATTATCGCGTCGTCGTCCACGCGGATCCGCTCGGGCCAGAACACGTCCGGCGTCGACTCCAACCCCCACGCGACGCCCGCGCCGACCGTGACGCCGATCTGCCGCAGGAGCCAGTTCTTCAGCCGGAGGCTCGGACAGATCCGCGCGAGGACGATCACGACGTAGTTGCGGACGACCGCGAGCGGCGACTTCGCGTCCGGCCACGACCACAGCGAGTTGCGGGGCCCCGGCGTCGGGAACCGGTCGAGGCGGTCGCTCCGGGACGGGTCGGCGTCGTCGGGAGTCGCGTCCGCGTCGTCGGGAGTCGCGTCCGAATCGTCACGCGTCGCGTCCGCGTCGTCGTCGGTCACGTCGTCCCGTTCGGACGGCCGGAATAAAAGGGTCGCTGCCCGGGGTAGGCGGTTGGAGGTGCGTCCGGGTCAGTCCCGGAGTTCGTCCATGTGGTCGATCCGGCGCTGGACGAGGTCGGCCGTGCCGATGTCGTGGCGGATCCGGACGCGGTCGCCCGCGGCCGCCAGCGCGTCCTCGGCCTGCGCCTCGGCGGCCGCGATCGAGTCGCCGCGGCCGACGACCGCGAACGCCCGCGACGTGGTCGTGTACAGTCGCCCGTCGCGCTCGTCGACGCTCGCGTAGTAGAGGAGCGCGTCGCCGACGCTCTCCTCGTCGACCGCGATCTCTGCGCCCGAATCCGGGTCCGTCGGGTAGCCGTCGGGGACCGCGTACTTACAGACGGTCGCCTCGCCGGAGAAGTCGAGTTCCGGGAGCGGGTCGCCGTCGCGCGCGGCGGCCAGCACGTCGACGAACGGCGTGTCGAGGACGGGCAGGGTGTTCATCGCCTCCGGATCGCCGAAGCGCGCGTTGAACTCGACCACCCGCGGGCCCTCGTCGGTGAGCATGAACTGCCCGTAGAGGACGCCCTTGTAGTCGGGGAGCGCGTCGACGACCGCCTCCAGCACGTCGACGGCGGCGTCGTAGTCGCCCTCGCGCATGAACGGCAGCGAGCGGTCGGTGTCGGAGTACGACCCCATCCCGCCGGTGTTCGGCCCCTCGTCGCCCTCGTAGGCGCGCTTGTGGTCCTGGACCGCGGGCGTCGTCCGCACGTCGCCGTTCGCGACGAACGCCTGAATCGTGAACTCCTCGCCGACGAGGCGCTCCTCCAAGACGACGCGGTCGTAGTCGGCGTCGCGGAGGTACTCCTTGGCCTCCTCGCTCGTCACCTGATCGCCGATCACCTTGACGCCCTTGCCGCCGGTGAGGCCGGCGGGCTTGACCGCGAGGTCGCCGCCGTAGTCGTCGATGTACTCGCAGGCCGCCGCCACGTCGTCGAACACCGCGTAGTCGGGACAGCCGGGAATCGCGTTCTTCTCCATGAACCGGCGCTGGTACGCCTTGTCAGTCTCCAGTCGCGCCTCCGCGGCCCGCGGGCCGAACGCGTAGACGCCGGCGTCGTCGAGCGCGTCCGCGACGCCCGCCTCCAGCGCCGACTCCGGGCCGATGACCGCGAGGTCGGCGTCAACCCCGGCCGCGTACTCGGCGACCGCGTCGGCGTCGGTCTCGTCGATCGTCTCGAACCCGTCCGCGAGCCGCCGAATTCCCGGGTTCCGGTTACTCGCACAGGCGTACAGCGCGCAGTCGTCGGCCACCGCGCGGGCGATCGCGTGTTCGCGGCCGCCGCCCCCCACGAGGAGTACGGTCTCCGTCATGCCCGACGGGTGTCCGCACGGTAGTGTAAACCTTACTCTCTTCTCGACGCAATCTATGCGCGTTCGTGGACATAAGCGGCTGCGAGTGAGTCGCTCGTTCCGGTGCGGACGCCTTTTGCCCCGCCGGGCCGAACCGGGCGTATGTCACAGCCGACCGAGCGGAACCGCCTCGACGGGGAGGCGAGTCCCTACCTCCGACAGCACGCCGACAACC
Organism: Halorubrum hochsteinianum; assembly: GCF_023702125.1. Classification (NCBI taxonomy): domain Archaea; kingdom Methanobacteriati; phylum Methanobacteriota; class Halobacteria; order Halobacteriales; family Haloferacaceae; genus Halorubrum; species Halorubrum hochsteinianum. The sequence continues at coordinate 2,516,975 of NZ_CP098415.1, read as the reverse complement.
CCGTCAACTGGCAGCCGTGGGGCGACGAGGCGTTCGAGCGCGCCCGCGAGCACGACGTGCCCGTGTTCGTCTCCATCGGCTACTCCTCGTGTCACTGGTGTCACGTCATGGCCGAGGAGAGCTTCGAGGACGAGTCTGTCGCGGGCGTGATCAACGACTCGTTCGTGCCGATCAAGGTCGACCGCGAGGAGCGCCCGGACGTCGACAGCACGTTCATGACGGTCTGCCAGCTGGTCACCGGCGGCGGCGGGTGGCCGCTCTCGGCGTGGTGCACGCCCGAGGGGAAGCCGTTCTACGTCGGGACCTACTTCCCGCTGGAGGCGCGGCGGAACCAGCCCGGCTTCCGCGACCTCTGCGAACGGATCGCCGACTCGTGGAGCGACCCCGAGCAGCGCGAGGAGATGAGGCGGCGCGCCGACCAGTGGGCCGAGAGCGCGCGCGACGAACTGGAGTCGGTCCCGACGCCGGACGCGGCGGACCCGGACGGGGAGGGAGACGCCTCGCCGCCCGGAGACGGCCTGCTCGAATCGGCCGCCGCGTCAGCGCTGCGCGGCTACGACGACGAGTACGGCGGCTTCGGCAGCGGCGGCGCGAAGTTCCCGATGCCCGGCCGGATCGACCTCCTCATGCGGGCGTACGCGCGGAGCGGCCGCGACGCGCTCCTGTCGGCCGCGGCGGGAACGCTCGACGGGATGGCCCGCGGCGGGATGTACGACCAGATCGGCGGGGGGTTCCACCGCTACGCGGTCGACCGCGAGTGGACGGTGCCCCACTTCGAGAAGATGCTGTACGACAACGCCGAGCTACCGATGGCCTACCTCGACGGCTACCGGCTCACCGGCGACCCCGCGTACGCCCGGGTCGCGAGCGAGTCGCTCGCGTTCCTCGACCGGGAACTCCGCCGCGACGACGGCGGGTTCTTCAGCACCCTCGACGCGCGGAGCCGGCCGCCCGAGAGCCGGCGAGACGGAAACGAGTCCGAGGAGGGGGAGGACGTCGAGGGCGCGTTCTACGTCTGGACCCCGGAAGAAGTCGACGCCGTCCTCGACGAACCCGCGGCGTCGCTGGTCAAGGAGCGGTACGGGATCCGGCCCGGAGGCAACTTCGAGCGCGGGACGACCGTCCCGACGTTGGCCGCGTCGGTCGACGAACTGGCCGCCGACCGCGACCTGTCGCCCGAGGAGGTCCGCGAGGCGCTGACCGAGGCGCGCACCGCGCTGTTCGACGCCCGCGAGTCGCGCCCGCGACCCGCCCGCGACGAGAAGGTGCTTGCCTCGTGGAACGGCCGGGCGATCTCCGCGTTCGCGGACGCGGCCGGGACCCTCGGCGAGCCGTACGCCGACATCGCCCGCGAGGCGCTCGACTTCTGTCGGGACCGGCTCTACGACCCCGAGGCCGAGACCGGCGCGCTCGCCCGTCGCTGGCTCGACGGCGACGTGCGTGGGCCGGGCTACCTCGACGACTACGCGTTCCTCGCGCGCGGCGCGCTCGACGTCTACGCTGCCACCGGCGACCTGGAGCCGCTCGGGTTCGCGCTCGAACTGGCCGAGGCGCTCGTCGCGGAGTTCTACGACGCCGACGACGGGACGATCTACTTCACTCGGAGCCTCGATGGCCGGGAGTCCGGCGGAGACGGCGACGCCGGCCCGCTCATGGCGCGGCCGCAGGAGTTCACCGACCGGTCGACGCCGTCGAGCCTCGGCGTCGCCGCCGAGACGCTCGCGCTCCTCGACGGCTTCCGGACCGACGGGCGGTTCCGTGACGTCGCGCGGCGCGTCGTGACGACCCACGCCGACCGGATCCGCGGGGGGCCGCTGGAGCACGCCTCGCTCGTGCGGGCGGCCGACCTCGTCGAGACGGGCGGCATCGAGGTGACGGTCGCCGCCGACGAGGTGCCCGACGAGTGGCGCGAGACCCTCGGCGAGCGGTACCTGCCGAGCGCGCTCGTCGCGCCGCGCCCCGCCACGGAGGCCGGCCTCGACGAGTGGCTCGACCGCCTCGACATGGCCGAGGCCCCGCCGATCTGGGCGGGTCGCGACGCGACCGACGGCGAGCCGACGGCGTACGTCTGTCGGGACTTCACCTGTTCGCCGCCCCGGACCGACCTTGACGCCGCGCTGGAGTGGCTGGGGACCCGCGAGGAGTCGAAGGGAGGCGAGTGAGGCGGAGTGGGGCGGACGGAGGCGGAGTGAGGCGACCGAAGTCGGCGTAAGCCAGTCGTAATTATAAGTCCGCGTCACCACGCTCTCACCATGTACGATTTCGTCGTCGTGGGCGCGGGCCCGCCCGGGTCCCGGTTCGCCCGGCGCGCGGCCGAGGCCGGCCGCGACGTGGTCGCCTTCGAGAAGGGGACGGTCGGCGAGCCGCTCGCCTGCTCCGGGCACGTCTCCGACGACGTGTGGGAGTACGTCTCGGACGACGCCCGCGACGAACTCCTCCAGAACCGGGTGTACGGGGCGCGCTTCCACGTCGACGGGCCCGACTCGCGGGCGTATCCCTTCTACAAGCGCGAGCCGGTCTCGAACGTGATCGACCGCGTCGGACTCGACCGCACCCTCGCCGAGTGCGCGCGCGAGGCCGGCGCGGACGTGCGCGAGAACCACACGGTCGTCGGCGTCGAGGAGCGCTCCGACCGGGTCGTCGTCGAGGTCCGGACGCCCGCGGACGAGGTCGAGGAAGTCGAGGCGCGGATGGTGGCCGGCTGCGACGGCCCCACGTCGCGCGTCCGGCGCGCGCTCGACCTCCCGGAGCCGGACGAACTGCTCCACGGCGTCCTCGGGTTCAACGACGCGTCCGACGGCGGCGACCTCGTCGACGTCCACCTCACCGCGCCGACGTTCTTCGCGTGGCGGATCCCGCGCGGGGACGCGGGCGTTGAGTACGGGCTGGCGGCCCCGCCGAGCGAGGACGTCTCGGCGCGGTTCGACCGGCTCACCGAGGCGTACGGCGCAACGACGGACCGGCGCTGCTCCGGCGCGATCCCGATCGGCCCGCCGGCGCGGACGACGAGCGACCGCGGCTTCCTGATCGGCGACGCCGCCGCGCAGACGAAGCCGTTCACCGGCGGCGGGATCCTGTACGGGATGCGCGCGGCCGACGTCGCCGCGGCCGCGATCGACCCGGACGATCCGTCGACGCTCGCCGACTACGAGTCCGGGTGGCGCGAGGAGCTATCGACTGAGATCCGGCTGGGAAAGGCGATCCGTCGGTGTTACTCGCTGCCGGAGCCCGTCCAGCGGGTCGGCCTGCGGGCGCTCTCGGGCGAGATCGGCGTCCACATGGACGAGCCGTCCTCGTTCTTCTCGGCGTCGAATCTCCGGGCGCTGTTCTCGCGAAGCGACCCGCCGAACTGAAGAAAGGCGGAACTGACGCGACCGACCGGAGCGGCCGGAACGACCGCCCCGCGACCGGGCGTTACTCCTCGATGACGTTCGCGAACGAGACGTTCTCGCGGACGCTCGTGATCTCGACGGTCGGCTCCTCGCCGGGTTCGGCGTCGGGGACGATGACGACGTAGCCGCGCTCGATCTTGGCGATCCCGTCGCCCTTGTCGCCGAGCGTCTCGATCGTCACGTCGCGGACCTCCCCCTCGGAGACGGGCGGGTCCGGCTGGACCGCGCCGGCCGCGCCGCGAGAGGTGGGCCGCTGGCCGTCGTCGGACGGTGTCCCGGCGGAGCCGCCCGTCGCGTCGGGGACGGCCGACGACTCCTCGTCGCCCGCCTCCGCCGATCCTTCGGCCACCGGACCGTCGCGGTCCAGGACGGCGATCCGATACGTGTCGCCGACGCTGACGCTTCCGTGTTCAATCTCGGAGGCGGGTACCGTGACGACGTACTCGTCGCCACGGGATTCCACCCGACCCGTGTACAGACACGCGAGGGAATCCGTGATTTCGACCATGCCATCCGTTGCGCGCACGGGGATGAAAAGCCACCTGTTCGGGCCGTGTGACGCGCGAAGGTAAACGTTTACCCTGTTCCGAATTAACCACCGGCCATGAGCCGGAACTACGAGTCGCTCCACGACCCGAACGCGGAGTACACGATGCGGGAGCTCTCCGCCGAGACGATGGGGACCACGGCGACCCGCGGCGGCGACCGCGACGTCGAGATCACGGACGTTCAGACGACGATGGTCGACGGGAACTTCCCGTGGACGCTCGTCCGCGTCTACACCGACGCGGGCGTCGTCGGCACCGGCGAGGCGTACTGGGGGGCCGGCGTCCCCGAACTCATCGAGCGCATGAAGCCGTTCGTGATCGGCGAGAACCCGCTCGACATCGACCGCCTCTACGAGCACCTGATCCAGAAGATGTCCGGCGAGGGCTCCGTCGAGGGCGTCACCGTCACGGCCATCTCCGGCATCGAGGTCGCGCTCCACGACGTCGCCGGCAAGATCCTCGACGTCCCCGCCTACCAGCTGCTCGGCGGCAAGTACCGCGACAAGATGCGCGTCTACTGCGACTGCCACACCGAGGAGGAGGCCGACCCAGAGGCCTGTGCGGACGAGGCCGAGCGCGTCGTCGACGAACTCGGCTACGACGCGCTGAAGTTCGACCTCGACGTGCCCTCGGGCTTCGAGAAGGACCGCGCGAACCGCCACCTTCGGCCCGGCGAGATCCGCCACAAGGCGGAGATCGTCGAGCAAGTCACCGAGCGCGTGAAGGACAAAGCCGACGTCTCCTTCGACTGCCACTGGACCTTCTCTGGCGGCTCCGCGAAGCGCCTCGCGGACGCCATCGAGGAGTACGACGTGTGGTGGCTTGAAGACCCTGTCCCGCCGGAGAACCTCGAAGTCCAGGAGGAAGTGACGAAGAGCACGACCACGCCGATCACGGTCGGCGAGAACCGCTACCGCGTCACCGAACTGCGCCGCCTCATCGAGAACCAGGCGGTCGACATCGTCGCGCCCGACCTGCCGAAGGTCGGCGGCATGCGCGAGACCCGCAAGATCGCGGACGTGGCGAACCAGTACTACGTCCCGGTCGCGATGCACAACGTCGCCTCCCCGGTCGCGACGATGGCGGCGACCCACGTCGGCACCTCCATCCCGAACTCGCTCGCGATCGAGTACCACTCCTACGAGCTGGGCTGGTGGGAGGACCTCGTCGAGGAGGACGTCATTGAGGACGGCTACATCGAGGTGCCGGAGAAGCCCGGTCTCGGCGTCACCCTCGATCTGGACACCGTCGAGGAGCACATGGTCGACGGCGAGACGTTGTTTGACGAGGCGTAAGCCGAAGTCAAGCGCGAAAATCGCTGATTTTCGCAGTTCGATCCGGCGTAGGCCGGATCGAGTTCGATAGGCGAACGGAGTGAGCCTATCGGTGTTTGACGAGGCGTAAGGCGACACCGGCCGGGAATACTTCTCCTTTGTCTTTGTTGAAATTCTTAGCAGTTGATAGCGTTACGGCCTCAATCGCTCAATACGGAGGATGAGTGTAGCACAAAGAAATCCAAGGCTCTGTTGAAATCCTCAGCAAGTGACATATTCTGACTCAATCGCGGTCAGTTCAAGCCAAGTTATTAATAGACAAAATGCTCTGAATAATTCAATAGACTCCCCACATCATATGTCGCTACAGCAGTATCGAAAATTCACCGGGATTCTCTCCGTTATAGCCGGAGTGGTTATTCTTGGTATCGCTCTGTTACAACCCAATTTCCGCACTATTCTATGGGGATTATTCGCTATTTCACTCGGGTTGTTTGCTTGGTTTAAAAACTGAATATTACTTAATACGCGGTTTTCACTGACCGGCTATTTCAGACGAGGATATGTCTGAATAATGGGGTTTCAACAGAGCCAAATCCAACAAAGTGGCCGCACGATATATTCGAGTAAGATACTGAGTCTCACCCCTGTAGAGATTTTCAGGGCGAGCCGACGTTGTTGTGGCGCTGCGTGAGGTATGCGGTCGCTCCAAATAACGTAGCAACGTAGACTAATGGGGTAACGAATCCGAATACGTGAATGGCCGCAACGAGATAATATAGCGGCTTGGAGGGATTCCAGCCGTTCTCGTTCTGATTCAACGCGCGAACGTCCATAATCAGACTCACTGAGAATAGCGGCACCAACAATCCACCGACAAAAACCAGCCCGATACCAGTAATGACCGAGAGCAGCGGGAACCCAGCTTCGGCCCCGAAATGGGCAATCCACACGACTGCTGTGAGAGTCGGAACGACTGCAACGCCATACCACCAATTGGACTCTGCCACTATTCTTTGTTTGAGTGGAACGTGGCAGTTCAAAAATTATTCGCCAGCTAATGCTGTCTGCTGGATTTGCGCCCTACATCTTGTACAGTGCTCCGAACATCAATTGAGACTGGTAGGGCTTTCGACGGTCGATAAGCAACTCTTGTCAAACGGCTGTTTTAGGCGGAATGTGGTCTGAAGAGTAGAAATCCAACGGAGCCTCTCCGTTTTATTCGCGCCAACGCCTCACGCGTCCGGGACGATATCGTCCAAACGGACCGGCTCCAGCCCGCGCCGATCGAGTTCCGCCTCGATCTCCCGCACTCGGGGCGCGATCTCATCCGGCTCGTGGCTGTCGGTCCCGATGGTCACCTCGATCCCGGCGTCGACGAGCCGGTCGAGGAAGGCGGGTGCCGGGTGGAACTCACCGTAGTCGCCGAGCAGGCGGCCGGCGTTGACCTCGGGGACGGTCCGCGAGCCGCCGAACGCGTCGACGACCGCGGCGTAGTGGTCCTCGGTCGCGAACCCGCGGAGGTGCGGATTGCGCTCGATCAGGTCCGGATGCGCGGCGATCGCGAACAGCTCCGACTCGATGAGCTCGACGAGCTTCTCGAAGTACCGGTCGACCAGCTCCTCCCGTTCGGACTCCGGCTTGTCGGCGAAGTGCGAGCGCGTGTGGACGTTCGCGCCGTCGAGTTCGTGGACGCTGCCGACGGCGTAGTCGAACCCGGCGTCGTCGAGGAACTGGGCGATTTCCGGCTCGTGGTCGGGGTCGTAGTCCATCTCGACGGCGTCGAACACGTCGACATCGACCTCGGCGTCCGCGCGGACCGCCTCGATCGCTTCGCGGCGTCGCTCGTGGGTCAGGTCCAAGTTGAACCCGAGCGCGCGCTTGTACCGCTCCGCGCTCGGCTCCGGCGAGACGTTACAGTGGTCGGCGAACCCGATCCCGTCGAGTCCGGCTTCGGCCGCCCCGTCGACCATCCACCGCAGGAACGCCCCGTCGGAGTAGTTCGTGTGGGCGTGGTAATCGTACACGACCGTCGTTCGGTCCGAGGCGACTCGAAGGTTCGGGTCGGACGGGACCGCTGGCCCCGTTCTCCGCCAGCGTCCGTGGTGCGGGGCACGTCGAGTCACCGCCCCTCGCTCAGGAGCGCGTTCGCCGCGGTGACGAGGAACGCGACCCCGGCCAGCCCGGCGATGACGAGGAAGGAAGCCCCCCACCCGAACAGGTCCGCGACGAGGCCGACCCCGACGGACCCGGCCGACCCGATCACCGTGTAGACGGTCCGGATCAGGCCGAACCCGGCCCCGCGCTCCGCGTCGCCGAGCGCGTCCATGAACCGCGGGTCGATGGCGGAGAAGAAACTCGACCCGAGCCCGGCGAGGAACACGACGACACCGAGCGCGGCGAGTTCGGGGACCGGCGGCAGTCCGACCGCGAGCGGGAGTCGGGCGACCTCGGGGAGCGCGACCAGCCCGGCGAGCCCGAGCGCGCCGCCGAGGAGGGCCGCGGCGATGCTCGCGTCGCGGCCGACCCGGTCCGAGAGCCGGCCGAGTCCGACCTGTGCGCCCGCGCGGACCACGAAGAACGCGGAGAAGACGCCGCCGGCGAACGCGGGCGTGTAGCCTCGGAGCTCGACGAGGAACGTCGGCAGGAAGGAGATGACGCCCTGCGCGACGTACGTGCCGAGGGTCGCGACCGCGAGCGGGACCAGTATCTCCCGCCGCCCGAGCAGTTCGAGCAGCGGCCCGAGGCGGAGCCGTTCCGATATCGGCTGGTCCGGGCGTCTCGGCTCGGTCGGGCGGACCCTCCGCGCGAACAGGACGAAGACGGGGACGCCGACAACCGCGGCCAGCGCGACCCCGGGCCGCCAGCCGTACCGGACGCCGACCCACGTCGCGGCGACCGGCGCGATCAGCCCCGCGAGCGGGCCGCCCAGCGAGTGGAGCCCGACCGCGGTCCCGAGGTCCTCGAACGTGCGCGAGAGCAGCGTGGTCGCCACCGCGTAGTGAAGCCCCGCCGCGAGGCCCAGAAGCACCGCCGCCAGCACGAACGCCGGGAAGACCGGCACGAGGGCCAAGAGGAGGCTCATCGCCGTGGTCCCGCCGACCGCGACGAGGATGACGCGGCGCTCGCCGTACCGGTCCGCGAGGATCCCGCTCGGGAACTGCGAGAGGCCGTAGGCGAACCACATCCCGGAGAGCGCGATCCCGACCGCCGTGTTCGAGACCCCGAAGTCGTCGATGATCAGGGGGACGACCGGGCTGATCGCCAGTCGGGCGAAGTACGTCACGAAGAACGCGAGCATACACAGCGTCAACACGGTGTGGCGGTAGCGCCAGTTCACGCCGACCACCGCCTCCGCGTCCCCGCCCGCGCTCCGCTCGCCGCCGCGCGGACCCGCCGGCTCGGCCGTCGGAGGGTGGCTCGCGTGGTACGGCCGGGGGCGTCGACTGCGAGGCTCACGTCTCGTCTCCGCCGTCGCGCGCGACTCGGATAAACCGTCCTCTCCCGGCGAGCGGTCGGGGGGTTCACTCCCGGTCCGCGGTCCGGCCTCGCTCCGCCAGTCGCTCCGCGATGGCCGCGCCGGCGGTCCGCGGGTCGGCCTCGCGGACCGTCACGGAGTCGCCGACGGCGACGCGGCCGGGTTCGATCACGTCACAGCAGAGCCCGCCGCGGTCCTGGAGCGCCGACGCGAGACCCTCCTCGCCGGCGACGGCCTCCAGGTGCGCGCACGGGGGCCGGCGACGCGTCGGCCGCAGGAGCGCGTCCCCGACCGCGACGGTCGCGTCGAGGAGGGAGTCCATTCCGGGGCCGAACCCCTCGACGACGACGTTCCGGCGGTGGCGACCGTCGGTCACGTCGACGCCGGTCCCCTCATGGACCGCGGCGAGCGCCTCCGCGGCGACGAGCGTGACCGCGCAGCCGTCGAGCTGGAAGTGGCCGTCGCCGCGCCGGTAGCGGTCGCCCTCGACGCCGTCGGCGCGGATCTCGACCGCGTCGCGGAGCACCGGCGGCGCGCCGCCCTCGGGGGCCGTGACGAGCGACTCGACCGTTCCGGCGTCGCCGGTCGCGGAGGCGGATCCGTTCGAGGGGGTCTCGGACGGACCGTCGAACGGATCGTCCGCGACCATCAGGGCCCTCCGAGGAGGTCCGAGTCCTCGGGTTTCAGCCACTCGCGGTGCGCGTAGTAGAGGACCGCGACCGGCGGCGCGGGCAGCGCGGCGAGCGCGTAGAGCCACTTGAACAGACCGAGGTCGACGACGCGGCGCTCCGCGAGCGAGAGCGCGTCGAGCAGCAGCGTCGCGGTCGCCAGCGGCGCGAGCAGGTAGCCGTGCGCGAAGCCGACGGCCGCCCCGACCGGGGTCTCGGGCGTCAGGAACGCCGAGTCGATCGCGTACAGGAGCGTCCAGACGACGACCGTCGCCGCGAGCGCGGCGAGCCACGGGCCGTCGAAGCGGCGGTCCGGGGCGTCCGACGGGCCGGTCGGATCGCCTTCGGCCCGCTCGGCCGACGGTTCGGCGCGCGTGTTCATGTGCGAACTGAGCGCCGGACGCTAATCAACGGCCGGGTGGCGGCGGACGTCGCTGGCGGTCGCGCTCGGGGCCCCCGAGGAGACTGGGGCCGCTGGGCCGGCTCGGGCCGCCGGGACCGTCGGGTCACCCGTCGAAGGTGCCCGCCGTCAGGTAGCGCTCGCCGCTGTCCCAGAAGACGGTGACGACGAGGGGCTCCTCGCCCGCGAACGCGCCGGTCTCGCGCAGTTCGGCCGCGACGTCCTTCGCGGCGAGGTTCGAGGCCCCCGACGACTGGCCGACCAAGATCCCCTCCTCGCGGGCGAGGCGGCGGCACTCGACCTCGGCGTCCGCCAGGTCGACGGCGTGGACCTCGTCTATCAGGCCGACGTCGAGGTTCGGCGCGACGAACCCCGGCCCCATCCCCTGGAAGCCGTCGTTTCCGGGCTCGCCGCCGGAGAGGACGGCGTTGTCCGACGGCTCGACCGCGTCAATACGGACCTCCGGGAACGCCTCGCGCAGGCGGCGACCGATTCCGGAGAGCGTGCCGCCGGTCCCCACGCCGGCGACGAGCGCGTCGACGGTGCGGTCGCCCACCTGATCGAGTATCTCCGGGCCGGTGGTCTCGTAGTGGGCGCGAGGGTTGGCCGGGTTCTCGAACTGGCGGAGTTGGATCGTGTTCGGGTCTCCTTCGAGCTCGTCCGCGCGGTCCTTCGCGTCCGAGATGTCGCCGTCGACGAGTTCGACGGTCGCGCCGTACGCTCTCATGAGTCGGCGGCGCTCGATCGACTTCCCCTCCGGGATGACGAGCGTCACGTCGTAGCCGCGCGCCGCGCCGGCCATCGCGAGGCCGATGCCGGTGTTGCCCGAGGTGGGCTCGACGATGCGGTCGCCCGGTTCGATCTCGCCCGCCTCCTCGGCCGCCTCGATCATGTACAGGGCGGGGCGGTCCTTCGCCGAGCCGCCCGGGTTCCGGGACTCGACTTTGGCGGCCACCGTCGTCCCCGCGGGCGCGTCGACTCGCACCAGCGGCGAGCCGAGCGTCGACAGGATGTCGTCGTCCATTGGCTCTACGGAGGCGGTCGCGACCCAAAGGCCCCGCGGACTCCGGCAATCGATGTCGAGCGGTACAAGCGCCGCTTCGCACCAAGTAGTGCGGTGGCGCGCGCCTCTGAGGCCGCATCGCGGCCGAGGAGCGCGTGCGAGGGAGTCAGTCGCCGGAGCGAAGCGGAGGCGACTGACGAGGCTGGGGAGGCGCGAGGTGCTGTGCGGTGCGGGGTGGGACTCGAAGGGGCAGTCGCGAGGCGGTCTCGGTCACGGTGGACGATCGACTCGCGGCGATTGATTCGCCGAATCGCGTTTGCCACCGTCGCGCGGTTTAGGTGTCCAGACGACGAACGGTCAGATATGACACTCGAAACGCTCGCGCCCGCCGACGACCTCGACGCGGACGCGTTCGACGATTCGGTTCTGGACGCGCTCGCTGCCGACGACTACGCGTTCAAGGTGTGGGGCGGCGATTGGTGCGGTGACTGCCAGCGCCAACTCCCCGAGTTCGGTGCCGCGCTCGCGGCCGCCGGCGTTCCGGACGACCGCATCGAGGCGTACCCGGTCGTGAAGGGCCCGAACGGGAAGGAGGGCGAGTTCGTCGACGAGTACGACGTCGAGCTGATCCCGACGGTCGTCGTCGAGGACGCGGACGGCGAGGAGCTCGCCCGGTTCGTCGAGGAGGAGGACGTCTCCATCGCGGAGTTCCTCGCCCGCCAGCTGGCGGACGTCGAAGCGACCGCCTGAGCGGACCCGAGAGCCGTCTCGGTCAGTCGTCGTCGGTCGAGTTGGGGTCGGTCACGTAGTAGATGACGGTCATCGTCACGCCCATCGAGAACGCGTAAACCGTCGTCGACGTGCCGAGAACGACGCCGACGGCGAGGACCGACGCGACTACCACGACGCCCGTGAAGAGCGCGTACCGGAGTCTGGAGAGCCCGCGCGCCCAGTCGTCGGCGCGGCGGTACAGCTGACGGAGACCTACCATATCTCGTCGTTTCACGCGAGCGACGATTATCTTCCGGTCGACCCGCGAATCCTCCGACCAGTCCGCGGCCGCGGGGGCGAGCGCTCAAGTCACTCGGCCGTCCACGCGGCGTATGGCACGCGTCACGGTCTGGAACGAGTACCGACACGAACGCGAGAGCGAGGTCGTCGCCGACATCTACCCCGACGGGATCCACGCCGTCGTCGCCGACGCGCTCCGGGAGGGCGGCCACGAGGTCCGCACCGCGACCCTCGACGAGGGGCCGGAGCACGGGCTCACCGAGAACGTTCTCGACGAGACGGACGTGCTCGTCTGGTGGGGCCACGCCGCCCACGACGAGGTGCGCGACGCGGTCGTCGACAGAGTTCACGAGCGCGTCCTCGACGGAATGGGCCTCATCGTCCTCCACTCCGCGCACTACTCGAAGCTATTCAAGCGGCTGATGGGCACCAGCTGTTCGCTGAAGTGGCGCGAGGCCGCCGAGCGCGAGCGGCTGTGGACGATCGAGCCGGGCCACCCGATCGCCGACGGGATCGGCGAGGCCATCGAACTGGAGGAAGCGGAGATGTACGGGGAGCGATTCGATGTTCCCGCGCCCGACACGCTCGTCTTCACCTCTTGGTTCGAGGGCGGCGAGACGTTCCGCTCCGGTTGCTGTTACCGCCGCGGGAGCGGCAAGGTGTTCTACTTCCGACCGGGCCACGAGACGTACCCGATCTACCACGACGAGGACGTTCGACGGGTCCTACGGAACGCGGTCGAGTGGGCCGAACCGGGCGACGGGCCGACCCCCGAGTTCGGCAACGCGGAGCCGCGAGAGGACATCGACACGGACGACGACCGGACCGTTCACTGATCCGACTCGACGGATTACAGAGAACCGTGGGACTCCGGTACCGTCCTCCGAATCCGCGGTCGTTTACTTATAAGTCGCCGACAGTAGATCGACCCAAACACCGCCGAAGCCCCAGCCGCGAGGCGGGCAGACGCTCGCTGTCGTTCGAAAGGCGCGGAGCGCCTTTCGTGATGTCGTCAGAACGCGGAGCGTTCTGACTGCTAGCCAGAAATCCCCGATTTCTGGCGATGACGAGACGCCGGAGGCGTCTCGAACCACGCTCCTCGTCGCTCACTCCGTTCGCTCCTGCGGTGCTTACGTCGCCTCTGCCCCCGCTTCGCGACTTCCCCTTCGAGTCCCGCCCCGCACCGCGACCGCTCCTCATACCTCCCCAGCCTCGTCGCTGGCACCCTCCGCTTCGCTCCGGGGCCAGCGACTCCAGCGAGGGACCGAAGGTCCCTCTGGCAGCCGGCGCGTAGCGCCGGCAACCTCGCGCGTGCGGTTCGCGGCCTATCGGCCGCTCACCGGCACGCGCCACCGCTCGGGTATATAAGCAACTGCCGCCGCCACTCACTCCGTTTAAGTACAGTATCGCCGTCGCTGTATCGGTTCCAACAGCGCCGAAGAAACCGACGAGCCGGCGGCTCAACGGTGTAGAGCGACCGCCGCTACGGCGCGGACGTTGAAAGGCGGCCGCCTCACGCGAACGCGAGACGACCGGTTTGTGTCGCACGCCGGCGGCCGGTCGAGTAGGCGTCGACCGCGGCCGTATATAAACCCTCGTTCACGTCGCCGCTGGCGGTCCGGTCGGCACCCCGTCCGGCCGAGTCACTCCGGCCGGTGGACTTCGCCGTCGCGCGAGTCGGCATCCTTCCGGCGGACCGCGGCGGCGGCGTTGTTCGCGTCGTAGCCGAAAAACACGTCCTTCGCGTACGTCTCGGCGACCTCGGTCGCGTGGATCAGGTCGTCGACGTCGACATCGACCGCGTACAGCTCCAGCGAGAACGGCGTCTCGGGCGGCGCGCCGTGGAGGTCGTAGTCGCCGCCGAGCCGCGAGCGGAAGCCGCGGGCGATCGTCTCCAGCCAGTATGTCGTCGCGTACTCCATGTCGTACAGCGGGACGACGAACTCGTCGACGTGCTCCGCGAGGCGGTCGAGGTCGAGGCCGGCGCGCTCGTAGAGGTGGTCGGGATACGGGTCTGGATACAGGGTGAAGAGGAGTCGCCCCGGGACCAGCTCCGCCGCCTCGGCGACGAACTCGGAGATGACGTCGGCGCGCCAGTCGGCGAACTCGTCGCGGTCGCTCTCGGCGAACAGGCGCTCGCAGCGGTCGCAGTGACAGAACCCCTCGCGCGGGAACCCCACGTCGTCCAAGCGCACGTCGCCGTTCTCGACGGCGCAGTCCGCGATGATCTCCAGCAGTCCCTCGCGGTACTCTGGGTGCGTCGGGCAGATATACGCCCAGTCGAAGTAGTCGCGGTCGCGGGTCGCCGGCTCGCCGCGCTCGTCGACCGGAACGAGGTCCTCGTTCTCGCTCGCGGCCGCGTTGTCGCCGAAACACGACACCATGTTCACGGCGTTCGGCAGCGGCTCGGCCGACCGCCCCGTGACGTCTTTGACCTCGTAGAAGCCGAGGTCGAACGGCTCCATCTCGACCTCGTCGGCGTTGCGCGTGACGACCCCGTACATGGAGCCGGTTACGGGACAGGTCGGTAAAAACGGACGGTATCGCGGAGTCGACCGCAGACGCGGCCGACGGGCGATACGAGTCGGAGAGCGATGCGGGTCGGAAGGCGGTACAACTCCCGGCGCGAGCGCGGCGCGGTTATTAGACCTCGACCGGCTCCTTGTCGCCGGCGAAGAGGAAGTACGCGAGCGCGACGAGCGACAGCACGAGGACGAGCTTTGCTTTCTTGCTCATGTCACGACCGTCGGGCGGCGGGCGCTAAAATCTACCGGAGCGCGAGGCGGTCGCGGAGCGTGGGATGAGTCCGCACGGCACGGAAGCCCCCCTCAAACGTCGATGTGGTCGGCGATGTCCGCGCGCAGGATCGTCGCGCAGTAGTCGCAGCGCACGCCGTCGGCGACGACGTCGAACCGGGTCTCGATCGGCTCGTCGGCGTTGGTGATGCAGTTGCGGTTCGGGCAGGAGAGCACGCCGGTCACGGTGTCCGGGCGGGTGACGCGGTTCTTCTCGACGACCTCGAAGTCGCGGACGATGTTGATCGTCGCCTCGGGGGCGATGAGCGACAGGACGTCCACCTCCGACTGCGACAGCTCTCGGTCCTCGACCTTCACGATGTCCTTGCGCCCGAGGCGGTCGGAGGGGACGTTCATCCCCACCGAGACGCCGAACCCCTCGGAGCCGTCGATGCCCAGTATCGCGAGGACGTTCAGCGCCTGCCCGCCCTCGACGTGGTCGATGACGGTGCCGTCGCGGATCTTCGAGACGCGGAGTTCGTGTTCGCTCATCGGTCCACCTCCGTCCCCTCGTCAGCGTCGGGATTCGCGTTCTCAAGCAGCGTGTCGAGCAGCGCCATCCGGACCGGGACGCCGTTGTGGGCCTGTTCGAAGTAGCGCGCGTGGTCCGTCTCGTCCACGTCGGGCGCGATCTCGTCGACGCGGGGGAGCGGGTGCATCACGGTCAGGTCGTCGGCGGCGGCGTCGAGCGTCTCGGCGTCGATCCGGTACTCGCCCGCGACGCGGTGGTACTCGTTCTCGTCCGGGAACCGCTCCTTCTGGATCCGGGTGACGTACAGCACGTCGAGCTCGTCCAGGACGGGCTCTATCTCCTCGTGTTCGCGGATCTGCGCGCCCGTCTCGTGGAGGTCGAACCGGACCGACCGCGGGAGCCGCAACGACTCGGGGCTGATGAAGTGCTGGTTGGCGTCGAACTCCGTGAGCGCGGCCGCGAGCGAGTGGACCGTCCGGCCGTACTTCAGGTCGCCCATGATCCCGATCGTCAGGTCGTCGAGGCCGTGGTCCTCCCGGATCGTGTGGAGGTCGAGGAGCGTCTGCGAGGGGTGCTGGCCCGCGCCGTCGCCCGCGTTGACCACGGGCACGTCGACGCGCTCGCCGGCCAGCGTCGCCGCGCCCTCGCTCGGGTGCCGGAGGACGATGGCGTCCGCGTACCCCTCGATGACGCGGACGGTGTCCGACAGCGACTCTCCCTTCGAGACCGAGGAGGAGTCGACGTCGCCCATGTCGATGGTGTTCATCCCGAGGCGCTTGGCCGCGCTGTCGAAGCTCATCCGTGTGCGCGTGCTCGGCTCGAAGAAGCAGAGCGCGAGCACGCGGCCGGCGTGCCGGTCCGCGTAGGCGGCCGGGTCGTCGGCGACCGCTCGGGCCCGGTCGAGTACGGTCTCGATGTCATCCCGCGAGAGCTGGGTCGCGGTGATGAGGTGGTCCTGTCGCATCATCCGAGAACGGTATCGGCAGTATCTTGAATCCCTCGGCTCGGAGCGCGAAACCGATATTCACGGACGTGGACACCGCCGAGCCGGCGGTTTCGAGATCCGTAACGCGACCCCGGACCGCCGGGGAAGGCCGGGGACCGGACCGGCCGATCCCCGCCGCCGCGCATAAGCCGTCGCGGGCCGTACGGGGTCGCATGACTGACGCAGACCCGGCCGACCTGCTGCCGAACGACCGCGTGAAACAGGCGGCCCTCGACGGCGAGGTGACGCAGCTCCACCGCGGGAACCGGTACGGCGACGAGGGCGACACCTTCGAGATCGACGGCGTCGCCTTCGAGCTGACCGAGGTGACCGAACGGAAACTCGGCGACATGACCGACGAGGACGCGAAACGCGAGGGGTCGCCGTCGCTTTCGGCGTACAAAGAGCGGATGGTCCAAGCCCACGGCGGGAACTTCGAGTGGGACGACGACGCGGACGTGGTCCGCCACCGGTTCGCGCGAGTCGAGTAGCGCCGCGTCGTCGGTTCGACGGACGACGGCGATCCAGAGACCTGTCAGCCGTCGCGACCGTATCCCATTATTTATGATGTGTGATACTGGATGCTGACGGTATGGCAGCGAGTAGCGAGCCGGGCGTCGTCGAACGTGTCGGGTTTCGAATATCGGAGATCGTCGAGCGGTGGATGCCGAGTCCGTTCGTCTTCGCCATTCTGTTGACGTATCTGGTCTACGGGGCCGGGCTGTTGGCCACCGACTCCGGGCCGGTGGAACTGTTGGAGTTCTGGTACGGCGGCTTCTGGGCGTTCCTCGGGTTCTCGATGCAGATGGTGCTCATCCTGATGACCGGGTTCGTCATCGCGTACCACCCGCGGGTGAACGCGATACTCCAGCGGCTCGCCGAGATCCCGAACTCCGGCGCGCAGGCGGCCGCGTTCGTCGGGTTCATCTCGATGTCGCTGGCGTGGGTCCACTGGGGGTTCAGCCTCATCATGGGTGCCATCTTCGCCCGCGAGATGGGGAAGGTCGCGCACCGCAAGGGGATCACCGTCCACTACCCGCTGCTCGCGGTCGCCGGGTACATGGGGCTCGGCCTGACGTGGCACTGGGGCATCTCCGGGTCCGCGCCGCTCCAGTTGACCGACGCGAACAACATCGGCGAGGGGACCGGCTTCGAGTTCCTCTCGTCGACGATTCCGGCGGCCGAGACCATTTTCCACCCGTACGCGCTCACGCTCACGGTTCTCTCGATCATCTTCGCGAGCGCCGTGCTGTACGTCCTCGCGCCGTCGGGGGAGCGCGCGAAGGGGATCACGGAGTACGTCGACGAGGCGGAGCTGTTCGACTCGGTGAGTGACGGTGGAACCGACGCCGCCGACGCGTCCGATCCCGTCGACGAGCCGCCGGCGGAGGTCGACGACGTGCCCGCCGAGCGGATGAACAACAGCCGGATCATCGGTGGGCTGGTCGCGCTGTCGGGCGTCGCGATCCTCGCGGTCCAGTTCGCGGGGCAGGGACTCAACGCGTTCACGTTGAACGCGGTCAACTTCGGGTTCCTCTTCGCCGGCCTGCTGATCTACCAGCGTCCGGCGTACTACCGCGACCGGTTCAACGAGGCGGCCGGCGCGGCGGCCGGCATCGTCCTCCTTTTCCCCTTCTTCGCCGGGATTCAGGGTATCATGGCCAGTTCCGGGCTGGCGCTGCTGCTCGCCGAGGGACTGCTCGACGTGTCGACGGCGGCGACGTACCCCGTGATCGCGTGGATCGTCGGCTCCGTCGCCAACCTGTTCGTCCCCTCGGGCGGGGGCGAGTGGCTCGTCGTCGGGCCGTCGGTGCTTCAGGCCGCACAGGAACTCGGCGTCCCCTACGGGCAGGCCACCATCGCGTACGCGGTCGGCGACGCGCACACGAACCTGCTGAACCCGTTCTGGGCGCTGCCGCTGCTCGCGATCACGAACGTCAGGGCGCGCGAGATGTTCGGGTACGCCATCGCGATGCTGATCGCGTTGATCCCGTTCCTCGCGGTCGCGCTGTACGCGGTGCCGTACTGAACGCGGGGCGGAGCCGCCGTTTCGACCCGCACCGAACGGTCCGCGAAAAAGTATTTATCATCTCGATAGGGTGTTTCTCACATGAGTCCCTCCACGCGAACGCTCGATAGCCGGACGATATCGGTGGTTCTGACCGGGCTGATCCTTCTGGGCGTCGCCCTCCTCGCCTTCGAGAACGTTCCGGGGGCCCCGTTTCAGAGCGCGAACATCGAGCTTTTCGCCGTCTTCGTGCTCCCGCTCGCGATCGCGCTGGTCGCGTACGTCGGACTCAGTCGATCGGTCGTCTGGTGGGAACTCGGTCTCTTGGCCGTCTGGGGTGCGTTCGGCGTCGCCGTCACGATCTTCGTCGGATTCTTAGCGACGACGGGGACGCCCGGCGAGTATCAGGGGGTTGCCGCCGAACTCGTCAGGGACGTCGCGATGTTCCTCGCGCTCACGGCCGGACTGGGCGTGCCCTACGGTCTCGCCGGGAAGCTCCGTCACGAACACCCCCGGTGGGCCGTCGCGAGCGCCCTGAGTGCGCCCGTCGGCTCGCTCGTCCTGCTCCCCGTCGCGGTCGCGATGTGACTGCGCGCGGACGCGACGGGAGTCGTTTCGGCGGATCGTCGCGGACTCTCCTCACCGAGTGATCGATGGGCCGGGGCGTTCCCGGACGTTTGACCGTGGCAGTAAGAGGTACGGAAGGACTCTCGGCCCCTCAGTCGTCGTCCGCGGCCGCGCCGTCGCCGTCCTCGGCGGGCGTCGCGGCGTCGTTCTCGATGCTCGGCGGGTACTTGCCGCGGTCAAGTACCAGGTCCGACTGCGGGCGGGCCATACAGGTGAGCGCGTAGTTCTCCGCCTCCTCGTCGGTGAGGCCGCGGGCCGCCGGCTGGGTCACCTCGCCGTCGACGATCTCGGCGGAACAGGCGAGACACATGCCGACGCGACAGGAGTACTCCTGGGCGATCCCCGCGTCGAAGCAGGCGCTGAGGATCGTCTCCGTGTCGGCCACCTCGATCGTCTCGCCGGTGCCGACGAACTCGACGGTGTACTCGGTCATAGCGCGGAGTACCCGCCGACCGGTCAAAAAGGGTTCCCCTCGAACGCGTCGCCGGCGCGGGGACGGAAGCGAGTGTGAGAGGTGGTGAGTTATCCAGTCAGAATTAATTTTCTGATACCGGTTTTTATAAACAGAGCGAATACCCGAACGCATCGATGGTCCTCGCACCCTCCGTGGCGCAGCTACCGACGTATCGGATCTGGGGCGTCACCGTCGCCCGCGACGAACTGTTCCTGCTGGCGGCGCTGCTCGTCCTCTGGGCGACGCTCGGCAGGTAGCTGTATCGAGACGCGAAGGCCCGGGACAACGACTGGGCGTGGCAGTGGGGGTTCGGCACGCCCTTCGCGGTGATCGCGGGGCTGGACGTATTGCTGCTGGTTGTCGTGATTTATCTGCTAGTCCGTGAATCCGCGTAGAGTGAACTACTGACGGGCCGCAGCCTCAATCTCGGCGCTGACATTTATAAATATACACACGTAACTGTGTACTGTGATGTCGACGAAAACGATTTCGCTTGACGAGGAGGCCTACGAGCGGCTCAAATCACACAAGCGAGAGGGAGAGTCGTTTTCCGACGTTGTCAAGCGGATCGCCGGTGAGCGATCGTGGACGGAAGTCGCAGGAATTCTCTCTGAAGAGGAGGCCGAGGAGCTCGAATCCCTCGTCGAGGAGGGGCGGTCTCGTTCTCGCGACCGGCGCGAACAGATCGACGCAGATGTACGGGACGTCGAATGATCGAGGACACGACGTTCATCATCGACGTTCTACACGACGACCGGGACGCAGTCCGATACCTCGATCTCATCGAACGGGAGAATCGTCCCGAGAAGATCTCCTCGATAACGGTACTCGAACTGCACGAAGCGGTTCCACAGTTAAATGCTCCCGAGGAGCGGCGACAGGCGATCCTCGACGTACTCGACACGCGCCACGCGGTCGTCGCCGACGAGACCGTGATGCGAAAAGCCGGGAAGATTTCCGGCTCGCTTCGCGCCCGGGGTAAAGAAATCGACAGAGAAGACTGTATCATCGGGGCGACAGCGCTTTTGAACGACGAACCGGTCGTGACCCGCAATCGCGATCACTTTGAGCACATCGACGGCCTCGACGTCGAGACGTACTGAGCGCTCGTCGACGAGCGTCATTTTCCTTCCGCTCATCGCAACGACTAATCCCCCGCCGGACGCTTCCCGAGACATGACCGGCAAGGCCACCGCGCGAGCCCACCCGATCCAGGGGCTCGTCAAGTACCACGGGATGCGCGACGAGGAACTGCGACTCCCGTACCACGACAGCATCAGCCTCTGTACCGCCCCGACCGCGACGACGACCACCGTCGAGTGGCAGCCCGACGCGAGCGAGGACACCTACGTCATCGGCGGCGAGGAAGTCGACGGGCGGGCGGCCGAGCGCATCGACATGGTCGTCGACCACGTCCGCGAACTGGCCGGCGTCGACGCCGCCGTGCGGCTGGAGAGCGAGAACTCCTTCCCGTCGAACATCGGCTTCGGGTCCTCGTCGTCCGGGTTCGCGGCGGCCGCGCTCGCCTTAGTCGAGGCCGCCGGACTCGACCGCTCGCTCCCGGAGGTCTCGACCATCGCCCGCCGCGGCTCCTCCTCTGCGGCCCGCGCCGTCACCGGCGCGTACTCGCGGCTCGACGCCGGACTCAACGACGAGGACTGTCGCTCTCACCGGCTCGACGTGGGCGTGAGCGAGGACGGCTTCGACCCCGAGGAGGACCTCCGGATCGTCGCCGCGCACGTCCCCGCGTACAAGGAGACCGAGGAGGCCCACCGCGAGGCCGCCGCGAGCCACATGATGCAGGCGCGGACCGCCCACGTTCAGGACCAGTTGGTCGAGATGACCGACGCGCTCCGCGCGGGCGAGTTCGACCGGATCTTCGAGACGGCCGAGCACGACTCGCTGTCGTTGACCGCCACGACGATGACCGGCCCGGCGGGCTGGGTGTACTGGCAGCCCGAGACGATCGCCGTGTTCAACGCGGTCCGCGAGCTCCGGGAGTCGGGCGTCCCCGTCTACTTCTCGACGGACACGGGCGCGTCGGTGTACGTCAACACGGTCGCGGACCACGTCGACGAGGTGGAGAGCCGGATCGCGGAGGTCGGTATCGACACCGACGTGTGGGAGGTCGGCGGTCCCGCGCGCGTCCTCGACGAGAGCGAGGCGCTGTTCTGATCGGGAGGAACCACCGCCGCGGCGGCACGGGCCGATTTATCACGGCGTGGGTGAAACAACGCTGACATGTCGACCATCTCCGAGGCCATCCTTGCGTTCGACGGCCCCACTCCCCGCGTCGTCGCGGACTTGCGGAGCGTCTCGTTCGACGTCGAACACGTGCGCGAGGACTTAGAGGACGTCTACTCGGACCGCGACCTCGACGAGGCGTACCAGCTGGTGATGTCGAACCAGATCACCGGCGACGACTTCAGGGAGCTCATCGGGGAGAGCCGGTACGACGCTCAGACCCTGTTTTCGACGACGTGTTGGTGTTTCTCTTCCCCGCCGACCGATACGACGCCGTCTTCGCGTCGTTCGACTACGACGGCGCGTTTCCGGTGAACGAGCTGATCGATGCGGTCGTCGAGACGCAGGCAGCCGAGTGAGGTCCGGCACGGGGCGGTACTTCCGGGAGTCGCTACTCCTCCGGGTCCTCGCCGCGCGCCCGCTTGTACATCGCCAGCGCTTCCTCGCGGCGCTCCGAGTGGTCGACGACCGGTGCCGGGTACTCCGGCGCGGCGTTCGCGCGCCGGGTTGGCGACAGCTCGTGCCACTCGTGGATCAGGTCGGCGTCGACGCCGCGCAGCTCCGGCACATACTCTTTGATGTACTCGGCGTCGGGGTCGTAGCGCTCCCCCTGCGTCATCGGGTTGAAGATGCGGAAGTACGGCTGCGCGTCGGTCCCCGTCGAGGCCGCCCACTGCCAGCCGCCGTTGTCGTTGGCGGTGTCGTGGTCCGCGAGACGGTCGCGGAAGTGGTCGTAGCCGTGCCGCCAGTCCGCGAGGAGGTCCTTCGTGAGGAAGGAGGCGACGATCATCCGCACCCGGTTGTGCATGAACGCCTCCTCGCGGAGCTGTCGCATCCCGGCGTCGACGATCGGATACCCCGTCTCGCCGCGCTTCCACGCGCCGATCTCCTCGGGGTCGTCGCGCCACTCGATCCCCTCCTCGTAGGTCTTGAAATTCTCCGTCACCACCTCGGGGTTGTGGAACAGCACCTGCGTGTAGAACTCCCGCCACGCGAGCTGCTGTTGGAACTCCTCGACCTGTTCCGGGGCGTCGTCGGGCCGGTCGTCCGACTCCGCCTCGCTCATCGCGTCGGCGGTCGCCGCGTACGCCTCTCGGACGCCGATCTCGCCGTACTTCAGGAACGCCGAGAGCCGCGAGGTCGCCTCCTTCGCCGGGTAGTCGCGCTCGGCCTCGTAGGCGAACACCGCCTCGTCGAGGAACGCAGAGAGCCGCTCGCGGGCGGCGGCGGTGCCGGCGGGACCGGTCTCGGCGTCCGGCTCAGCGAAGCCGAGGTCGGCGGGCGTCGGGAGGTCGCCGACGGCGACCCGGTCGACCGCAGCGCCCCCGTCGGCGCGGGCCTCCGACCCGACCGCGGCCGCCAGCGCGTCGGCGTCGACGAGCCCCTCCGTGGTCGGCGCGGGACGCGGATCGTCCTTCGCGCGGTCGGTCCACTTCTTCCAGTAGTAGCTGTACACCGAGTAGGGATCGCCCGCGTTCGTCCGGATCGCGTCCGGGTCGTGGAGGACCGCGTCTTGGTGGGCCTCGCGCTCGACGTCGACGGCGTCGAGCGCCCGCCGCACGCCGGCGTCGCGCTCGCGCGCCAGCCCGGAGTAGTCGCGGTTCCAGACGACGCGCTCGGCGTCGAGCGCCTCCGCGAGCCGCGGAAGGACGTTTTCCGGGTCGCCGCGGGCGACGAGCAGGTCGCTCCCGCGCTCGCGGTAGTCGTCGCGCAGCGCGGCGAGGCCGTCGAGCAGGCGGCGCACTCGCACGTCGCTCGCGTGGTCGAGCACGTCGGGATCGAAGACGAACACGGCCGCGGCCGGCCCTCGGTCGGCCCCCTCGACGCCGGCCCCCGTCGCGGCCGCGAGCCCGACGTTGTCGGCGACTCTGAGGTCCCGCCGGTGCCAGAACAGCTCCATGGGATCGCCACGGACGCGTCCACCGTGAAACCACCGGGATCGAGGGGGTGGTCTCACCGGGATCGGGGGAGTGATCTCACCGGGACCGAGGGAGCGGTCGCTTCACCCGTCGGTTCGCGTCCCGGTGAGCGATTCGAGCAGGCTGACGGCCGGCGCTTTCGCCAGCGGGTCGTTCCCGTTGCCGCAGTGCGGCGACTGGACGCAGGCGGGACAGCCGTCCTCGCAGTCGCAGGAGTCGATGAGCCGCGCCGTCCGGGTCATCAGCTCCTCGATCCGGCCGTGCCCGCGGCGCGTGAGTCCGACGCCGCCCGGATACCCGTCGTAGACGAACACCGCCGGTCCCTCGGTGTGGGGGTGGTGCGGCGTCGAGATGCCGCCGACGTCGGCGCGGTCGCACAGCAGGTGGAACGGGAACAGCGAGATGATGCCGTGCTCCGCGGCGTGGATCCCGCCGTTGAACGCGTACTCGCCGCCCGGGATCGGCTCGCCGTCGCCGTCCCCGGTGGACCCCCCGTCCGACGCGAGGTCGCCGCTCGCGCCGGGGGTCTCGGCGTCGCCGTCGAGCGGGTCCCCCAAGGCCCGCATCTCGCGCTCGACGTCCTCGGGGACCGGGAAGTACAGCGCCTTCGTCCGCAGCGTCGTCTCCGGGAGATCGAGCGTCGACTCGCCGAGCGACTCGCCGGTGGCGGCGTCCTTCCTGACGAACCCCGTGATCTGCTCCGTCACCGTCACGTCCGCGAACCGGACCGGAACGTCGGGGCGCGCGGAGAGCGTGCGCTCGTCGAGGTCGTCGTTCACGACGATGTCCTTGTCGGAGCGCACCTGCGTGTAGTAGTCCGCCCACGACTGCTGGAGCTCGGCCACGTCGCGGTCGAGGTCCAGTTCGACCACCTCGTAGGTGCGGCCCTGCTGGTGGTAGATCGCGCCGGGGTGGGCGTCGCGGAGCGCGTCGGCGAAGCCGAGCGTCGCGACCGTCTCGCCGCTCGACCGCTCGATCAGCGATATCTCGCGCTCCTCCGCGGTGCGGAGGTTCACGGACTGCTGCGGACTGGAGCCGCCGGCGTGGACCCAGCGCGTCCCCGCCGCGGCCTCGCGCCGGTTCAGGACGCCCTCGTCGGTGAGGTCGGCGACGACGCCCGGGAACGAGTCGCCGAAGAAGCGCTCGTCCTCGGGCGAGAGCCAGTTCTCGTCGGCCGCGCAGGCGACGTGCCCGGGCATCAGCTGACCGTTCTCCGGGTCGCAGATCGCGTCCTCCGGCGGCGCGTCGAAGAAGTCGCCCGGGTTGCGAATGAGATACTGGTCGAGCTGGTCCTCGCCCCCGACCATCACGACCAAGGCGGGGTCGTCGCCGCGGCCGGCCCGCCCCGCGCGCTGGTGGGCGGACATGCGCGTGCCGGGGTAGCCGTCGAGCACCACGGCGTCGAGGCCGCCCACGTCGACGCCGAGTTCGAGGGCGCTCGTCGACCAGACGCCCCGGAGGTCGCCGGCGTGGAGGTCCGACTCGATCTCGCGGCGGCGGTCGTCGGTGAGCGCGGCCTGATACGCGCCGACCTTCCCGGCGAGGTCGCGCTCGCCCCGCTCGCGGAGGTCGCTCGCGCTGTCGGTCGCGTACTGCTCCGCGGTCTGTCGCGCCCGGGTGAACGCCAGCGTCTGCTGGCCCGCGGTGACGAGGTCGACGAACAGCCGCTTCGACTCGGTGTGGCTCGACTTCCGGCGACCGCTCCCGCGCTCCTGCCAGTCGTCGTCGTACTCCGGCGGGTTCCACAGCACCCAGTCGCGCGGGCCGCGGCCCGAGGTGTCCTCGTCGACCAGGGCGATCCCCTCGGGGTCGCGGCCGGTGACCGTCGCGACGTGGTCGACGGGGTTGTTGATCGTCGCCGAACAGCAGACGAACTGCGGCGACGAGCCGAACCGCTCGCAGGTCCGCGCGAGCCGGCGAAGCGTCAGCGCGACCTGCGAGCCGAACACGCCGCGGTAGCTGTGCACCTCGTCTATCACGACGTACTCCAGCGACGAGAAGAACCAGTCCCACAGCCGCCCGGCGTAGGGCAACAGCGCGTAGTGGAGCATGTCCGGGTTCGAGAGGAGGACGGTCGGGCGGCGGTCGCGCACGTCGCGCTTCTCGGACCGAGAGAGCCGCCCGGTGTACGAGTCGACGGAGACGCGGCTCCCGAAGCCGAGCCCGGCGGCGAGGTCCGAGAGCGACTCCTCTTGGTCCGCGATCAGCGCGTTCTGCGGCCCGATGTAGAGGGTCCGCGCGCCGCGGTCCATCGCGGCCTCGAAGGCGGGGACGGTGTACGCGAGCGACTTGCCGCTCGCCGTCTCGGTCGCGAGGACGACGTCGTCGCCGTCGCGGACCGCCTCGATCGCGTCGGCTTGGTGCCGGTACAGCCGGTCGACGCCGCGGTCCGCGAGCGCGTCGGCGAGCCGGGGTTCGAGGTCGACGTCGGCGAACTCCGGCTCGCGGGCCGGGAGCCGCCGGTGGTCGGCGATCTGTCCCTCGTAGAAGGGGCGGTTCCGCAGCCACTCGATGGCGTCGTCCACGGTTACGGTACCCTCGGGTCGGCGAGGCCTAACGGTTGCGGTGGCGACGGGGAGCGGACGAACGGGTCCGCGGCACCGCCTCAGTCGTCCGCCGGCGACCGCCCGGGCCCGGAGCCGCCGGGCGCGGTCTCGACCGCGGGCTCCGCCGGTCCCTCGCGGGCGAGCGGCGGCCAGCGCACCTCGGTCGCGACCGGGTCGTCGAGGTCGAGCCGCATCCGGAGGTCCGCGCGCCGCTCGACGACCTCGAACCCGACCGTCCCGTAGACGGACCGGGCGGCGCGGTTCCCGGTCTCGACGTGGAGTTCGATCCCCTCGCGGCCGGCCGCGGCGGCGTTGGCGATCACGTGTCGGCACAGTTCCGTCCCGACGCCGCGGTCCTGCGCGCCCGGGTGGACGAAGACGGCGAGTTCGGGGACCGGCGCGTCGGTCGGAGTGTACATCGCGTGCCCGAGCACCTCGCCGTCCCGCTCGGCGACGACGTTGTTCCCCTTGGTCAGCATCGATCGGATCCACTCGACGCGCCGTCGGCGGCTCACGGGTGGGAGTCCCTGTGCGCGGTCGGGTCGGTCGAACCGCTCGTACATCTCGACGAGCCGAGGTTCGTCCGCGTCGACCGCCGGACGGACCGTCCAGCGCGCGCCCTCCTCGTCGACGAAGCGCGGACAGCGCGGGGGGCAGTGCGGCGTCCCCTCGCACTCGCTCCCGTCCCAGGCGTCGCAGGCGACGCTCGCGGTATCGGGGCTCATGTCTCGGCGTTCGGGTCGCGTTCGGATATAGGGTGGCAGGCAGTCTCACGCAGTGGGAACGTCCCCGCCGGGCGGGCGGTCACCGGCGGAGGGAGACGGTCACCGCCGCGCCGCCGAGGTCGCTCTCCGCGGCCCGCAGTTCGCCACCGGACGCGCGGACGATCCAGCGGACCATCCAGAGTCCCATCCCGGCGCTGTGAGTGAGTTGTGTCTCGTCCGACCGCGTCAACACCTCGCGCTCGTGGGTCGGGAGTCCCGGTCCGTCGTCCGCGACGGTGACGGACGCGCGGTCGGAACCGGCGTCGACCGTCACGCGAACCCGGGGCGACGGCGACTCGTTGTGTTCGACCGCGTTTTCAAGGAGGTTGTCGAGCGCGTACGGGAAGAGGTCGTGGGCCACGGCGTCGGCCTCGGCCGGGGCCCGGACGGTGACGGCGGCGGACCGATGGGTCGCCCGGAGGTCGCCGGCCCGCCGCTCGACCAGCGCCGGGAGGTCGTACGTCGTCCGGCTCGCCTCGACGCCGGACTCCTGAAGCCGTTCGAGCTGTCTCGCGGCGTCGCTCAGGTCGACGACGTCGGCGAGCCGCTGCTCCATCGCCTCGACGTGCGGGTCGCCGTCGGGGCGGTCGGCGGCGAGCGCTTCGAGGTGCCCCGCGATGACGTTCACGTCGTTTCTGACGTTGTGTCGCAACACCCGATTGAGGACGGTCAGTCGCTGCTCGCGCCGCTTCCGTTCGCCGACGTCGGTCAGGACGTACGTCGCGCCGGTGAACTCCCCGTCGCGGTCGCGAAGCGGTGCCGCCCAGAACCGGACGTCGAGCAGCGACCCGTCGTAGTGTGGGTGACGCGTCTCGACGCCGGTCAGCCGCTCGCCGTCCCGCAGCCGCGTCAGCGACGACTCGAGCGCGTCGGACGCCCCCGACCCCTCCGAGACGAACCGCCGGCCGAGGGCGTCCGACTCGGACCAGCCGAAGAGCCGTTCCGCGCCGTCGTTCCACAGCCGGACCGTCCCGTCGGGGTCGACGACGACGATCGCGACGGGCGCGACCTCGACCACCGAGAGGAAGCGGTCGAGGAGGAACCCAATCGCGTCGCTGAGGACGTCGACGCCCTCGCCGCGGGTGAGCTCCTCGTTGAGGACGGCGACCAGCTCCGAGACGAGCCGTTCGATCAGCTCGTCGCGATCGTCGGTCGCGTTCGACTCGTACGCACGGAGCAACCGCCGTCTGGTCTCGGCGTGCTCCTCGGGGTCGACGACGTCGAATAGCGCCCCGACGACCTGTTCCTCGTGTCCGTTCATTTTAGGCTAGCCTAAAACTCAGCCCCGTACATTGGTTCCGCACTCGGATCCGGCGCGCGGGCGGGGGGGCCGATCACCCCCGGATCAGCACGATGCCCTCGCGGAACACGGCGTGGTTCGGGACGACGTGTTCCTCCCCGTCGGTCTCGATGTGGGTGACGAACAGGTCGACCTCCTGAACGACGCCGCGCTCGCCGGCGACCCGCACCTCGTCGCCGATGCCGTACGGCTGTCGGAGGAGGAGGAAGACGCCGGCCGCCGCGGAGGCGACGAGGTCCTTCGTCGCGAGCGCGGCGAACAGCACGACCGCGAACGCGTACGCCGCGAGCAGCACGATGAGCGCGAGCGTCTGGACGCCGACCTGTCCGAGCGCGATGAGCGCGGCGACGTACACCACGCTGTACTTTACGAGCGTCGGGAGCACGCTGAGTTCGGGAAGCTTGATCCCGCGGAGCCGCTCGGCGACGAGCAGTTCGGTCTTGTCGCCGACGACGACCCCGACGATGAGCACGAGGGCCGCCACGAACAGCCGCGGGAGGAAGGCAGCGACGCCCGACCAGAACTGTTGGAGGTAGTTCACGTCCGCGACGGTGAGAGCGACGATGACGGTGACGGCGAGGATGAAATAGCTCGAAAGCTTCGCTAAGATCCCCACCGTCGAGGTGTCGAACTCGCGGGCCGTCCGCTCGAAGGCCGTCCCCTCGATCACCTCGGGGACGCCGGCGCGGCGGAGCAGCCGGCGGTTGATAACGCCGACGAGGTACGCCAACACGAGCCCGACGACGAGGACGAAAAGCGCCAGCCAGAGCCGGTCGGGGACCGCGCGAACGAACTCCGAGAGGGCTGTCGGGACCGCGGACATCTGTCAGTACTCCTCCGGATCGATCTCCAAGACGAGTTCGCCCGCCTTGAACGCCCGGACCAGCCCGTCGGACTCGGAGAGCACGATCGACGTCGAGTTAGTGTCGCGGGTGATCGCCGCGCCGGACATGTGGCGCGCGCCCAGCCCCTTCGGGATGTCGACGCCCTCGGCGGCGGGTTCGAGGTAGCGGTACGCGGAGACGATCTTCCCGGAGTCGGAGACGACGAACGCGCCGTCGAGCCGCGAGAACTCCTTGAGCATGACGTTCACGATGGGGTCGCCCACGTGGACGTGCGACTTCTCGAAGGGGTTGTACGACAGCGGCCGCGACTTGTTCATCACCTTCCCCGCGTCGCCGACGACGAACAGCGCGCCCACCGGCTTCCCCTTCTGTCCCTTCTGTCCGAGTTCGATCGCGACCTCGAACACGTCGCGGATGACGCTCGGCTCCGCCCGGGAGTTGGTGAACAGGTCGTAGATCCCCGTGTGGATCCCCTCGTCGACGGTGACGCGGATCACCGCGTCGGAGCCGCCGTCGAAGACGGAGGCGACGCAGGCGACCTCGTCGCCCTCCGCGAGCAGCCCCTCGTCCATCGCGCCCTCGATACCGAACCGGATCCGGTCTTTGACGTTGTCGAACGGGAGGGGGAGTTCGACGAACGTCTCGGCGTCGACGTCGTTGTCGGGGGCGACGACGACGACCTCGACCCCGTCGTCCGCGAACCGCTCGTAGAAGGAACTCGTCGGCGAGAACAGCAGCGTGGCGTCCACGTCCGCGACGAGGTCCGCCAGATGGTCGGTGAGCGAGGCCATTACCACAGGTGAGACGAGGTGCCCGTATAGTCGTTGCGTCGTGCGCACGTCTGACGAACGCGCGGCCCGCTCACCTCCGCGTCGGCGACGCCGCGCGCGGCCCGGACGCCTGCCGGACGCGCCGCTTTTATTCCGCCCGGACCGAGGGTCAGACATGGCAACCCGCGAGGCCCTCTGGGACTACCGCGACGAGTTCGGCGACGCCTTCGGCCGGACGTACTTCCGCCGGTTCGGGCCGGGAGTCGTCTCCAGCGTCGGGATCGGGACGTACCTCGGCGAGCCGACGCCCGCCGTCGACGAGGCCTCGCGCGAGGCGATCGGACTGGCGCTGCGCTCGGGCGTTAACCACGTCGACACCGCGGCCAACTACCGCTGCGGCCGCGCAGAGCGCGTCGTCGGCGAGGCGCTCCGCGACGCCCCCGTCGACCGCGAGTCGGTGGTCGTCGCGACGAAGGGGGGCTTCCTCCCGTTCGACGGCGAGCGCCCCGACGACCCGAGCGCGTACGTCCGCGAGCGGTTCGTCGACCCCGGGATCGTCGCCCCCGACGACCTCGCGAACGGCGCGCACGCGGTGACGCCCGAGTTCTTAGAGTGGTCGCTCGACCGCTCGCTCGACCGGCTCGGGCTCGAATCGGTCGACTGCTACTACGTCCACAACCCGGAGACGCAGCTCGCCGCCCGGTCGCGCGAGGAGGTGTACGA
This sequence comes from Halorubrum hochsteinianum, assembly GCF_023702125.1. Classification (NCBI taxonomy): domain Archaea; kingdom Methanobacteriati; phylum Methanobacteriota; class Halobacteria; order Halobacteriales; family Haloferacaceae; genus Halorubrum; species Halorubrum hochsteinianum. The sequence goes on along the minus strand of NZ_CP098415.1, from coordinate 2,486,749 downwards.
CCTGCTCGAAGCCGGCTTCGAGACGCTCGAACGCCGGCGCGCCGCGGGCGACCTTGGGGCCTACGGCGTCGCGACGTGGGACGCGTTCCGGGTTCCCGAGGGCGACGACGCGTACCTCTCGCTCGCGGAAGTGCTCTCGCGGGCCGAGCGCGCCGGCGAGGCGGTCGGTCCCGACGACGACCACGGGTTCGCGGCGATCCAGCTCCCCTTCAACGTCGCGATGGCGGACGCGTTCACCCGGCGGAACCAGCCCGCGCCGCCCGACGCCGACGCGGAGGGGCCGGTCTCGACGCTCTCGTTCGCCCACGAGGCCGGGCTCTCGGTGGTGACGAGCGCGAGCATCGGACAGGGCGAGTTGGCGGTCGAGGGCGCGATCCCGGCCGACGTCGACGCGACGCTCGCGGGTGAGACGCCCGCCCAGCGCGCGCTCAACTTCGCGCGGAGCGCGCCCGGCGTCACCTCGTCGCTGGTGGGGACGGCCAACCCGGATCACGTCCGCGAGAACGTCGCCGCCGGGACGTTCGACCCGCTCGGCGCGTCGGCGTTCGACGCCGTCTTCGAGTGATCCGCGGGCGGCGGCGGCCCCACAAGAGGTTTATCGGGACCGACGCAAGCGGCGCGCATGCCCCCGACGCGACGAGCCCTCCTCGGCAGCCTCTCGGTCGGCGTCCTCGCCGGCTGTCTCGGCGGCGCAGGCGACCCGAATTCGGAGTCCGTCCAGCGGCAGACCTCCGGCACGGAGACCGACCCGGCCGTACTGAAGATCCGGAACCCAGACGGCGAGCGCGTCCTCGTCGACGGAAGCGAAACCAACGACGAGGGCGGCCCGGTTGCGGTCAGGAGCGAACTCGTCACGAGCGCGGACCGGGCGGCCGAGCTGACCGTCGCCGAGGGCGTCGCCGACGCGGACCGCTCGCGACTCCGCTCGTTCCTCGACGAGACCGACTTCGACGCTGAGACGGTGTACGTCGCGCCCGCCGGCGTCGAGTCGTGTGAACGCCTCGATATCCACTCGGTCTCGTGGGATCCCGGGCACGTCGAGTACGACTACTGCCGGGAGCTTCGACCGCCGGACGAGGCGTGCGAGGCCGACACGCGGGTCGTCCTCGCGCTGATATTCCGGCTTCCGGTCACGCTCGACGGCCGGCTCACCGGCTCCGGGGCCAGCGGTCGGTCACCGTGTCAGCGGACGGGGACCGAGTACGCGGTGATCGACGGGAACGCGACCGTCCCCGGGAACGAGACCGCGATCGGCGAGGGAGGTGACGGGGCGTGACGGACCGGCTCACCCGGCGCGACGCGCTCGCGGCCGGCGGTTCAGTCGCCCTCGGCGCGCTGGCGGGCTGCTCGGGGGTCGGCGACGAGCCGCGGTTCTGGACCGATCCGCCGTCGCTCGACGTCGACGCGGTCCCGCGCGAGTTCGACGAGCCGGTTCCGGCGCGGCCGCGGCTCGTCCCGGTCGACGTGGAGCCCCGGGTCGCGAGCGCGTTCGCCGACCGCGTCGACCGCCTGCTCGCTCCGATCCCGGAGCCGCTGACCGCGGAGACGCTCCCGAACGGCGAAATCCGCGAACAGATCGAGACGGAGCGGACGGCGGCCCGCGAGGCGCTTCCGGGACCGGACGCGTCGCTGCCCCCGCTGGAGGCGGCGGAGCGGTACGCCGCGGCGCGCGGCCACGCCGCGACCGCCGTCGGCACGTGGGCCGGCGTCACCGCCGAGGGCGACCCGGAGGCGGTGGCCACCGACGCTGGGACGGTCCGGCGGCGGGCCGGTGACACGCTGGAGACGCTGCCCGGGTCCGCGTCCGACCCGCTCGTCGGGGCCGCGGTGTACGGGCCGATCGAACGGTGGTACGACGAGTCGCGGCGGCGGACGCTGGTCGGCGGGAACGCGGACCCCGGCGACCGAGCGAACCCGCTTCGGACGGGCGAGGCGGTCGGCGACGTGGAGCGGGTCCAGTCGTACGTGGCGGCCGGGCGGTACCTCCGCGACCGGTATCAAGCTTCGCTCGCCGACCCCGTGTCGGTCGGCGCGCCGCTTCGCCGCGAGATGAACCGACTCGGCCGGGCGGTTGGCGATCGCCTCCGCGAGCTTCACGGCGAGGATGTCGAAGATCTCCGACACAACCCGGGAACGGAGGCGTTCGTCGAAGAGCGGGCGGTCGCGCGGGGCGCGCCAAGCGACGCCCTCCTGTCGAGCGCGGTGTACCGGAGCTTCGACGACATGTGGTTCGACCCGGTCGCGTTCGGCAACTACGAACCCGACAATCCGGCAACCGGGCTGACACGGACCGCGCTCGCGTGGACGCGGCTCCGTGCGCTCGACGCCGTCGCCGCCCGGGTCGAGAACGGGGAGACGATGTTCCCCGACGACGCGGCCGCGATAGTCGCCGCGCGCGACGCGGCGGTCACGGCGGCGACGGGACTCGTCGGGAGCGAGAACCCGCTCGGCCGATGGCTGGCGACAGTGTTCCTGTCGCTGTTTACGGAGCCTGACGGCACGCTCGCCGCGGCCGACCGGACCGCCCGGTCGACGGTCGAGGCGTACACCCGGTATCGGTGGATCGAGATCGTCGCGGGCGAGGCGCAGGCGGTGGCGGAGTCGGTCGCGGACTCAATCAATTCCTGAACGACCGCAAGCGAGGAGAGAGCGACGGTGTGAGCGGGGACTCGAACGGCGCGGCGTGGCCGTGTCGCGCGCGCGAGACGGTCGGTCAGCGAAGCTCCTTGAATCGCTCGCCGCACTCCGGGCAGATCCGGACCGAGAACACCTCGTCGGGGTCGTTCTCCTTTTTCAACACCTGCTCGCAGTCGGCGCAGTTGAGCCGTTCGTAGGTGTCCTTCATGAGGTCGCCGTCGCGGAGCCCCTTGCGCGTGGATTTCATACCCGTCGTTCGTCGTCGGGCCGGATAAAAACCCCGTACGACGCCGGTCTGACGCGAGCGGCGAAACCGACGCCAGACGCGGCGACGCGGTCGTCAAGGCGGGCGGGACGCGCTCCACGGCCGCGGCCGACCGCTTCCGCAACGCTTGTGTCCCGGCGCGGGGAATCGCCGCCGTGTCACGGACCCGGCTGTTCGGATCGCTCTGCGCCTTAGTCTTCCTCGTCAACTTCGCGCGGGTGGTGTTCGCGCCCCTCGTGGGCGAGTTCATCGACACGTTCGGGATCCGCGAGGGGACCGCCGGCCTCATCGTCACGCTCGCGTGGCTCGGCTCGGCCGCCCCGCGGCTCCCGGCGGGGTGGGCGCTCACCCGCTTCACGCGGCGCAGCGTGATCCTCGTCTCCGGCGGGATGCTGACCGCCGGCGCGCTGGGCGTCGCGCTCGCACCGGGCGTGCTCGCGCTGATGGTCGCCGCCTTCGCGATCGGGCTGGCCTCCGGCGTCTACTTCGTGGCCGCGAACCCGTTCATCTCGGAGCTGTTCCCCCAGCGCGTCGGGCGCGTGATGGGCGTCCACGGCATGGCGAGCCAGCTCGCCGCCGTCGTCGCCGCGCCCGCGGTCACCGTCGCGCTGTGGTACGACTGGCGGTACGCGTTCTACGGGCTGGCGGTCGCCGCGGCCGCCAGCACGGTCCTCTTCGTCGTCCTCGCGAAGCGGACCGACCTCCCGGACGCCGGCGCGGGCGACACCGACTTCCTCGCGGCCGCCCGCGGCGAGTGGAAGCTGATCCTCGCCGGCGTCGTGCTGATGGGGCTCACCAGCTTCGTCTGGCAGGGGCTGTTCAACTTCTACGAGCTGTACATGATCGACAAGAATCTGCCCCGGTCGACCGCCCGGAACCTCCTGACGGTGATCTTCGTGGCCGGCGTGCCCGCCTTCCTCGTCTCGGGCGACCTCGCGGACCGGCTCCCGCACGTCCCGTACCTGCTCGGCATCGTCACGGCGTTCGTCGGCGGGGTGGTCCTCGTCGTCGTCGCCGAGGGGCTCGCGGCGGTGATCGCCGCGAGCGTCGTCGTCGGCTTCGCCATCCACATGCTGTTCCCCGCCGGCGACACGTACCTGCTCGCGTCGTTGCCCGACAAGTCCCGCGCGTCGGCGTACGCGATGTTCTCCGCCGGCATGATGTCCGCGCAGGCGGCCGGGTCGTGGGTCGTCGGCGAGGCGATCGAGGCCGGCGCGACGTACGACGCCGTCTTCCTCGCGCTCGCCGGCGGGCTGGCGCTCATCGTCGCCGCGTACGCGGTCCTGTACCGACTCGGGCGCGTCCCCGGCGGCGCGGCGGGCGCGACGCGAGCGGCCTGACCCCCTCGCGGAGACCCGACGCATCGGGCTCGACGCGTCCCGCGGGGCCCCCGGAACCGGTCGGCGCTACCGCACCTGTTTTGGGCGTCCCGCCCGTGTGATCGGTAAATGGAGTACGTTCAGGAGCGCGTGACGACGCTTCACGCGTTGACCGACCACCGGCCCGACGCCCCGACCGACCGCGCGGCGGTCGTCGTGCCGATGACCGAACGCGAGTACGGGACCCTCGCGGCCGACCGCGTGCTCTCGACGCTGGAGACCGTCGACCCCGCCCGGGTGATCGTCCCGCTGCGGGCGTCGGCCGACCGCGCCGGGCCGTTCGCCGACTGGCTGGACGGGTTCGACCTCGACGTCGAGACGCTGTGGTGCGACGGCCCCCGGCTCGCGTCGCTGCTGGACGCGCGGGGCCTCGACGGCGAGCGGGGGAAGGGCCGCGACGTGTGGCTCGCGCTGGGACGCGCGCTCGACGAGGAGTTCGTCGTCGTCCACGACGCCGACACGAAGACCTACTCGTCGGCGTTCGTCAACCGGCTGCTGTTCCCGCTTGGTCGCGGCTACTCCTTCTCGAAGGGGTACTACGCCCGCGTCGAGGACGGCTCGCTGTACGGTCGGCTGTTCCGGCTGTTCTTCCGACCGCTCGTCCGGGCGCTCGGCGACGCCGCGCCCGGGGCGGAGCCGGACGTGCTGCGGTACCTCTCTGCGTTCCGCTACGCGCTCGCCGGGGAGTTCGCGGCCACGAGCGACCTCGTCTCCCGGCTCCGCGTCCAGCGGGGCTGGGGGCTGGAGGTCGGGACGCTCGGCGAGGCGTTCGGCCGCGCCGGCTTCGCCGACAGCGCGCAGGTCGACCTCGGGCGGTACGAACACGACCACCGCTCCGTCGAGGGGCCGACCGGCCTCGCCGACATGAGCCGGGCGGTCGGCGAGGCGACGCTGCGCGCCGTCGAGGACGCGGGCGTCGACGTGCGCTACGACGGCCTCCCCGAGCGCTACCGCGAGGCCGCGGAGACCCTGATCGACGGCTACGCCGCCGACGCCGCGTTCAACGGGCTCTCCTACGACGGCGACGACGAGCGCTCGCAGGTGGCGACCTACGCCGAGGCGCTCGACGAACCCGGCCCCGACACCCGGCTCCCGGCGTGGGAGAGCGCCCCGGTCGACCCGAGCGAGGTCCGGGAGGCGGCGCGGAACGACCTCGACGCGGTCCGCGGCGACGACCGGAGCGTCGGCAACGTCGCCGCGGAGAACGACGCGGTCAGCGAGGCGGCGACCGACGACGGACAGACGGAGCCGGCCCCGGGTGAGGACTGACGATGGCCGACGCGAGTGAGCCGAGCGTCGCCGCCCGCGACGACCTCGCCGGCGTCGTCGACCTGTTCGGCTGGCTCACGCGGGGAGAGCTCTCCGAGGCGCTCTCCGAACTGGCGTTCAAGCGGCGCGCCGAGGTCGACGAGGCGGCCATCGACGCCGCCATCGACCTCGCGGTCGCGGAGTACGCGCTCGTACCGGCCCCGGAGGACGCGCTCTCCGGCGGTGACGAGGGGGGCGGGACGGAGGCCGCCGCGGACGGGTCCGCGCTCGCGGTCGGGCCGGCGGCGTTCCCGACGCTCCCCGAGGGGGCCGAGGACCTCCCGCATATCCTCGACGTCCCGGACCGGTCGGTCGACCGCGAGGCGCTCGCGGACGCGGTCCTCGGTCGGCTCCGGGAGGAAGCGGTCGAGGCGATAGGCGACGGCGACGCCGACCGGCTGGAGACGCTCGCCGACGTGACCTACGACGTGGAGGCGTGGGCCCCGGTCGACGTGGGACCGGTCCGAACGCGGATCGTCGCCGAGCTCGACGGAGACGACTGAACGCCGACGCGGAGGACCCCCCATTGGCGATCGAGCACACAAACAATCAACGGTTCGAGACCGGGTTCTCACGGGGGAAACATCCGAGCGCTTCTTAACCGGTTGAGGTGCCGAGACGGGGGTGTGATGAACGACGGGAACATCTTCGGCTCGCGTACCGCCTCCAGGCGCAGTTTCCTCTCCGCGACGGCCGCGTTGGGTACCGTCGGGCTCGCGGGGTGCGGTGCCCCGCAGTCGGACGCCGAGAACGCCGCGGAGTCCGGGAGCGGGGACGACGGCGGCAAGGCCGCACGACAGGTCGACGACTGGTCGGGGAGCGACTCGACCGCCGTCGAGACGGACCACCCGTACACGACGCCGCGGACGACCGTCGACCTCGACGAGCGCGACGGTGCGATCACCATGTCCACGCGGGCGTGTCGCCACACGCTGCTCGGCGAGAACGCGCAGGGCGGTCCGTGGGAGCTGCCGGAGGTCTGGGCGTGGGAGACGCCGGACACGGACCCCAGCGTCCCCGGCCCCCTCCTCCGCGTGACGGAGGGGACCGAACTGGAGATCACCTACGACAACACCGAGCACAACCGGCCGCACACGTTCCACGTCCACGGGCTCTCGAAGGACTGGATGGACGACGGCGTGCCGACCACGACCGGCCAGCAGGTCGCGCCCGGCGAGGAGCACACCTACGAGATCGAGGCGAACCAGCCGGGGACGCACCTGTACCACTGCCACTACCAGACGCAGAACCACCTCGACATGGGGATGTTCGGGATCCTCCGCGTCGATCCGGAGGGGTACGACGCCCCGGACAAGGAGATATTCCACACGATCAAAGACTGGGACAGCCGGCTGTCGGCGTCGATGGCGGGCGGCGACGTGGACTTCAGCCACCGCGACCGCAACCCCGACGTCTTCACCGTGAACGGTCGCTGCGCGCCGTACACCTTCCACCCCGAGGAGGGCTCTCCCCTCATCGTCGAGGAGGGCGACCGAGTGCGGATCCACTACGTCAACGCCGGCTACGAGTCGCACGCGATGCACACCCACAACCACGGGTTCACCGTCGTCGAGAAGGACGGCGGCGTCATCCCCGAGAGCGCCCGGCACCGCGAGGACGTGGTGCCGATCGCGCCCGCCGAGCGGAAGACGATCGAGTTCACCGCCGACGCCGACCCCGGCGTCTACGCGCTCCACTGCCACAAGGTGAACCACGCCATGAACGGCGACACCTACCCCGGCGGGATGATCGGCGGGATGGTGTACGACGGCGTCACCGACACCGAGCAGTTCGCCTCCGTGATGGATCTCGCGGGCTACGAGGGCTGAACTGAGAACCCCGGCTTTTTCGGCCGCACCGCCTACCCGGAGAACTCGGACTCGCTCACGCGGACGACGACGGTCTCGTCGACGTCGCGGAGGTCGTACTCGGGGGTCTCCCCCTGTCGCCGTCGGACGAACAGCGGCTCGACCGGGCGGCCGTCGACGAGGCCGAACACCTTCAGCCGCTGGTCGGTCTCTTCCGGGGGGACCTCGCCGTCGCGGACCTCGCGGGCGAGGTCCCGCGAGAGCCACTCGTCGGCGGAGACGGACGGCTCCAACACCAGCGCCTCCTCGACGAAGCGGACGAGGTACCAGTCGAGGTCGTTGAGGAGGGAGACGGCGGCCCCGAGGCTCACGGTGTCGACGGCGACGCTGTTCTCGAACGGCTCCTCGATCCGGTAGGTGGCGAGCGCGTCCCGCGCGGTCTCGCGGGAGAGCAGCTCGTAGGAGAGCTCCACGCCGGGGTCGCCGAGGAGACACACCCGCGTCATGGTCGGAGTTCGGTCCGGCCGGCGCAAATCCGTTGCGGTCGCCGAGCCGCGACCCTACCACGGGATCCGCTCGCGGTCCTTCCAGAGGTGGCCGGCGGGGCTCCCGGGCGCGAACCGCGCGAGCCAGACGGGCGTCTCCGCCCCCTTCGAGGGCGTCCGCGGCGCTCCGTCGCCGCCCATGTCCGTCCGCACCCAGCCCGGCGAGACGGCGTTCGCGATCAGGCCCTGATCGCCGTACTCGCCGTCGAGGTACGCCGTCAGGCCGCCGACGCCGACCTTCGAGAGCCGGTAGGCCGGGTAGCCGCCCTCCATCCGCCCCTCGGTGAACTGCCCGAGCCCCGACGAGAGCGTCACGACGCGGCCCCCGGTCCCGTCGGTGAGCAGCGGTAACGCGTGCTTGGTCACGGCGACCGGCCCGCGGAGGTTCACGGCGGTGGTCCGGTCGAAGTCGTCGAGGTCCATCTCGTGGAGGGGCCCGGACCGCGGGAACACGCCCGCGTTGTTCACGAGGACGTCGAGCGCCCCCCGTTCGCGTTCGATGCGATCGACGGCGTCCCGCACCTCGTCGTCCTCCGTCACGTCCAGCCGAACCGCGTGCTGGTCCGCGGCCGTGACGTCGTCGGGGTCGCGCGCGCCGGCGTAGACCGTCGCACCCAGATCGGTCAGCCCCGCGGCGACCTCGGCCCCGATCCCGCGGGTCGCGCCCGTCACTAGGGCCACGTCGTCGGTCAGGTCGGGTTTGAGCTCCACGTCCGTCGGCGTGTCTTCCATGTCGGATCGCACGGGGCGTCGCAAGTAGAAACCCCGGGCCGGTCGGCGTCAGCGCTGCTGCGACCGCCCGGAACGGGTCGATCGGGTCCGCCGTCAGAACGTCGAGACGTCGCCCTCGATGACGCTGCGGGTCACGTCGGTCACGTCGGCCAGTTCGCGGTCGACGATGGCGAGGACGTCAGCCTCGATGTCGCTCAGTTCGACGCCGTCCTCGGTGACGATCTGCGCGTCGGCGACGTGCGGCTCGTCGATCGGGCGGCCGATCTGCGAGAGCAGGCGGACCTGGAGGTCGCGGATGCCGTCGACCTCCGCCGTGACGGACTCGGCGACGCGGGTGGAGAGGAGGTTGTAGATCTTCCCGATGTGGTTGACGGGGTTCTTGCCGGAGGTCGCCTCCATCGACATCGGGCGGTTCGGGGTGATGAGGCCGTTGGCGCGGTTGCCGCGGCCGACGGAGCCGTCGTCGCCCTGCTCGGCGGAGGTGCCGGTCACGGTGAGGTAGACGGAGCCCTCGTCGTAGTCGTCGGCGGTGTTGACGTCGACGTGGACCTCGCGGTCGGTGTACCCGCGGGCGAGGTCGTCGACGTACTCGCGGACGGACGCGACCGCGTCGTCATACTCGTCGAGGCCGTCGACGTAGGCGTCGACCATCGCGGCGGCGACGGTGATGTCGATCCGGTCGCCCTCGCGTTTGCCCATGATCTTCACGTCGGGACCGAGCTCCGGGTGGTCGTCGTGGTACGGGCCGTTGAGCGCGCGCTCGGCCTCGCGGACGATCGTCTCGGTCTCGGTGAGCGGGGCGTGGCCGACGCCGTAGGAGGTGTCGTTGGCCATCGGGACCTCCTGGGTCTCCTCGCCGAAGACGTCCTGGAGGTCGCCGGAGCCCTCGCCGAGTTTCACGTCGACGACGACGTCGGTACCGTACTCCAGTTCCGGGATCGTCTCGGAGAGGTAGTCGCGGGCGGCCGCGAGCGCCGTCGAGTCGACCGGGAGCTGCTCGCCGTCGTACTCCTTCGTGGCGCGGCCGACGATGAGGATGTAGATGGGTTCGACGACCTCGCCGCCGCCGAACGCGGGGGCCGCGCGGCCGGCGACAAGCTGCGTCTCGTCGGTGTTGTAGTGGAGCACCTTGCCGACGCGGTCGAGGTAGAGCTGCGAGAGCGCCCGCGACACCGACTCCGCGACGCCGTCGCAGATCGAGTCGGGGTGACCGATCCCCTTTCGCTCGACGATCTCGACCTCCTGGTCCTCGACCGCTTGCCGGTCGAGGCGACTTACCTGTATGTTTCGGTCCATTACGCCTCGGTACTCCGCCGCTGACAGTATAACTTGCGGAAACGCTCCATCACTTCGAAATTACTTGTAGTAATCTGCTAGAGCGATCAGCGGGGTGACCCGTCCGGCGTCGCGTCCCGACCCCTCGCGGTCACGCAAGCGGGCGTTTGTGTTTCGGCAACGGCTTTCCGCCCTCTCGCGGTACGCCCGGTATGGACGAACTCGCACCGTCCCGGCGTCGCCTCCTCGCTTGCGCGGTCGCCAGCGGTGTCGGCATCGTCGCGGGCTGCCTCGGAACGGAGAACGACGACCCGAGCGACGGCGACGGAGCGGAACTGAGGCTCTCGCTCTCGCGGGTCGAGGGATCGCTGCGCGATCGGTACGTGCGCGACCACGACGATCCGCCCGAGAGATGGGACGAGGCGGGGCTCGACGCCGCGCTGGCGGGTGAAGTGTACACGACCCGGCACCGCGAGCCGTTCCTCGCGAGCGGGGACGACCCCGCGTACGTGCGCCGAGACGGGACCTACTACCGGCTCGACTCGGTGGTCGTCGACGAGGTCGCCGAGACCTACCCGGTCCTCCGGCTCTTCGAAAGCGACGGCGACGAGTCGGCCGACGACGGGGACGAATCGGCCCTCGACGGCGGCGAGAACGGACCCCTCCCGGAAGCCGATCGGCGCGGGGTCCGGATCGCGCACTTCGCCGCGCGTGCCCGCGGGAACGTGGGCGGATATCCGGTCGGGCTAGTGGAGCGCGGGGGGTACGTGTACCGGTCGGTCTCGGCCCGCGACGACAGCGAACTGCTCGCCGCCGACGGCCCCGACCGCGTCGTCTATCGAGACACCGCGTATCGAGTCGAGGTCGAACGGGAGCAGTTCCACGAGGCCGTCTACCGGCCGACCGCGGAGGCGGTCGCCGAGGATCCCGAACGGATGGAGGCGGTCCTCCGAGCGAGGCTCGTCGGTCCCAGGGTCGGGGCGGACGAGCTCTCGGCCGAGGCCGCCCGGATCGTCGAGCGGGCGGCGGTCGACGAGTACGGCGAGACGCACCCGTACTCCGAGGCGTACGTCGAACTGCTCCGAGCGATCGACGCGCGCCCGTACATCGACGGGAACGTGCGGAAGGACGCGGGCGTCGGCGCGAACGAGGAGAGGATGATCCGGTACGGCGACGAGTACTACGAGCGCTCGCTCCGGCTGCTGGGCGACGGGGATGGCTGACGCGGGGCGGGTCGTGGCGGGCCGGGGCGGATCGGTGTCAGCGGACCGCCTCGTACGCCTCGCCCATCACGTCGAGGGCCTCTCGGAGCTGTTCCTCGTCGGTCGCGTACGAGATCCGGGCGTGGCCGGCCCCGCCCCCGCCGAACGCCTCGCCGGGGACGACGACCACGCCGCGGTCGAGGCACTCGTCGACGAACCCGTCAGGGACGCGGGGCATCGCGTAGAACGCCCCCTGCGGCGTCGGACAGTCGAGGCCGATCTCGTCGAAGCCGTCGAGGAGGAGGTCGCGGCGACGCCGGAAGGAGTCGGTCATCTCCTCGACCACGCCGCGGTCGCCGCGCAGCGCGGCCTCCGCGGCGTACTGCGCCGGGGCGGACGCGCAGGCCTGCGCGTACTGGTGGACGCGCAGCATTCGCTCGACGCGCTCGTCGGAGCCGTACACCCAGCCGAGCCGCCAGCCGGTCATCGAGAACAGCTTCGAGGCGGAGTTGACGACCACGACGTTGTCCGTCTCGGCGAACTCGATCGGCGACCGGTGTTCGCCGTCGAAGACGGTGTACTCGTACACCTCGTCGGAGATACAGAGCACGTCGTGCTCGTCGGCGATGCGGGCGAACTCGCGCACGTCCGCCTCGGAGGAGACCGCGCCCGTGGGGTTGCCGGGGGAGTTCACGACGAACGCCGCGGTGTCGTCGGTGATGGCCGCCTCGATCGCGGCCGGGTCGATCGTGAGGTCGTCGCGGAGCGGCACGGGGACCGGCTCGCCGCCGGTCAGCTTCGTCAGCGCGTCGTAGGAGACGAACCCTGGGTCCGGGATCAGCACCTCGTCGCCCGCGTCGACGTGCGCTTCGAGGGCGATATGGAGCGCCTCGCTGCCGCCGGCGGTCGCGATGACGTTGCCGGGGTCGAGGTCGATCCCCTGATCGGCGCGGTGCTTCTCCGCGATCGCCTCGCGCAGCGACGGGGTCCCCTTGTTCTCGGTGTACGCGTCGGCCTTCCCGGACTCGATGGCGTCGACCGCGGCCCGACGCGCGTGCTCGGGCGTCGGGAAGTCCGGCTGGCCCAGCCCGAGGTTGATCGCGTCGTCGCCGGCCGCCTCGAACACCTCGCGGATCCCGCTTATCGAGATCCGCTCGACCCTGTCGGAGAACGTCGTCATACTCGTGTGAGCGCGCCGCCGAGAGTTAGTTCTTGTCACGTCGGATCGGCGGCCGGCCCCGAGGGTTTCACCGCCGCCACCGCCGCCGCTCCCAGACCGGCCGTCGGTCGTCGCGAGTCGCGTCGCGGCGGATCCGACCGTCCGCGTCGGTCGGCAGCGCGAACCGCCCCGTGAGGACGCTCGGCACCTCCTCGGGACGGGCGCGCAACAGCGCGTCGTCGACCGCGCGGAGCCGGAGCATCGGCCGCCCCGGTCCCATCGGCACCTTGATCGACTCGATCAGCTCCCGCTCGACGAGCGCGCGCCGGTCGCGGGTGAACTCCTGCGCCGGGGCGATCCCGACTCCCTCCGTCCCGACCCACCTGCGGAGGTCGCGGAAGAGGTGGTCGTGTCGCGCCGCGAGCGCGACGAGCAGCGTCCGGTCCGACGGCTCGCTCGTCCGACCGAACTCGCCGGGTGCGAGCGACTCCAGCACGGCGGCCACGTCGTCGGCGAAGCGGTCGTCGAGGACCTCGCGCGCCGCGGCGACCAGTCGCCGCCGCGAGGGCATCCCGACCGACTCCGCCGTCGCCGCGTCGAACCGCGACTCGGCCGCTGCCCGGACGCCCCGGACGGTCAGCCGCGCGTCGGTCGCGGACGCGGATCTGGAGGCGTCGTCGACCGTCGTCGTCGCGAGCGTCCGATCGCCGGCGGGGCCGACGACCGCGTCGACGCGGTCGGGACTCGCGAACAGCGTGCCCCCCGTCCCGTGATCGAGGGGTTCTCCGGTGCGGATCCGGATCGCGTCCGTCTCGACCGCCTCGGCGGCCGCGGTGCCGAGGACGAGCGCCCGGGAGAGCGCGTCGACGACGCCCGGGCGACACGCGACCCGCCACGGCGGGCCCGACGACCGCTCGCGGGCCGCCAGAACCGGCGGCAGCAGCCGGACCGGGACGCCCACCGCGACGACCTCGGAGCGACCGGAGAGGGCCGTCTCGACCGCCTCTACGAGCGGGTCGTTTGATCGCGGGAGGAGGTCGGCGACCTCCGCCGCGTGGCGGGACAGGTCGCTGGCGGCGTCGGCCGGGGTGGAGTCGGCGGCGTCGCTGGCGGGGTTCGAGGAGCGTTCGGCTCCGTCGTCCTCGTCGGCCACACCGACGGTGACAGGTTCGACCCGAAAGAGCGTTGCGGCGGCGTCAGGGCGCTCGCGCGAACACGAGGTAGCCCGTGTGGCCGACGCCGGCGGTGGAGGGGCGCGAGCCGCGGTCGGAAAAGTCCATCTCGCGCTGGATCGTTTCAAGCGTCTCGACCTCGTCGAAGCCCGCCTCGCGGGCGGCGAGGGCGGCCTCCCGGGTCCCCTCCACGAACGGGGAGTAGACGGCGAGGCGACCGCCGGGGGCGAGCAGGTCGTCCGCGCGCTCGACGACGGCCGGGGCGTCGCCGGTGTCGAGCGTCAGCGCGTCGAACGGCTCGCCGTCGGCGAGCGCGTCCAGCTCGTCGGTGAGGTCGCCGGTCCGCACCTCGACGCGGTCGGCGACCCCCGCCGTCCGCATGTTCTCGCGGGCGACCTCGGCGAACTCGGCGTCGACCTCGTAGGTGACCACGTCGGCTCCGGCGCGGCCGAGGTACGCGGCGAGGATGCCCGTCCCCGTGCCCGCGTCGAGGACGCGGTCGCCGCCGGCCGCGCCGGTGTGACCCATCACGAGTCCAACGTCGCGGGGCATCATCGGCGCGCCGGTGCGTTCGAGGTGGTTGAAGAGGTCGGGGCCGCGGAGCGCGCGGACCTCGAAGACCGTGCCGAGGTGGGTCTCGACCTCGTCGCCGGCCGCGACGTCCTCGGGGACCTCGATCACGCCGAGGTCGGTGCCGAACTCCTCGCCCGGCTCCAGCAGGTACTCCCGGTCCTCGTGGACGAGCAGGTACGCGGCGTCCGTCACTGCAGGTCCGAGATCGCCCGGGCCGGCTCGCCGTTGGCCGCCTCCAGCGCCTCTCGGGCGGCGTCCTTCGAGACGCCCGCCTGCTGAGCGACGAGCTTCACGTCCTCCTCCGGGATCTCGTCGTCGCCGTCGTCCGCCTCGTCGAGCGCCGGGTCGTCCGCGTCGCCCTCGACGGCCGTCGCGCCGCCGACGCCAGCGTCGGCGACCGCGTCGGGCGAGCCGACGATCTGATACGTCTCCTGCCCTTGGGCGTCCATCTTGGTGACCTGCGCGCCGTCGAAGACGAGGTCGTCGCCGTCGGCCGTCTCGATGACGACCCGTTCGGCGTCGAGCTCCTCGACGTCGATCCCCATCTGTTTCATCATCTGCTTCATCTTTCGCGGGTTCATGCCGCCGCCTCCGAACATGGTCGTCGGTTCGGCCGGAGGACACAAAAAGGGTGTCGACACGGCGCGAACGGCGGCTCCTCGCCGGCCGGTTCCGCCGGAGACGGCGGTTTGATACGTCCGGCCGGCGTCGTCGGAACATGTATCTCGCGGACCACACCTGGCCGGAGCTCGGCGACGCGCTGTCCGAGGGCTCCGTCGCGCTCGTCCCGCTCGGATCGACCGAACAGCACGGCCCGCACCTCCCGCTGGCGACCGACCACCTGATCGCCGAGGCGCTCGCGACGGCGGCCGCCGACCGGTCTGACGCGTTCCGAACGCCGACGATCAACGTCGGCGTCAGCCCGCACCACCGGCAGTTCCCGGGGACGATGTGGGTCGACCCGCCCGAGTTCCGCGACTACGTCGAGTCCTTCTCCCGGAACCTCGCCTACCACGGCATCGACCGCGTGGTGTTCGTCAACGCCCACGGCGGCAACGTCCAGCACCTCCGCGAGGTCGGGCGGCGGCTCCACGAGGACGAGGTCGCCTACGCGGTGGAGTGGATGTGGGACGAGTCGATCCCGGAGCTGGTCGACGACCTGTTCGAGCGCAACGGTCCCCACGCGGGGCCGAAGGAGACGGCGATGATCACCCACATCGCCCCCGACCTCGTCCGCGAGGATCGGCTCGAAGACGCCCGCGACGGCGGGCTCGTCGACCTCGACGACGCCGACACGACCGTCCACGGCGCGCGCACGTTCTACGACGCGATCGACAACTCCCCGAACGGCGCGTTCGGCGACCCGACCGACGTGACCCCGGAGAAGAGCGAGCGCCTGTTCGAGGCCGCCGCGGACCAGCTCGTCCGGCTGGCCCAGTGGATCGGCGACCGCGACCGCGACGAGCTGTTCCCGGAGCCGCGAGTGGAGCGCGAGGCTTAGTCGCCGCCGGGGTCGCCGGTTAACTCTCCGCCGAGAATCCCTTCCAGCGCCTCGTCCGCCGCCTCGCGTCGCCCGTCCAGGACGGGAAACTCCTCGTTCCGGCGGCGTTCGAGCCAGCGCAGCAGCCGGGCGGCCCAGTCGAGCTTCCGCGCCTTCATCGGGTCGACGTCGGGGTCGTCGAAGTTCCACCCGGGGAAGGTGAGCGCGCCGGCCCCGACGTGGTCGGCGAGGAACGCCGCGCGGTCCCCGTCGGTGAATCCGCCCGTGTTCCGGACCGCTCCGACCGGGGCCGCCTGCGTCGTCGCCAGCGTCCACTCGTCGGCGAAGCGCGGGAGCCACTCGCGGACCGCGGGGAGGTTGTCGCCGTGAGCGTGCGCGGCGACCGGGACGCCGTCGCGGGTCAGCGCCGCCGCAGTCTCCGGGTTCTTGTCGAGGTCGGTCACCATACAGTCGACGGCGACGCCGCGGTCCGCGAGGACGTCGACCGCGGTGGAGGCGGCGACGACGACGTCGGCGTCGCGGGCGAGTTCGACCTCGTCGGCGAGGCAGGGGGCCGCGCCCGCGACCGCGACGGTCGCGCCGCGCCAGTCACCGAGGCGGTCGAGGGGGAACGGGGTCGCGAGGTCGGCGGCGGCGTCGCGGGCGCGCTCGTCGGCCGCGCGGTCGAACCCGAAGTCGTCGAGTATCGCCTCGTACGCCGGCTCGAACGTCGAGAAGTTCACTGTCGAGTCACGCTCCGGGAACCCCTTCCCCGGGGCGGCGCGGGACGGCGCTGCCGCTCGCCGGTTCGGATATGGTATGGACCGGAGTGGCACAGAGTACCCCTACCCGCGTGCCCCTCCGGCGTCCGGTCGATCGGTTGTCTACACGAGGGCATAAACTTTCTCTTAATTACCGTGTCGGGCGATGTCGCCGAGAACGGCGTCGAGATCCGGCGAAACGCCGGACACGTCGTCTCTGACCGCCGAGACGGCGGCCGGCGTCCCGATCAGGAGTCCGCGTCGGCCGCCGGCGGGCGCGTCGACGGTGGCCCCGTCGCCGCCGTCGGCCGCCGAGGCGGTCGTCTCGCTCCGTTCGCGGTTCGGGTCGCCGAGCGCGAACGCGGCGGCGGGGGCGTCGGGACCGGCGGTCGCGGCGCGGAGCGCGCCGACGGCCGGGTCGTCGAGCCCCGAGAGCTCGTAGGTGCGCACGACGGCGCTGTCGGCGACGCCGCGGTCCCCCTGCGCCGCGTCCGCCGCGCCGATCCGGTCGAGGTGGCGCTCGGCCTCGCGGACGGTCGTCACGTCGAGCTCCTCGGCGGCGACGCCGTCGGAGCCGCGGCCGGAGTAGCGGTCGCGGGCGAACTCGGCCCCGACGAGCGCGGCGTCGCGCGTCTCGGCCACGTCGTGGGTGCGGATCACGTGCGCGCCGCGCTCGACCGCCATCGACGTGGCGGCGAGGGAGACGGGGAGCGCCTCCTCGGTGCTGCGGCCCGCGATGGTCCTGAGGAAGCTCTTGCGGTTGATCGAGACGAGCAGGGGGCGGCCGTACCCGCGGAACTCGCGGAGCCGGTGGAACGTCTCGCGGTCGTCCTCGTGTGTCTTCTCGGCGGACCACCCGCCGAACGCGGGGTCGAGGATCGTCTTGTCGGTGACCCCGTTCATCGACAGCGCCTCGTAGATGTCGTCCACGTCCTCGATCGCGCCCGGCCGTTCGAGGTCCGGGGGCGACGCCATCTTCGAGACCGCCACGTCGTGTTCGCGGCAGACGCGGGGCATCTCGGGGTCGGCGAACCCGCAGATGTCGTTGACCATGTCGAAGCCGCGCGAGATCGCCTCGTCGGCGACCTCGTGGTAGCGCGTCTCGATCGACCAGACGGCGTCGCCCGAGGTCGATTCGAGCGTCTCGACCGCGGTGTCGAGCCGATCTAACTCCTGTTCGGCCGAGAGGACGTCTAAGTCCTTGTTCGCCGACTCCAACCCGACGTCGACGATGTCCGCGCCTTCCCCGATCAGTTCCTCGTCGACGTAGGCGGCGGCCTCGCCGGGGTCGTCGTACACGCTGGGGTCGTACGGCGACTCGGCGGAGACGTTGAGTACGCCCATGATCCGGGGCGGGTGGTCATCGCCGATTCCCAGCCCTGCGGCGTCCACGTTTCGCATACGATCACCACGGGCGCGAGCGACATAAACGGGGGGAGTGGGCGACGGAGTCGAGGCGGACGCGAGCGGGCGATGTTCCGAGCGGATCGACCGCCGACCGTCGACCGGAGGCGGTCCGCGGAGCCGCCCGGAACGGCCGCGAGACGTGCCAGTATGAGACACGACGGCAGCCGTCGGACACGTCTTAACCCCGTCCGGGACGGAACTAATCTATGTACACGAAATCGGAGAAACGGCTGTTCGGACTCGCGTTGGCCGCCCTCTTCACGACGATAGGCGCGGAGTTCCTCGGGAGCCAGTCCCTCGTCGCGGTCGGCGTCGGCGTCTTCGCTCTCGCGGTCGTGGCGCTGTTCGGGGTCATGAGCGTCGTCCTCGCGGTGAGCGTCGCCCGCGATCCGGACCTGAACGCGCTCGAACCCGCGGCCGCCGACCGACCGCGCTGAAGCGGAATCACAGGTCGAACGCCAGCGAGTCCCCGACCTCGACGCCGTGTCGGTCGGTCCACTCGTAGGGGACTTCCAACACGTACTGCCCCGAGCCGGGATACTTCTGCTCGCTTCCGTCCTCGTTCGGACCGGGTTCGGGCGCGTTGTGAATTCGGGTTATCTCGCGGTCGCCGCCAACGAAGACGATGTCGATCCCGAAGCTCATGTCCGGCATGATAAACGTCAGGTCGCGCGGCGAGGCGTAGGTGAACAGCATCCCGCCGTCCTCCGGAAGCGCCTCGGCGTCGCTGAGCCCGAGCGGCCTTTTCTCCCCGTCGTCCGCGATGGCGGCCGTCACCGACCCGAGTTCCTCGCCCGCCGAATTCTCGACTGTCACCGTCGTCGTCTCGTAGTCGGCGTACGTCCCGGTCGGCCAGTCGACGCCGTCTCCGTCGCTGCCTGAGCCGTCTCCCTCACCATCGTCCTCACCGTCGCCTCCGCCGTCCCCACTACCCTCGCCTGCCGTCGGACCGCCGCCCAGACAGCCGGCCGCGGTCCCGGCGGTCGCGGCCGCGGCCAGCCCGAGGAGTCGCCGTCGCCTCATGGCGCGGAGGAGGGTCGCCGGACGTATAAACGGCCCGCGGGCGGCGTGCCGTCACGGCCCCGGAAACGGTTATCACGCTGGGGGGAGCCACGGGACACATGAACGACCCCCGCATCACGTCGTCGAACCGTCGAGCCGTCGCGACCCCGGAATCCCTCGTCGGGGGCGCGGCCGTAGTTCTCGGCGGGGCGGTCGCGCTGGTCGGCGTCCTGCTCCTCCCCGCGTCGCCGCTGGGGGGCGTCCACGTCGTCGCGATCGGACTTTCGCTCGTCGTCGGCGGCGTGCTCGCCGCCGACCTCCTCGGCGACCGGCTCGGACTCTCGACGGCGGGGCGGCGGCAGTGGGCCCTCGCCTTCGGCGTCCTCGCGGTGCTGCTCGCCGTCGCCTTCGTCGCCGTCTACACCTTCTCGTCCGAAGGGCCCGTCGAAGTGACCGAGATCACGACGACCGCGAGCGCGCTCGGGGTCGGCGTCGTCGCGCCGGCGTAGCGACCGGCTTCGTACCGGCGTAGCGACCGCCCTCGTGCCGGGAAGGACGCGCTTTTATCGCCGCCGGAGCGTAGCGTGCCCATGGCGAAAGTGAGCATCGGCCTCCGTGGATGGCGCTTCGAGGAGGACGAGATATTCACCGACGACGAGGAGCTCAAGCCCCTCGACGAGATCCCCGAGGACCCGCGAGAGCGACTCCTGCGGCTCGTCTCCCTCGTCGAGGAGCCCTGCGACGTCTGCTACCTCGACTACGGCGAGGCGGAGATCCACCGGTGTCGGGAGGCGGAGATCGTGTACGGCGAGCCGGACGGCGAGGTGCTGCTCTGCCCCGAACACGAGCCGGACCTGCTCTACTGGTTCCGCGAAGAGGGCGGCAGCGACCACAAGGGGACCGTCGAGTTCGCCGACCGCTTCCACGAGTGGGTCGCCGCGGGCAACGAGGCCCCGGAGGGGTACGCCTCCGTCGAGCACGTCGAGGAGGACCCCGACGGGCTCCCCGACCTCCCCGACCAGCAGGAGGTGCAAGAGCGGCTCGAAGAGGGGTTCGAGGGCGAGCGGATCGACATCCTCGAACTCGCCGGCGAGCGGGCAGACGAGGACGAGGCCGTGACCGACGAGGAGGTCGTGGAGTCCGACCTCGACCTCTCGACCGACTACCCGTCCGACCGATGAGCGGCGAGGGAGCGGAGGAAACGGCCGCGACGACGGAAGACGAGACCGCGGAACGCTCGGAGACGGGGGCCGACCGTCGGAAACCGGTCGTCGTCGTCGTCGAGCCGGAGACGCCCGGCAACGTCGGCACCATCGCGCGGGCGATGAAGAACTTCGGGCTCACCGACCTCAAGCTGGTCGACCCGCCGGAGCTGAAGGAGGACGGCGAGGCGTACGGCTTCGCCGGCCACGCCCGCGAGGACGTGCTGCCGAACGCCGACGAGGTCACCTTCGACGAGGTCGTCGCGAACTACCACACGGTCGGGACCACCGCGATCACGGGCGAGGACGACCGCAGCCACGAGCGGTTCCCGTTCAAGACGCCCGTCGAACTGCGTGAGTCGCTGAAGACGGTCGACGCACCCACCGCGATCGTCTTCGGCCGCGAGGGGCGCGGCCTCAACAACGAGGAGCTCTCGCGGCTCGACGAGGTGTGTTCGATCCCGGCCGACGAGGACTACCCGGTGTTGAACCTCGGACAGGCAGCGACGGTGCTCCTGTACGAACTCCGCGATCTGACCGTCGGGGAGACGCAGCTCCCCGACACCGAGGTGACCCGCGCGCCGGAGAACGACGTCGAGCGCTTCCACGACTTCTTCGACGACTTCCTCGCGTCGACGGGGCAGCGCGACCACGTCCGCGAGAAGAACGCGCTGCTGATGCGGCGGCTCATGGGCCGCGCGCACCCGACGGAACGCGAGATACACACGCTCCTCGGCACCTTCCGCAAGGCGAACACGAAGCTGGAACACGCCGACCGGCTCGCGGCGAAGTACGACGAGCCGCCGTACCCGAGGGATCCGTAGCCGTGCGCGGGCCCGTCCTCGACGAGGACCTGCTCGCGGGCGTTCGGGACGTTTCCCCGCTTATCCTCGGTATCGCGCCCTTCTCGCTCGTGGCCGGCATCGCCGCCGTCGACGCCGGACTCGGGCTCGCCGAGGCGGTCGGCATGTCGGTGATCGTGTTCGCGGGGGCGTCCCAACTGGCGGCGCTGGAGCTGCTCGGCGAGAACGCCCCCCTCGCGGTCGTTGTCGGCACGGCCGCGGTGATCAACCTCCGGATGCTGATGTACTCCGCCTCCATCGCGCCCCACTTCGCCGACTACGGCCGCCGGCTCCGCACGGGACTGGCGTACCTGCTCACGGATCAGGCGTACGCGCTGTCGGTCGCCGAGTTCGACGAGAACCCGGAGCGCAGCCGCTGGCGCTACTACCTCGGCGCGGCCGCGTCGCTGTGGATCGTCTGGCAGATCGGGACGGTCGCGGGCGTCGTCCTCGGTGCCGGCGTCCCCGACGCGTGGGGGCTCACCTTCGCGGTGCCGCTCGTCTTCCTCGCGCTCCTCGTTCCCGCGATGAAGGACCGACCGACGACCGTCGCCGGCGTCGCCGGCGGTGCGGTCGCCGTCGCCGCGGTCGGACTCCCGCTCAACCTCGGCCTGCTCGCCGGCGCGCTGTGCGGGATCGCCGCCGGACTGCTGGCAGAGGTGACGGCGTCGTGACGGAGCCCGGCGCGGAATCGGCGGGGGTGACGGCGTCGTGACCGGCGCGCTCGGCGGGCTGATCGCCTCTCCGCGCGCCTGGGTCGCCATCCTCGCGATCGGCGCGATCACCTACGGCATCCGGCTCTCCTTCATCCACCTGTTCGGCCGGATCGACGGGGTCCCGACGCGGCTCCAGCGCCCGCTGCGGTACGTCCCGCCCGCGGTGCTGGCGGCGCTGGTCCTCCCCGACCTGGTGACGCCGCGCCCGTCGGTCGCCGCGACGCTGCTCGACGAGCGGCTGATCGCGGGCCTCGTCGCCGGCGCGGTCGCGTGGCGGACCGAAGACGTGTTCGCCACCATCGCGAGCGGGATGCTCGCGCTGTGGCTGTTCCGGTTCGTCGTGTTCGCGTGAGGCGGGCGGCTCGAACCTTTCTCACCGGATCGCCTTCCGATCAGTCGAACCGGTCCGGCTCCCGCCTCGCGAGCGCGAAGGCGACGAGGCCGGCGACGCCGGCGAGGACGAGCGCGCGCTCGACGGTCACGAGCCCGCGGACCGCGGAGACCGCGTACGAGGCGGCCGCGACGACGCACGCCGCGTAGCCGACGGTCGCGACGCCGAGCAGGGCCGGGCGGGCCCCCGGGGCGTTCCAGAGGCGGGCCCACGTCGCCGCCGCGGTCGCAGCGCCGGCGAGGAGTCCGACCGGGAGGCCGACGAACGCGGAGAACTCGACGACCGACCCGAGGAGTTCCGTGACCGCCGCGGCCACCGTCAGGAACGCGGTCACGCCGACCCCGAACGCCGCGAGGAGTCGCCAGTTCATACCCGGCGGTCGACGCGATCCGTGTTAAAGAGTCGGGACGGAACGGAGCGGGCGAGCCGGAGTCGGTCGGCGCTCTCCAGCGTCGTCAGCGCTCCCGATCGGTCACGCGCTCGGTCGTCGACGTCGCGGTCGACTCGCGGCGGGCGTCGTCCCGGTCGGTTCCCGTCCGGTCGGTGCCGGAGCGCCCGGTGCCGGACCGATCGGCCGCGACCTCCCGCTCGCGGGCCGCCGCGAGTCGCTGGACGCCGTCCGCGACCGCGTCGACGGCCGCGAAGACGCGATACCAGAGGTACGGTCCGACCGAGAGGACGGCGACGACGAGGAGGCCCAACAGGGCCCGTCCGACGAACACCAGCGAGTATCCAAACGCGAGGAGGCTCGACGCCGCGAGGATCGCACCCGCGGGCGTGCGGAGGGCTTCGGCGGGCGAGAGCGGGTCGTACGCCATGGGCGACGCTACCCGGGCGAATAAGTTAAAAATGGACGCCGGTCGTCGGCCGCGACGCGGCCGTCGTCAGTCGTCGGCGGGAGCCGCCGAGTCACCGGCGGAGACGCCGGTGCCAGGCCCGATGTCGATGTCGAGCTCGGCGAGCTTCTCGTCCGGAACGACGCCGTCGACCCAGTCGCGGGTCTCGTAGTACTCGGCCTTCAGCTGGTCGAGTTCGACGAGTTCGCCCTCGCTCGCGCCCGTGCCGGGGATGGCGTCCGGGTGGCCCTCGACGAAGCGGTTCGGCAGCGTGTCGTCCGCGCCGTCGAAGCCGACGAGGTTGTTGTAGTAGCGTTCGAGGTTGTAGACGCGCTCGCCCGCCTCGAACAGGTCGTCCTCCGAGAGGTCGCGGCCGGTCATGCCGTTGTACTGGAGCACGTACTCCTCGATCCCCTCGGCGAACGCGCTGAACTTACAGATGTCGAACGAGTCCGAGACGGCGTGGAGGTCCTGGAAGGTGGCGGTGAGTTCGCCCTTCCCCTCCCACTCGTACGGATCGACCTTCTCCGGGATGCCGAGGATCTCGGCGGCCGGCGTGTAGCCGCGCAGGTGGCAGGCACCGCGGTTGGAGGTCGCGTACGCGATCCCCATGCCCTTCATACAGCGCGGGTCGTAGGCGGCCATCGTCTGGCCCTTGACCGAGAGCTTGTTGCCGTGCGCGTCCTTCGCGTCCGCGACGCGCTCGGGGCCCTCCGCGAGGAGGTCGCCGAGGTCCGACGAGCGGTGACCGATCTCCTCGATGAGGTCGATCATCGTCTCGGAGTCCCCCCAGTCGAGGTGGCCGACGCCGTCGAGTTTGCCCTCCTCGCTCATCTCCATCGCCATCGCCATCATGTTGCCGGCCTCGATGGTGTCGATGCCGAGGTCGTTACAGCGCTGGAGCATCAGCGCGATCTCGTCGCGGTCGGAGTGGCCCGAGTTCGGGCCGAGCGCCCACGCGGACTCGTACTCGTACGACTCCGTGCGGACGTTCATCTCCTGCCCCTTGTGGGTGACGTTGACCTCGACCTCCTTCTTACACGCGACCGGACAGGAGTGACAGGTCGGCTCGTCGACGAGGATGTTCTCGCGGACGTTCTCGCCGGAGACGCGCTCCGCCTGCATGTCGACGCCCTCGGTCTCGCCGTACTCCTCCGTCGAGGTGTACTTCGCGTTCTTCGTCGGGAGGCCGTCCATCTCCTCGGTCGCGTTCATCAGGACGTTCGTCCCGTACATCGAGAGCCCGCCCTCGTTGGGCGCGGTGACGTCGGACTCGCGGATGACCTCCATCGCCTGCTGGTAGCCCTCCTGGAACGTCTCCGGGTCGGCGGGCTTCGGCATGTCGGTCCCCGACTTCACGACGACCGCCTTGACGTTCTTCGCGCCCATCACGGCCCCGGTGCCGCCGCGGCCCGAGGCGCGGTCGTCCTCGTTGATGACGCAGCCGTACCGGACCTCGTTCTCGCCGCCCTGCCCGATCGCCATCACGGAGACGTTACGGCCGACCTTGCCGTCGACCTCCTCGCCGATCTGGTCGATCGTGTCGTGGACGCCCTGTCCCCAGAGGTGCGAGGCGTCGCGTACCTCGACGTCGCCGTCCTCGACGAACAGGTACACCGGCTCGTCGCTCTCGCCGTCGAGCAGGATGCCGTCCAGCCCGGCCCACTTGAGCCGCGCGCCGGACCAGCCGCCGTGGTGCGAGTCGGTGACGGTGCCCGTCAGCGGGGACTTCGTCACCAGCGCGATCCGGCCGCTCATCACGGTCTGGGTGCCCGTCAGCGGTCCGGTCATGAACGCCAGTCGGTTCTCCGGTCCCAGCGGGTCCACGTCGGGACCCTTGTCGAAGACGTACTTGACGCCGAGCCCGCGCGCGCCGATGTACTTCTCCGCGTCCTCCTCGTCGATCCCGCGGTAGCTGACGTCGCCACCGGTGAGGTCGACCTGTGCCACACGGTCTCTGTAGCCGCCCATTTCAGTCATGTAATTCTCGTTCATTATGTTTGTACTGCGCACGGTTATTCCTTCACACGCCGACGTAACCGATAGGAGTTACGCGCGTCCGCCGTCCTCGGTCGAGGGGAAATCATACCGACTGACAGGTTCGGATCCGGGGGAATCGGTCCGGTTGCCCGCGAAGCCGCCACCGTCCGAGCCGACACCACACGTTCGTGGATATATAGCGCTCGGTACCACCACTTATCCGGCATGTAAATGTTTAATAGCGTCTCTCCGTCTTACGGAACTATGTCGCAAGACACGCGGTCGGAGGAGGTCGTCGATGAGACGCGCCGTCGCCTGCTGGCGGCGGCCGCGGGCGGGGTAACCGTCGGTGCCCTCGGAACCGGGGCGACGGGCGGCGCGGCCGCGCAGGACGACGGGACGCTCACGCTCGTCCACGACACGCACTTCCACGGCCGGTTCGAGGACGCGGGCAACGGCGCGATAGACATCGCGCGCTACTACGCCATCGTCGAGGAGTTCCGCAGCGAGTACCCGAACACGGCCTTCCTCGGGAACGGCGACGACCTCGCGCCGTCGGTCCTCGGCTTGGAGTTCGAGGGCGAGCACATGGTCGAGGCGCTAAACGAGATGGGGCCGGACGCCGTCGGGGCGGGAAATCACGAGTTCGACTTCGGTGTCGACACCGCGAGCGAACGGTTCGAGGCCTCCGAGTTCCCGTGGGTGATCGCCAACCTCCTCACGCCGGAGGGGGAGCCGGTCCCCGGGACGGAGCGGTGGACGACCGTCGAGGTCGGGAGCTACACCGTCGGCGTCTTCGGGATGGGCACCACCGGCTTCTACGACATCACGGACTACCCCGAGGACTGGCAGGTGCTCGGCTACACGGAGGCCGCCGAGGCCGCCGTCGAGGCGCTCGAACCCGAGACGGACTTCATCGTCTGCGCGTCGCACGTCTCCAGCGGCGTTCACGAGACCATCGCGGCGGTCGACGGCGTCGACGCCATCGTCGGGTCGCACTCCAACGTCGTCTACGAGGAGCCGGAGACCATCGAGGGGACGACGGTCGCCGAGTTCGGCGACGAGTTCGACCACATCGGGCGGCTGACCTTCGACGTCGAGACGGGCGAGCTCTCGGAGTGGGAGCGGGTCGACATCTACGACTCGGAGGCGCTCGGCGAGGACGAGTCGCCGCCGGAGTCGACCGAGAACTACACGCCGCGCGACGTGCAGTCGGTCGAGCGGGACCAGTCGATCGCCGAGATCGCGGACGGCTACCTCTCGGACCTCGAGGAGCGCCTCGGCCAGCCCGTCGTCGAGACGGAGGTCGAGCTCAACGCCAGCTTCGACAACTACGAGATCGAGACGGGGTGGGGGAACCTGATGACCGACCTGATGCGGGACGTCGGCAACCTCGACGAGGAGATCGACGTCGCGGTCCAGAACGCCGGCGGCATCCGCTCGGGGTCCACGTACGGTCCCGGCGACCTCACCGGCAGCGACGTGATGAACATCCTGCCGTTCCCGAACGAGATCGTCGTCTACGAGCTGACCGGCGCGCAGCTCCGGTCGTACCTCCAGCGGTCGGTGCGGCCGATGCCGGGCGATTACGGCGCGCAGCCGGCCATTCAGGTGTCCGGCGTCTCCTACGAGTGGACCGGCCACGACGGCGAGGGGCAGGTCCGAAACGTCTGGGTCGGCGGGGAGCCGATCGACCCCGAGGCGACGTACCTCGTCTCGACGAACGACTTCGTCGCCGGCCGGAGCGAGGAGTTCGTCGAGGACTCCCGCGTGTTCAACTCGGGGCAGTTCCAGGGGCCGTTCGTCAAGGACACGCTCGACGCCGAGTACGACACGATCGCGCCGGAGCGCGAGGAGCGGATGATCCGCGTCGACGAGGTGGTCGAGGACGCGAGCGTCGAGGCGACCGAGGACGCGCTCACCGTCTCGTTCCCGCAGACGGACGCGGTCTCGTCGGTCGTCGAGGACACCTACCGGCTCGTGGCACCCGGTCACGGCGTCGTCGAGGCGTCGTCGGTGTCCGGGGGCGACGAGGTCGTCGTCGAACTCGCCGCGGAGGCCGTCGTCGAGGCGTTCGACGCCACCGGGGCCGACGCGCTGTCGCTGGTCGGCGGGTTCGACCCGAACAGCGACCACTACGGCTACGAGAACGACGACGGCGAACTGATCGAACTCCCCGTCAACGCGAGCTACGACTACTACGAACTGCGGGCCTCGCTGTCCGGCGAGGACGTTCGGGCGACCGTCGGCGGCGACGACGGCTCCGACGGCGACGACTCCGATGACGGGTCCGGCGGAGACGACGGGAGCGACTCGGACGGTTCGGACGGCGGCTCCGACGGGTCCGACGGCGACGGTTCGGACGACGGGAGCGACTCGGGCGGTTCCGACGGTTCGGACGGCGGCGACGGCGAGACCGCCGACGACACGCCCGGGTTCGGTCCGCTCGCCGGGGCCGCGGGCGTCTCGGGCGCGGCGTACCTCTACGGGAAGTACGGCGCGAGCGACGGGGGCGACGACGGCGCGGCCGACGAGTAGAGCGAGGAAGCAGAGCGGGGACGGTCGCGCGAGCGAGGCCCGGCGGCCGGCGGGGCCGGTCGCCGACGCCGTCTTACCGACGAGACACGAACGGTCACACGACAGAATGGAACTTCCGGATCCGGACTCGGTGTCCCGGCGTGAGTTCGCGAAGGCCGCCGTCGCGCTCGGAGGCGTCGCGGGCCTGAGCGCCTGCCTCGACGCGAGCGACGCCGACGGGGGCGGGAACGCGGACGCGGCCGACGGCGGCCCGCTCGACGGCGTGCCCGCCGGCGACCCCGGCGAGGCCCCGGATCGCCAGCACGCGTGGGACGACGCGCTCGACCGCGACGACGCGGGCAACGTCGTCCCGCCGACCCACCACGTGCTCCGGTACGTCGACGTCGACCGCGGCGACGCCCCCCGGGCCGACGCCCGGGAGCGGATCGAGGCGGCCTTCACTGACCTCGAACGCGCGTTCGAGCGCTCGGCCGCCGGGCTGCTGTTCACCGTGGGCTACTCGCCCGCCTACTTCGACCGGCTGCCGGGAACGCTCCCGGAGTCGGTCGATCTCCCGGCCCCGCGACCGCTGACCGGGCTGGAGGACCCGTCGATCGACGAGGCGGACGCGCTCGTCCACTTGGCCGCAGACGAGCCGGCGGCGGTCCTCGCGGCCGACGAGGCGCTGTTCGGCGGGGCGACCGCCGCCAACGGCGTCCCGGTGACGGACGCGAGCGGCCTGTTCGACCCCGTCGACCGGCGGACCGGATTCATCGGCGCGGGGCTCCCGCGCGAGCATCGCGACGCGGACGGGATCCCCGACGACGCGCCGGTCCCGGAGGGCGCGAAGCTGTTCATGGGGTTCGCGAACGGCTTCGCGGAGTCGCAGGCCACCGAAGGCCGGGTGACGATCGAGGGGGGACCGTTCGCCGGCGGGACGACCCAGCAGGTCTCGACGCTCCGGACGCAGCTCGACGCCTGGTGGTCACAGGAGAGCCACGAGCAGCGCGTGGCGAAGCTGTTCAGCCCGACCCACGCCGACGAGGGGCGCGTCGGCGAGTACGGCGAGCGGCTCGGGAGCGACCCGGGCGTCGCGGACCTCCCGGAAGACGCGGTCGCGTACGCCCACGAGGAGGGCGTCGTCGGGCACGCACAGAAGGCGGCACGCGCCCGCGAGGACGGAAAACCGCGGCTACTCAGGCGCGACTTCCCGACGACCGACGGCGACCACACGGGGATCCACTTCCTCACGCTCCAGGAGTCGATCGGCGACTTCGTCGCCGTCCGCGACGCGATGACCGGCGCGGACATCGCGGACGGGACCGCGGTGGGGAGCCGGATCAACAACGGGATCCTCCAGTACGTGTTCGTCCGGAGCCGCGGGAACTTCCTCGTGCCGCCCCGCGGCCTGCGCGCGCTCCCCGACCCGGACCCGCGGAGCGAGCCGTGACGCGGCGGGACTGACTCGAGGAGCGGATTCGGGACCGCAGCCGGACCGGCGCGGAGCGGGTCCGATGACGCGTTCGGAGCGACGGAGACACGACAGATGACACGCGACACGACACAGGCCGACCGGACCGAACCGCAGCGACCGCACAGCCGCCGCCGCGTGCTCGCGCTCGGCGCGACCGCCGGAGTGGGCGCGCTCGGCGGGTGTTTAACCAACTCCGGGGACGGCGACGCCGGCGGCGGGTCGACGGGCGGGGCCGACAGCGGCGGGGACGAAGCGACGAACGGGAGCGGGGACGACGCGGGGGACGACGGCGGGTCCCCGTCGCTGCCCCGGGTCGAGGACCCGCCGGCGGCGACGTACGTCCCGACGCACTTCGAGGCGATGCGGCGGTTAGATCCCGTCGAGGCGGGCGACTACCTCCTCGAACCGATGGTGACGTACCCGCACCGGTTCTGGAACGTGACCGGCGACCGGGTCGAGGCGGCGGCTCCGACCGACGACCACGACGTCCACCTGATGGTGACGGTCCGCGACGCCGAGACCGGGCGCGTCCTCCCGGCGGAGACCGGACTGCGGGTGACCGTCGGCCGCGAGGGCGAGTCGGGGACGCCACACACCCCGTGGCCGATGGTCTCACAGGAGATGGGGTTCCACTTCGGCGACAACCTCTCGCTGGACGGCGACGGCACCTACGAGGCGACGGTCCGGGTGGGGGCCGTCGACGCCCGAAAGACCGGGTCGTTCGCGGGACGGTTCGCGGAGCCGGCGACCGGGACGTTCACCTTCGAGTACGATCGGGCGTTCCGCGAGTCGGTGATCGGCGACATCGTGTACGTTCAAGAGGAGTCCGACTGGGGCGTCCGCGGCGCGATGGCGAACGGCTCGCTCGGGCGCGGCGGCGGGCGGAGCTACGGCGACGTCGACCGCGAGGGGCCGAACTTCGTCGACGCGCAGCGACAGGACGCCGACCGCGATCACCGCGGCGAGTCGCGGTGGGAGGCGCGCGTCGGCGACCGACGCTACGGGACCTACTGGCGCGCTCCCGAGGAGGGCGAACTGCCCCCCGCGGCGCACCTTCCCGGGCGGCTTCTGGGCGAACCGGTCGTCGGCGACGCGCTGCTCGCGACCGCCCTGCTCCCCGGCGGGTCGCGGTTCGTCGAGGGCGACAAACGGTACCTCCTCGTCTCGCCCCGGACGCCGTACAACCGGTCGATGCTCCCGATGGCCGCGTTCGACTACGCCGTGCGCCGCGGCGGGAGCGCCGTCGCGTCGGGGGCGCTCGACGCCGCGCTCGACGACGCGGTCGGCTACCACTACGGGACCGCCCTCGACGGCGTCGAGTCGGGCGATGAACTGGCGCTCTCGGTGGCGACCGCCCCGAACGTCTCGCGGCACGCGGGCTACGAGACGGCGCTGTCGGAGACGGGCGAGGTCACGCTGACCGCGGAGGTGCCGGAATGAGACCGGGCCGGCGGAGCGGTCGGGCCGCGCTCGCCGTCCTCGTCGGAGTCGCGCTGCTCGTCGGCGCGGTCGGCGCGCTGGCCGGCCCGGCGAGCGCCGGCGACACCGCGGGCGCGCTCTCGGTGTCGCCGGAGTCGTTCGACGTCGAGCCCGGCGACACGGTCGCCTTCGAGGTGGCGATGGTGAACGACGGCGAGCGCGACGACGACGGGGTGTACGGGCTCACGCTCCGACTCGACTACCCGAGCGAGTACCTGACGGTCACGGAGATCGAGTCGGCGGACTGGTTCCGGGAGGCCCCCTCGGGAGACGACCGGTCGCAGCCGGACGTCGACGTGTCCGAGTCGGTCGAGTACGACGACGAGCGGGGGGCCGCGCGGCTGTCCCAGTCGCTCGACGACCCGACGACCGGCGTCACCGGCGAGGCGGTCGTCGCGACCGTCACCGTTCGCGTGGAGCCGGACGCGGAGCCGGCGGTCGCGGAACTCGGGACCCGGGAGACGAGCACGGACCTCACCAGCCGGCGCGACTACCCGCAGCCGCTGGCGACCCCGTCGGTGACGTTCAACGTCTCCGGCGGCGGCGACGGCGAGGTCGTCACGCCCGACTACGACGACGCGGCGTTCGCGGACACCGACGACGGCGAGAGCGCGAGCGACGGGGACACGGACGGCGGGGACGCGAGCGACGGAAACGCGAGCGGGAACACGGACGCGAACGAGGGCGAGGAAGCGAACGGGAGCGACGGGGTCGGGGATTCGACCGGCGACGAGGCCCCGGCACCGGTCGGCGGGGTACTCCTCGGGGTCGTCGCGGCCGCGCTCCTGCTCGCCAGACGGTGAGCGGCGTCGACGCGGACCGGTCGGCCGGCGAGCGGGGCGGCGCGTGGCGGCCGTTCCTCGCGGGAGCCGCGGTGGTGCTCGTCGCGTCGCTGCTCCCGGTGCCGGGCGCGCTCGCCGGTCCCGGGGGCGGTCCGGCCGTCGGCGCGCCGGTCGGTCCGGCCGGCGGCGCGCCGGTCGGTCCGGCCGGCGGCGCGCCGGTCGGTCCCCTCGCGGCCCTCGGTCCGACCGCCGCGTTCCACCTGATCGGGTACGCGGGGCTGGCCGCGCTGGCGACGCGGGCGACGGATCGGGCCGTCGTCGCCGCCGTGGCGTCGACCGCGGTCGGGTTCTGCGTGGAGCTCGCGCAGCTGACGGTCGCGTGGCGGTCGTTCGCGTGGGTCGACGCCGGGGTCAACGCGGTCGGCGCGGCCGTCGGCGTCGCGGCCGTCGCCGCGGTCGCCGCTCTGCGGCGATCGGCCGGGTGAGTGGGTTCCGAGGGTCCTCTCGGCCGCCGGCGAGCGGCGATGACGACACCGCTTTACGCGCGCGGCCGCTTCCTCCGGCAATGAGTCAGCCGAGCCCCGACGCGTACGAGCAGGGGCGTGGGATGGACGCGCACAACGCCGTGATGCGCGACATCCGCGCCGAGCGCTCGGAGACGTACGACCCGACGGAGCCGACCCGCGTGTGGATCGACGAGGACAACACGCCGGACGGCGTGGTGAACTCCCTCACGATCATCTTGAACACCGGCGGCTGCCGGTGGGCCCGCGCCGGCGGCTGCACGATGTGCGGCTACGTCGCCGAGTCCGTCGAGGGCGGCAGCGTCGCCCACGAGGACCTCATGACGCAGATCGACGCGTGCCTCGACCACGAGCGCGAGGCGGCCGACGAGCCGGCCGAGCTGATCAAGATCTACACCTCCGGCTCCTTCCTCGACGAGCGCGAGGTGCCCGCGGAGACGCGGGCGGCCATCGCCGAGACGTTCGCGGGCCGCGACCGCATCGTCGTCGAGTCGCTGCCGGACTTCGTGAGCCGGGAGAAGATCACCGACTTCGCGGACCGCGGGATCGCGACCGACGTGGCGGTGGGGTTAGAGACCGCGACCGACCGCGTCCGCCACGACTGCGTGAACAAGTACTTCGACTTCGCCGACTTCGAGGACGCCTGCGCGGAGGCCGCGGACGCGGACGCCGAGTTCGACGCTGACGTGGGGATCAAGGCGTACCTCCTGATGAAGCCCCCCTTCCTCGCGGAGCCGGAGGCGGTCGACGACATGGTCGACTCGATCCGGCGGTGCGCCGACGTGGACGGCTGTCACACCGTCTCGATGAACCCGACGAACGTCCAGCGCTACACGATGGTCGACGAGTTGTTCTTCGAGGGCGGCTACCGCCCGCCGTGGCTCTGGTCGGTCGCGCACGTGCTGGAGGAGACCGCAGACGCAGACGCCATCGTCGTCTCGGACCCCGTCGGCCACGGCTCCGACCGCGGCGCGCACAACTGCGGCGAGTGCGACGACCGGGTCCAGACCGCGATCAAGGACTTCGACAAGCGGCAGGACCCGAGCGTCTTCGAGCAGGTGTCCTGCGAGTGCGAGGCGACGTGGGAGTACGTGATGGAGGCCGAGACGAGCTACAACATGCCGCTGGCGCGGTAGGGCGCGGAAACCGGGCGGCGACGGGGTCGCGGCGGGCGGTCTATTCCGGAACGATGGTGACAGTCCCCGATCAGTATATTTTCGAGTTTCGAAATTATCGATCCGTTTTGGCTCGATTCGTGAAATATTTCGGTATGAGAACCCCGACCATGCCGAACGATCAGGTCGAAAAAGACCCTTATAGCTCCGGCTCCTGTAGTAGAACATGAACGCAGACGCCAACGGCCCCCAGTCCTCCCGCGGGAAGTCGGTCCTCTTCTGTGCGGAGTGTCGTTTCGAGAGCGCCCTGTCGGACGGGTGGCTCGTCGTCAGCGACGGCGACGAGCGCACCGTCGTCTGTCCCGAGTGCGGGCACGTCGCCGACCACCGCTCCGAGCGGTCAGCGCCGACGCCGCAGCACGCCGACTGACCGAGCCGAGCGGTTCCGGGTTTTTTCCGTCGTCGCTCGTCTTCCGCCACGGCCAGCGGTCCGTCGGTCGGTTACAGCCCGCGATTCGCCAGACGGTGAGTCACTCCGAGCCGGGCGCTCGCTCCCGAAGCACCGGGATCGCGTCCAGCCGCTCCCCGCCGAGCGCGTCCCAGTCGACGCCGGAGGGACGGGCGTACGGCGTGTCGGTGCGGACCGTCCGCTCCGGGGTGACGACGAGGTCGAGGGGAACGTCGTGGGCGTCTGGTCCCGGGAGGTCGGCGTCCGCGCCCGCGGCGGACTCGGGGCCGTCGAGGACCGAGAGCTCGTGGACGGTCGTCGCGACCGTCGTGTCCGTGTCGACCGCGTCGAGCTCGCGGAGGACCGCCCACTCCAGGTCGCTGTACCCCTCTCCCTTCCCGATCCGCGCGCCGTCGGTCGTGACGCCGACGGAGCCGGCGACGATCAGGTCGACGTGCGGGAGGTCCTCGGGCGCGGTCGACGTCCCGTACTCGGAGACCCCCGAGACCGTGGTCGCGTCGTCGATCTCGTCCGGGGGGATCTCCGTCGGGTCGAGTCGGAGGAACGGATCCGGGTCGCGGAGCCGCGGCTGCGCCACGTAGACCGTCTTTCCGGCGCGGAGCGCGGCCCGGCGGACCGGGAGCTGGGGCGCGTCGGGGTTGGCCTTCAGCGTCGCCGCCGACTCCCACGCCGCGGTCGCCGCGAGCCGCTCCGCCGCCGCGTCGGCCCCGGCGAAGTTGGGGATGCGGTCGTGCGGCGGGAAGGGGAACCGGCCTTGGTCGCCCTCGTCGAAGGCGTCCCACACCGCCTCGCGGACGGCCTGTTTGTCCATGCGTCGACCTCGCCGCTCGCGGCCATCAACGTTCCGCCGGGGACGCGTCCGCGTGGGCTCGACGCGGACGCGGTGCCCGGTTCGACCGGGCGGGTCGGTACGGGCGCGGACGGGCCACTTAACCCGTTCAGGCGCGCACGGTCGGACATGTTCGAAGACCGGCCGGACCGCGACGCCGAGGTCGTCCTCGTGGGACGATCGAACGTCGGCAAGTCCACGCTGATGCGCGAACTGACCGGGCACGACTTCTCGACCGGCGGCAAGCCGGGCGTCACCCGGCAGCCGAACCACTTCGACTGGGCCAGCGAGGGGTTCATGTTCACCGACCTGCCCGGGTTCGGCTTCATGTCCGGCGTCGAGGACGAACACCGCGAGCAGATCAAGACGGACATCGTCCGCTACCTGGAGGACAACGCCGACTCCATTCTTGCCGGCGTCGTCGTGTTGGACGGGAAGGCCGCGGTGGACATCATCGACCGCCACCGCGAGCGCGGGAACATCCCCCACGATGTGGAGATGTTCGGCTTCTTGAAGGATGTTGGCGTGGAGCCGATCGTCGCCGTCAACAAGACCGACAAGATCGACGACCTCGACGAGCGGCTCGATGAGATTTGTGACCGTCTCGGGCTGTACCCGCCGTGGCAGCAGTGGTCCGACCGTGTGGCCCCGATCTGCGCGAAGCGCGGCGACATCGAGGCGTTAGAGGAGTGTCTGCGGACGCGCTTCCACGACCACAACCGCGACGACCTGCTGAAGTTCGTCTCGTAGGGATCTGGACAGGATCAAAACGGTACGACCACCGGAGCCCCGAGCACTCGGTCCGACACGGTTGCGGTCGACGACACGGCCACCGAAGCCCCAGCCGGGAGGACTCGATGCGCTCGCTGCGGTCCTCGTCGCTCACTCCGTTCGCTCCTGCGGTCCTTACCTCGCGCGTCTTCGTCCTCGCGGCTGCCCCTTCGATTCCCGCCGCGCACCGCTCCGTACAGCACCTCACGCCTCCCCAGCCTCGTCGCTGGCCCCTCCGCTTCGCTCCGGGGTCAGCGACTCCATCGCGCGTGCTCCTCGCGGCCGCCTTCGGCGGCACGCTCGCAGGCACGCGCCACCGCGGCTCGATTTGTGAACGACCGAGGAGCAGTTTGGTTCGGGACTCTTAGAACTCGAAGCCGACCGCGTCGCGGCTCGGCTGGAGCGGGCTCTTGGGATACGGCGGCTCGGCGTCGGGGTCGTTGTACGCCCGCGGCGCGACGTCGTTCGGGGCGTCCGGGTAGCAGAGCGCCGCGAGCGTCTGGATCGCGGTGCGCCCGCTTCCGAGTTCGAACTGGCCGCCGCCGTACAGTTCGATCCCCTCGCGCTCGCAGTAGGCGATGGTGTCGAACAGCGATTCGAGGGTCCCGAACCGCGAGGGCTTGACGTTACACCACCCCGGCTCGACGGGGAGAGATTCGAGGCTCTCGACGCCGTCGATCGGGTAGTCGAACGAGAGGCGGTCGGCCTGCGGCTCGACGAGCGCGCTCGTGGCCGGCGTGAACGCGGGGTCCTCCACGACCGCCGCCGGGAACGCCGCGAACACGTCGCGGTACAGCTCCGGGTCCGGCTCCACGTCGACGTCGGTCCCCTCGTACCAGCCCTTGAGGTCGAGGATTCGCACCGCGTCGGTCTCGCGCAGCGTCTCGAACGCCGCCTCGGGCCACTCGGGCGTCGGGTCGAGTTTGAACTCCAGGTCGGGGTTGCGCGCGAGCAGTTCCTCGACGCGGTCGGTCGACGGCGGGTCGCCGAGCCGCGTCGAGACGACGAACCGGACCGGCTCCGGCTCGATCCCGAGAAACTCCCCAAGCGACTCCTCGTGCTGTCTGAGGGCCAGATCGAGCGCCGCGCTCTCGACCGCCCAGCGCCGGTAGTTCCGCGAGGTCTCGTTTTCCGGCGGGTTCCCGTGGAACAGGTCGATCTCGTCGAGCCGGTCGGACAGCGCGTCGATCGTCCACTCCCCCTCGACGTCGATCGGGTCGGTCCCGGCGAGCGCGTCGTGGTCGGCGGTCTCGTAGGTGACGTCCTCGCCGCGTCCGACGACGCCGTCGCCTGAGAGCCGGTACTCCGTGGTCGTGCGCTCGAACCCGCTCGTCGTGTCCGCGGTCTGCCGGCGGCGGGCGACCGACTCGATGGTCACCGACAGGTCCGCGATCTGCTCGTAGAGGCTCATGTGTGACCCGACGACGGCCGGTCACTTAAATCGGTGAGCGGGGCGGGGCGGCGGTGTTAAGTTAAGAACGAGGCGGCCGGTGTTTCGAATGCTCTATGTCCGAATCCAACCGCCTCGACGGCTGTACAGGATGGATCGACTTGGAGTTTGTGGAGCGTGAGCGGACACCCCACGAGATCATTGAAACCGGTATTCGACTCCATCTTGCCGGACTATCACTCTCGAATACCAAACAGTATCTTGAAAGGTTGGGTGTCGAGCGGAGTCGAACAGCAATTCACAACTGGATTCAAAAGGCCGACCTACAGCCAGTTGACGGTGCGAGCCCGAATCGCGTTGCGGTTGATGAGACTGCGATTCAGATCGATTCGGACAGATACTGGCTGTATGCTGCTGTAGATCCTCGCACAAACGAATTCCTCCATGTTGACGTATTTCCCGTCCAAAGCAAACAATTCACGCTGGTATTTCTCCGCGATCTTAGAGAGAAACACCACGTTGAGGATGCGCTATTTCTCGTTGATGCTGGCGGACACCTCACAGCAGCACTCTCACGAACCTCACTTCGATTTCAAATCACTCGTCATGGAAATCGGAATGCCATCGAACGTGTCTTTCGAGAAGTAAAACGACGGACCTCTTCGTTTTCAAATACGTTTAGAAATGCGGAGCCGACGGCAGCAGAATCGTGGCTCCGAGCCTTCGCCGTCTGCTGGAACCGATGCTTAAGTTAACACGACCGGGCGGGGCGGCGGATCCGGTCACGGTCCGGCGTCGCTCGCGCGACTCCGAAGGCTCGCGATCCGGGTTCCGAGCGTCCAGAACAGCGGGATCACGGTGAGCACGACCGCGCCGGCCGCCGCGACCTGTAACACCGTGGTGGTGAACCACGGCTCGGCGTCCGCGTACGGGAGCGCGGTGTGGGTCACCTCGCCGGTGACGGGGACGAAGTAGTCCATCAGCAGGTCGACGGTGTACCACGCGGTCGCGACCGCGACGGCGCGGAGCGGGAAGTCCGTGATGCGGTGGAGGACGAACGCCTGAACGACCATCGCGAGGTGGCTCACGAGGAGGAACGCGTACAGCGCCGGGCCCGAGTTCGCGAGGAACTGCGGGTAGAAGACGACGAGGACGTACGGCGTCCACAGCCCCAGCTTGACGTTGCCGAAGAACGCGAGGGCGGCGAGCGTGTCGCTCGACCGACCGAGCGCCCACGCGCCAAGCGCCGAGGCGATGAGCAGCGTCGCGCCGGGGCTGTCTGGAATGAAGACCCACGCCTCGGTCGGCAGGGCCTGAAACTGGAACCGGTAGTACCAGAAGCCGAAGGCGGTGCCGACGAGGTTGATGGCGACGATGACCCACGCGAACCGGAAGGCGACGTCCTCCAGCCGCTTCGGGAGGGGCGCGACCCACCGCGGGAGCGACTCGCGGTCGGGCGGGTCGCGGCCGAGCGCGCCGACGATGTCCATACCGCCGGCTCGAACCGGGCGGGCAAAGCCGTGGCGGTCGCGGCGGACGCGACCGGCGACGCGCGGCGGAGACGAGCGCGAGCCCGAGATCGCCCCGACCCCCGCCCGCGACGAAAAGGGCTATGGGGGCCCGGCGGGAAGGCGGGGGTATGCGCCCGCGAACGCTGCTCGCGCTGCTCCTCGTCGTCCCCCTCGTGGACGCGCTGTTCCTGATCGTGGTCGCGACGCGGCTCGGGTGGCCGGCGACGGTCGCGCTCGTCGTGTTGACGGCCGTCCTCGGGATGCTCCTCCTCCGCGCCGAGGGCCGGGCCACCCTCGGGCGGATCCAGCGGAAGCTGGCGCGGGGCGCGCCCCCGACCGACGAACTGCTCGACGGCGGGCTGTTGATCGCGGCGGGCGCGTTCCTGCTCACGCCGGGACTCGTCACCGACGCGGTCGGCTTCCTGCTCGCGCTCCCGCTCTCCCGGGTCCCGATCCGAATGGCCCTGAAGAAGTACGTCGTCGTCCCGTACATCGAGAAGGAGACGGACGGGTTCCTCTCCGGCAACGTCTACATCGGCGGCTTCCCGAACGACGGCGAGGGCGGCTTCTCGATGGGGGGTGGCGGCTTCCCCGGCGGCGGTCCTGACGGTGGTTCCGGCGGCGGTCCCGACGGGTTCTCCGGCGGCGACGGAGACAGCGGGGCCGCGGGAGGCGCGGACCCCGGCGGCGCTGCCGCGGACGACGACGTCGTCGACGTGGATTTCACCGTCGAAGAGGAGGAGCAGAAGGGAACCGACTGACGGCGCGGCCCTCGCCGAGACCCCGTGAAACCGCCACACGGCGGGCGGCTCCCGAAAGGAAACCCTTAAAATCCTACCCGCGTAACGACTGAATGCGCTCACCTGGGCCAATAGCTCAGTCAGGTTGAGCGCTCGGCTGATAACCGGGAGGTCCACGGTTCAAATCCGTGTTGGCCCACCTACAACGCGCACGGTCTTTGGCCGTGCGAGATTGGTGGGCTGGGACTCCCCAGCCACCCAATTTCGGTATTCTACCACTCCTGAGAAGGAAGTCCAAAGTCGCAATCCGAACAGATCACCGAGCGCGGCTCTCTCAGCAACACCGAACCCTCATGGACGGGTTCCTGAGCCGTGTTCTCGAGCCGTAGTGTGGCGACACACTATTATCCGTGATGGTGCCATACGATCGCGTATGAGTAGCGAAGGCATCGATTCCGAGAGCAAGGTCTCGGGGAACCAAGCCAACATTCCCGCCCGCATCCGTCGCGAACTGGACATCGACGACGGCGACACGCTCCGCTGGAACATCGAGGACGACGGGACGCTCCGCGTTCAGGTCGTCCAACGGCGCAAGGGGACGTTCAGCGACTTCGACGGGTACGACGGCGGTCAGGAGACGGACGCCACGAGCGAACACGACGCTTGGGGCGTCGACATCGAATAGATGCCCCGCGCTCTCGTCGACACGAGCGTCCTCTTCGCGGCCGCGTACCGCCGGGACAGCGCACACGACGACGCCCTTCCGATCCTCAGGGGAATCGACAGCGGTGACCTCCCGGAGGCGGTGATCCTCGACTACGTGCTCGCGGAGACGCTCAACGGGCTGACGACGCACGCGGGCCACGAGGCCGCCGTCGACTTCCTCGATCGGGTCGAGGAGAACTCGCGGCTTCACATCGACTCCCTGACGGCGGACGCGTTCGCAACCGCGAAAGGCCGCTTCCGGCGGCACGAGGGGTTCTCGCTCGTCGACGCCTGTATCGTCGCGTACACGGAGACGGAGGGGCTCGAATACCTCTACGCGTTCGACGACGACTTCGACGCCGCCGAGAGCGGCTCCCGCCTCGACGTCGCAACCGACCCGTATCAGCCGGAGTGACCGGGGCGCGTTCTGTGGACGGCGGGATTCTTTGGATTTTACTGTCCACGTGCGCTAACAACGTGACCGCCTGGAGGAGCTGGTCGAGTGGCTCGACCGGACGCCGTACTCCCGCGAGCTCCACGGCGAACCGACCACCACACCGCCCGGCGTCGGCTCGTTTCGAAATACCTGAACGATCCCGACCACAGCAATTTACACACAGTTCTCCGTGGGGCGGGTATGGATCCCTTCGACAACGGGGGTAGCTGCGCGAACGGGCACTACTTCGCGTCGCCGAAGCAGGCCGGCGACGGGACCTACTACTGCCCGAAGTGCAACGTCAAGAACGTCTCGCCGGGCACGGACGGCGTCGAGGACGCCGGCCGCTGCCGAAAGGGCCACTACTTCGTCGAGCCGACGCAGTTGGGCCACGGCGCGTTCGGCTGCCCGGCCTGCGAGTCGACGGATCTCGAACCGAGCGACGAGGCGTTCGACGCGGGCGGCGTCTGCGCGAACGGCCACGAGTTCCGCGTGCCCGACCGGACCGACGCGGGGGTGTACCGCTGTCGAGACTGCGGCACGCTCGATCTCGACCCGAACTGACCGTCGCGGGCGTGCCCCTGCCTCCCGGTCGAAAGCTCGGCGGTCTCGGCCGCGGCGTCGGTTTCGTCGTCGCGTGCGACTGAGACTCCCGCGGTCTCCGATTCGGTCGCCGAAATCGACGCGGACAGTAGCACTAAGGCGAGTCCGACGGAAGGGCCGTACCGAATGGATCTCTCGGAGTCTCCGTCGCGCCCCCGTGCGGCGGTATGACCGACTCGGCGACCGCCGCGATCCGTGCGGTCTTCGAGGCGTTCGTCGCCGACCTCCACGACGCGGTCGGCCGGCAGGCGCTCGAAGCGATCCTCACCGGCGAACGACCTCTCAGCGACTTCGATCTCGACTGCGAGCCGGAGGCGTTCACCGAGGAGAGGCTCGTCCGGCCGCTGCTCGACGCGGCCGACCTCCGGCTCGGCGATCCGGCGGAAGAGCGGGCCGGACCGAGCGCGACGGCCCCCGACTTCCGGATCGCGAAGGTCGACAGGGCGGTCGTCGGCGAAGCGAGAGCGATCGGCGAGATAGCGGCGGCGAGCGACGGCGTCGAGGAGTCCGTCGGCCCGTTCAGGGACGAGGAATACGGTATCGCCACGGACGGGGTCGTCTGGCGGCTACACGGGGCCGAGGCGCGGGGGGACGCCACCCGGTATCCGGTCGTCGCCGCGGTCGACACTCGACAGGCGCTGCTGGCCGCGGCCGTCGGCTCGGGGTACCTCGACGAGGCGGCCCTTCCCTCCGACGTGGACGCGACCGGCGCAGAGGCCGACCGCGACGCCGTGCGCGACGCGCTGGAAGACGTGAGGCTGGCGGCGTCCGGGTCCGGAGACGCGGCGGCCGCGCTCGACGCCCTTCCGCGCCCTCGCCGCGAGCCGGACTGGACGGCGACTGGATTCGAGGCGCAGTTCGGTCGCGCGAACCTCGACCGGCGTCTGCGGCGGATCCCCCGAGAGCGGCGGGAACGGCGGCGACGAGAGGTCGAGGGGTTCTACGACCGGTACGTCGAACTGCTGTTCGGCGAGGGGGCGGAACACTCGTTCGAGACGAACCTCCTCGCGTCGATCTCGCCGCCGGACGAGTCGACTCCGGAGTCCGAGCGGCGGCGGTTCGCGCTCGCGCTCGCGAACCGGCTGCTCTTCGTCAGCGTCCTCGAACAGCGGGACGTGGCCGGGATCGAACGCGGATTCCTGGCCGGACGGGTCGGGCGGTACGAGGCGTCTGACCCGCCGCGGAGCCTCTACGAGTCGGAGATCCGACCGCTGTTCGTCGACCTGCTGAGCACGCCGAAGTCGGAGCGACCGCCGGAGCTCCGAGACGCGGACTCGCGGCGCGATCGGGTGCCGTGCCTCAACGACGGGCTGTTCCGCTCCGCCGTCCCGAACGAGGCGGCGTACGACGTGGAAGACGGGATCTTGAAGCGGATCGTCGAAGGGCTGGGCGAGGAGGACGCGGAGAGGGGGGACTCGCTGACGACGGACGGAACCCTCGACCCGTCGGTCATCGGGGCCGTCTTCGAGAAGGTGATCAACCACCTCGGCGCGAAGCCCGACGTCGGACTCCAGAAGCAGGAGCTGGGGGCGATATACACGCCGTCGGACGTCACGGAGCGGGTAACGGAGAGAACGGTCGAGCCGGCGATCGAAGCGGCCGTCACCGGAGCCCTCCTCGATCGGTTCGACGACGCGGACGAGCGCGAGGCCGTTCGAAATCACTTGGACCGGCTGGGGCTGGGAGCGATACTCGACCGCTTCTCGGCGCGGAAGCGACTCGTCCTCCGGCGAGACGAGAGGGACGAGTCCGCGGAGATCGCGGTCCCGTTCGACGAACCGGACGCGATCGAGGCGGCTCTGGAAAGCGTGACGGAGCTCCGGGTGGTCGACCCCGCGTGCGGCTCCGGCCACTTCCTCACGACGGCGATGGACCGGCTCCACCGCGCGCAGGTCGATCTGCTCGCCGGTCTCAACGACGGCGACGAGCCGTCCGCCGAGGCCCGGTACGAGGCGAAGCGCGAACTCGCGTTGACCGGCGTCTACGGCGTCGACGTTCACGAGGCCGCGACCGAGGTCGCTCGGCTCCGCCTGTGGCTCAAAGTGATCGAGGACAACGGGTGGAAGTCGTCGTACGCGCGGCTCCCGAACGTCGACGCGAACGTCGCGCACGGGAACGCGCTGGTCGGCTTCCCCGTCACCGGCGGCGCGGACCGAACCGAAGTCCGGGGAGACGAAGTCACAGAGGTCCGAGGAGACGACATCGCCGAGATCGAGCAACGGCGGCTGGCGTACAAGTTCGACGCGGACACCGAGGGGGACGCCCGAGAGGAGCGACGCGGCTCCCTGACCGGAAACGTTCGGGCGGAATTAGACGAGCGGTACGTTTCGCGCCTGTCCGAGACGGTCGTCGACGAAGGCGTCGAGAGCCGCGA
Source organism: Halorubrum hochsteinianum (assembly GCF_023702125.1). Classification (NCBI taxonomy): domain Archaea; kingdom Methanobacteriati; phylum Methanobacteriota; class Halobacteria; order Halobacteriales; family Haloferacaceae; genus Halorubrum; species Halorubrum hochsteinianum. The sequence continues at coordinate 2,444,358 of NZ_CP098415.1, read as the reverse complement.
GGAGTTCCGTCGCCTCGTCGACTCGATACCGGGCTCCGAGGAAGTCCGTCCGAACGTCCGGCACGTCAAGGCGAGACCGGCCGGCGGCGGGGAGTTCTCGGCGGCACAGCGGTCGGCCCTCGAGGCCGCGGGCTTCGACGTGTTCCGCACCGGAACCACGGCGAACTTAGATGTCGGCGAGCGCGAGCGGGCGCTGGAGATGGGGTCCGACGAACCGCGAGATCGGCTCGTCCGTGACCTCGGAGACGTGCTGGACGAGGACGTCGTCTTCGCGGAGGTCGAGCGACGACCGCTCCCCTGTGACCTAGCGGACATCGCGGGGCGACCGTTCCACTGGATCGCCGAGTTTCCGGAGGCGGTCACGGAGACCGACGCCGGGTACGCGCTCGATTTCGACGTCGTCCTCGGGAACCCTCCGTACGGGGACCTGCTGACCGACGGCGAGAAGCGCCTCCTGACGCCGATGGAGACCGGAGAGGGGTACGAAGAGCTACGCAGCGGCGAGATCGCGGGCAACTTCGTCGAACGCGAACTCGACCTGTTGTCCGCGGACGGCTTCTTCGGAAACGTCGTGACCGTCGGCCTGTTGTCGAGCAGCGAGCGCGGGGCCGAACACGACCTCATCACCGACGGGTTCGAGTCCGCCGAGGTCTCCTCGTTCGCCCGACGCCCGTCGCAGATGTTCGACCGGTCGGGGAGCCGCGTCGAGATCAACCCGACGATACTCACCGGTCGGCCGGTCGGGTCGGGCGACGGGAGCGCGGAGGGCTCCGAGACGTCGTCCGGAGCGATCCGGTCGAGCGACTTCCTCAGGTTCACCGCCGAGTCGCGCGAGGCGACGATCAGGTCGCACGACCTGAGCCCGGCCGGCGATCTGATCCTCCGCGATCGGATCGGAGGCGACCAGAGAGGCGATTTCGACGCGTTCCCGAAGGTGGGCGACGAGACGAAACGCGGCATCCTCGAACGCCTCTCGGAGATTCCGCGGACGCTCGGCGACTGGGAGGTCGACGACTCGCCGTACCGCGTCCGCCACCGTCGCTCGTTCAACTACTGGCTGGTGGCGACCAGGGGCGGCGACGACCTGAACAACATGAAGGAGTACCGCTTCCCGACCGAGGCCGCGCGCGACTTCGCGTATCTGGCGGCGAACAGCTCGCTGCTGTACGGCTACCACATGACCTACGGGAACATGCAGGACTTCGGGAAGAGTCGGTTCCGGCGGTTCCCGGTCCCCGCGCGGTCGGAGTTGGCCCCCTGGCGACCGCTGATTCGACACTACGCCGACCTCCTCGAAGCGGGACTGGCCGGGCACGTGGAGTCGAGCGGCGACATCGGTTACCGAGGGGCGAAGGGGGTGAAGGAGATCGTCGACGAGGTCGAGTTCCTCCTCGGCTCGATATACCGCTTAGATCCACGGCAGATACGATACCTCCAGAGGTACGATAGCGAGTTCGCCCGGCACGGCCCGGACGGGTACGAGCCGGTCCCCGACGCGGTCGCGGAGAGCGAGGGAGGCGACCCGACGCCGGCGGTCGGGTTCGGCCCCGAGACGGAGCGCGGCGGCGACGGGACCGCGCCGTTCTAGCCGGTCAGGGCGCGGCCTGGTTCGTCGAGACCAGTTCGATCACGTCGCGGTGGCTGAGTTCGCGGTCCGTCCCGACCTGCCGGCCGCTCCGGCAGTCGGTGCCGTGGAGGAGCCCCTCGCCGATGTCCGAGTGGATGTGGTACGCGAAGTCCTCGGTGGTCGACCCCTCGGGGAGGATGAAGCAGTCGCGGAACACGCCCTTCTCGTCTTTGCTCCCGTTCGCGGAGCCCGGGAAGACGGCGATACAGCCCAGGACGTCGAAGACGGCGGATTCGAGCGCTCCCTGGACCCCGGTTCCCTCGTACTCGGTGACGAACTCGTTGATCCGATCGAGCCCCGCCTCCTGTTCGCCGGAGACGTCGCCGACGACCTCGAAGTCGCTCGCGCCCGGCGTGTAGTCGACGACGCCCGCGTCGTCGGCGTTCTTCAGCGCCTTCTCGGCGTGGGCGGAGGCGGGGACAAAGGAGAGGTGGTCGTAGTCGGGGTCCGACGTGATCGCCTCCCAGTTGGCCTGCGCCTCGGGCGTGTCCATCTTGTTGGCGGCGATCACCATCGGCTTCGTGCGCTTCCGGATCTCGCGGGCCAGCTCGATCCGGTCCGTCTCGTCCCAGGTCTCCGGGTCGAGTTCGAGGTCCTGCGCGAGGATGGTGCGTTTCATCCGGTCTTTGTCGGTTCCGAACGCGGACATCTGGTCGGCGAGTTCCGTCTCGATGGCGGCGTCGGCCCCGTGGTACCGCGTCTCGAACTTCTCTAATCCCTTCTCCAACACGTCGAGGTACCACGCGTCGAGCTCCTCCTCCAGGAAGTCGATGTCCTCGCGGGGGTCGTGGCCCTCGGTCGCCTCGCCCTCGATGTCGGTCTTCCCGGAGAAGTCGACGACGTGGATCAACACGTCCGTCTCGTTGAGGTCGGTGAGGAACTGGTTGCCCAGCCCGCGCCCCTCGTGTGCGCCCGGGACGAGCCCCGCCACGTCGACGAGCTTCACGGGCACGAAGCGGGTTCCCTCGCGGCAGACGCCGACGCTCGGCGTACAGGTCTCGTCGAACTCGGGGGCGGCGCAGTCGACGCGGACGTACGCCTCGCCGACGGTCGGGTCGATCGTGGTGAACGGGTACGCCCCCTCGGGCACGTCGTTCATGGTCGCGGCGTTGAAGAACGTCGACTTCCCCACCGAGGGCTTGCCGACGAGTCCGATCCGGTAGCTCATTACCACCGGTGGGCGACGCGGCGTAAAAAGCGATGCGAGACGGGGCGTGGCGTGGGTGTCGGTGACGAACGGCCGCGGGTCGGGAGCCGGGCCCGCCGACCGAGCGTCGCCCCCTCAGGCGTCGCCGTCGGACTGGCCCGGCTCGCCGACCGCCTCGATCGGGAGGACGTTCTGGAGGGCCGCGACCGCGTCGGCGGCGCTCTCGAACGTCTCCTGGTCGACGTCGGCGAGCAGGTCGCCCAGGTCGCCCTCGCCGTCGGCGAACAGCACCGTCGTGCCCGCGAACGACTCCGCGAGCGCCTCGCGGCCGGCGGGGTACGCGTGATCTTCGAGCGCCGATTCGACGCGGGACAGGTGGATCTCGTCGGTCATACGGTCCCGTCGGCCGGGAAGGGGATAAACGCGCGCCCCGGCGCGCCAGTACGTGCGCCCCGACGTCCCGGCGTGAGCCAGCGGCCGGACGACCGCGAAGAACCGGCAAGAACCGCAAAGAGTTATCAGTCGTCGGTGGCATGATACACGTGAACATGCCCCTATACGACCGGATTCTGGTTCCGACCGACGGCTCCTCGGAGGGAGAGCTGGCGGTGTGCCACGCGCTCGACCTCGCCGCGGTCCACGGGGCGACGGTCCGGGCCATCTACGTGGTCGACACCGCGCGGTACGCCGGGATGCCGATGGAGACGACGTGGGAGGGCGTCGGCGACCTGCTGTACGACGACGGCGAGGCGGCGCTCGGAACGGTCTGTGACCTCGCCGCCGACCGCGACGTCGACGTCGAGACCGCCGTCGTCGAGGGGTCGCCGAGCCGCGAGATCATCACCCAGGCGGAGGAGACGGGCTGTGACCTCGTCGTGATGGGAACGCACGGCCGCGGCGGCATCGACCGGCTGCTCCTCGGCAGCGTCGCGGAGAAGGTCGTCCGCGGCTCGTCGGTCCCGGTGTTGACGGTCCGGATCGGGGACGACGACGCCGCGAGCGCGGCCGAGTCGGCGACGGCGTCCGAGGGAGCGGAGACGGAGACCAACTCCGAGGTGGAACCGGAGACCGGGCCCGGGGCGGAGACGGGGAACCGCTCGGCGCTCGACGCGACCGAGACGGGCTGACAGCGCGCGACGGCCGGGACGGGTCGGCCGTCGACCTGCGCGCCGCGGTCGACCTCCACGACGCCTCACTCCGCGTCGCGCAGGTGTTCGCAGTCGCCCGCGTGAACGCGCTGTCGACTCTCGTCGGTGTCGACCACGAGCGCGCCCGGTCCCGCGACGTCGACCGCGGTCCCCTCCACGGAGCCGTCCGCGGTGTCGATGCGGACGCGCCGGCCGAGCGTGACCGACCGCTCGCGCCACGCCGGGAGGACGCGGTCCAGCGCCTCGGGAGAGGCCGTCAGCTCCGCGTAGCGTTCGAGCAGCGTCGCGGCGAACCGGCGGCGGTCGACCGGCCCGTCGCGCTCGGCCGACACGGAGGTCGCGCCCTCGGGGAGCGTCTCGGGGTCGATGTCGGCGTTGACGCCGACGCCGACGACGAGCCAGCCGACGCGGTCGGCCTCGCCCTCCATCTCCGTGAGGATCCCCGCGAGCTTCCGACCGCCGCGACCGGTCGGGTCCGACTCGTCGGCCGCTCCCCCGTTACCGTCGGCCCCGACGAGCACGTCGTTCGGCCACTTGATCGCGGCGTCCACGCCGGCCTCGCGAGCGGCGTCGGTCGTCGCCACCGCGGCCGCGAGGGTGAAGAGCGGCGCGCGCGCCGTCGGCACGTCGGGACGCGTCAGGACCGACAGCCAGACGCCGCCGCTGGGGGCCACCCACTCCCGGTCGAGGCGACCCCGGCTCCCGGTCTGCTCGTCGGCGACCACGGCGACGTCGGTCGCGCCGTCCGCCGCCAGTTCGCGCGCCCGCTCGTTCGTCGACCCGATGCGGTCGTGATACTCCACCGAGTAGGGCGCGTCGAGGCCGAACGCGATGCCCGCCCCGGAGTAGCCCGGGTCGTCGGGGGCGACGTAGCCGTCCGGCGTCGATTCGACCGCGAATCCCTCCTCGCGGAGCCCCTCGACGGCCTTCCAGACGGCCGCCCGCGAGACGCCGAGCGACTCGGCGAGGGCCGGCCCGGAGACGGGACCGTCGTCGGCCGCGAGGGCGTCGAGCAGCGCGCTCCGCGTGTCCATACCGGTCGTTGCGACGCCCACGCCGAAAGCCGTTCCGGGTCCCGGACGCTTTGTGCCCGGCGCGCGAAGGGCGGACGATGACCGAGGGCGACGCCACCGGGGAGAGGGACGAGAGGGGCGACGGCGGGACGGAGACGGTCCCGCTCGTCGTCGTCGACGGCGACGAGCGGACGAAGCTCGACGTCGAGCGGGGGCGAAACCTCCGGCGAACCCTGCTCGACGCCGGGCTGTCGCCGTACGCCCGCGCGACGCGCCGGCTCAACTGCGGCGGGCGGGGCTTGTGCGCCACGTGCGGCGTCCGCGTCCGGGAGGGGCCACCGGCCGACCACTGGCACGACCGGCTCGCCGACCGGTTCGGCTACCCGCGGCTCTCCTGTCGGATCGCGGTCGACCGCCCGATGACGGTCGCGCTCGTCGACAAGCGCGTGTGGGGCGGGCGACGGCCCGACCCGGAGTCGGACGGGGAGTGAGCGGCCCCTGAATAAGCGCCGAGACGGCCCGGTCCGGACACCTCGTTTCCGGTGAAACGGCGAGCGGTACCGCGTCACACGCCACCGAGCGACGGCGGACGGCACAAAAGCCAAGTCCGCGGGGCCGAACGCTCCGGTATGCAACCCTCCAAGGAGCGCGAGTCGTCCGAGGGCGACCCGATGGACGACCTCGACGACCTCCTCGACGACGACCTCGCGGGCGGCGAAGGAGACTCCGCCGCCGAAGCCGACGGCCCCGCGACCGCCGAACCGAGCGCGGCGAACGCCGGACGCTCCGGTGACACCGGACGGATCGGAGTCTCCGGGCGGTGGTTCTCGGGGAAGGCCTTCGCGCTCGCGCTGCTCGCGGTCGCGGTCGGCGTCTTCGCCGGGAGCCTGATACCGCTCATCGGCGGGGCGATCGGGACCGCGGGCGGCGTGTTCGTCGCCGCGTTCCTGTTCGGCCTCGTCGCGTCGACGCGCCGGTACGTGGAGACCGGGGTCGCCGGGGCCGCTGCGGGGGCGGTGAGCGCGGTGACGAGCGTCCTCGGCGTCGGCTTCCTCCCGATCGGGATCGACTACCTCTCGCAGTGGGGGCTCCCGCTCGTCGCGGTCGGCGGGGGCGTCGGTCTGCTACTGGCGCTGCTCGGGCACTACTTCGGCCGCGACCTGCGCGCGGGACTGAGTCGGGACGTCGAGTGATCCGCGACGGTCGCGGAGTCTTTCCGTCGGTTGACGCCCCTCGGTCCCGTCACTCGGACAGCTCGTCGAAACCGACGTAGTCGGCGATCTCGTGGCGTTCCAAGACGAGGAAGCCGGCGAGGATCGCGACGAAGCCGATCAGCGCCTCGGCGTCGACGAGGTGGCCGAGCAGGACCCAGCTCCCGACCGCCGCGACGACCGGCTCCGCGTAGCCGACGAGGTGGAGCTGCGACGGGCCGACGACGTCGAGCAGCGCGAAGTACAGAAGGAACGCGACGACGCCGGACAATAGCGTCAGGTACGCGAGCGACGCGACCGACGTCTGGTTCCAGACGATCGCGGCCGGGGACTCGCCGATCGCGACGGCGGCGACGAGCAGTTGGCCGGCCCCGATGACCATCGCCCACCCCTGAAGCGCGGCGACGGGGAGATCGGTTCGCAGGGGGCGGAGCAGGACGGCTCCGAGCGAGAAGGCGGCCGCGCCCGCGAACGCGAGCGCGACGCCGGCGACGGCCGCGCTGCCGAGTCCGGACGCGGCCGGGTCGGCGATCACCACCACGCCGACGATCCCGAGCGCGAACCCGCCGATCTCGACGGGACCGAGCCGTTCGTTCGGGAGGAGCGCGGCCGCGAAGACGGCCGTCAGCACCGGCGCGAGGCTCACGACGACCGCGGCGACCGCGCCGGAGACCCGCATCTCGCCGAGGTAGAGGAAGCCGTGGTACGCCGCGATCACGAACGTGCCCGCGACGGCGACGCCCAGCCACTCGTCCCGGCCCCGCGGGACCCACCGGTCCGCGGCGACCGCGGCGTAGCCCAGCACGACCGCGCCGGCGACGACGTACCTGACGCCGGCGAAAAGCAGCGGCGGGAAGTAGTGGAGGCCGGCCTCGATGGCGACGAAGGAGGTGCCCCAAAGCGTCGCGAGGAGGAGGAACGCGCCGACGATGGCTTCCGGAGTAGAGAGCAGCTTTGACAGCTTCATTCGTTGTCCGTTCGAAATACACGGCGATAGTTAAACTACACTCTTAGATCTCTCGAATATCGGGATGAACAATCAGACATACGAATCAGATCCGAATTCGGTGTCGGGTCTCCGCCGGATATTGGACTCGACTCCAAGCCTGTCGGCCGACATATACAACCGATCGGGGTCCGATGGCGGGGTATGGACGAGCGCGACGTGCGGCTGTTGAAGGCCATCGCGGATCTGGGCACCGGGAGCCCCGAGCGGCTCCACGAGGAGACCGGAATCCCGGTGTCGACGATCCACTACCGCCTGAACAACCTGCGGGAGGACGGCGTCATCGAGAACGACCTGTACGACTTCGACCACGAGGCGCTCGGCCTCGGCGTCACCGTCATCGTCGAGGTGCTCGCGAGCTACGAGGGCCCGTACGAGGAGTTCGCCGACGAACTGCTCGCGGTCGAGGGCGTCACGGAGGCGTTCTTCACGATGGGCGAGACGGACTTCGTCGTCCTCGCGCGGCTCTCCTCGTCGGACACCGTCGAGCGGCTCATCAGCGACTTCGAGGCGATCCCGGAGGTCGAGCGCACGAACTCGACGTTCACCATCGCCACGCTGCGCGACGAGTCGCGCGCGCCGGCGACGTACGACCTCGACACGCTGATCGAGGAGCTGACGGACTGAGCCGGCCCGCCGACGCCCCGGTCAGCGCGTCTCGTCGTCGAGACCGGTGATCCGGCGGGCCTCTCCGCGGTCGGGGTAACCGACCGGCGGCCCGAAGCGCCGCCGGAGGCGGTCGGTGACGGTGGCGCTGACGTAGGCGAACACCGCCATCATGGGGACGTAGCCGAGCACGTCGCCGGCTGAGTAGACCGCGGTGGCGAACAGCAGGTCGGGGTGGGTGTCCGGCGTCGGAACGCCCCCGATCCGATAGACGAACACGAGGGCGTACAACGGGAGCGTCGCGAGCGCCACGCCGAGGATGGCGTTGTTCGCGCTCGCGTCGTAGAACCCGCCGAGCGTCGTCGCGAGCGCGCCGACGGCGATGGCGGCCGGGAGCATCCACGCGGGGCGGTCCACGACGAACAGCACGGTCGCACACAGGAGGACCGTCGTCGCGGTGACCGCCGCGACCGTCCCGCGGTCGAAGTCGAACCCCGGATCGAACGGCTCTCTCATGAGGACCGATTCCGCGTCCGAAATTAAAACTGTTGGGTGACGGATGTTTTCCGACGACCGGTGGCGTGGTCAGTTCGACAGCGGGGTTCCGACCGAGCGCTCGACGTACAGCAGCGCCACCAGTCCGAGGATGATGATCGTGTACGACACCGCGGCGAACAGCGCGCCCTCGGGCGACTCGTACTCCGTCGTCCGGTAGATGATCACCTTCCGGACCATCGCGATGACGCCGGTGTAGATCACCAGCCTGACGATCCGACGGGTGTCGCTCTGCTCGATGTAGGCGACGACCGTCTCGTACACCTCGACGATGATGAGCAGGAGCAGTCCGGTCTCGATGAATCCGATGACCGTGTTCGGGTCCGTGATCGCGCCGGTCGGAACCGACTCGGCGATCTGGAGCGCGAGGTCGACGACCCCGATGCCGAACAGGAGCGCGAACAGCGCCGCCGCGGCCACCTCGACGCCGTGAATGAACCGGTTGGTGGCGTCGAAGACACGGTCGCCGGAGGTTCGGGCGGTGGCCGGGCTGTCGGGGGGATCGGGCGCTGACGCGTCGTCGGCGTCGGGCGCGGGCGTGTCTGCCATCCGGTTGTCCCTCTCGTGTCGGATCTGTACCCCCCGACACGTAAAGCACGGGCCTGACTGACGCGGAGCGCGCTACGACCGCTTGCCGATCTCCTCGCGCAGCACGTCGGAGACGACCTCGCCGTCGGCCTTCCCGCGGAGCGCGCCCATCGCCTCGCCCATCAGCCCGGAGAACGCCCCCATCCCCTCGGCCTCGATCTGGTCGGCGTTGCGCTCGACGACCTCGACGACCGCCTCGCGGACCTCCGCCTCGCTCACGCCCGAGAGGCCCGCCTCCTCGACGGCCTCGGCGGCGGACAGCGACGGGTCCTCCGCGAGCGTCGTCAGCACCTCCGGGACGCCCTCTTTCGCGAGGTCGCCGTCCTCGACGAGGTCGAACAGGGCGAGGAAGTGGTCGTCGGTGAGGTTCTCGACCGGCGTGCCGTCGCGCCGGATCTCCGTCGTCGTCGATTCGAGGGTCGACGCCGCGAACGTGGGGTCGACCGCCGCGCTCGACCGCGGTCTCGAACAGCGGGAACCGCTGGCCGAACGCGACCTGCTCGGCGAGGCCCGCGTCCAGCCCGAACTCGTCGGCGTAGCGTTCCGCTTTCTCGTCGAGCAGTTCGGGCGTCTCGACGTCGGAGGGGTCGGGCTCGACCGGCGGCACGTCCGTCTCGGGGTACATCCGCGCGGCTCCCGGCAGGGGGCGGAGGTACCGCGTCGTGCCATCGTCGTTCGCGCCGCGGGTCTCCTCCGGGACGCCCTCGATCGCGGTCTCTGCGCGCTCCGCCGCCGCCTCGATCGCGAGGTCGGCGGTCTCGGGATCGGCCGCGACGATGGCGACCGCGTCCTCGTCGCCCGCGTCGACCGCGTCGCGCAGCGCCGCGACCTCCTCGTCGGTGACGCCGTACGCCGGCAGCTCGTCGGTGTGGAAGATGCCGCCCGCGCCGTGGCGCTTCGCGTGGTCGGAGAACTCCGTGCCGAGCCGGCGGTCCGGCTGGATCTCGCGGCCGACGAGGCCGTCGAAGCCGTAGAGCGGGACCGCGGTCACCTTGCCGCCCGAGTCGAGCGCGCCGCGGATGACGCCCGACTCGGTGTCGGCGAAGACGTCGGTCACGTCGGAGACGTCGCCGACGCTCGCGTCGCGCTCCCGGAGCTCGTCGCGGATCGCGAGCAGTTCGGCCTGCCGACCCACCTCGCCGCGGACGATGTCCTCGATCCCCTGGAGGTCCTGAACGCCTTTCACCTCGACGCGCGCGCCCTCGGCGATGGAGACGTTCACGTCCTGCCGGATCGTCCCCAGCCCGCGCTTGACCGCGCCCGTCGAGCGGAGCAGCATCCCGATGCGCTCGGCGGCCTTCCGGGCTCCCTCGGGGCTGCGGATGTCCGGGCCGGTCCCGATCTCGACGAGCGGGACGCCGAGCCGGTCCAGCGAGTAGACGACGCCGTCGTCCGTCTCCTTGACGCGCTTCGCCGATTCCTCTTCGAGCATGAGGTCGACGACCGACACCGATCCCGACTCCGTCTCGATCTCGCCGTCCTGTCCGAGCAGGATCGAGCGCTGGAAGCCGGAGGTGTTCGAGCCGTCGATGACGAGCTTCCGCATGACGTGGGCCTGATCGACGACCGAGAGGTCGAGCAGGTCGGCGATCTGGAGCGCCACGGCGAGCGCCTCGTCGTCGACGCGGCGGGGCGGCTCGTCGTCCTCCTCGACGAGGCAGGTCGTGTCGTACGCGAGGTAGGTGAACTCGCGGTCGACGCGGCTCTCCTCCATCGCGGCGTCGTCGAGTTCGCCGAGTTCGCTCTTCGTCGGGTGAAGCTGCCGGGTGATCGACCGGTCGGCCTCCTCGGGGTCGCGCTCGACGGTCGGGGAGTCGCAGAACAGCTTCGTCTCCGTGTCGAGCTGCTGGTGGATCTCCAGGCCGGCGACGAGCCCAAGCTCCTCGTAGTCGTACTCGGGGGTCGCGTCCGTACTCATTACGCCTCACTCCGACGCGGCGCGACTAAAAGGGTGGCAGTTCGCGCGAAGGCTGATCGAGTGCCGGGACGAGCGGTTGGGATCGAGATGAGCGACACGGTTTATAGATGAACGGGGCGGTGGCGCGTGCCGGCGAGCGGTCGCCGAGGGCGACCGCGAGTCGCACGCGCGAGGGAGTCGCTGGCCCCGGAGCGAAGCGGAGGGACCAGCGACGAGGCTGGGGAGGCGTGAGGCGCTGTGCGGTCGCGGTCGGGTGGGACTCGAAGGGGCAGCAGCGAGGACGAAGACGGACGACGTAAGGACCGCAGCGAGCAACGCGAGCGAGGACCGCAACGAGTCCATCGAGTCCTCGCGGCTGGGGCTTCGGTGGTGTTCGTGTCGATCTGTGGTTTATAAGCGAACGCCTGCGACGGTCGACGACAGACTGTGAGAGCGTCGTCACTTACCGTGTAACGGTCGAAAGGAATTGTGCGTGGGTGCTGTCGTAGAGACAACACCGTGCATCGTTCGGGGGTGGACCCCTGCGATGCGTGGGACCGGATTTGAACCGGCGGACCTCTACAGGACAGCGCCCTCAACGCTGCGCCGTTGGCCTGGCTTGGCTACCCACGCTCGCGGTCTTTTTCGCAACTCCACGTACCCTTCCCCCGATTAAAAGCCCTTCCATTCGGGAGTACCGTGCCGGGCGTTCGCAGACCCGAATGCGACGCGCCGCCCCCGCGACTCAACGATCGCGACCGGAACGCGTCGGCCGCAACCGGCACGCGTTTGGGGGTCGCGTCCCACCGCACGGACATGTCCGATTGGGCCCGCGAGAACGTCTCCGTCCTGACCGCCGCCGCGTCCGCCGTCGCGCTCGCGCTCGTCTTCGGCGCGGTCGGCGGCATCATTCCGAGTTCGACGCTTCCGCGCGCGAGCGACGCCGTCTTCGCCGCGATCCCGCATTTCAACGCCGCCGTCTCCGCGACCGCCATCGCCACCATCCTGCTCGGCTGGCGGGCCATCTCGCGCGGGAACGTGAAGCGCCACCGGAACTTCATGGTGACCTCGTTCGCGCTCTTTACGGCCTTCCTCGGCGCGTACCTCTACCGGCTGATCCACGTCGGGACGACGGAGTTCGTCGGACCGGAGGCGGTGTACACGTATCTCTACCTGCCGTTCCTCGCGATCCACATCCTGCTCGCGATCGTCTGCGTCCCGTTCGTCATCCACGCGCTCCTGCTCGCCGCCACCCGGCCGTTCGAGGATCTCTACCACACGCGGCACTCGCAGGTCGGGTTCGTCGGCGCGGTCCTCTGGCTGATCTCGTTCGCGATGGGGATCGGCGTGTACCTGCTGCTGTATCACCTCTACTGAGCGGCGCGACTCGCGGCGGCAACGGTTGACATCCGCCCCGCGCTGAAGCGCGAGGCTTTCTCCCTGATTCTCCGTAACCGGACACCGACCGCGACCGCGAACGGCAGAAAAGCACCGACGCGTCCGACCCGCGCGAGCGACGGCGTCCCTACGCGTTCTTCTCGGCCTTCTGGTGTGCGGCGTAGAACAGCGGAACCAGCAGCGCGCCGGCGAACCCGAAGCCGAGCGCAAGGGCCCCGATGTCGCCCGCCGAGAGGCCGCTGTCGCCGCCGGACTCGCCGTCGCCGCCGAGGAGGTCGTCGTCGACCGTCCCGACCGCGACGGCCCCCTTCATTCCGGCTCCGGCGTGCGGCTCGCAGACGTACCGGAAGACGTCGCCCTCGCCCGCGTCCTCGAAGGTGTACTCGAAGGTCGATCCCTCCTCCGCGACCGTCTCTCCGCTGGAGAAGACCTCGTTCTCCTCGACGACGTTGTGCGCGCCGCCCTGCCCGGTCCACTCCCAGACGACCGTCGTACCCGGGTCGACAAGGATGGCCGGCGGGTCGAACAGCAGGCCGTTCTCGCCCGCTCCGACGGAGACGGTCACCTCGCTCTGTCCGCGGAGGTCGCGGGTCCCCTCGTAGTTGCCGACGTTCTCGAACCAGTCGCCGTACCCGGCCGCACCGCCGCCGGATCCCCCGTCCCCGCCGTCGCCTTCCGTCTGCGGGTCGACGAGGTCGTCGTCGACGGATCCGACCGCGACGACGCCTTTCATGCCGGCCCCCTGATGGGGCGTACAGTAGTAGTTGAACGTGTCGCCCTCTTCGGCGTCCTCGAAGGTGTACTCGAAGGTGGTCCCCTCCTCGGCGACCGTTTCCCCGCTGTCGAACGTCTCGTCGGCGGCGACGACGTTGTGCGCGCCGCCCTCGCCGGCCCACTCCCAGACGACCGTCGCGCCCGGATCGATGAGGATGGCCGCGGGACCGAACCGGAGGCCGTTCTCGCCCGCCCCGACCTGAACGGTGACCTCGTCCTGTCCGGTGTAATCGTGCGTCCCGTCGTAGTTGCTGACACCCTCCAGCCAGCCGTCGTACTGGGCGGCCGCGCTCCCGCTCCCGGCGGCGACTCCGGCGGCGACCGCCGCCCCGGCGGCCCCGGCGCGGAAGAACCCGCGACGGCTCATCGACCCGGCGTCGTCGCCCGCGGCGGTCGCGTCGGCGTTCGATTTCATATCACCACGTCTGATCGTGAGCGTATTTAAGCCCCCGATACGTCCCGAGGGGTCGGATTCGACCCGAACTTATTCGGGACACCACCGCGTCGGAGGTCGGGCGTCCGCCCGGTCGGAGAGAAACTGAGCGAAGCGAAACGGGTCGCTCAAAAGGGGAACGACGGCGGTTAGCCGTCCGCCGGGGTCGGGCGCGACGGCGGTTAGTCGTCCGCCGGAGTCGGGTCCGAAACGGGCGCGTCGACGTCGCGGTCGGTCGCCTCGCCCTCGACGTCGAACGGGTACTCGCCGGTGACGCAGCCGAGACAGAGGTCCGCGCGGCTCTCGCCGAGCGCGTCCGCGACCGCGTCGACGGAGAGGTACGACAGCGAGTCCGCGCCCACCTGCTCGCGGATCTCCTCGGTCGAGGCGTCGGCGGCGATCAGCTCGTCGCGCGTGGCCATGTCGATACCGAAGTAGCAGGGGGCGAGGATCGGCGGCGCGCCGATCCGGAGGTGGACCTCCTCCGCGCCCGCCTCGCGCACCAGGTCGACGAGCTGGGTCGAGGTCGTCCCGCGGACGATGGAGTCGTCGATGATGGTGACCGACTTCCCCTCGACCGTCGAGCGGATCGGGTTGAGCTTCAGCCGGACCGCCCGCTCGCGCTCGTCTTGGGTCGGCATGATGAACGTCCGGCCCACGTACCGGTTCTTCATTAGCCCCTCCGCGAACTCCACGCCGCCGTCCTCCGACTCGCGCGGCTCGCCGTCGGCCGTGGTCTCCCCCGCGGCGTCGGCGTAGCCGGAGGCGAACGCGCGCCCGGAGTCGGGAACGGGCATCACCACGTCCGACTCGACGCCAGACTCCTCCCAGAGCTTCCGGCCGAGCTTGCGGCGCACCTCGTACACGAGGCTCTCGTCGATGACGGAGTCCGGGCGGGCGAAGTAGACGTGTTCGAAGAAGCAGTGGGCGGTCGCGTCGCGTTCGACCAGCTGATACGTGTCGTAGCCGGTCCCGTCGGGGTCCAAGACGACGAGCTCGCCGGGTCGCACGTCCCGGATCAGCTCGCCGTCGAGCGTGTCGATGGCCGCGGACTCGCTGGCGATGACGTAGCCGCCGTCGATCTTGCCGAGACACAGCGGGCGGTTGCCGAGCGGGTCGCGGACGCCCAACACGGTGTCGTCGTGGGTGATCGCCAGCGAGTAGGAGCCGTGGATGCGGTTCATCGTGTGTTTGACGGCGCGCACGAGGTCCTCTTCGAGGAGGTTGCGCGCGAGGTCGTGGGCGATCACCTCGGTGTCGCCGTCGGAGGTGAACGCGTGGCCGGCCGCCGCCAGCTCCTCGCGCACCTCGTCGGCGTTGACGAGGTTCCCGTTGTGCGAGAGCCCGAGCGATCCGGACTTGAAGGAGACCGAGAACGGCTGGGCGCAGCTCTTGTCGAGGCTGCCGGCGGTCGGGTAGCGGACGTGACCGATGCCGGTGCCGCCCGACAGCGATTCGAGGTCCCCCTCCTCGAACGCGTCGCCGACGAGGCCGCGCTGGACGTGGCTGTGCTGTTGGAACCCGTCGTGCGTGACGATCCCCGCGGACTCCTGCCCGCGGTGTTGGAGCGCGTACAGCGCGTAGTACAGCGGGCGCGCGGCCTCCCGGTCTTCGAGCGAGACGCCGACGACCCCGCACTTCTCTCGCGGTTCGTCGCCGCCGTGGTCCCCACCGGCGTTCATGTACGCGTCGGCAGGGCCGCTGTCGATAAAAATCCTCGTGTTCGTGGCGTATCCCTCTGCTTCTCGTCAGAAATTATGCGCGATCGTGTACAGTTCGTCGAGCGACCGCCCCGACGGTCACTCGGCGGCGTCGCCGCCGACGAACTCGTCGAGGCGGGCGAAGTACTCCTCGCGGGGCACCTGATACGCCGCCCGGTAGTCCACGTCGCCGGCGGCGAACCGCTCCGCGACGTCGACCGCGCCGGCCTCGCCGGCCTCGGGACTCTCGTACGTCTCCGCGACCGCCTCGATCTCCGGCTCCAAGAAGAGAACGACGTGCCACTCCTCGGTGGCGTACTGGCCCGACCCGGGCCGGGCGCTGCGGGACCCGTTCGTCAGGTAGATCGTCGGGAGGCACTCGTCCGGGAGGTCGCCGGTCCCGAAGACGTCGGGGCGGTAGACGAGGATGGCCCGGCCGCTCGGCTCCTCGTTCCACACCCGCCACCCCTCGGGTAGCGATTCGAAGGTCATGGAGCGTCCTCGGTGGCGGAGGCTTGAAAACGTCGCGTTCGGGGCGGATCACGGCGGGAGTCGGCGACCGCGCCTCAGTCCACGATGTCGGAGCCGCCCGGCGGGAGGAACTCCTGAAGCCGGTCGGCGCTCGCCACCTTCCGCACGAACGACTGGTCGGTGAACCGCTCTTTCAGGTCGCGGTAGGCCATCATCGCGGCGTCGTTTTGCGCGTACATCCCCGGCTCGAAGGTGACGTGCGCGGCGGCGCGGTCGACGATCGCCGAGGGCGGCCCGCCGATCGCGCGGGTGACCGGCTCGCACTGGACGCCGACGGCGATCCGACAGGGCACGTCCTCGAAGTACGTGCGGTCGCCGCGGATCACGAAGCTCCCCTTCTCGATGTACTCGCCGCTCTCGGGCGTCTTCGACACCTGATCGGGGTCGACCATGTACGCGTCGCCCGCGCCGCGGCCGTCCTTCCAGTCAGACGAGTAGGAGACGGCGAACTGCGCGGCCTCCCGCAGCGTCTCCTCGGAGAAGTCGACCGGGTCGGCCGACTCGGAGGGCCCGGAGGCCTTCAGGATCGTCACCGGGCCGCCGTGGGCCTGCGTGTGGAAGAACCGGTCGTGTTTGCTCATGTACTTCTTCACCAGCTCCTCGTTCTGGTCGGCGTTGCGGCCGCCGATGACGAGGTAGCCCGTCGAGGTGTGGAACCACCGGAAGCGGTCGTACCAGTTGTCGGGGCTCCGGATGGGAATCGAGGCGCGCGAGAGCCAGTCGGTCTCGTACTCCTCCTCGTCGTCCGCCCCGTCGTCGCCGTCGTCGCCCTGGCCGCTTCCGTCGTTGGCCGCCTGCTGTTCCTCCCACTCGGCTTTGCGCTCCTTGACGGCCTCCAGCTCCTCGCGGGTCGACTCGATCGCCGCCATCGCGCCCTCCTTCTTCTCCTCGACGCGTTTCGCCTCCTGATAGAGCCGGTCGGCGTTGACCTCCACGCCCTCGCTCGCGTCGAGTTCGATCCGGGTCGTCCCCCCGTTCGCGCCGCCCTCGTCGTCGGCATCGTCGCCGCTCTCGTCGGCGAGTTCGACCGTCACCGTCCCCTCGCCGCCGTCGACGTCGACGACGGCCTCCGCGGCCGGGATGCCGCGCTCCGCGCCGGCGTCGAGCGTCTCCTCGATTTCGTCCCACGGCACCTCGCTCTCGCGGGCCTCCCGCACCGTCGAGAGCACCTCGTCGACGAGGTCGTAGTTCGCGTACAGTAGCTCGGCGCGCTCCCGCTCCGCCTGCGCCTGCTCCTCGAACCCCTCGATCGCCCCCTCCTGTTGTTCGATGATCCGCTGCTGTTTGGCGATCTCTCCCTCGAAGTCCGGGCGCGAGGCGCTCGCGTCGGCGGGCGCGTCGCCCGCCTCGGCGTCCTCGCTCCCGAGCCGGTAGAAGTATTCGTCGACGGCCGCGTTGAAGGAGTCGAACCCGACGCTCGGGAGGTCCTCGTGTTCCGCGAGCGGGAAGGGCGTCACGTCGACGACGCGGGGGTCGGCGTCGTCGTCGGCGTTCCCGTCGCCGTCGATCGACTCCTCGTACACGCGGGGGTCGATGTCCCCCGACCGAAGCCGCTCGCCGATCCGGGAGAGCGCGTCGTGGAGCGCCCGGAGCTGGTCGTCGGTCGCCTCCTCGATGGGCGTCTCCTTCTCGACGCCGGCGCGGGTACACACCTCCTCCGCGTACAGCCCGCCGAGGTTCAGCTGCGTGGCGAGCGTCCGCACCACGTCGCTGTCCGACTCGCGCATGTGTCGCTCGAACCCGCCGCGGCTCACGTCGAGCGGGTCGAGCCGGGAGCCGGGGTACTCGTACTGCGAGCCGGGCGCGACCGTGCGGGACTTGAGCCGGACGGTGGACAGCGACCCCACCACCTCGCCCGTCTCGTCGAGCGCGGCGACGTTCCCCTGTCCGAACAGCTCGGCGACGAGCGTCGTGTTCTGGTCCTCGCGCTCGAACTCGAAGGTGAGGATGCGGTCGAACTCGTACTGTTCGACGCCCGCGAAGTCCGCGCCGGACATGCGGTTCCGCAGCATCTTCGCGAAGTTCGGCGGGCGGCCGGGGGCGTCGGCGACGTGGTCGGGGTCGGCGGCGTGCGCGCGCTTCACGTCGCCCACCTCGATCATGAGCTCGACGCGGCCGCGGTCGAAGTCGCGGAGCTTCAGCCGGAGCAGGTCGTCGTCGTAGAGGTACGCCTTGTCGACCTTCGCGCCCTCGTACCGGTTGAGCTCGGTGACGAGCGCGGCGAGGTCGATGCTCGACAGCTCCCGCTTCTGGTCCATACCGCAACGTGAGGGTCGGCCCTGAAAAGGCGTGTCGTTGTGGGGGCGGTTCGGAGCGTCTCCGTTCGGTCGATCAGAACCGCTTCGACACGTACGGCCCGTCCTGCCGGTAGCCGAGCTTCTCTCGGTAGTACTCGCGCGCGCCGATGCCGGAGA
The DNA here is from genome assembly GCF_023702125.1 of Halorubrum hochsteinianum. Classification (NCBI taxonomy): domain Archaea; kingdom Methanobacteriati; phylum Methanobacteriota; class Halobacteria; order Halobacteriales; family Haloferacaceae; genus Halorubrum; species Halorubrum hochsteinianum. Next base: position 2,426,310 of record NZ_CP098415.1, on the reverse strand, counting down.
TGACCGCTATCTTCCGGTAGCCGGCCTCGCGGGCCAGCTCCTCGGCGCGTTCGAGCAGCCGGGTGCCGTACCCCTGATGCTGCCAGTCGCCGTCGCCGCCGATGCCGACCTCGGTGCCGTACACGTGGAGTTCGCGCACCAGCGCGGCGTCTTCGAGTTCGGGGCGGATCGGGTCGCCCTCGGTGCCCGGCGCGCCGGGCTGGTCGGGCGCGAACGAGGGGAACCGCAGCCGGCAGAACCCGACGAGGAGGTCGCGGACGGGGTCCTCGAAGGCGACGAAGTGCTCCGTGCCGCCGCCCGCCTCGTAGGTGGTGACCGAGAGTTCGACGTCGTCGGGGTCCGGGTCGGCGTCGTTGTGTCCCACCTCGCGGGCGCGGATGTCCCGCTGAACGATCCCCTTCTCCTCGGCGCGCTGAGCCGCCAGCTGCCGGAGGTTCGACTTCTGGACGCCGGCGTCGATGAAGTCCGCGGGGATGTCGCGCTGGACGCGCTGGAGCCGGGTGTACTTCGGGATCAGGTCCATCACCTCGGCGACGACGTCGGCCGCCTCCTCGCTCGTGAGCGGGTCGAAGTCCTCGCGCCGCCAGCGGTCGTACACGCGCGTGCCCTCGACGACCAGCGTGGGGTAGATCTTCAGGTAGTCCGGCCGCCAGTCGGGGTTCTCGAATAGCTGGCGGAAGTCCTCGATGCACATCTCGCGGGTCATCCCCGGCTGGCCCGGCATCATGTGGAAGCCGACCTTGAACGCCGCGTCGCGCAGGCGACGGTTGGCGTTCCGGCTCGCCTCGTTGCCGTGCCCGCGGTGCATCTCGCGGTTGATCCGCTCGTAGGTGGTCTGGACGCCGACCTCGACTTTCGTCCCGCCCAGATCGAGCATGCGGTCGATCTGTTCCGGGTCGCACCAGTCCGGCTTCGTCTCGAAGGTCGTACCGATGTTGCGGATCGCGTTCGTCTCGTTTTCCGCGATCACGTCTTCGAGGTACTCGAACTCGGTCTCCTCGGGGGCGGGCGCGAACGACTCGCCCTCGGCCGGCTCCGGCTCCGCGTCGAGGTCGTAGTCGTTCATCGCCTGGAGGGCGCGCTTCACGAACCACTCCTGATAGTCGTGCGAGCGCGCGGTCATCGTCCCGCCCATCAGGATGAGCTCCACCTTGTCGACCGGGTGGCCGATCTTGCGGAGCTGTTCGAGCCGGAGGGTGACCTGCCCGTACGGGTCGTAGTCGTTCTGCTCGCCGCGGGCCGCGGCCGGCTCGTGACCCGTGTACGACTGCGCGGAGGAGAACTCGGAGGCCGGCCCGCCGGGGCAGTAGAGGCACTTCCCGTGCGGGCACAGCTTCGGCGAGGTCATGATCGCGACCGGCGAGACGCCGGAGGCGGTCCGGACGGGCTTGCGCTGGACGACCTCGATCACGTCGTCGCGGTGTTCCGCGGGGGCGTGATCGAGGATCTCGGTGTTCTTCGGCACCTTCGGCGAGGAGAACTCCGAGCAGGCGTCGAGCTTGGCGCGTTCGAGGTCGTCGCGCTCGATCTCGCCCGCGAGGATGCGCTCGACGAGGTGTTCGCAGGTGCGGACGAACGCCTCGGACTCGCCGCCTCCGGAGCCGCCGTCGCCCGTCGCGTTCTCGGCGTCCGCGTCGTCCGCCGCGTCTGTACTCATTACCCTCCGATCGACGGGTTTCGGGGTTAAGCGTGTCGCACCCCGTTCCGATCGGGCGGCGGCGGGACCACCGAAGAGTATATTAGCTAGTGGTATAACCGAGTGATTAATGGCCGCAACACAGATCAAACTGGCCCGAGACGGGGAGATCACGCCGGCGATGGAGCGCGTCGCGGAGCGCGAGAACTGCGAGGCGGCGTTCGTCCGGGAGCAGGTCGCGGCGGGGCGTGCGGTGATTCCGAACAACCGCGGTCACGACTCGCTCGATCCGATGGTCATCGGCGGGGAGTTCTCGACGAAGGTCAACGCCAACATCGGCAACAGCGAGTCGACGAGCGACCTCGACGCGGAGCTGCGGAAGCTCCACGCCGCCGTCCACTACGGGGCCGACACCGTGATGGACCTCTCGACGGGCGATCGGCTGGACGAGACCCGCGAGGCGAACGTCGCGTATTCGCCGGTCCCGGTCGGAACGGTCCCGATATACGAGGCGGTGAAGCGGGCGGGGAGTCCGGAGGAGATCACGCACGAACTCCTGCTCGACGTGATCGAGAAGCAGGCGGAGCAGGGCGTCGATTACATGACGATCCACGCGGGCGTGTTGCTGGAACACCTCCCGCTGACCGACGGTCGGAAGACCGGGATCGTCTCGCGGGGCGGGTCGATCCTCGCCCAGTGGATCGAGGAGAACGGTGCGCAGAACCCCCTGTACACGAGGTTCGAGGAGATCTGCGAGATCTTCGCGGAACACGACGTGACGGTCTCGCTGGGGGACGGCCTCCGTCCCGGGTGCCTCGCCGACGCGAGCGACGAGGCGCAGTTCGCTGAGCTCGACACCCTCGGCGAGCTCACCCGAGCCGCGCGGGACCGCGGCGTTCAGGTGATGGTGGAGGGTCCCGGTCACGTCCCGATGGACGAGATCGCCGACAACGTCGACCGGCAGCAAGAGGTGTGCGACGGCGCGCCCTTCTACGTCCTCGGACCCCTCGTGACCGATATCGCCCCCGGCTACGACCACATCACGAGCGCGATCGGCGCGACGGAGGCGGCGCGTGCGGGCGCGGCGATGCTGTGTTACGTCACGCCGAAAGAACACCTCGGACTCCCTGACGCGGAGGACGTGCGAGACGGGCTGGCGGCGTACCGGATCGCGGCTCACGCCGCCGACGTGGCCAACGGGCTTCCGGGCGCGCGCGACTGGGACGACGCCCTCTCCGAGGCGCGCTACGAGTTCGACTGGACGCGGCAGTTCGACTTCGCGCTCGACCCGGAGCGCGCGCGGAACTACCACGATCAGACGCTCCCCGGAGACAACTACAAGGAGGCCCGGTTCTGCTCGATGTGCGGCGCGGAGTTCTGCTCGATGCGTATCGATCAGGACGCGCGGGACGCGGACGGGGAGATGTCCGACATCGACGGCGAGACCGACCTCGACGCGTCCGCCGCCGCGGCGGTGAACGTCCCCCCGGTCGGTACTCACGACACCGACCGCGTCCCGGACGAGATCGAGATCGGAGGAGTCACGTTCACCCCGGAACCGGAACGAGCGGACGACTGAGGCCGCTCGGCGACCGGGAGAGGCGACCGCGCGGATCCGCTCGTTTTAGGTCGGCCGGACCGTACCGCGCGAACGTGTTACGGAAGGACCTCCTGCGCGTCTCCCGGGCGGGCGGCGGCTACCGCCCGCGGTTCGCGACCCGGGAACACCGCCCGCTCGCGGCGCGGGTCCTCGGGACGTTCGAGTCGCACGTCGGCGAGCGCCGCGGCGGCCTCGACGACGCGCTGGCGGACCTAGAGGCCGACGCCGCGGCCCGCAACGGCGATTTCAAGCTCGTCCGTGGGCTCGCGGCGCTCGTCGAGCGCGAGTGCGAGTTCGAGACGCGCGCGCCGGTCCCGCCGCGTCGCGTCCGTCGGGCCGCGTTCGAGGCCGCGGAGGCGGTCGGCGTCGCAAGCGAGGCGGAGCGGGAGACCGCGGTCGACCGCGCGGCCGACGCGCTGGGAGTCGAGCCGGCGGACGTGGAGGCGTCGCTGTACGCCGACCGCGACGTGAATCAGATTCTCGTCGACGCCGACGTGCGCTGGGACCCGGACGACCTGCTGGAGCAGTACGACCTCTCGCTGGCCCAGACCGCGCTGTTCGACGCCACCGAGGTCAGGGTCAGGTCGAACGACCCGAAGCGGCTCGTCTCGGCGGTGAAGCGGCTGCGGCTGATGTACGAGGTAGAGAAGACGCCGGAGGGGCGAGAGCTGGTCGTCACCGGTCCCGACGCGCTGTTCTCGCGCACGAGACGCTACGGCACGGCGTTCGCTCGCCTCCTCCGGACCGTCGCCGAGTCGGCGGAGTGGTCGCTGGAGGCGACGATCGACGACCGCGGCCGCGAGCGCACGATGCGACTCTCGGACGGCGACGTGACCGTGCCCGACGTGGAACCGGTCGCGGAGCCGACGTTCGACAGCGGGGTCGAGGCCGACTTCGCCGGGCGCGTCCGCGGCCTCGACCTCGACTGGGCGCTCGTCCGCGAGCCGGAGCCGTTAGAGACCGGCGCGAGCGTGATGATCCCGGACTTCGCGTTCGACTACGACCACGCCGACTTCCGCCTGTTCTTCGAGGTGATGGGGTTCTGGACCCCCGAGTACGTCGAGAAGAAGCTCGGCCAGCTCGCCGACGTGGAGGACGTGGACCTGCTCGTCGCCGTCGACGAGAGCCTCGGCGTCGGCGAGGAGATAGCCGCCCGCGACCACCGCGTCGTCACCTACTCCGGGACGGTGCGCGTGAAGGACGTGGTCGACGTGCTCCGCGAGTACGAGGCCGAGTTCGTCGCCGACGCGGCCGCCGAACTCCCCGACGAACTCGTCCCCGACGCCGACGCGATCGGGCTGGCCGAACTGGCCGCCGAGCGCGGCGTGGGCGTCGAGGCGGTCGAAGGGGTGTCGTTCCCCGACCACGAGCGGGTCGGCCGTACGCTCGTGCGGCCCGCGGTGTTGGAGGCGATAGGCGAGAGGATCGAGCCGGGGATGTCGCTGTCGGCGGCCGAGGCGGTCCTCGACGAACACGGCCTCGACGACGCCAGCGCCGCGCTCTCGCGGCTCGGGTTCCGGGTCGAGTGGGAGGGACTCGGCGGCGGGACGGTGCGGGCGAAGGCGGAGTGAGTCCCCGTCCCGGGGCTACTCAACGACCGGCAGGTCCGCCCGGCTCCCCTTCGGCACCACCGACCGCAGCTCGTCGTAGAGGTACAGCCCGACCCCGATCGGGACCGACTCGCCGGCGACCTCGTGGGTCGCGATCAGGTATCCCCAGTCGCCGTCCCACTCGGGGAGGTCCTGGTCCTCGCCGGCCGCGAACCGCGACGCCTGTCGGGGGTCCAGCTCGATGACATTCTTCGTCGCGTGACGGCCGAACCGCGAGACCGCGCGGCCGGTCGGCTTCCAGTGCTCCTGTCGCGTGCGGAGAAAGGTCATTCCGATCGCCTCGACCTCGCTCGGGTCGGTCGCCTCGCCGTTGAAGATCCAGACCTTCCCCGCGCCCTTCTCCCAGAAGCTGTACCCCTCGAAGATCGCCGGCTCGATCCCGAACCGCTCGTGCCACCAGTCGAGCACTTCGGCGCGGCTCGCGCGCCCCTCGACCTCGCGCTCGTCGGGCGTCGCCGGCAACCGGTCAAACCGCTGGCCGTCGTTGGTCGGGGCGTCGTCGGAACTCGTATCGTCGCTCATGCGGCCACCCCCTCGTCGTCGGCCGCCGCGCGGTCGGTCCGCCCGTCGTCGTCTTCGCCGCCGACGCGGAGCTTCGCGCAGAAGAACCCGCCCGTGTCGTTGCGGTGCGGGTAGATGCGCTTCGCGCGCGTCACCGACTCGTCGTACGTCTCACCGTCCCATTCGGTGACGCCGGGGTCCGTCTCGACCGGGAGGTCGAACTTGACGAGTTCGCAGTCCTCGCTCGCGAGGACGTGGTCGAGGACCGCCTCGTTCTCCTCCGGGGCGAACGTACAGGTGGAGTAGACGACGACCCCGCCGGGACGGGTCGCCTGAACGGCGCGGGCCAGCACGCCCTTCTGGATCCCCGCGACCGCGTGGACGTGGTCGAGCGTCCACTCGTCTAAGACGTCCGGGTTCTTGCGGCAGGTGCCCTCACACGAGCAGGGGGCGTCGACCAGCGCGCGGTCGAACTCGTCGAATGCCAGCGGCTTCAGAGAGAAGTTCCTAGCGTCCTGGTTCGTGACGACGGCGTTCGTGATCCCGAGCCGCTCCGCGTTGTGCCGGAGCGCGGAGAGGCGGCCGAGGTTGTTGTCGTTGGCGACGACGGTCCCCTCGTCGTCCATCGCGTCCGCGATCTGCGTCGTCTTGCTGCCGGGAGCCGCGCAGGCGTCCCAGACGCGCTCGCCCGGGCGGGGGTCCAGCGCGAGTCCGGGCAGCGCGGACACCTCCTCCTGTCCGTGCGTCCAGCCGTGGACGTACGGCCAGTTGCCGCCGGGGTTCCCGTCCGGGAGCCGGAAGAGCCCGTCGTGCCAGTCGACGGCCTCGTAGGCGACGCCCGCCTCGTCGAACGCCTCGCGGACGCGGGCCGGCGTCGCCGCGATCTCGTTCGTGCGCACGACCGAGGGGAGCGGACGGTCGCACGCCGCCCGGAACGCGTCGACGTCGTCGACGAGCGACTCGTATCGGTCGAGCGGATTCATTGGCCTCCCTTTCGCGCCGGGCCGTTAGACGGTTTCGGGACGCGGGCGGCCGGCCCGGGCTCGGACCCGACCCCGCGCCCGACGCGGTAGTGTTCAGATAAGTTGATTCCATGCGAAAGCGAACGGTCTCAGCCACTCGTTAGCAGTTTCTGCTTCGGCATTGCTGAAACAGTTTGAGAAACTGGTAGTTCTGCGTTTTACCTCACGAAAGACACGTTCAACGCTGTTTCGATTTCCATGTCGTTCGTATCTGAAATCGAGGCCATGTTTTTCACATGCTCGGTGAAGTGGAACCGCACCATCAACGAGAAAGATCGCATCATCCACGTCGTGTTTTTCGCGGAGTTCCGCAAAAAATTGATCTGCGATCACGTTCGTTCTTGTCGGCTCAAGCCTTGTGTGAAGTAAATCGTTTGAGTCTGGATCGACGGCAGCGTACAGCCAATATTGCTTATCGTCAAGCTGAATCACCGTTTCATCAACCGCAACGTGATTCGGGTTCCGACCAGATTCTGGCTGTAGATCAGCCTTGTGGACCCAGTTATGAACCGTGGATCGAGCCCGATCAACACCGAATACCTCAAGAAACGAAACAGTATTCGAAAGCGATAATCCAGCAAGATGGATCTGAATACTGAGCTTCATCAACAACTTCGGTGTTGCTTCTCGCTCCACAAAGTCTAAGTCAATCTCGTCTAAACAGCCGTTGAGGCGGTCGTTTTCGGGCATAGACCACTTTGAAAACGTACCGCCTCACCTTTCAATCCTTATCTGAACACCGCCCCCGACGCGCGCCGCACCTTTAGGTCCGTGCCAGTCGTACCCTCGCGCATGACGCGCATCTCCGTCGTCGACGACGTCTCGCTGGAGGAACCGACGCTGATCGAGGGGTTCCCCGGTGTCGGGCTCGTCGGCAAGATCGCGACCGACCACCTGATCGACGTCCACGAGATGACCCACTACGCGAACGTCCACTGCGACGGCCTCCCGCCGGTTGCGGTGTATCACGAGGGCGAGACGGCCGCGACGACGCCGGTTCGGCTGTACGCCGACCCCGAGAACGACCTCGTCGCGCTCCGCAGCGACGTGCCGGTGAAGCCGGGCGCGGCGACGGAGGTGGCGGCGTGTCTCGGCTCGTGGTTCGACGAGGTCGACCTGTTCCCGGTGTTCCTGTCGGGGCTCGGTCGAGAGAAGGGCGAATCGCCGCCGGATCTGTACGGGATCGCGACCGGCGACGGCAGCGAGGCGCTCGCGCGCGCCGAGGTGGCGGAGCCGCCCGAGTCCGGGCTCGTCTCGGGGCCGACGGGCGCGATGCTGGCGGCCGCGCTGGAGGACGGCCGCGACGCGGTCGGGCTGGTCGTCGAGTCCGATCCGAAGTTCCCCGACCCGGAGGCGGCGCGGGCGCTCATCCGCGGCGGGATCGATCCAGTCGCTGGAATCGAGACGCCGACCGACGGCCTCGTCGAGCAGGCGACCGAGATCCGGGAGGCGAAACAGCAGCTCGCCGAGCAGATGCGGGCGGCGACGGAGGAGAGCACGCAGGCCGAGCCGCTGAAGATGTTCCAGTAGGGAGAGCGGTTATCGATCCGGCGAGTCGCTCGCGTCGGCCTCTAACTCGTCGAGTATCGGTCGGTACTTCAGCTGGACCTCGTCCCACTCGCGGTCGGGGTCGGAGTCGGAGACGATGCCGACGCCCGCGAACAGCGTGGCGCGCCGCCGGCTCGCGACGGCCGAGCGGATCGCGACCGCGAACGCGCCGTTGCCCGCGGCGTCGATCCAGCCGACCGGAGCGGCGTACCAGCCGCGGTCGAACGGCTCCGTCTCGCGGATCGTCTCCAGCGCGCGGTCCGGCGGCAGTCCGCCGACCGCGGGCGTCGGGTGGAGCGCCTCGACGAGGTCCAGCACGTGACGGTCCGCGTCGAGTTCGGCGGTGATCGGCGTGTGGAGGTGCTGGACGGTCGCGAGCCGGCGGACGCGACGCTCGCCCGCGGAGACGGAGGCCGCGAACGGCTCCAGCTGATCGCGGACGGTCTCCGCGACCAGCTCGTGTTCGTGGACGTTCTTCTCGTCGTCGAGCAGCTCCTGTGCGAGCCACTCGTCCTCGGCCGGCGTCTCGCCGCGCCCGGTCGTCCCGGCGAGGGCGTCGGTCTCGACAGTCCGACCGCGCAGCGAGACCAGTCGCTCGGGCGTGGCACCGAAGAAGGCGCTCTCGCCGCCGGCCGGTTCGAACCAGTAGCGGTGGCAGTCGGGGTACTTCTCCGCGAGCCGTTCGAGCGTGGCCGCCCGCGGGAAGTCGGCCGCGAGGTCGGCCTCCAGCGCCTGCGCGAGCACCACCTTCCGGAGGTCGCCGTCGCGGATCCGGTCGACCGCGGCGGCGACGCTCTCGCGCCACGCCGCGCGGCTCGTCGTCCGACGGCTCTCGCGGATCCCCGGTCGAGGGCTGCGAGCGGCGCGGTCGGTGGGGGGGTCTGCGGGGTCGGCCGCGTCGAGCGCCGCGAAGCGGTCGACCTCGCGCGCCAGCCGGTCCTCGACGGCGGAGACGTCGGCGTCGTCGCCGACCGCGTTGACCGTCAGCCACGCGCCGCCGTCGTCCGCGACCGTCAGCTGGACCCGCGGCAGCACGAACCGGGCCTCGGAGAAGGGCTTCCACGGGTCGCCGTCGCAGGCCCCCTCGTGGAAGGCGAACCCGCCGAAGACGCGGGGGCGGGCCGCCTCGGTCCCGGCGTGGACGTCGCCGGCCTCGAACAGCTCGGTCGTCGCCTCGCGGATCGCGGCGAACCGGTCGGTCCCGGATGCGGTCAGCGTCGCGGCCGCGCCGCCGCCGAGCACCAGCGCGTCGTCGGGCGCGCTCCAGGTCGTGCGCGGCGACGAGAGCGCGTCGAACGCCGCCGCGAACGCCGGCTCGTCGATCTCCGTGGTCCGGCTGACCAGCGGCGGCGACGACCGCGAGCGCGCCTGTTCCATGCGTTACGTGTCGGGGACGGGGACCCTTTACCCTGACTATCGAGGCGGGTTGACGGGGTGAATCCGAGCGACGGGAGAACGGTCGAGCGAGAAGCGACGGGCGTCAGCTGTAGCGCTCCTCGTTCCAGGGGTTCGCGGTGTCGCTGTACCCCCGCTTCTCCCAGTACCCGAGCTCCTTCTCCGTGAGGAACTCGACGCCGGAGACCCACTTCGCGCCCTTGTACGCGTACTTGTGCGGCGTGACGACGCGGATCGGGCCGCCGTGGTCGGCCGGCAGGTCGTCGCCGTCGAAGCCGTACGTCAGCTGGACGCCCGGCTTCCCGCACTCGTCGAGCGGGAGGTCGGTCGTGTAGCCGTCGAGCGCGTGGAACATGACGTGTTCGGCGTCGTCGGTCACGCCGGCGCGTTCGGCCAACTCCGCGAAGGCGACGCCCGTGAACTCGCAGTCGAACCTGCTCCACCCCGTCACGCAGTGGAAGTCCTGCCGCTGGGTGACGCTCGGGAGGTCGCGGAACTCGTCGAGCGAGAGGGAGAGCGGCTCCTCGACCGCGCCCCACACCTCGAGTTCGAACGTCTCCGGGTCCCACGAGGGGGTCCCGCTCTTCGAGAGGACGGGGAAGCCGTCGGTCTCGCGTTGGCCCGGCGGGAGCCGGTCGTCGCCGTACTCGCGGTAGAGGTCCGTGAGGTCCTCCACGGAGTCGGCACGGGATGGTGTCATGGACTCCGGTACGGCCCGGACCGACGTATGAATGTCGCTCCCGAGAGAGGGATCGCGGGCGAGCCCTCGGCTCCCGCGAACGGCGTCGGCGCGTTCAAAATGTTGAAACAGGTGTTTCATCGATCAAAAAGAGAATTTTCGAGATCGGTTTTGATTTTTCAGTTACGCGGATCTGCGACGCCACTTTTATATGCGCCATCCCACAAGACCCGGACAGCAAATGCCACGAGTGAAGATAACGGTGCCGGAGCATCTGGAGATGCAGATCGCCCAGATGGTCGAGGAGGGTGAGTTCCTCAACCGGGAGGAGGCGGTCGAGGAACTGCTATCGACGGGCATCAAGGCGTACAAGACGAGCGGCCCCAGAGACGACGACGACTCCAACGGGTTCGAGGACGAGGGGATGATGGGCCACGAAGACGAGTACGTCTTCTGACCAGTCGTCTCCGACCACACTACTTCCGCCGAGGTCAGCGACCGCACGGAACCGTGCGTACCGGCCTCAACAACGCTTAAAGGGCCTACAGACCGTATCCGAGGGTATGCACAAGGACGAACTGCTCGAACTCCACGAACAGATGGTGACGATCATGGAGCACTTCCGCGCGCAGGAGACGGTGGACGGGTCGCTCTTCGACCCCTACGACGAACTCGACGTCGACCCCTCTCACGTCCACAAGTCGAAGAGCGAGCACAAACACGCCGTGTTCGTCCTCGGTAACGCCTTAGCGAACGCGATGAGCGAAGACGAGTTCTCGCCCGCCGGCCGCGTCGGCAAGCGGATGGAGGAGCTCGCCGACGACGCCGAAAACAAGATCTGAAGCGGGCGCTCGCACGCGGCGGACCGGGAGATCGGTCGGGGGTTTCGGGGCCGTCTCGATCGGTGCTCCCGTACTTCTGAGTCTCTCTCTTCGGATTTCTCCCACCTCTGACTCCCTCCGGTTCCGAGCCTGCCTCGCTTCCGGCTTCCCGTTCGTCGCGGAACGCCGCCGACCCCCGAATTGATGTGCGCGCGGCCCCCTCCGTCGTGACATGGTCGCGGAGGCCCTGACGTCGGACGCCGTTCACCTCGCCGCGGGGGCCGCGGGCGTCGCCGTCGCGCTCGCCGCGGTGTACCTCGTCGACCGGCCCGCCGGCGACTGGACGCGGGCGCTCCGCTCGCGGCTCCTCCTCGGCGTCCCGTGGGGGACGCTCGTCGTGATCGCGGGCGTGATCGGCGTGTACCTGTTCGTCCAGTCGGGGATCGACGACCCGAACCGACCCGTCGTGATCCCGTTCCGGTCGTGGTCGTACTTCTACCCCGAGGGGCTCCTCTGGTCCAGCTTCGCGCACTCGGGCCGCGGACACGTCACCGGAAACCTCCTGTCCGCGCTCGTCGCCGGCGGGCTCGCCGAGTACGCGTACGGGCACTTCCCCGGCGGCCGCGAGGTCGACGATCCGGAACCGCCCGCCGTCCGACTCCGGCGACTGCCGAGTAACGTCCGGGAGATCCCGCGGCGGATCCGACGCCTGCCGAGCCGGATCGCGGCCGGGGGGTCGCTCGCGTCGAACCCCTACGTCCGGGCGTTCCTGATCGTCCCCGGTGCCGCCGTCGCCTTCGGGCTCGTCTCCGCGCTGTTCGCGCTCGGCCCGGTGATCGGCTTCTCGGTCGTCGTGTTCGCGTACTGGGGGTTCGCGCTGGTCACGCGCCCCGTCGCCGCGCTCGTGGCGATGGCGGGGACGACGCTCGTCCGCGTCCTCTACGACGCCCTGCGAGTCCCCGTCGTCTTCGCCGAGGCGTCCCCATCCTACGGCGCGCCGAGCTGGGCGAACATCGCGATACAGGGGCACGCGCTCGGGCTCATCGGCGGCGCGCTGATCGCGGTCGTCCTCGTTCGACGCCGGAGTCGGGACCGGAGCGACGAGGGCCGAGGGCCGGACGACGAGGGGCCCGAGCCGGACGCGGCGAGGAGCAGGTGGAGCCGCCACCCGAGCGCGACCGCGGGGGACCGCGGGTCGAACGCGGACGCGACCGAGCGCTCCGCGCTCCTCGTGTTCGGCGCGCTGCTGCTGTTCGGTGCCTCGCGGCGGCTGTGGGCGGTGTACTGGTACCTCGGGAACGAGCGGTACGAGCTGTACCGCGCGGTCGGGGTCGGGCTGCTCGCCCTGCTGGGGGCGATCGTCGCGGTCGCCGCCGTCTCGCGCGACGAGCCGCTGTGGCCGGACCGGGCGGTCCCGAACCCGGAGACGCTCCGGGCGGGGATCCGGTCCGCGACGCCCGCGGCGGTCGGGACCCTCCTCCTCGTCACGGCGCTGGCGGTCGTCGCGGGGCCGGGCGTCGTCCCGAACCTCGCCGCCGTCGACGACGGCGACCTCCCCGGGGACCCGGTCGAGGTCGAGGGGTATCAGGTGACGTACGCCGAGGACGTCGAGGACCGGCTCGTGAGCGTCGTCGACGTGGAGGCGTTCGGCCGCTCGACATCGGTCAACACGTCGGGCGTGATCGTCAGCCACCCGGACCGGGAGATATGGACGACCGCCGTCTCGAAGGGGAGCCTCGCGTTCTGGGGGTACCGCGCGGTCGACGTGGGCGGGACGGGGTGGCGCGAGACGGTCTGGGTCCAGCGGGTCGGGTGGGTCGCGACCGGCGGCGGCCCGACCTACCGGGTCGACGCGGTCCGGAACGAGACCAGGCGGACGCTGTTCACCAGCGGGCCGGCGCGGGCCGAGCCGCGGATCGACGGCCGCAACGTCGTCGTCGCGGCCGCGGAGGGCGGGTTCGAGCTGTCGGTGATCGGCGGCAACGGGAACAACGTCACCGCCCCGCTCCCGGCCGCGAACGAGTCGACAACGGTCCGAGGGATCACGTTCGTGCGAGAGAACGACGCCGTGTTCGCGGAGCGGGGCGAGACGCGCGTGCGGATCGCGCAGCGGGAGACGTACGAGGGACGGCGGTAACGCGAGGGACGGCGGGAGTCCGCGCCGGGCGGTCGCGGGCCCGTCAGGCCCACTCGATCCGGTACACTTCGGTGTCGACGTCGCGCGCCTCGTCGGTGTGGTGGTCGAACTGCGCCTCGATCCGGAACTCGGCCGCGAACGCGTGGGTCACCTCGCCGCCCTCGTCCGCGGCGAACGCCTCGACGAACTCCCGGCTGCCGGCGTTGTGGACCGAGTAGGACACCTGGGCGAGGTCGCTCGCGGTCGCGAGGAACGCGCGGTCCGCGTTGCGGTTCCCGTCCTGCGCGCCGAACGGGGGGTTCATCACGACGGTCGCCGGTTCGGCGACGGCGAGCGGCGGTCGGGTGGCGTCGCCCCGGACCCAGTGGACCGGCGCGCTGGCCGCGACGCGGCGCTCGTTGGCCCGGGCGACGCTCAGCGCGTCGCCGTCGAGTTCGAGCCCGACCACGCGGGCCGGGCCGCGCAGCGCCGCGGCGAGCGCGAACATCCCGGTGCCAGCGCCCAAGTCGATCACCGTGCGGCCCTCGACGTCGCCGTGGAGGTCGGCGAGGTGGACCACGTGCGCGGCCAGTTCCGGGGGTGTCGGGTACTGTTCGAGGGCGGCGTCGGGACGCTCGAAGCCGGCGACGACGCCGAGTTTTGCGGCGAGCGACCGCTTCGTCGCCATCGGTCAGGCGGCGTCGTCGGCTCCGACGCGGACGAGTTCGACGCCCTCGCGGTCCGCCCGCTCGGAGAGCGCCGCGAGGACGGTTCGGACCTCGTCGCACGCCGCGTCGGCGGCGACGCTGACCTCGATCCGGCCGGCACCGAGGAACGACGCGGCGCGGACGAGCCCGCGGAGGCGGTCGGCCTCGCGCTGGCGTTCGAGCGTGCTGTCGGCGTCGAACTCGGCCTCGGTCGCGACCGCGGCGGGCTGGTAGCCGCGGGCCGCGAGCCCCTGCTTGAGGTCGCGGAGGTGGTCGGGCGCGGTGCTGTCGAGGTCCGACGCGTCGATGACGACGGGGTCGACGTCGGCGGGACGACAGCCGCGGAGCGTGCGTTCGATGCCGGGGGACGAGGTGGTGCTCATACACACCCATTGGTGTAGGTTATACAAAAATCTTTGTAGATGTTTCACAGTAATACCCCGCGGCGGCGAGCGCGACCCGACCGCTCGGGACCGGAGCCGGTTTCGGCCGTCAATCCGGTCGGCGTCGGGAGCGACGCGGGCGATCGGACGCGACGGATTCCGACCGAACGCCGCGGTCACGTTTCGTGCGTCCCGTCGGGAACGCCGGGTACTTCTCGGATCTCCGCTGAGGATGCCCGATTTTCGCATTCGCGCAATAAACGCCCTCAGGGACGCGGAATTCGGACATCGAAACGACGCCGTGTCTGTCAGGGCCGATTATGATTCTGGACAAGGTTTAAATACGAGAATAACCAGAAACGTTTTAATGGAACGTCCGAGTCGCCAGCGGCAACAGGAGCGGGACACGGAGCAGGAAACGGACGAATCGACGGTTGCCTGTCCGGAGTGCGACTCGGAGAACATCGTCACGGACGCCGATCAGGAGCTGGTCTGTGAGGACTGCGGGCTCGTCTTGGACGAGCGGAACATCGACCGCGGCCCGGAGTGGCGCGCGTTCAACCACAACGAGCGGCAGTCGAAGTCGCGCGTCGGAGCCCCGATCACGGAGACGATGCACGACAAGGGGCTGACGACGACGATCGACTGGAAGGACAAGGACGCGTACGGCCGCTCGCTCTCCTCGGAGAAGCGGTCGCAGATGCACCGCCTGCGCAAGTGGCAGGAGCGGATTCGCACCAAGGACGCCGGCGAGCGCAACCTCCAGTTCGCGCTCTCGGAGATCGATCGGATGGCCAGCGCGCTCGGCGTTCCCCGGTCGGTCCGCGAGGTCGCCTCGGTGATCTACCGACGGGCGCTGAACGAGGACCTCATCCGCGGCCGCTCGATCGAGGGCGTCTCCACCGCCGCCCTCTACGCCGCCTGTCGACAGGAGGGGATCCCCCGCAGCCTCGACGAGGTCGCGGACGTCTCTCGGGTACCGCAAAAGGAGATCGGGCGCACGTATCGGTACATCTCCCAGGAACTGGGGTTGGAGCTGCGGCCGGTCGACCCCAAGCAGTTCGTCCCGCGGTTCGCGTCCTCGCTCCAGCTCTCCGAGGAGGTCCAGTCGAAGGCGACGGAGATAATCGACGTGTCCGCCGAACAGGGACTGCTCTCCGGGAAGTCGCCGACGGGCTTCGCCGCGGCCGCCATCTACGCGGCCTCGCTGCTCTGTAACGAGAAAAAGACTCAACGCGAGGTCGCCGACGTGGCCCAAGTCACCGAGGTCACCATCCGCAACCGGTATCAGGAGCAGATCGAAGCGATGGGCTTCAGGTAGGGCGATTCGCGCGTCGGACGACGGCGCGCCCGTCGACTCCGGAGCCGTTGGATCGGGTTTTTAATCGATACCCGCTGTACCCACGGAGTGAGATGTACTCAGAGATCCTCGTTCCGACGGACGGCAGCCCGGCGTCGGACGCCGCGATCGAACACGCGATCGACCTCGCCGACCGCTACGACGCCCGCCTCCACGCGCTGTACGTCGTCGACGGCGCGGCCTACTCCAGCTTGGAGGCCGGGGCGGAGGTCGTCGTGGACGCGCTCGAATCCGAGGGCGAGGAGGCGACGGGCCGCGTGGCGGACGCCGCCGCCGACGCCGGGGTCGACTGCGTCACGACCGTCGCGTCCGGGACCGCGTACCAGTCGATCCACGACTACGTCGACGAACACGACATCGACGTCGTCGTGATGGGGACCCACGGTCGGAAGGGGCTCGACCGCTACCTGCTCGGGAGCGTCACGGAGCGCGTCGTCCGCACCTCGGACGTGCCGGTGTTGACCGTGCGACAGCCGACGGATGAGTAACCCCGCCTCCCCCGGCGAACGGGGGTGACAGCGATGCGCGACTGGCTGTCACACCGCGTCGTCTCGTCGCCGGACGACGCCGCCCTGATACGCGCCGAGGACGGGGAGGCGTGGAGCTACACCGACCTCGACCGCCTCGTCTCCGAGACCGCGGGGCGGCTCGTCGCACACGGAATGGGCGAGGGCGACCGGATCGGCGTGCTCACGCCGCCGTACGTGGGCACCGTCGGGCTCGTCCACGCGACGATGCGGATCGGGGGGACGTTCGTCCCGCTCGGCGAGGAGCTGACGCCGCGCGAGATCGCGGCCCGGGTCGACCGGACGGACCTCGACGCCGTCGTCTGCGCGGCGGCCACGGAGCCGACCGCGACCGACGCGGCGTCCCGGATCGACGGGGTCCCCGTGTACTCCGTCGACGACCCGGCGAGCGCGGACGTGACCGCGGTCCACGATGTCGACCCCGCGTCGCTCGACCCGCCGGAGTGGTCGTTCGAGGACCCGCTCTGCGTGCTGTTCACCTCCGGGACCACCGGCGACCCCAAACCCGTGCCGCTGACCGCGGGCAACGTGTACAGCTCCGCGGTCGCCTCCGGGTTCCGGCTTGGCGTCGAGGCCGACGACCGGTGGCTCGTGTCGCTGTCGCTCCACCACATGGGCGGGCTCGCACCGGTGTACCGGTCGGTGCTGTACGGGACCACGCTCGTGTTGCGCGAGGGGTTCGACGCGGGCGGCACCGCGGACGACATCGACGCGTACGACGTGACCGGCGTCTCGCTCGTCCCGACGATGCTCCGGCGGATGCTCGACCGCCGTGGGACGCTCTCGGACTCGCTCCGCGTCGTCCTGCTCGGCGGCGCGCCCGCGCCGGCGGAGCTGCTGGAGCGGTGCCGGGACTACTCGATCCCCGTGTACCCGACCTACGGGATGACGGAGGCCGCCTCGCAGATCACAACCGCGACGCCGCGACAGACCAGAGACCGGATCGGGACGGTCGGCCGGCCCCTCTTCGGCACCGACGTGACCGTCGTCGGCGACGACGGCGACCCGGTTGCGCCGGGCGAGACCGGCGAGATCGCCGTCAGCGGACCGACGATCACGCCGGGGTACCTCGTCGAGGCGGAGAGCGAAGGCTCCGACCCCTCCGACGGACCCGGCGAAACCGACGAACGCGACGGTCCAGCGCCGGACTCGTTCGGCGTGAACGGGATCGATCCCGCCGACATCGACCGGAGCGACTTCGGTCCGTACGGACTCCACACCGGCGACGTGGGGCGGTTCGACGAGTCGGGGTACCTCCACGTGCTCAACCGCGTCGATGACCGGATCATCACCGGCGGCGAGAACGTCGAGCCCGGGGAGGTCGCGGACGTGCTCCGCGAGTACGCCGAGGTCGACGACGTTGCGGTGGTCGGGCTCGATGACGACACGTGGGGCGAGCGGGTCGCGGCGCTCCTCGCCGTCGGGGACCGATTCCCGTCGGTCGTGCCCGACGCCGCCCCTGTCGGCGGAGTCTCCGCGGAGGACGACTCCACGGAGGACGACACCGTGGAGGACGACTCCGCGGAAGGCGATCGCGAACCGGACGACTCCGGATCGGATGACTCCGGAGCGGACGGCTCCGAACAGGCCGCGGAGGGAGGTTCACCGGCGGACGGAACCGCCGATCCGGGCGCGGACACGGAGGTCATCGGCCCCTCGCCCGTCGACGAGGCGGCGTTCCTCGCGTTCGCCCGCATGCGGCTGGCCGGGTTCAAGATCCCGAAGACCGTCGCGTACGTCGAGGAACTGCCCCGGACGGTCTCCGGGACGGTCGACAGGGAAGCGACGCGGACCGCCCTCCGCGAGCGCGGCGTGGACCTCCGAGAGCGCGTCGACGCCGGTCTCGAAACCGCCGGATTCGAGCCCGCCGATCCGACCGAACCGCCGGAGGAACGGACGCCCGAGGAGAGCGCGTCCGAAGGCGCGGACGGCGCGCCCGACGACGCGGCGGACGACGGGGACACCGACGCCCCCGAGACCGCGTCGGTCGGCGACATCATCGAGGACGCGGAGGGCGGGGACATCATCGAGGACGCGGAGGGTGGCGACGGCTTCGCGGACGACCGGGGCGCGGACGGCTCGGGGAACGAGTCCGACGAGGCCGACGCGGGAGGAACGCTCGACGAGGACGCTGAGAGCGGCGACGCCGGCGGGAGCGGCGACTCCGACGACCGGACGTAAACTCCCCCGTAGTTTGTCGTTGTTCCACGAACGTTTTCACCGCGGGGCCGTTACGTGTCGTATGGAGTTATTCGACGACAGCATCGTGCCGGAGCGCGCGCGAGACGTCAAACAGGAGGCCCGCGAGTTCGCCGACGAGTACATCGCCCCGAACGCCGAGGAGTACTACGACACGGGAGAGTACCCGTGGGAGGTGCTCGAAGCGGGGATGGACGCCGGGCTCGTCGCCCAAGACATCGGCGAGGAGTACGGCGGCAAGGGGTTCGACCTCGCGCAGATGCTCGCCATGGCGGAGGAGTTCTACCGCGCCGACGCCGGCATCGCGCTCACGCTCCAGCTCGCCAGCTTCGGCGCGGAGATGGTCGAAGACTACGGGACGGAGGAACAGAAGGAGAAGTACCTCCGGCCGGTCGCCGAGAACGAACAGATCTCGGGGCTGGCGGTCTCCGAGCCGCAGACCGGGTCCGACCTCGCGGGGATGACGACGGAGGCCGAGAAGGTCGAGGGCGGCTACGAACTCACCGGCGAGAAGTACTGGGTCGGCAACGCGGTCGAGGCCGACTGGCTCACCGTCTACGCGAAGACCGGTGACGGCGAGGACCGCTACTCGAACTACACGCTGTTCATCGTCGAGACCGACTCGGACGGCTACGAGGCCGAACACATCCCGGAGAAGATGGGGATGCGCGCCTCCAAGCAGGGCCACATCGTCTTCGAGGACTGCTTCGTCCCCGAGGAGAACGTCGTCGGCAGCGAGGGCGGCGGCTTCTACGCGCTCGCGGACTTCTTCAACCACGGTCGCGTCATCGTCGGCGGGCACGGGCTCGGACTCGCCGCCGCGGCAATCGAGGAGGCCGAGGCGTTCATCAGCGACCGCGAGGCGTTCGGCCGCACCATCGACGACTTCCAGGCCGTCCAGCACACCATCTCGGACATGCGGATCGGGTTCGAGTCGGCGCGCGCGCTCAACTGGCGCGCCTGCGAGAAGGTCGCGAACGGCGAGGACGCCGGCTACTGGGCCGCACTCGCGAAGACGAAGTCGACCGAGGTCGCCACCGACTGCGCCGAGAAGGGCATGAAGCTCCACGGCGGCCGCTCGAACTTCACCGACCGCCGGATCGCCCGCGTCTACCGCGACGTGCGGATCCCGGTGATCTACGAGGGCGCGAACGACATCCAGCGCAACCTCATCTACCGGCAGTCGCGCTGAACGCGGCCGCTAGCTTTCGGTCCGGAGTCACAGCGTCGCCGCAAGCCGCCGTAACGCCTCCCCGCCCCCGGACGCGAGCGGGTCCCCGTGGCCGACGCAGGCGACCTCGAAAGGCGGCGCGCCTGCGGCGAGTCCGCGGACGCTCGCCGCGACCGCGCTCGTATCGTAGCTGATCAGCCAGCCGGACGGCGAGAGGTCGCCGTCCGACTCGGAGACGAGGTCGCCGAGCAGCGCGACGCCCAGTTCCTCGCTGACGTACGCGACGTGGCCCGGCGTGTGGCCGGGGGTGTGGTATGCCGTGAAGGAGCCGACGGTCTCGCCGTCCCCGACCGATTCCACGTCGAGGTCGACGGCGTCGGTGAGGAGGCCGCCGAGCCGCTGGATCAGGCCCTTGTGGTTGCGGAGCGGGGGCTTCCGCGCGCCCCGAAGGACCTGCGCGTCGAAGCCGTACGCGCGGACCGGCGCGTCAAGTTCGGGGGCCAGCGCCGCCAGCGTCCCGACGTGGTCGAGGTCGTAGTGGGTAAGCAGGACGCGGCCGACCTCCGAGACCGCGACGCCGGTCTCGTCGAGCCCGTTTCGGATCGCCGCCTCGTCCCACGGCGTGCCGGCGTCGACGAGTGTCGGCACGTCGTCGAAGACGAGGTACGCGTTGACCCCGCGACACTCGAACCGCCAGACGCCGTCCGCGATCTCCGTCGCCATGGCGGTCGGTACGGACCGGAGCGGAATGAACGCTGTCGTGGCGGAAGCGGCTCCCGGAGGACGAACCGGGTGACGGCGACGAAAGCGCCAAGACGCCGGGGTGACACCACGACGTATGCGACTCCAGGACTACTGGGGGATCGGACCCAAGACGAGCGAGCGGCTCACGGAGGCGCTCGGGACCGAGCGGGCCGTCGCGGCGATCGAGTCGGCCGACGTCCGCGCGCTCGTCGACGCCGGGCTCCACCGCGGCCGCGCGACTCGGATCCTCCGCCGGGCGAACGGCGAGGCCGGGATGGACGTGCTCGCCACGGGCGACGCGCGCTCGGTGTACGACGACCTCCTCGCTCTCGCGGCCGACGCGGCCCTGACCGCGCACGCGGCCGACCGGATCCGCGTGATGACGCCGCTCCTCGACCGGGACGCCGTCGAGGACCGGCTCGACCGGGTCGTCGCCGCTCGCGACGCGTGGAGCGGCCTCGACGAGGCGGACCGCGAGGCCGTCGAGGGGGCGTTCGCCGCGTACGACGAGGCCGACGGCTCGGATCTGGCCGCGGTCGAGACCGCCGTCGCGCTCCGCGAGGCGGGGCTGACCGGCGACCCCTTCGCCGACGTCGGCGCGCTGGACGGGGACCGCCTCCGGGACGCGGCCGACGCGCTCGCCGACGTGCGCGGGTCGATCGACCCGGCCGGCGGGCTCGACGGCGACGAGATCGAGATCGCGGCGGGCGCGGACGCGGAGTTGGACCGGCTGCGCGACCAGTTGGCCGCCGCGCGCGACCTCGCCGACTCGGCGTTCGACGTGCTCGAATCGGTGCGCGACGGGAGCCTCCGCGACTTCGAGGCGCTCGAAGCCGCGACGATCGACCACGTCGCGAACGAGACCGGCGTCGAGCCGGCGACGGTCCGGGCCGCCGCGCCCGACGAGGCGCTCGACGCGGCCGACTTCGTCTCCGCGACGCTGCGGGACCTCGTCGTCGAACTGGAGGCGGCGGTCGACGAGCGCGAGGCCGCGGTCGCGGCCGACGTCCGCGAGCGACTCGGCGACGAGACGGGGACGGACGCGGCCGGGGAGGGCGACGAGGCGAGCGGCGGCGACACGACCGTCGCCCGCGCCGCGGCGGCGGTCTCGGAGGCGGCCTTCCTGCTGTCGCTCGGGCGGTTCGCTGCCGAGAACGGCCACGTTCGACCGACGCTCGTCGACGACGGGATCGCGGTGCGGGGCGCGCGCAACCCCTTCCTCGCCGGCGAGGTCCAGCCGGTGTCGTACGGCGTCGGCTCGCACTCGCTGGCCGACGCGTCGGGGGTCGCGAGCGCGGACGCGCCGCCGACGGGCGACCGCGTGAGCGTCCTCACCGGAGCGAACTCGGGCGGGAAGACGACGCTGTTGGAGACGCTGTGCGCGGTGGCGCTGCTCGCCTCGATGGGTCTGCCCGTCCCCGCGGACGCGGCCGAGGTTGGGACGTTCGACCGGATCGTCTTCCACCGCCGGCACGCCTCCTTCAACGCCGGCGTGCTGGAGTCGACGCTGAAGTCGGTCGTCCCGCCGCTGGTCGCGGAGGGGCGGACGCTCATGCTCGTCGACGAGTTCGAGGCGATCACGGAGCCGGGCCGGGCCGCAGACCTGCTGAACGGCCTCGTCACGCTGACCGTCGACCGCGGCGCGCTCGGCGTCTACGTCACGCACCTCGCGGAGGACCTCAGCCCGCTGCCCGACGCGGCGCGCATCGACGGCATCTTCGCGGAGGGGCTGACGAACGACCTCGACCTCCGGGTCGACTACCAGCCCCGGTTCGAGACGGTCGGGAAGTCCACGCCGGAGTTCATCGTCTCGCGACTCGTCGCGAACGCGGGCGACCGCGGCGTCCGCGCCGGCTTCGAGCACCTCGCGGGCGCGGTCGGCGAGGAGGCGGTCCAGCGAACGCTCTCGGACGCCGAGTGGGCGGCGAACGATGACTGAGGAGGACGCCGGTCCCGACCGGATCCGGTCGCTCGCGGTCCACCGCGAGGACGTGGCGAACGCCCTCGAAGCCACGCTTCGGAGCGAGCGCGAGGTCGTCCTCCGGGCGACGCCGCCCTTCTCCGGTCGGATGCGGGCGCGCCTCCACGCGCTCAACGCCGACGCGACGGGTGCCGGGGGATCGGGCACGAGCGACGCCGCGGAGGGCTCCGAGCCGCTCCACGTCGATCCGCGCGCGCTCGTCGAGGAGGTGCCGCCGTACCCTGAGGTCGACGACACGGCCGCCGAGTACCCCGACGCAGACCTCGAAACACGCCGGAAGAAGCACGAGGAGGCCGTGGAGGCGTGGCGGGAGACGGTCCGAGCGAGCGTCGTCTCGACGATCGAGATCGACGTCGACGGGGAGTCCCGCGCGGTCGACGTGACCGCGCTGGGATAACGGGCGAAAAGGGAGCGGGAAGAGAGCCGGCTACAGCCGCAACCGCTCGACTGCGGTCCCGGCGGCCTCGAAGTCGGCGTCGGAAGCGGCCGCGACGACGACCGTGCCCGCGTCGGTCGCGGCGTCGAGGTCGACCTCGAAGTCGCCGTCGGCGTCCGGCGTCACGAGCGCCGAGGTCGAGCGCGTGTGGACCGCCACGCGCTCGCCGTCCGTCTCGCCGGCCACGACGACGGCGTCCTCGACGAACTCGGCTGTCGCGGTCAGCGCCGGGCCGGCCGGGCGGTCGCGCTCGACGTAGCGGTCGCGGACGACGGTCGGCGTCTCGACCGGCTCGCCCGCGTCGACGCCGTGCGCCAGCCGCACGAAGCCGGCCATCGACCACGCGAGGGGGGTCGCCCCCCCGGTCCCCTCGCCGAACTCCCAGCCGTACTTCGTCGGGTGTTCGCGGTCCCACACCTGCTCCGGGAGCATCAGCCCGGAGTTGCCGAAGCCGGCCATCGTCTCCAGGAGGGTCTGGGGTTCGAGCATCTCGTCGTCGGTGCCGCCGAAGGCGTCGGGACCGTCGGCGCGGGCGCGGAGCTCGTACTCGCCGCGCTCGCCGGTGAATATCGGCCAGAGCCGCCCGCGGCCGTCGCCGGTGCCGGCCCACGGCGCGCCGGGGTCGCCGACCGCGATCTCGCCGTACGCGTCCCCGACGTAGCGGTACCAGGCCGCACCGTGGGGCGTGTCGACCCGGATCGAGTCGTCGACCACGGAGACGGAGTTGCGGACGACCTCGTCGTCCGCGGGTTTGATCCCCAGCCGGACGAGTTCGAGGAACCCGCCGTCGACGATCTCCCGCTCGTCGTACGTCGGCCCGTCGTTGGCGATCGTTCTGGGACGCCCCGCCTCGGGATCGCCGTCGGCCGTGATCCGGAGGTAGTACGGCGTCTCCTCGTGGCGGTCGGTTCCGGTCGCGGTCGCGCACCACTCCTCGACGCGCGCCGCCCAGTCGTCCGCGAGCGCCAGCCACGCGAGCGCGTCGGCGCGGAGCGAGTCGGGCGATTCCCCGCCTTCGGTTTCCCCCTCCGTGCGCCGGTCGGCCTCCGCGAGCGCGAGCGCCGCGCCGGAGACCAGCCCCGCTATCTCGGCGGCGATGCTCGACGGCGAGTAGCCGGCCTCCTCCTCCCACCGCTCTTGGGCGGTCTCGGGACCGTTCTCGGCGATGTAGTCGAGCGAGCGAGCGACTTGGTCGTAGGTGTAGCCCGCCTCGTCGAGCGTCACGCCGCGCTCGTACAGCTGCCACGCCATCACCGAGGGGAAGCCGATGTTGTCCATCTGCTCGCCGCCCCACCGGGTCCGCCCGTCGATGTAGGTGTTCTGCGGGAGGAACCCGTCGTCGTCCTGCTGGGTGTTGTACAGGTACGCCAGAGCGTCCGCGCCGCGTTCGAGCTCGTCCATCTCGATCAGCGCCGTGAACACCTGATAGAGGTCGCGCGACCAGACGAAGTTGTAGCCGTAGCCGCGGTCCTCGGCGGCGTACTCGGTCTCGCCCCACGGGACCGAGGGGCTGGCGATCCCCGCGCCGTCGTGGGCCTTGTCCTCGACGGCCGCCAGCGTCATCAGCGCGAAGCGGTACTGCGCCGCGAGGTCGGGGTCGTCCGCGACCGAGTCCGGGAGCTCGCGACCGTCGAGCCACGACCGCCACGTCTCGGCGTACGCGTCCGCGGCGTCGTCGAAGCCGCGCGCGAGCGCCCCCTCGGCCTCGCCGAGCGCCGCCGCGGTGTCGGAGTCCTCGGCGAACCCGAGCGCGACCGTGTCCGCGACCGCCTCGCCGCTGCCGACCAGCCCGGCGAGGAGGACGTTGCCGACCGCCTCGCTCGACGCCTCGCGGCGCTCGCCGTCGCCGAACAGCGCGTCCGCCGCCTCGCCGCCGGCCGCGAGCGCGCTCGCCCAGTCGAAGCCGTCGCCGCTGGCTAAGGCGAGCGCGGGGTCGAACGGCTCGCCCTCGTCGTCGACCAGCTTGCCCGCGTCGCGGTCGGGGTTGTCCTTCCGCGCGAGCAGGTGCGCCCCGGCGTCGCCGTCGACGCGCTCGGCGCGGTCGTCGGTGCCCACGTTGGCGACCGTCGCGTCGACGAGCGCGTACACGTCGTACTCGCGGCTCCCCTCGAAGCGCACGTCGGCGAGGATCGCGGTCCCGTCGGTGTCGACCGCGTACTCGACGCGGAGCGTCCAGCCGTGGCCGTGGCCGTCGCCGGTCTCGCGGATCGTCTGGACGTACGCGAGCGCGTCGTCGGCCGCCGGCTCCGTCGTCCGCTCGACGGTCTCCGTCGCCGTGACGTGGTCCGTCTCGTCGAACGTGCGGACCGCGTACTCGGAGTCGGGGTCCGCGACGAGGAAGTCGAACGTCCGGACGTTCATCACGTCGATCCGAGGGAACCGCGCCTCGGTGAGCGCCCCCTCGGTGAGCGTGAACCACACCGGAACCGGATCGTCGGCGTCGTAATCGGCGGGCGTGCCGACCCCGAACTTCCGGCCGGTCGTCCAGTGGGGGGCCGCCTCGGGACCGGTCTCGCGGTCGTGCGGGACCGGGAGCTCGCCGTGGCTCGCGAGCGTCACCGTCGCGTCGATCCGGAGGGCGTGCGACCACGCGATGGGGGTCGCGCTGTCGAGGTCGCCGTCGTCGAACGCCTGCTCCGCGAACAGCCCCGCCTCGTTGACGAAGGGGCCGTCCCGCTCGCAGAGCGCGTACAGGTCGCGGGCGTCGGCGAACAGCGGGCCGGGCTCGCCCCCGCGCTCCGCGACGACGCCCGCGAGCGTCGCCGCCGCCGTCGCGCCCCACAGCGTCGCGATCGACCACACCTTCGCCGCGCCCTGCTCGGCCGTGCGCCAGTCGTCGCCGGTGAACCGGACCAGCCCCTCCACGGCCGCGGTCTCGCGCCGGAGCGCGTCGATCGACTGTCGGACGTGCGTGTTGACGCGGTCGAGGAAGCGGTCGAACTCGCTCGCCTCGACCGACTCGACCGAGCCGGCACCGTCGGTGGCCGCCGAGCCGTCGGCCGCGTCTCCACCGGACGCGGAGGCCGCGTCGGTCGCGGACGAGTCCGCGGCGTCCCCGTCGTCGAGCAGGGCGGCGTACTCCGCGGCGGCGGTCGCGAGCGCGAAGGTGCTGGCGTCGGCGCGACCGTCCCGCCCCTCGTCGCTCGCGCGCTGGAGGAACCGCTCCGTCTCGGGGTTCCAGCGGGCGTCGAGCCCGGACAGCGCCGCGTCCGCGGCGGCCGCGGCCTCGTCGCGCAGCCCCTCGTCGACCGGCGCGCGCGCCACCGCGGCGAACGCCCGCAGGTACTCGGCACCGGTGTGGGTGAACCGCCCCAAGGCGTTCTCCCAGCAGTTCTGACAGCGGCGGGGGAGCCCGTCGTCCTCGGTCGTTTCGAGGAGGAAGTCGACGGCGTCGGCGATCGTCTCGTCGGTCCGGTCGCGCCACTCGGCCGGGAGGTCCGCCTCGCGCCGGAGCGTCGCGAGGAAGGCGACGACCGTGGCGGGCTGGTCGAGCTGGTCGTTCGGGCCGGGAGTGCCGTTCGCGCCCTCGATCCGGGCGTTCGCCCACCCGGGCGCGACCTTCCCGGAGTCGGCCCACACCCGGTGGGGCCACGAGCCGTCCGCGTCCTGCGTCCGGCAGAAGAAGCTCGCGGTCGCGAGCAGCTCCTCGTCGGCGTCGAGACCGAGCTCCTCGCTCGCGTCGAGCAGCGCGGTCGACACCGTCGCCTCGTCGCGGAACCACGTGTAGCCGTACCCGCCGGAGGTGGAGTAGAACGGGTCGAACTCGGGCGCGGCGATCCGCGCGCCGGACTCCGCGGTGAGCAGGTCGAGCGCGCGGAGGTCGCTCGCGACGACCGACCGGCGGGGGGCGTCCTCGGGCACGTCCGGGCCGCGGCCGTCCGCGGCCTCGCGGAGGTCGTCGGCGTCGGGGTAGGCGGTGGCGATGTTCGAGACCGCCTCGATGCGGCGCTGGCGGTCGATCCCGTCGGTGAGCGCGTCCTTCGCGTCGTCGCCGGTGTCGCGCGCCTCGCGGCGGTCGACGACGGCGCGGCCCGCGAGCGTGACGCGCTCGGTGCGCCCGTCGCGCTCGAACGGCGCGCGGACGACGACGTCCGGGGTCAGCCGGGAGTCCTCGCGGCGGTCGATCTCGCCGCGGTGCGGGAAGCCGTCGCCGTTCTCGCCGAGGAGTTCCGGGATCGTCCGGAGCCGCTGGCCGTGGGCGTTCGAGAGGCCGGTGGAGGCGGTGAGGAAGTCGTGCTCCGTGCGGTGGTACACCTCGACGACGCCGCCGTCCGCGGGGCCGGCGGCCTCGTGGACCATGTTGCCGACGCGGCCCTCGACCATGTCGGGCGAGAACGCGTAGGCGGCGACGAGTTCGGCGTCGGCCGGCGGCGACCCGCGGAGTTCGACGTGGGTGAGGTGCGTGTCGCTCACGACGAGGTCGAACTGGTGGATCGTGTAGCGGCCGGCGTCGTACTCTGTCTCGACGAGGGGCGTGTCGCCCTCGTAGTGCTGGCGGGTCGTCTCCAGGTCGTCGAACCACCGGACGCCTCGCCCGGCGGTGATCCCCATTCGGAGGCGGTCGGCACCGCCGACCCCCGACAGCGAGTACGAACAGTCGTGGACGGTCCCGTCCGGCCCGACGTGGACCAGACGGCCGTCGTCGCCGGTGAACGCGCCGGCGGTCATCGAGTGCTCCGCCGGGTAGCGCTCCCCGCGCCGACGTTCGTGTTCCGTGAGGGCGGTACGCAGTCGCATACCCGCTCTGCGCCTGCCGGAGTAAAAGCCTTGACGACCGCGGCGGAGACGGGGTGCGGGGGAAGAAGACACCGCGAGCACGGCGTCGCCGCGTTCTCGACGCCGGCACAAGAGCAACACCGAAGGCCCCGGGCGTCGATGGCCGTCACATGCACCACCCCGGACCCCCGCGCTTCCTCGCGACCGGCGAGCGGACCGAGTTGGCACCGAGAGACCCGGACCCGGACGGCCGGTACGCGTGGCGCGTCGCCGACGCGCCCCCGGGCAGCGAGGCGACCGTCGGCGACGCCCCCGTGACCGAGTTCACCCCGGACGTCCCGGGCCGCTATCTGCTCGGGCTGGACGCGCCGGACGGCGACCACCTCCTCACGGTGCGGGCGTTCGCCGCGAGCTACGAGGGGGTCGACGTCGCGGGCGGGAGCGGCACCGCGATACGCGACCGCGACGGGGGCGACGCGCCGGCGGGGTACGCCGCGCGGGAACGCCGCGAGGGAGTCGGGCGACCGCGCGTTCGGGTGGACGCGCGCGTCGAGTTCGACGGCGACGGCGCGGCCGGGGAGCGCGCCGGCGAGGCGGTGTTCACCGCGACCCCGACGCCGAACCCGGAGTCGACGCTCGACGCCGCGGATCTGGCGGTGACGTTCGCCGTCGACGACCGCGACGTCGAGCGCGCGATGGCGGCGGGACGCACAAACCCCCGGGACGCGCTCGACGTGGCCGAGGACGGCCGCGAACTCCGCGTGCCGCTCGACGCCGTGCCGGACCGGCTCCGCGTCCACGCGGTCGCGGTGGCGAGGGACTCGGGCGCGGATCCGCGGGTCAGCGTCGCCGACGCGGCCGCGGTCGAGCGCGTCCCCGCCGACGGTCGCCCCGACGACGACGCCGGGGAGGCGGGGCTGACGCCCGACGCGCCCGACTTCGAGACGCGGCGGCTCAACGACCCGCCGGAGTGGACCGAGGGGGCCTCCGTCTACGAGGTGTTCGTCCGCACCTTCGCGGACGCCGACGAGGGGGAGACGTTCGACGCCATCGCCGAGCGAATCCCGAAGATCGCTGCGCTCGGCGTCGACACGCTGTGGCTCACGCCGGTCCTCGGCCACGACGGGAAACCGCACGGGTACAACATCGTCGACTTCTTCGACACCGCCGACGACCTCGGGGACCGCGATGACTTCGAGGCGCTCGTCGAGACCGCCCACGACCACGGGCTGCGCGTCCTCTTCGACTTCGTCGCAAACCACACCGCCCGCGAACACGAGTGGTTCCGCGACGCCTACCGGAACCCCGACTCGCCGTACCGGGACCGCTACGAGTGGCAGGAGTCGGGCGAGCCGGGCACCTACTTCGACTGGGAGCTGATCGCGAACCTGAACCACGCGAACCTCGACGTGCGGCGGTTCCTGCTCGACGTGATAGACGAGTGGGCACCGCTGGTCGACGGGTTCCGCTGCGACATGGCGTGGGCCGTGCCCGACTCGTTCTGGCGCGAACTCCGCGACCGCGTGAAGGACATCGACCGCGAGTTCCTCCTGATGGACGAGACCATCCCGTACATCCCGGGGTTCCACGAGGGGATGTTCGACGTACACTTCGACGCGACGCTGTACTTCCAGCTCAGACAGGTGGGCCGGGGGGCGGAGCCGGCCGCCAGCGTCCTCGA
Organism: Halorubrum hochsteinianum; assembly: GCF_023702125.1. Taxonomy (NCBI): domain Archaea; kingdom Methanobacteriati; phylum Methanobacteriota; class Halobacteria; order Halobacteriales; family Haloferacaceae; genus Halorubrum; species Halorubrum hochsteinianum. The sequence goes on along the minus strand of NZ_CP098415.1, from coordinate 2,397,477 downwards.
CGCGGTCGACCAGCGCGCCGAGATCGGATTCCCCGACCACGCGGAGTTCCTCCAATACATCGAGAACCACGACGAGACGCGCTACCGCGTCGAGTGCGGCGACGCCGCCGCCGCGGCCGCGGGCGCGGCGATCATGACCCTGCCGGGCGTGCCGATGGCGTACGCCGGGCAAGAAATCGGCCAGCGCGGGCGGCGCGACGCCATCGCGTGGGACCACGCGCGCGAGGACGTGCGCGATCGCTACGAGCGCCTGGTCGCGACGCGACGGGAACACCCGGCGCTCGGACCGGCGGGGGACCTCGCGCGCGTCGACTACCACGTCGCGAGCGGCGACCCCACGGAGCGACCGATCGTCGCCAGCGGCGACGTACACCCCGACGACGTGGTCGCGTTCCGCCGGCGCGACGGCGACGACGACCTCGTCGTCGTCCTCAACTTCGCGCCCGCGGACGCAAGCGTCGCGGTCGGGCTCGACCACGGCGAGCGCGACCTCGTCACGGGGACCGAATGCGTCGTCGCGGACGCCGACGGGACCGATCGGATCCGCGTCGGCGACGTGGCCGTGGTACCGGTCGATTCGGAGTGAGCCGCCGCGGGGGGAGATCCTCGTTGTCGTCGCGCGCGGACGGGGGTCCCGTCGTCGACCGCGCGGTCGGACACAACGCTTGAGTCGGTGGGGATCGCAGGGGGCCGTATGCGATTCGACCGCTCCGACGGCGTCTTCTGTCACGTCACCTCGCTGCCGGGGGCGTACGGGATCGGCGACCTCGGCGAGGGGGCGCGCGAGTTCCTCTCGTTCCTCGGCGACGCCGGCGTCGATCACTGGCAGATCTGTCCGATCGGCCCGACGCTCTCCGTGGCCGGGGAGTCCCCGTACCAGTCGCCGTCGGCGTTCGCCGGCAACCCGCTGTTCGTCGACCCCGACGGGCTCGTCGCGGACGGCTGGCTCGACGAGGGAGACCTGAAGCCGGTCCCCGACTTCCCGACCGACCGCGTCGACTACGACGCGGTCCGCGAGTACAAGCTCCCGCTGTTGCGGACCGCCTTCGACCGGTTCGAGGAGCGGGCGGGCGAGGCGGACCGCGCCGCCCTCGACGCGTTCGTCGACGAGGAGCCGTGGCTCTCCGACTACGCGCTGTTCCGGGCGCTGTCGGAGGCGCGCCCGGAGGACGTGTGGACCGAGTGGCCCGCGCCCCTGCGGACGCGCGACCCCGACGCGCTCGCGAGCGCGCGAGACGAACACGCGCGGGAGATACGGTTCCGCGAGTTCGTCCAGTGGACGTTCGACCGCCAGTGGCGCGACCTGCGCGCGGTCGCGGCCGACGAGGGGGTGTCGATCGTCGGCGACGTGCCGATCTACGTCGCGCTCGACTCGGCCGACGTGTGGGCAAGCCCGGAGGCGTTCCGGCTCGACGAGGGGAACCGCCCGACCGCCGTCGCGGGCGTCCCGCCGAACGCGGGCGACTCCGGCCAGCGCTGGGGGAACCCGCTGTACGACTGGGAGCGGCTCGCGGAGTCCGGGTACGACTGGTGGCTCGACCGCTTCCGCCGGCTGTTCGAGCTCGCGGACGTGGCCCGGCTCGACCACTTCCTCGGGTTCGTGAAGTACTGGGCGATCCCCGCCGGCAGCGACGACCCAGCGGACGGCGAGTGGCGCGAGGGACCGGGTCGGGACCTGTTCGAGACGGTCGAAGGCGAACTGGGCGGGGCCCCGTTCATCGCCGAGGACCTCGGCTTCGAGGAGCCGGCGATGGACGAGCTGATGGCCGAGTTCGGCTTCCCGGGGATGCGCGTGCCGCAGTACGCCGACTGGTGCGCGGAGGGGAACGAGTACCAGCCGATGCACTACCCCGAGGGCGTCGTCGGCTACACCTCGACGCACGACACGGACACGTGGGCCGGCTACTTCGAGGACCTCCCGGAGCGCCAGCGCGACTGCTTCCGGTACAACGTCGGCTCCGACCCCGACGAGCCGAGCGAGTGGGCGATCATCGACGAGGTGTGGGCCTCCGAGGCGATCCTCGCCGTGACGACGGTTCAGGACCTGCTCGGGCTGGGGAGCGACGCGCGGTTCAACGAGCCGGGCACCCTGGCGGGCAACTGGGAGTGGCGCGTGCCGCGCGACGCGCTCGACGACGCGGTCGCAGACCGGCTGTGGGAACTGGCCGGCGACCACGTGCGGTAGGCCCGTGACGGGACCCCTTCCCGACGCGCCCGTGGTCCACGCTCTGGTTATCGCGGCGGCGACCGGTCTCATCTGGCTCGGTAGCGGGTGGTTGGAGGAGGCCGCCGAGACCCTCTCGGGGTACTACGGGCTGCCCGCGGTGGTTCAGGGGTCGCTCGTCGTCGCGGTCGGGTCGAGCTTCCCGGAGCTGGTGAGCGTGCTCGTCACCGCACTCACCGGGGTCTTCGACATGGGCGTGGGCGCGCTCGTCGGCTCGGCGATTTTCAACGTCCTCGTGATCCCGGCGGCCGCGGGCATCGGGGGCGAGGACGAGCTGGAGGCGAACCGGACGATCGTGTACAAGGAGGCGCAGTTCTACATGCTCGCGGTCTCGGCGCTGGTCGTGACGTTCGCGCTGGCGGTCATCTACTTCCCGGTCTCGTCGGACCCGATCGTCGGGACGATGCCCCGGTCGCTCGCCGTCATCCCGCTCGCACTGTACGCGCTGTACCTGTTCATCCAGTATCAGGACGTCGACGACGCGGAGACGGACCGGGTCAGGGACGGGGTGAACGTCGGCCGGGAGTGGGGGAAGCTGGCGGCCGGGCTCGGGCTCATCGTCGTCACGGTGGAGCGGCTCGTCGCGTCGGTCGAGTCGCTCGGCGTCGCCTTCGGGATCCCCGAGTTCCTCGCCGGCGTCACGATCGTCGCGGCCGCGACGAGCCTCCCGGACACGCTCGTGAGCGTCCGGACCGCGCGCAAGGACCGCGGCGCGACGAGCCTCGGGAACGTCCTCGGCTCGAACACCTTCGACCTGCTCGTCGCGATCCCGCTCGGGGTGCTGATCGTCGGCGAGGTCGCCGTCAACTTCTCGACGGCGGTGCCGATGCTCGGCGTCCTGACCGTCGCGACGGTTCTGCTGTTCGTGACGCTGCGGACGGGGCTGGCGCTGGAACGCCGCGAGTCGTACGCGCTGCTCGCGGCCTACGGCCTGTTCGTCGCGTGGGTCGTCGCTGAGACGGTCGGAGCGACGAACGCGCTCAAGGGAGTGTGAGCGTCCGACGGGCCGAGACTCCTCAGTAGGAGTTCCGGCCGATGATGAAGTACAGCAGGATACCGAGGATCGGCGCGAAGAACACGATGAGCGCCCAGAGGATCGGCGGGTGGTCGCTACGCGACTGCGCGTCCGAGTACGTCCACACGATCATCGCGAGGTGGACGACGAAAAAGAGGAGTCCGATCAGGAAGGCGATACCGGCGGCCGCCGCGCCTTGGAGGAGTAACGGGGACATGACGGTCGACATCACAACGGCCGCCGACAAGTGTTTTCGGGATTAGTCGCGGGGCCGGTCGGCGAAATAGATATCCGTGTGTAATGGAAACGATTTACATGGCCAGCGCGGTGCGCGCGGTCGGTGTCGGGATCGAGTGTCTCGGCGGGATCGGCCTGATCGGGCTGTCGCGGCTCGTCGACGGCGAGGTGCGCGCCGGCCCCCTCGCGGTCGGGTTCGCGGCCGGCTACTGCTACCGACACGCGCGGGCGACCGCAGGCTGTCGGCGGTTCCGGAGCGGACCGGGGCGGAGCCTGGGCGTGGCGATGGCGTGGGCGGCGCTCGGCGTCGCGGTCGGCCGCTCCGTCGACGAGCCGCCGTCGGCCCGGTCGTTCGGGGCCGGGCTCGGGCTGGGGTCGGCCGCATACTGGGTCGCGCGGCGCGGGGAGTGACCGCTTCGACGCGAGCGGTCTGGGCCGCCGCAGACCGAACCGTTTTGATCCCGCGGGACCCGCTTCCGGTATGGATCTCCCAGTCGACGCGGACCGGCTCCGCGCGGACATCGAGGCGAACGCGGCGTTCGGTCGGGTCGAGACGGAGGACCCGGAGGCGCACGCGCGGACGAATCGGACGGGAACGGAGTCGAACCGGGCGGCCAGAGGCCGGCTGGTCGAGCGCCTCCGCGACGCCGACCTCGACGTGACGGTCGACGCGGTCGGGAACGTCCTCGGGACGTGGACGCCCGAGAGCGCCGACCCGGACGCGGCCCCGGTCGTCTCGGGGAGTCACCTCGACAGCGTCCCCGAGGGCGGGATATTCGACGGGCCGCTCGGCGTGTACGCCGCGCTGGAGGCGGTGCGCGCGATGCGCGACGCCGGGGTCGAGCCGGAGCGACCGGTCGGCGTCGTCAGCTTCACCGAGGAGGAGGGCGGCACCTTCGGGAACGGCCTGCTCGGCTCGTCGGTCGCGACGGGCGAGACGCCCCTCGACGAGGCGCTCGCGCTGAGGAACGACGACGGAGAGTCGCTCGCCGAGGCGCTCGATCGGATCGGCTACCGCGGGGGAGACGCGGTCGACGCCGCCACCCCGACCGACGCGGACGGCGCGGCGACGACGCTCGACCCCGCGTCGTGGGACGCCTTCTACGAGCTCCACGTCGAGCAGGACACGACGCTGGAGGAGGCGGGCGCGGCCGTCGGCGTCGTGACGACGATCACCGGGATCACGCACTGCGAGGCGACGATCGAGGGGGAGGCGAACCACGCGGGCGCGACCGCGATGGGCGAGCGCACCGACGCGCTCGCGGCCGCGAGCGAGTTCGTCTTGGACGTGGAGGCGGCCGCCAAGGAGGTCGTCGAGACCGCGTCGCCGTCGGCGGTCGGGACCGTCGGGTCGCTATCGGTCGAGCCGAACGCGACGAACGTCGTCCCCGGGCGCGTCGCGGCCGGCGTGGACGTCCGCGACGTGGAGACCGAGTCGATGGAGACCGTCGTCGACGCCGCGCGCGGCTCCCTCGCTCGGCTGGAACGCGAGCGGGGGGTCGAGACGGAGTTCGAGCGCCCCTTCGACGTGGCACCGACGCCGATGAGCGACCGGCTGCGCGAGGCGGCCCACGGGGCGGCCGTCGCCGCCGACCGCGAGGCGATCGACCTCCACTCAGGGGCGGCCCACGACGCGATGCGGGTCGCGCGCGTCACCGACGCGTCGTTGCTTTTCGCCCCCTCGCGCGACGGGATCTCGCACAACCCCCGCGAGTGGACCGACTGGGACGACTGCGCCGCCGCGACCGAGGTGCTCGCGGGGGCGATGGGGCGCGCCGCGGTCGGCGAGCGGTGATCGTCGTCGGCTCTGACGGCCGCCGCGTCCGCGCCGGCACAACCGTTTTGCCGGTCGGCCGCGAGCGACGAGCGTGAGACGACCTCTCGGACTCGCGTCGCTCGCGGTCGGGCTGCTGGCGGGGATCGCCGGGACCGTCGCCGGCACGACCGGCGCGCTCGCCGACTGGCCGCCGATCGGCGGGTATCCCGCGGCGGTCGTCGCGGGCCGGTCGCTGCTCGTCGTCGCCGTCGCGGGCGTGGTGTACGGGAGCTACCTGCTCGCGGTCCGGGTGCTGACGCGGTCGGCGAGCAAGCGCCGGGCGCACAACGTCCGGAATCTGTTCCGATTGGCGTTCGGGATCGTCGGGACGGTGGCGACGCTCGCGGTGGCGACGGAGAACTGGCTCGGACTCCTCTTCTCGCTCGGCGTGATCGGCTTCGCGATCACCTTCGCGCTCCAGCAGCCGCTCCTGTCGCTGATAGCGTGGGTGTACATCGCGGTCAAACAGCCGTTCGGCGTCGGCGACCGCGTCCGGATCGACGACGCGAAGGGCGACGTGATCGGCGTCGACTTCCTCGTGACGACGCTGTGGGAGATAAACGGGGAGCTGGTGACGACGAACCAGCCCTCCGGGCGGGTGGTGACCGTGCCGAACAGCGTCGTCCTCTCGTCGAACGTCGTCAACTTCGGCGGCGGCGGGTCGCCGTACGTCTGGAACGAGGTGCCGATCCAGGTCGCCTACGAGACGGACCTGGAGTTCGCGCGCGAGGTGATGATCGAGGAGACGACGGACCTGCTCGGCCGGGACATGGCCGACGGGATCGCCGCGTACCGCGAGGCGCTCGCGGAGACGCCGGTCGAACTGGAGGTCCACGACGGGCCGACGGTCAACGTCCGTCAGGAGGAGTCGTGGGTCGAGCTCCGGGTCCGGTACCTGACCCATCCGCGGCGCGGTCAGCGCGTGAAAAATCGGTTGTACGAGCGGATCCTAGAGCGGTTCAACGACAACCCCGACCGCGTCGCGTTCCCGGTGAGCCGGAGCCGGTGACCCGCACGCCGTGAGCGGGATCGACGGATCCCGGACGCCCGTGGCGGGCCGGCAGATCCCGGACGCCCGAGGCGGGCCGGCAGATCTCGGACGCCGGAGGCCGATCGGCGAACCCCGGACGCCGGGGCCGGACCGGATGTCGTTTCGTGACCCGACCGCGCACGCGAGCGCGAAGTCGGCCGCAACGCGACCGCTTCGAGGGTGAAGTATATACGTCGCCGCGTTTCCGAACCGGCGGGGTTCGGTCCTCGCGTGGAGTCCCTGGTGCGCTGAATACCGGCTCAGACCGCCTTTAAGGGGCTTTCCGTCGGAGTTCGGGTCCTTGCGCACCGGCAGATTTATATACTTTTGCGACTAACTATGCGTTAACAGCTGGCGATTCGCGGACCTCGCTGTATTTTCGTCGGGGGATCGTCGGACCAACCCATGACAGAGACAGATACCTACAGCGGCGGCGGTACGGAGCGGGAACGACCGACGGACCCGAGCGACGGGACCGAGGGCGGGGAACGCACGCGCGTCCGATCGATGGAGTCGACGGCCGAGGGGTCCGAGAGCGCCGCGGAGACGACGAGCGAACGGGAGAGCGAGCGGACGACGACCTGCCCCGAGTGCGGCGGACGGCTCGCGAGCGACACGGAACACGGCGAGACCGTCTGTAGCGACTGCGGGCTCGTCGTCGAGGAGGACTCGGTCGACCGCGGGCCGGAGTGGCGCGCGTTCAACTCCGGCGAGCGGGACAGCAAGTCGCGCGTCGGGGCCCCGACGACGAACATGATGCACGACAAGGGGCTCTCGACGAACATCGGCTGGCAGGACAAAGACGCCTACGGCAAGTCGCTGTCCGGGCGACAGCGACGGCGGATGCAGCGGCTGCGGACGTGGAACGAGCGGTTCCGCACCCGCGACTCCAAGGAGCGCAACCTCAAGCAAGCGCTCGGCGAGATCGACCGCATGGCCAGCGCCCTCGGCCTCCCCGACAACGTCCGCGAGACCGCGAGCGTCATCTACCGCCGCGCGCTGAGCGAGAACCTCCTGCCCGGCCGCTCCATCGAGGGGGTCGCGACCGCGGCGCTGTACGCCGCCGCGAGGCAGGTGGGGAACCCGCGAAGCCTCGACGAGTTCACCGCCGTCTCTCGGGTGGAGAAGATGGAACTCACGCGGACGTACCGCTACGTCGTCCGCGAACTGGGGCTCCGCGTCCAGCCCGCGGACCCGACGAGCTACGTCCCGCGATTCGTCTCGCGGCTCGACCTCTCGGACGAGACCGAGCGGCGGGCCCGCGAACTGCTCGCCGACGCCGCGAGCGCGGGGATCACGAGCGGCAAGTCGCCGGTCGGTCTCGCCGCCGCCGCGGTGTACGCCGCCGCGCTGCTCTCGAACGAGAAGGTGACCCAGAGCCAGGTCTCCGACGTGGCGGACGTCAGCGAGGTCACCATCCGGAACCGGTACAAGGAACTGCTCGAGGCGAGCGGCGACGTGGCAGCCTGACGCGGCCCTCCGGATTCGCTACCCTCGGATCCGCCACCCACGTTTTTAACGCGGCCCGGTGTAAGCGGTGACATGGTCGACGCGTTCGTCAGACTCGTCTGTCCGGAGTGTGGCAAGGAGTGGCAGGACAATCCGGCCGACCTTCAGGACCTCCGATCCAACTTCAGCTGTTCGGCGTGTCACGCGACGCGACGGCTGACCGAGTTCATGCGGACGGAGCGCGACCTCGAGGCCGTCAGGCAGTTCCAGTAACCGACCGGGTGGTCCCGCGTCTCGACGGACTCGGCAGTCGACTCCGGAGAGTTCGACCCGGCGAGCTCAATGCGGCGACTCTCCTTCGATAGTTCTGCGCGTGTCGGGGCCGGCGAGCGGCCCTCGTTCGCGGGCGACGTTCGCGGCGGAGCCGCGGATGTACGCGAAACGATCCTGAACGATCTCCGAGAACCCACTTCTCCGCCCCGCTACTCGCGAAATACGCAAAGACCATGGTAACGTGGCTCAAGATAATAATATATACCTCCAGTAGCAAAGAACTGGTACTCATGAAGAAGCAGGAACTCATCCATCTTCACGGTCTCCTCGCGGAGGTACGAAAACAGTGCGAGTTCTGGGACGACGACGTCGACCTCGAAGCGTACGAGGAACTGGGCGTCAAGCCGACATCGATTCACAAGTCGAAGACCGACCACAAAGCGGCCGTTTTCAAGCTGACCGAAGGAATCACCGAGCCGATGGAGTCGTCCGAGTCGGAGCCCCTGGCCCCGACGGCCGACTGAGACCTTCCGCGTACTGCTCCTCGCCGACCGTCCCGTTCACCGCCCAGCGGAGCGACCGTCGTCCGACCGTCGGTACGTTCAGTCGCCGGCGCTTCCCTCGTCGTCAGTCGCCGGCGCTTCCCTCGTCGTCGGTCACCGGCGTCTCCTCGGCGCGGTCGCTCTCCTCGGGGTCGATTTCGGTGACCGACAGCACCTTCAGCGGGATGTTCTGGAGACGCTTTCCGATCTCCTTGCGCGCCACGCGGCTAGCGTGTTCGTCGCGGTCGACGTTGAACACGTCCATCTGAAGTTCCAGAGCGACGAGCGCCTCGTCCGCCGCGACGAACGCCGGATCGAGCTGTTCGCCGCCGGGCGACGTCCGCGTCCCGGCGTCGATCTCGACGTAGTTGAGGTCCGGGTTGAGCATCTCGCCGGTCTTCGAGATGGCGATCCGGACCGCCTCGTCGACGGTCTCCACGTCGTACACCGGGACCGCGGCCTCGACGACGACTCGACAGTCCATCACGTGCGGAGTTACCACGCGAGCGAGTATCAAACTTCGGCCGGGTCGCCGTTCGTCTCACTCACTCGCCGCCGGCGCGGAGGTAGTAGAACACGTACGTCTGCGCGTATCCGGCGAACTCCCCGCCGAACCGCTCGCGGATCGCCCGCGACGTCGCCGCGTAGCTCCCGCGGTCGCAGTCGGGGTAGTACTCCTCGATGGTGGTGCGGATCCAGGTGTCGAGCGGCACCGCCTCGAGGAAGCCGAGCGAGAACAGCAGCACGCAGTCGGCGACCTTCTCCCCGACGCCGACGAACCGCGTGAGCGACTCGCGGGCGTCCTCGTACGGCAGGTCGGCCGCCTCGCGGGGGTCCGCCTCGCCGCTCGCGACCATCTCGGCCGTGCGCTGAACGTACGGCGCGCGATAGCCCAGAGAGAGGTCGCGGAGTTCGCCCTCCGTGCGCGCGGCCAACTGCTCCGGCGTCGGGAAGGCGCGGTACGTCTCGTCGCCGAGCGCGACCGCGTCGCCGTACGTCTCCCGGAGTCGACGCTGCATCCCGTGGATGCGGGCGACGCGCATCTGCGCCGAGCAGATGAACGATATCAGGCAGGGGAACACCGGGTCGCGGGTCAACCGCAGTCCCTCGTAGGCGTCGTACGCGCGCTCCAAGAGCGGGAGGTCCGGCGTGGCGTCCACGATCGCGTCGAGGTCGTCGTCGAGCCGGAGCAGGTGGGTCAACAGCGGCTCGGCGTCGGTCGACGCCTCCCAGCGGAGCGTCCCGTCGTGGACGCCCCCCTCCTGTCGGACCCGGACCGCGACGCGCTCGTCGGTCACGCCGGGGATCGGGTCGACGACGGTCTCGTACCACGCGTCGCCGCCGTGCGCGTGGAGTTCGTCGTAGGTGTCGCCGTCCGCGCGGTTCCAGAGGTAGCTCTGTCCGCTTTCGAGCGTCGCCTGAAGGTCGAACGGTCCGGCCAGGTCGTCGACGTCGATCGCCCCGCGTTCCATCGTGTTCGGACAGGAGCCCCGTAGACATCGAGGTTTCGGTCCCGGACCGCCGCCGAGGACGGCTTTTTGTCCGCCCGACCCGTACCGCGGGTATGCCGACGTACAGGCGGACGACTCGGGTGCCGGCCCCGATCGAAGACGTGTGGGAGTTTCACTCCACGGTCGACGGACTGCGAGAACTCACCCCCGACTGGATGCGCCTCCGGATCGGCGGCGTCGAGGGGCCGGACGGGGAGTCAGACCCCGAGGTCCTCGTCGCCGGGTCGACGATCGAGATGTCGATCAGGCCGTTCGGGGTCGGGCCGCGACAGCGGTGGACCTCGCGGATCACCGAGCGCGAGCCCGAGGGAACGACCGCTCCCGAGCGCTCCGCCCGGTTCGTCGACGAGATGGAGGGCGGCCCGTTCCGACGCTGGGAACACACGCACGCCTTCTACGCCGACGGCGACGAGACCCTCCTCGTCGACACGGTCGCCTACCGGCTACCGCTCGGACCGCTCGGTGACGTCGCCGGCCCGCCGGCGAAGATCGGGTTCGAGGGAATGTTTCGCGACCGGCACCGTCGGACCGTCGACCGCTTCTCGGAGAACTGAGCGCGCCGCGGACTCGACCGCGAAGCGACACCGCCTACAGCGACGCGGCCTGCGTCGCGTCCGCGCCGAATGTGAGTTCGAAGACGGCACCGTCGTCGTTTCGCGCCTCGATGTCCCACTCGTGCGCCTCGACGATGCGGTCGACGATCGCCAGTCCGATCCCGGAGCTGTCGGCCGACGAGACGCCCGAGTCGAAGACCGTGTCGACCATCTCGACAGGGATGCCGGGGCCGTCGTCCGCGACGTACAGGCCTTTGCCCGCCGCGAGCGGTCCGATCTCTATGGTGACGTCCCGGCCGCCGTGGTCGATCGCGTTCCGGAAGAGGTTCTCGAACGCCTGCCGGAGCCGGCTCGGGTCGGCCTCGACGCGGCCGATCTCGTCGGCGATCGTGAGGGTCGCGTCGGGCGCGCGCACCGACTGCCACGCGTCCTCCGCCACGGCCTCGACCGGGACCGGCTCCGTGTCACCGATCGCCTCGCCGCGCCGCGCGAGCATGAGGAGGTCGTCGATCAGCGTCTCCATGCGGTCGACCGCGCCGCTCATCGCCTCGTAGCGTGCCGGTGATAGATCCTCCTCCGAGAGCGAGAGGTATCCCGAAAGCACGTTGAGCGGGTTCCTGAGATCGTGTGAGACGACGGCGCTGAACTGTTCGAGCTGTTCGGCCTGCCGCCGGAGCGCCCTCCGGCGATCGTTTCGGGCGACCGTGTGCGCGACGAGGTCGCCGAGTGTGCGGTACAGGTCGACCTCCTCGTCCGTCCACACCCGGCGGTCGTCCGACTCGAACGCGACGGTCCCGCTCAGTTCCCAGTCGACGACGAGCGGCACGTGAACCGTCGCCGGCGGTCGCTCGTCCACCTCCCCGCTCTCGTCACCGACGGACGCCGGAGCGGTGGAGGGACGGGCGACGTTCGCGAACGTCGACAGCTGATCGGGCTCGGGGAACTCCTCGAACGCGGTCGGTTCCGGTTCGAATCCGTCGGGACACCAGCTGTACGCGGGCACGAACCGCCCGTCGTCCTCCCGGTAACAGACGATCCGGTCGAGTTCGGCGTGTTCGCCCACGTTCTCCATCGTCCACTCGATCTTCGTGCCGACCTCGTCGGTCCGCGTGCTCATCAGCGTCGTCCCGGCGTCGAGCAGCACCTCGGCGAGACGGGCGACGTCGTCGTCGCCCAGTCGGACGCGATTGGGGTCCGCTCGGCTCGCGAGTCGCTCGACGAGTCGAGCGACATCGGCGGGTTCGTCGGCGACCGAGTTCCGCCCGCCCGCCTCCACCACGTCGTCCACGCCGGCCGACAGCAGAGTTCGGATCGTCGCTGTCGTCGCCTCGTCGACGAGCGCGATCACCGGCACGTTCGACGGGAGGGCGTCGAGGCGGTCTCTCACGTCTCCGTCGGCCGCGGCCGCGGCGGTGACGACCACTCCGCAGGTCGCTTCCAACGGGCTCTCGCCGTCGCGGTCCGCGTTGAGGTCGGCCGGGGCGAGCGCGCGAAACGTCGGGTGGGGACCCTCCCAAGCGGCGTCCACCGCACGGGACACGCGTTCGCCGGCGCTCGCGTCGTCGCCCACGAACGCGACGACTGTTGGCCGGTCCATACCCCGTCCAGTCGGCCGGCGGGCTTCAACGTTTATCCCAAAATATCGAGGCTGAAAACGCTACTCGCGGTCGGCGGCCGCCGTGACGTAGATGCCGAGGAGGACGACGCAGCCGCCGGACACGGTCGCCGGCGTCGGGGCCTCCGAGAGCAACACGAACGCGAGCAGCGTCGCGCCGACCGGTTCGCCGAGCAGCGAGACGGAGACGACGCTCGATTCGAGGTGTGCGAGCGCCCAGTTGAGGACGGTGTGGCCGAGCAGCCCCGGCCCCGCCGCCAGCCCGGCGAACAGCAGCCATTCACGCGGCGGATAGCCGGTGAGCGGACGCCCGGCCGCGAGGACGAAGGCGAACAGTACGACCACGCAGACGCCGTACACGACCGTGACGTAGGGGATCAGCGAGATGCGCTGGCGCAACGAGCGTCCCGCCAGCACGTAGCCCGCGGCGGCGACCGCACCAGACAGCGCGAGCGCGTTCCCGTACAGTGGACGGGGACCGACCGCCACGCCGCCGAGGAAATCGCCGAGAGACATCGACGCCATCCCGACCACGGCGACCGCGATACCCGCGCCCATGCGACGCGTGACCCGCTCGCGCAACAACAGCCACGCGCCGAGCGCGACGAACACCGGTTGGGCCTGAACCAGCGTCACGCTCGCCGCGACGCTGGTCCACCGGAGGCTCTCGAACCACGCCGCGAAGTGGACGGCGAGCGCGACCCCGGAGAGGGACGCGAACGCGAGGTCCCGAGAGCGGATCCGGGCGAACTCGCCGCGGTATCGCCACGCAGCGACCGAGGCCAGCGGCAGGGTAGTGAACAGCACCCGGTAGAACGCGGCGACCGAGCTCGGCGCGTCGCTCAGACGCACGAGGATCGCGCCCGCGCTCACGGCGGCCACCGCGACCGCCAGTCCCGCGCTCGGTGACACCGCCGGCTTCGAAGTCATCGGATCTCGCGGCCGTTCGAGCGGCGGGCGCTTACCGGTTTCGAGTGGTGGACGAGCAGGTCCGGAAAAACACACCCACCGCCCGACTGACGCAGCGACGGAGACTTGACCTCTCGGCTCGAACCGCGGGCCATGTGTGCGGACACGTTCGGCGTCGGCATCCGCGTCGCCGAGACGGAACTCCGCGTCGTCGTCGGCGTCCCCTCCGACATCGACGCCGGGTGGACCGACCCCGAGACGTTCCAGTCGCTCGTCGCGGAGACGGTGTGGGAGCGGCTCGACCGCCGCCGGACCCTGGAGGCGGTCGCAGCCCGATACGAGACCGGCGAGACGGCGCCGCTCGGAAGCGTGACAATCGAACCGGACGGAACCGTCGTGGAGACAGACCTCGAACGCGTCGGCGAGACGGACAACTGACGAACCGGGTGGGAGAGCGTCGCGAGCGGCGGCTCAGTCGTCCGACCCGCCCGCCTCGACCGCGACGCCGATGGCCCACGCGCGGTCCGGCCGGTACGCGGTGAGATCGTATCGGGTCGGCCCCACGGTCTCGCTCCACGTGTCCAACGCGCCGAGAGTCACCAAGCCCGACAGCGTCGCGCCGAGCGTTCGCGGCGTCGTCTCGGGATCCGCCAGCGCGGCGTGGACCTGCTTCGACTGCGGGTAGTTGCGGTCGCACGCCTCGATCCCTCGCTTGGCCTCCGCCCAGTGCCGACGGACGTACCCGAAGGTAGTCGGGTCCTCGCGCGCGAGCAGTTCGACCGCGTCCGCCTCGGGGTCGGTACCGACGAGCGAGTCGACGCCGTCACCGACTTGAGACACCAGTTCCACGGGACTCCCGGAAGACAATCCGAGCGCGATCCGATTCGCTCGCCCCTCAAACGCTTCAGGAGCCGGTCCGCGAACGCGACCGCGGAGTCGGATCCATTGCGCGCCGCGACGGGCGCGAGGTCGTCGATCACCAGATCGACCGTCCCCGAAGGGACGCCGTCGAAGTGAGACGCCACGGCGTCGAGTACCCGCTCGTTCACGGCCCCCCGACCGAGCACCGTGTACGCGAGCCCTTCGTTCGCCATGACCTGCGTCGACGAGGCAACCCCGCTCCGGGCGACGTCGCTCGCGTCGACCACCGCCTCCCGACTCGGCGGTCCCGCAACCGTCCGCTGCCACCCCGTTCGCCAGGCCTCGATGTCGGTCCCGAACAACACCGACACCACCCGCTCCGCGGCGATCCCGTCGCGAACCGACGGACGATCTCCACAGGCCAGTCGCACCGTGGCGTCGGCGTCGTTCGGTCCGTCCATGATACCTTAGCTTCACCGACAAAACTCATAAACTTACGCATGATACTATCAGTACTGATATGACTATCCGCGAGCGGGGTCCCACCGGTCGCTCGCGGTCCAGCGACCGAGTACGCCGTCGCCGTTCGACGGTGCCGTCGAGGCCGCTACACAGCGGCACCGGCTCGGGTGTCCGTGCGACTATCGATCGGTCGTTGATCGCGAGCGCGGGGCTCGCGAGTGCGTGAAATGAAATGAAAACAGCCCGCGGGCATTACGCCCGCGGGCTGAAAGTGAGAGCGGTTCGCTCTCGTATGAATGGCGAGGCGGCGACTCGTGGTTCCCAGAGGATCGCTCACTCCAGTACTTCACGATACGCTGGTGGGCTTAACTTCCGTGTTCGGAATGGGTACGGGTGTTTCCCCACCGCTCTGGCCGCCTTCATGCCGACTCTCGGATTTGAACCGAGACCCTCCATGTCTCCGCGCGGAGACACAGAGAGACTCCTGTGTCGGTGTGGTCCGATACCAACCGTGTATAATCGTGCGATCCAGTTACCGCCTGAACTCATGCGAGTCGTGGCGCGTCAGCGCCAATGAATGTGGCTCGGTCTGTTAGTTCTCGTGGGCTTAACACCTCGTTGCCTCGGTGCGTACACCCCGAGTCTATCGAACTCGTCTTCTACGAGTGACCTCTGTGGTACCTCTTTTCCATGTGGGTTTCGAGCTTAGATGCGTTCAGCTCTTACCCCGTGTCGCGTGGCTACTCGGCAGCTGCCCTTCCGGACAACCGATACACCAGTGGCGACCAAACGTAGTTCCTCTCGTACTATACGTTCGTTCACGTCAGGTACCTCACACCCCCAATAGATAGCAGCCGACCTGTCTCACGACGGTCTAAACCCAGCTCACGACCTCCTTTAATAGGCGAACAACCTCACCCTTGCCCGCTTCTGCACGGGCAGGATGGAGGGAACCGACATCGAGGTAGCAAGCCACTCGGTCGATATGTGCTCTTGCGAGTGACGACTCTGTTATCCCTAAGGTAGCTTTTCTGTCATCTACGGGTCCCATTCCGGAACCTCGTAGGTTCGCTAGACCACGCTTTCGCGTCAGCGTTCCTCGTTGGGAAGAACACTGTCAGACCATCTTTTGCTCTTGCGCTCTTCGCCGGATTCCCGACCCGGCTGAGATGATCTTCGGGCGCGCTCGATATCTTTTCGAGCGCGTACCGCCCCAGTCAAACTGCCTGGCTACCGGTGTACTCCTCCCGGAGTGAGAGTCGCAGTCACCGACGGGTAGTATTTCAATGTTGACTCGGTGGCGCGCTAGCGCGCGTACCTGTGTAGCGTCTCCTACCTATGCTGCACATCGGCGACCACGTCTCAGCGACAGCCTGCAGTAAAGCTCTATAGGGTCTTCGCTTCCCCTTGGGGGTCTCCAGACTCCGCACTGGAACGTACAGTTCACCGGGTCCAACGTTGGGACAGTGGCGCTCTCGTTTATCCATTCATGCAAGCCGCTACTGAAGCGGCAAGGTACTACGCTACCTTAAGAGGGTCATAGTTACCCCCGCCGTTGACGGGTCCTTCGTCCTCTTGTACGAGGTGTTCAGATACCCGCACTGGGCAGGATTCAGTGACCGTACGAGTCCTTGCGGATTTGCGGTCACCTGTGTTGTTACTAGACAGTCGGAGCGCCCGAGTCACTGCGACCTGCTCTGTAGAGAGCAGGCATCCCTTCTTCCGAAGGTACGGGACTAACTTGCCGAATTCCCTAACGTCGGTTCTCCCGACAGGCCTTGCCTTGCGCTGGCAGAGCACCTGTGTCGGATCTCGGTACGGACATCGTGCTTGCCTTTTCACGGGCCCTATGTACGGCTGACTTTCGCTATTTCGCGTTTCGCTCGCTTCGTGCCGTGACGGCGTCCACGAGTTTCCACGATTCGACCGGGCGAATGCCCGGCTCAGCGTTCCACACGGCGTCGGCGTTTACTGCACGATGGCGCTGGAATATTAACCAGCTTCCCGTCGGTGTAGTCAAGTTGTGGTACACCTTAGGACCGGCTAACCCTCGGCTGAACGGCAGTGCCGAGGAACCCTTGCTCTTCAGGCCGTCGAGGTTCTCACCCGACTATCGCTGCTACTGTGACCAGGATTGTCGTTACTGGACGGTCCACGCGAGCTCTCGCCCGGGCTTCCGTCCGACCAGTACGCCAACCTACGCGGTTGCCCTGTGACGGGCACGGCCAGGTCTCGGTGGTAGATTTGAGCCCCGATCATTTTGGGCGCCTCAAACCTCGGCCGGTAAGCTGTTACGCTTTTCTTAGCGGGTAGCTGCTTCTAAGCTCACCTCCCGGCTGTTTAGGGCTTGAGACCACCTTCGAATCGCACTTAATCTACACTTTGGGACCTTAACCCGGCTCTGGGTTGTTCCCCTCACGGTACACAGGCTTACCCCGCGCACCGGACTCCCATCGTCTACAGCGCCTGCGGGTTTGGAGTTCGACAGGATGGCCGACTCCTCTCGGAGGCGGGTCATCCAATCGGTAGCTCTACCCCGCGGGCTACCTCGGATGAGGTCATGCTTCGACATGTTTCGGTTGGAACCAGCTGTTGCCAGGCTCGATGGGCCTTTCACCCCTACACACGAGTCACGAGAGGGTATTGTAGAACACCAACTCTAACAGGCCTCCACGTGGCTTTCGCCACGCTTCACCTTGCTCGCGCGTAGATCGCCTGGTTTCGGGTCGCACCCAATTGACTCCCCGCGCTTGAACACGGTGGCCCTCGCAATGCTGCGGCCGTATCGGTTTCCCTGCGCCTTCCCCGGTTCGCGGGTTAGACTCGCCAATCAAGTGCACTCCCTGGGTCGTTTTTCAAAACGCACGACACGACGCCGGCTCGTCTCTCTTCCTACTAGAGAATCGCTTCTCGGTCGTTTTGAGAGACGCCTTGTACGCCCTGTCGCTCGATCGCCAGCTGATTTCAGGCCCTATTGCACCGCCCTTTTCGGGGTGCTTTTCAGCGTTCGCTCACGCTACTTGTTCGCTATCGGTCTCGAGGAGTGTTTAGCCTTCTCAGGGGATGCCTGAGGTGTTCACAGAGGATATCCGACCCCTGCTACTCTGGATTTGACGCCATCCGTACTGACTCATCTTACGGGGTTGTCACCCTGTTTCACGCTCCGTTCCAGGAGACTTCAGATGAGTTGTCGAGATTTGGTTGTCAACCCGAACACCACATTGGTCCGAAGACCTTCGGTTTGGGCTGTGTCGCGTTTACTCGCGGTTACTGACGACATCGCGTTTGCGTTCTTTTCCTGCCCTTACTGAGATGTTTCAATTCAGGGCGTTCCCTATTGCGCGTGGCAATTGTTGAACGGATTCCGATTGGGAGATCTCGTGTTCTTTCCCTCCATGCGGGTCCCACGAGCTTTTCGCAGCTTGGCACGTCCGTCGTCGGCTCTCGAGCCGAGCCATTCACCAGCTGGCACAGTAGCCAGTAGTGTGTCAGCCAACTCTCGAAGGAGAGTGCTGACGGTGTCAGAAATACTCGTCAGAGTATTCCGACTGTATATGGTTCACTGACGTTCCACGAACTCGGATGAGTTCAGTGGACGTCTGGATCGCACGTATACACGGTTGTCATTGAATCGCCCCGGGTGTGACGGGGCGTTCGTCGAACCCTTCCCATCCGCGGTTTCCCGGGATGGTGCATCGGTCGTCGTGTTCTGTCCGAGTCGCGTCTCCCACTTAAGGGGACGGATTCGGACCGAACGGACATGGACTCACTGGGATTCGAACCCAGGGCATCCTCCTTGCAAGGGAGGCACTCTACCGCTGAGCTATGAGCCCACCTTCCCTGGTGGGAAGGTTTGGTGTCTCGCGTGTTGTGTGAGCCATGGTCGTTCTGAGGTGTCCAAGCCGGTGGGTGGCGGACGGTACACAGTCCAATGCGAATGAGTAGTGACCGTTCTGGTGAACGGTCTAAGGTGAGCCTCCCGTGTGGGAGGTCTCGGGTCGGTGGAGGTGATCCAGCCGCAGATTCCCCTACGGCTACCTTGTTACGACTTAAGCCCCCTTGCGAAGCCCAGATTCGACGCGCGTGGCGCGCCTCATCCGGACCTCACTCGGGTGCTTTGACGGGCGGTGTGTGCAAGGAGCAGGGACGTATTCACCGCGCGCTTGTGACACGCGATTACTACCGAATCCAGCTTCATGTGGGCGAGTTGCAGCCCACAATCCGAACTACGATCGAGTTTCTGAGATTACCGTCTCCTTTCGGAGTTGGAACCCTTTGTCTCGACCATTGTAGCCCGCGTGTTGCCCAGCACATTCGGGGCATACTGACCTACCGTTGCCCGTTCCTTCCTCCGTGTTAGCCACGGCGGTCCTCCTACTGTTCCCAGCTATCTCGCGATACTGCTGGCAAGTAAGAGTGCGGGTCTCGCTCGTTGCCTGACTTAACAGGACGCCTCACGGTACGAGCTGACGGCGGCCATGCACCTCCTCTCTGAGACTCGGACAAGGTCATCAACCTGGTCGTCATTATCACAGTCGATGCTGGTGAGATGTCCGGCGTTGAGTCCAATTAAACCGCAGGCTCCTCCGGTTGTAGTGCTCCCCCGCCAATTCCTTTAAGTTTCATCCTTGCGGACGTACTTCCCAGGCGGTCTGCTTAGCGGCTTCCCTACGGCACAGCACCCACTCGTAGTGGGAGCCACACCTAGCAGACATTGTTTACGGCCAGGACTACCCGGGTATCTAATCCGGTTCGAGACCCTGGCTTTCGTCCCTCACTGTCGGATCCGTTCTCGCGACGTGCTTTCGCCATCGGCGGTCCGTCCAGGATTACGGGATTTCACTCCTACCCCGGACGTACCCGTCGCGCCTTCCGGTCCCAAGCCACGCAGTTTCTACCGGGCGCCCACCTGTTGGGCAGGTGGATTTCCCGATGGACTTGCGTGGCCAGCTACGGACGCTTTAGGCCCAATAAGATCGGCCATCACTTGGGCTGCCGGTATTACCGCGGCGGCTGGCACCGGTCTTGCCCAGCCCTTATTCTGGTACCGCCTTAGGGTACCGAAAAGCACAGGCGCTATGCCTGTGCACTTGGGATCCCCCTATCGCACTGTCGTGCAGTGTAAAGGTTTCGCGCCTGCTGCGCCCCGTAGGGCCCGGAATCTTGTCTCAGATTCCGTCTCTGGGTTCTCACTCTCATGACCCATACCGATTATTGGCACGGTGGGCCGTTACCCCACCGTCTACCTAATCGGCCGCAGCCACATCCTTCGGCGCCGGAGCGTTTGGCATACCACTCATTCCAGTGGTGGTATGGTATGTACTATTAGCCTCAGTTTCCCGAGGGTATTGTGCTCCGAAGGGTAGTTTGGCCACGTGTTACTGAGCTATTCGCCACGAGTATGAACTCGTACGACTAGCATGGCTAAATCGGATCCCAATAGCAATGGCCTCCGGCAGGATCAACCGGAATGAATATCCTTCGAGCCTGGTTCCCGGCTCGAAGGGGGTGTTGGCGGGTGTCAACTTCGTGGAAGCGAAGATTGACACACCATTACATTGGTCTGTGTGGTGTCCGGGGCCAGCCAGCGGCTTGGATGGCACCGAACGACCACGGCTCACATCAGATCGCCGCTTACGCCGGAGCGCAGGGGGCGCGATCCTCATCGGGTGAGTCGGACAGGCCGACTCTGCGAAACCGGGCCGAGTTGAACGGCCCGAGTCCGCGATGCGTTCTTCGCGTATTGACCGAACGGGCTTATACACTTAAGCACGTCGGAACGCTTTCGACCGGCCGCGTCTGCGGCCGACCGGTGCCCCCGCGTCGGGGGCTCCTCGCATTTCTTCGAATGCCCGGGTCGTATTTAACCCCGTCGAACCATCTTCGCCACGTCATGCGGTTTCATGGAACGATCAGCGAGATATCGATCGGTCGAGACTCCATAGTATCAAGGTGAAACGAGGACGGTCGAAGGGTCGCGTGAACGGAAGTCACGGACACACCCATCCGTAAGTTGTCATAATTTCTGAGAGGAAATTCGACCTGTCGCGTGCGCGTGCGATCGGGCTAGCATCGTTACGAAGCCGGTCGGTTGTTTATACCACGGGCGTTTATAAGGGAGGGGACCACATATAAAAGCGAACGATGACGAACCCTGCAGACTCGATCGAGATTCAAAACGTTGTTGCATCGACGGGTATCGGCCAGGAGCTCGATTTGGAGGCGCTCGCGGAGGACCTCCCGGGCGCGGACTTCAACCCCGACAACTTCCCCGGCCTCGTGTACCGGACCCAAGAGCCCAAGGCGGCCGCGCTCATCTTCCGTTCGGGCAAGATCGTCTGTACGGGCGCGAAGAGCATCGACGATGTCCACGAAGCGCTCGGAATCATCTTCGAGAAGCTCCGGGGTCTCCAGATCCCCGTCGAGGACGACCCGGAGATCACCGTCCAGAACATCGTGTCGAGCGCGGATCTCGGGCACAACCTCAACCTCAACGCCCTCGCGATCGGCCTCGGTCTCGAAGACGTGGAGTACGAGCCGGAGCAGTTCCCGGGACTCGTCTACCGGATGGACGAGCCCGAAGTGGTCATCCTCCTCTTCGGGAGCGGGAAGATCGTCATCACGGGTGGCAAGCGCACCGATGACGCTGAGGAGGCGGTCGAGGAGATTGTCGAACGCATCGAAGGACTCGGTCTCCTCGGCTGACGCGGTCTCACATCGATCGGTTTGTTCGGACCCCGCGTTTTGGCGGAGGGTAACGACGCACCGGGGAACTGACGCCGAGTGGCCAGTACTGCCGGGTTACGCTTCCGCGTCGTCTTCGGTGAGAACCTCTTTCACGACGCTCGGGTCCTCCAACAGTTGATGTTTCGTGTAGCTGCCCTCGGCGCTGCCGCCGCTGTGTTTCGACTGCTCGATGATGTCGAGGAACGCGTGTTCCTTCAGGAGATCGCGGACACGTCGGAGCGAGAGGCTGTCGGAACCCTCCTGCCGACAGATGTTCTCGTATATCTCGTACACCCGACTCGTTCGGAACCCGTCCTGTCGCCCGTTCGAGAGCGACAACAGCGCGAGCGCCTGAAGGACATACCGCGAGTGAGGGGTTGACCCGCGGATGAGTTCTCGGAACCGGTCGGTCTCCGCTCGTTCGCGCGCTTGCGTGACGAACTCCTCGCGGACCGTCGGTTCGCCGTTCGCCTGCGCGATTTCTCCCGCGTACCGGAGGATGTCGATCGCTTTCCGGGCGTCGCCGTGTTCGCGTGCGGCAAGCGCGGCGGCGCGGGGGATCGTCGACGGTTCGAGGACATCGTCGTGGAACGCGTCGGCACGCGCCTGCATGATCTCCCGGAGTTGATTCGCGTCGTACGGCGGGAAGACGAACTCGCGTTCGCAGAGGCTCGATTTTACGCGTTCGTCCATGCGGTCTTTGTACTGGATCTTGTTGCTGATCCCGACGACGCCGAGCTTACAGTCGGTGATCTTTCCGGCCTCGCCGGCGCGGGACAGCTGCATCAGGATCGCGTCGTCGTCGAGTTTGTCTATCTCGTCGAGGAGGATCAGGACGACGTCGTAACGCTGATCGAGGATCCGCCAGAGGCGCTTGTAGTACGTCGACGTCGAAAGCCCCTTGTCCGGGACGTTGATGCCGGTCTCCTCGGGGTCGTTGACCCCTTCGGCGATCGTCTGGACCGCCTGCGTCTCCGTGGTGTCCTGCGCGCAGTCGACGTAAGCGAACGTCGCCGTGACGCCCTCTTCGCTGGCCGTCGAGACGAGCCGCTTCGAGACGTACTTCGCACACAGCGATTTTCCGGTTCCCGTCTTCCCGTAGATGAGCACGTTGCTCGGGCTCTGCCCGAAGATGGCCGGGTTGACCGCCGTCGCCAGATCGGCGATCTCGTCGTCGCGACCGACGATACGCCCCTCGCCCGGGAGGTGGCTGATCTCGAGGAGCTCCTTGTTCGCGAAGATGGGGTCCTCTCTCGTGAAGAGGTCGTCCGCTGCGTCCATGAGGGAGACACCGCGTTTCCGGTGAAATGCGTTCCGTTTCGTCACCGCGCGTTGAAGAGGCCCGAACGGCAATCGGTGTTCGAGACACACACCGTGTTTCCGGTGAAACGGGAGTCGGGCGGGGTGGGTGGGTGGGCAGAGGGTTCTACAAGGCCGACCGAACGCGGATGAGGTTCCGCGGGGATGAGTCTGCGGCCACCACCGGTGGTCGTGGAAACCAACGTCCGGAGGAGAAGAGTACCCAGTTACGGAGTCTAGAAGACGACATTCGATGGATAGCACGGTGTCTCAGTGAACCAAAACGCTAGTAACACATGACTTGGCTCGAGGCGACGACAACGTACAGCCACCAAACCGCCACGTTTCACCGGAAATGAGGTGTTCGGTAGAGTCAGCCCGTTCCAACTGAGGGAGACCTCGTTTCCGGTGAAACACCGGACCGGTTCTACGCGAATCGTTGGCCGATTGGCTTGGCGAGCTTTACTCAGTATTAGTTAATAAAACCTGTTGTTTTGTGAAGGACACAAACACCGTCTCAACGCCGCACCTACACCCACCTGTACCCCTATTTCACCGGAAACACGGTGTGTCTCTCCGAGCAAAACAACCTTCACTGTTCGAGGGACGCGCGGTTGTAGCGACGGACGCGACGCGCCTACTCCTGTGCGTCCACGACGGCCACGCTGGCGAGGTTGACAATGTCTTTCACCTCGTCGCCACGCTGGAGGACGTGAACCGGCTCGTCCATGCCGACGAGCATCGGTCCGATGGCCTCGGCACCGCCGAGCCGCTGGAGCAGCTTGTACCCGATGTTCCCGGCTTCGAGGTTCGGAAACACGAGGACGTTCGCCGCGTCGTCAAGTTCAGAGAACTCGTACGTTCCGTTGAGGATGTCGTCGACGACCGCGGTGTCGGCCTGCATCTCGCCGTCGACCGGGAAGTTGACCCCGTCGTCCGACTGGAGGATGCTCACCGCGTCGCGCGGCTTCCGGGTACCCTCGTTGTCGACGCTGCCGAAGTTCGAGTACGACAGCATCGCCGCGCGCGGTTCGACGTTGAACCGTCGTGCGAGGTCGGCGGTGTGACGCGTCACTTCCGCCAGCGTCTCCGCGTCGGGGTCCTGGTTGACCGTCGTGTCGGCACAGAAGATTACCCGGTTTTTGAACGTCAGCATGTACACGCCCGCGACGGTGTCCGTGTCTTCGGCCGACCCGACGATCTGAAGCGGCGGTCGAAGCGCGGACGGGTAGTGGTGCGTGAGTCCGGTGAGCATCGCGTCGACGTCGCCGGTCTCGACCATGACGCTGCCGAGGTAGTTGGTGTCCCGCTTGACCAGGTCGTCCGCCTCGCGTTTCGTGATCCCCTTGCGCTTGCGGAGCTCGTACAGCCGCTCGCCGTACCCTGAGACGTCGCGGTCGTCGGGGTCGACGACCTCGGGACGGAACGAGAGGCCGAGTTCGGCCGCGGTCTGCGAGATTGTGTCGGCGTCACCGAGCAACACCGGCTCCGCGATCCCCTGCTCGGAGAGCTGATAGGCCGCGCGGATCATCTTCTCGTCGGTCCCCTCGGCGAGCGCGATCCGCTTCGGGTCGCTCTTCGCCTTGTTCAGCACGACTCGCATCATCTCGCGAGACTTGCCCAGCCGGGCTTCGAGCCGCTCGCGGTACTTCGCTAAGTCGATCTCGGTCCGGGCCGACCCGGACTCCATCGCGGCCTCCGCGACGCGGGGTGCCAACTCGAACAACACCCGCGGGTCGAGCGGCTTCGGGATGACGTAGTCGGGACCGAACTGGAGCGGGTCGTCGCCGTACGCCTTCACGACCGCGTCCGGGACATCCTTGCGCGCGAGGTCGGCGAGCGCCTCCGCGGCGGCCGCCTTCATCTCCTCGTTGATCTCCGTCGCGCGCACGTCGAGCGCGCCGCGGAACAGGAAGGGGAACCCGAGGACGTTGTTCACCATGTTCGGGTAGTCGGATCGGCCCGTCGCCATGATCACCGTGTCGTCGCGGGCGTCCTTCGCGTCCTCGTAGGTGATCTCCGGGTCCGGGTTCGCCATCGCGAAGATGATCGGGTCCGACGCCATCGATCGGACCATCTCCTGCGAGACGATCCCGCCGACGGAGAGGCCGACGAACACGTCTGCGCCCTCCATGGCGTCCGCGAGGTCGCCGCCCTGGGCCTCGCTGGCGAACTGACTCTTGTACTCGTTGACCTCACCCGCCGCGACGCGCTCCTCGGTGATGATGCCCGAGGAGTCGCACATCGTAATGTTCTCTTTGCGCGCGCCCAGCGAGACGTAGAACCGGGCCGTCGCGATGGCGGACGCGCCGGCACCGGAGAAGACGATGTCCAGTTCGGAGAGCTCCTTCCCGGAGATGTCGACCGCGTTCATCAGCGCCGCGCCCGAGATGATCGCGGTGCCGTGCTGGTCGTCGTGGAACACCGGCACGTCCATCTCCTCGCGGAGCCGCTCCTCGATCTCGAAACACTCCGGGGCCTTGATGTCCTCTAAGTTGATCCCGCCGAACGTCGGCTCCATCGCCTTCACCGCCTCGCAGAACGGGTCGACGGAGTCGATGTCGAGTTCGATGTCGAACACGTCGATGTCGGCGAAGCGTTTGAACAGCACGCCCTTGCCCTCCATGACGGGTTTCGACGCGGACGCGCCGATGTCCCCGAGCCCGAGGACGGCGGACCCGTTCGACACGACGGCGACGAGGTTCCCCTTCGCCGTGTACTCGAAGACCGACTCGGGGTCGGCCGCGATGTCGCGACACGGGGCCGCGACACCCGGCGAGTAGGCCAAAGAGAGGTCTCGCTGGGTGTTCGTGGGTTTCGTCGTCTCGATCTCGATCTTTCCGGGCGGCTCCTGCCGGTGGTACTCCCGCGCGTCGTCGTCCAGTCCCATGCCTCTCTCCATTCATGAACGGAGTAAAAAGCTATCCATGGTGTCGAATATGTAATTCGACGTTCGACGATCCGATCAGCTCCCGACGCCCGGCTCTCGCTCGTCGCTCGTGACCGGTTTCGGGGCCGGCGGGGACGATCTCAGCGGGGCTGACTCCGGGTCGATACCGGCGAGCGTCGAGACCTCGTAGCTGATCAGATACGTCCGGGTCACCACCAGCACCGGAAGCACGAGGGCCGCGGTGGCGGCGACCGCACACCCCAGCACTGCGACGAGGACGACGCCGCCCGCGGTCGTTCCGGCGAGCGCCCCGAGTCCGCCGAGTGGGACCGCTGCGAGCACCAGCGCGACGAGGGCGACCGCGCCGACGACGCCGCCCGCGACCGTGACCGCGACGGCCTGAACGAACCCGACGCCGGCCGCGACGACCGCGTGGATCGCGAGGTAGACGACGACGTCGAGCGGCGATCCGCGGACCGACGACCACACTCGACGCCACGCGCCGAGAACGCCCGTCTCCCGGGCGACCATCGTCGGCGAGACGAGTTCGAACGTGAGCCGACTCGCGAGAACGCAGATCGCGGCGAACACGGCACAGAACCCGCCGAGTACGACGACCCCGAACGTTGAGAGCTCCTCGGAGAGACCACCGATCGGAACGCCGAGCAGGAGGGCCGCCTCGGGGTCGAGGGCGACAGCGAACACGACGGCGGGGACCGCGGCCGCGGTCGCGAGCGCCGCCGTGACGCCGAAGAGTCCCAGCGCCTGTCGGAACCGGGCGCGGAACGGCCGCCGGAGCGCGACCTCGTTCGTCGCGAGCGCGTCGTAGAAGACGAGTCGAAACGCGACCGAACACGCGGCGAGAGCGACCCCAACGGTCAGCGCCCCGACGACGACCGCGACCACCAGCGCGTCGTCGAGGCCCGCGACGCGCTCGACGGTCCGGGCGATGACGCGCTCGACCTCGCTCGGAGTCGTTCCCACGCCCGTCGGCGTCGATCTCGTCACGGTCGGCACCGATTCGACCCCCGCAGGGAAAGTCTCGGCCCATAGGCCCACTCCGGCGACGGAAACGCCGAGACCGGACGGGCCGGCTCGCGACGCGCCGGCCGTTCCGCCGGCCATCACGAGGACGAGGAACGCGAGCTTCGCCCACCGCACCGCCTCGAATGGGAAGAGAAACCGCCGCGTCGCGTCGATGGCGCGGTCGAGGGCGTCGACGGCGTACCAGTTCATACCGGCCGTTCGACGAAGAGCGTCAAATAGGGTTCGACGGAGAGCGTCAAATAGGCAGTCATCCGCGCCGCCGAGCCGCCGAGGACGACCTCGCGACCCGCAGCCGTTTAGGGGGGACGCGACGAATCGTCCTTCATGAAGGTCCGTGGCGAACGCGAGTGCCAGTCGTGCGGCACGCGGTGGTCGTACTACGAGACCGGGTCCGTCGCGTGTCCGAGCTGCGGCGACCTGCGCAGCGTCGGCGTCGACGCCCGCACCGCACACACCGACGCGGCCGTCACGCTCGACCTCTCCGCACACCGGGAGCGGTTCGGTGACGCGCCGGAGACCCTCCCCCGGTCCGGGGTCGACGACCTCCAGTCTGACCTCCGAGAGTACTGCCGGAAGCGCGGGTTCATCGACGGCGGACGGCTCGCGACCCTCGACGGCACCTACCTCGCGGCCCGCGAACTGCTGGAGGCCGTCGACTGCTTCGAGCGGCTCCGGGATCCGACCGACGCCGACCGCGAGTACCTCCTCCGACTGCTCGCCGGGGCCGACGGGGGCGAGCGACCGCCGGCCGACCAGGTCCCGGCCGCGCTCCGGGAGGCGAGGGGAATGGCGGCCGTGCGCGCGGTCGAGGCGTACCGGAGCGACGCCCTCGATTTCCTCGACGAACTCGAGGCCGACACCGACGCGGACGACGCCGACCGAACCGACGCGGACGATGCTGACGAGCCCGAAGACGGCCCGACGGTCGCCGTCGAAGGAAATCGACCCGAAACGAGGATCGGCCCGGCCCGCGACGCCTTCGAGCGCCTCCGCGACCGCGTCGCGCGCGCCGACGCGCTCGGAGGCGACGTGCCGCCCGCGGCCGCGGACGCCCTCGTTGAGGCCGCCGACGCGATCGGGGAGTACGTGCGGAGGGGCGACGAGGAAGCGCTGGCGCTCGCCAACGACCGCATCGACGACGCGACCGTCGACGACCTCGATCCGACGGAGCCGTGAGGAGAACCGACCGTCCCGCGCCGTCCGTCCGCCCGCGAGCCGATCACTCCGCGTCCGGGTCTATCACTGTGTTCGAGAGCGTTCCGACCCCCTCGTAGGTGATCTCGACGCGCTCGCCGGGTTCGACGAGACCGGGGTTCGCGGGGCTGCCGAAGGCGATACAGTCGCCCGGCTCGAACGTGAACCGCTTCGAGAGGTACGAGACGATCTCGCGTGGCCCGAACAGCATCAGCTCCGTGCTGGCGTCCTGCCGCGTCTCGCCGCCGACGGTGGTCTCTATGTCGAGGTCGGTCGGGTCCACGTCGGTCTCGATCCACGGCCCGAGCGGTGCCGACCCGTCGAACGCCTTGCGGGCGGTCCGGCCCTGTTGGTCAAGCGCGTCCACGTCGTTCATGACCGTGTAGCCGCGCACGACCTCCGGCACGTCCTCGGGCGCGAGGTCGCGGCAGCGCTCGTCGATCACCGCCACCAGTTCGCCGGCGTAGGTCAGTTCGTCGGTCCACTCGGGGTACCGGATCGCCTCGCCGTGTGCGAGCAGACTCGTCGGCGGCTTGATGAAGAAGTCCGGCTCCTCGGGCCGCTCGTAGTCCATCTGGTCGAGCGTCTCCGCGTAGTTGCGGCCGACGCAGTACAGCGCACTGGGGTCACAGGGGGGGAGCAGCCGCCCGTCGCGACCGACCTCGTAGCGACCGCCGTCGGTGACGATTTCGCCGTCGACGTAGCGGCCGGCCACGGGACCGTCCGGGGTGAGCAGTCGAGCGAGTCGCATGCGGACACGTGCGTGCTACGCCTTGAAAAGGATCGGTGACCAGCGGCGTGCGGCGACGACCAGCCCGGAATCACTCGTCGCCGTCGGAATCGACTCCGATCACGACGCCGGACCGGATCTCCAAGGCGGTGTCGAACTCCTCTCGTCGGTCGTTCCCGGAGCCGATCCGCTCGACGGCCGCCTCGTGGGCCCGGGCCACGGCGTCGCGCTCGCGCTCGGTGAGTCCGAGCCGTTCGCCGACCGCCTCCCAGTGGTCGGGCTCGACCAAGAACGTCTCCCGCTCGGGCTCGGCCGCGATCCGCTCGTAGCGCCGGCGGTACTCGTCGATCCGGGGACCGAGATCGGCCTGAACCCGCGCGAGCAGTTCCGGGACGGCGGCGGCCGGCACGCTCGCGAGCGCGGCGGTTTTCACCAGGGCGGTCCCCTCGATCGGGTACGAGTCGGGATCCGAGCCGGCGGTCGCGTCGTCGTCGGACATCACCCGCCGGCGCGCATCGCCTTCTGCCGGTACTTCGGGAGGAGGTCGGCGAGCGCGTCTGGGTCGCCGGCGAACTCGGCGGTCACCTCCGTGATCTCGATCGCGGCCGCGGCGGTCACCTTCTCGGCGCTGAGAGTCACCCGCCACCCGTCGCCGTCCACGCGGGTCGCCTCCGCTGGGTCGTCGGTCCCCGCCAGCTCGCCGCCGAGGTTCCTGAGGTAGTGGGCCGCGAGCCGCCGCGAGATACCGCGATACGCCACCGTCCGACGCTCCCAGCCCTCCTCGGCCGGGGGGAGGCCCGGCGTGCTCGCGTCGTCGGCCCCCTCGACCGACGCGGACGCGTCGTCCGTCATGCGCCCCCCGCGACCGGCGGGAAGACCGAGAGCCGGTCGCCGTCCGCCATCGGCGTGTCGAGTCCGTCGAGGTGGAGGACCTCGCGGCCGTTCTTCAGGACGTTGATCTGCGGCGCGAGGTCGCCGTCGACGATCAGGCGACCCGCCATGCCGTCGTACTCCGACTCCAGCTCCCGGAGCACGTCGCCGACCGTGGAGCCGTCGGCGAACTCCGCGTTCACCGTCTTCCCGCCGGCGGCCTCGCGAAACGTCGCGAAGAACCGCAGTTCGAGTTCCATACCAGTACGTCGTGGCGCGGCGGCTTAAAAGCGGCCGGCCGCGGAAGCGATTACGGGCCGAAACTGCCGGTCGCGGGAGCCGACGGCCGAGAGCTCACAGGTCCGAGAGCCGGATCCCGTCCTCGACCAAGCGGAAGTTGCGCTCGCGGTCGAGGTCGTCGGCGAGCCACTCGTGGTCGTACAGCTGGCCGATGAGTTCGAGGTAGAGGTTCCGCCACGCGATGGCGTAGATGGGCGACTGGCCCCACGCGCGCAGTTCCGGGACGAACTCGTGGTACGTGCTCGCCTGCGTCTCCATGCGCTCGACCGCGTCGGCGACGACCTCTGCCGCCTCGTCCGGGTCCGCCTCGTCGAGGGCCTCGTTCAGCCGCGACTGGATCCCCCTGATGGCGCGTCGCATGTCGCGTTCGGCGGTCCCTTCCTCCTCCGGGAGCGACTCGACGACGCCCTTCGGCACGCCGAGTTCGATCTCTGGCATGCGATCACCTCCGGGGAGCGCGCCCAAAAAACCCGTCCACCCGGAGCCTATCGCCTCGGGGATCGACTCACGGCGTGGGCGCAGCCTTCTGGAGCGCGGTCTCGGCGATGTTGCCGCCGTAGTCGGCCGACCGGAGGACGGAGTCGACGACCAGTCCGAGGAGTTGCGCGCGCGTCGGATCGAGTTCGCGGAGGCGTTCGTCGATGGCGCGGACGCGTTCGTCGATCGCTCTGACGCCGGTTCGCGCCTCGTTCGCCCGACGCGTCGCCGCCTCGGTGTCCTCGTCGAACAGCGCGTCCATCGCCGTGTCGATCACGTCGACCGCGTCGCCGTGGAGGTCGCTCACCGCCTCGACGACCTCGTCCGGGAGCGGTTCCTCGATGTTCAGCGTCAGGTGCGCGATCTTCGTCGCGTGGTCGCCGATCCGCTCCAACTGGCGGGCGCTGGAGTGGTAGTCGAAACACTCCTCGCGCGGGAGCCCGAGCTCCTCGGCGGCCTTCGGCGTCCGCAGCGTGGCGCGGAAGATCCGCGAGACGACGAGCCACAGGCGGTCGAGGTCGTCGTCGCGACCGATCACGTCGCGCGCGAGGTCGTGGTCGCGCTCCGCGAGCGCGGTGATCGCGTCCTCCAGCATCGACAGGGAGATCAGCCGCATCCGCGTGACCGCGTTGTGGATGGAGAGCTCCGAGGAGTCGAGCAGGTCCTGAACGACGACGCGGTCGCGCGTCTCCTCTAACACCTCCAGCCCGACGAGGCTCTGGACCGCGTCGCGGATCGTCGAGCGCTGCTCGGTGCTGATCTCGGCCGCCTCAAGTTCGATGATGTCGAAGCCGCTGACGTACATCGTCGTCACCGCGCGGCGGAGCGCCTGCCCGGACAGGTCGGCGATGTCGAGCGTCCCCCGCGTCCGCTTCGCGTCCGAGCGCGGCGTGAGGAACAGCGAGTCGCCGTCCGGGTGGAACTCGATCTCCGTCCCGGCCTCGACGTCGTTGTCCGTCGCCCACGTCTTCGGAATCGACACGGTGTACGTCGAGCCGCCGGTGACTTGGACCTTCCGCGTTTCCATACGCGGACGTTCGAGGGGACGGTACGTTAATCTTGCTCAAAATATATATCCGGCGAGAGCGGTGGTGTTGGCTCAATCTAAACAGAGATCGGGTATTATGCCGCTATATACGCCCGCACGCCGAGTCAAGAGTGAAACAAGAATGGAATTATATATCTCTATGTATTCGGACGGGGGCTGCTCGTCAATTCACACCATGCGGTTTCGCAGGTCGTCGCCGGCGTCCAGCCGCGCGACGTTGTCCGCGAGGATGTCGGCGACGCGCTCGTAGTACTCGGGAGTGTGGCCGGCGTTGTGGGCGTGATCGTCGCGTTCGACAGCCCCCAGAGCGGGTGGTCCTCGGGGAGCGGCTCCGGGTCGGTGACGTCGAGCGCCGCGCCGCGGATCCGGTTGTTCCGGAGCTCAGTCACCAGGGCGTCGGTGTCGACGACCGGGCCGCGGGCGATGTTGACCAAAACGGCGTCGGGCCGCATCGTCCGGAGCGCGTCGGCGTCGACCAACCCCCGCGTCGTCTCGGTGAGCGGGCAGGCCAGCACGACGTACTCCGCGTCGGTGACGGCCTCGTGGAACTCGTCGAAGCCGTACACCTCGTCGGTCGGCCCCCCCTTCTCGGGGGAGTAGCGGACGCCGACCGTCTCAACGTCGAACGACTCCAGCCGGTCGACGACCGCCTGCCCGATGGCCCCGAGTCCGACCACCGCGACCGTCGAGCCGTACACCTCCGTCGTCTCGTAGGTCCGCCACTCGCGGCGGGACTGCTGGCGGTACGCGCGGTGGAACTGCCGCGCGTGTGCGATCATCGAGCCGACGACGTGCTCGGCGATGTTCGGCCCGTGGACGCCGGACGCGTTCGTCACGGCGACGCCGTGATCGGCGAGGAGGTCCCGCGGGAGATGCCCCGTGCCCGCGAACACGCAGGCGAACAGCTCCAGTTCCTCGGCGGCGGCGAGCAGTTCCTCGTCGATGTTGAGACCGACCGCTACCCGCGCTGTCCGGATGAGTTCTCGCTCTTCCGTCGGGGTTCGCGCTCGCGCGACTTTGGCGTCCGGGAGCCGCTCGCGGATCGCGGCCGCCAGTTCGTCGGGTCCCAGTCCGTGGATCGTCTGTCGCAACACGAGTACGTCGGGATCACTCATGCGCCGTGCGTCTCCTCGCTCGGTGAAAAGCGTGGTCGTCAACGAGCGGGGAGTCCCCGACGCCACCCCCGCCGACCGTCCGGAGACCTCCGACCCGATTCGACCATCCGGAGACCTTCGGCCCGATTCGACCGTCCGGAGGCCTCCGACCCGATTCGACCGTCCGCCGACGCCGCCGGGCGTCAGTCGGAACCGACCAGCGACATCCCCTCCCGAACGGCGTCTCGGCGTCCGAGGAGGGTTATCTGGTCCCCGCGCTCGATGACGGTGTCCGCGCTCGGCACCTCGACGGTCTTGTCGTCTCCCCTGCTGAGCACGGCGATCAGACAGGCGTCCGGGAGCATGGGGCCGGCCTCGCGGACGGTCTTCCCGACGAACGAGTCGCTCGTGACCTCGACCTGTTGGACGTCACCGGACTGGCCGACGTCGGTCATCCAGTTGGCGAGGTCCGGTCGTTCGATCTGGTTGTCGAGCGCCCACGCGGCCGCCATCGCGCCGGAGATGGTCCGAACGCCGAGGTCTTCGAACGCGTCGACGTTGCCGGAGTTGTTGGCCTTCGCGAGGACGGTGTCCACGTCGAACTTCGTCTTCGAGAGCTGTGCGACGAGCAGGTTCGCGTCGTCGTCCCCGGTGGCGGCGACAACGATCTTGGCGTTCGAGGCCCCGCCCTCCCGCAGCACGTCGGTGTCCGTGCCGTCGCCGATGACGGTGGCGAAGCCGTCGTTTCGAAGCGATTCGACGGTCGCCTCATCGTTCTCGATGATGACGACGTTCTCCCCGCGGTCTTCGAGGCGTTCGGCGAGCGCGTGTCCGACCTGTCCGCCTCCGACGATGATGACTCTCATGGGTATCACGTTGAGGTACTTCGCGATGTAGCGCGCCAGTCCGCCCTGTACGAGGGCGGTGACGAAGATGACGAGAAACACCGTGCCGATGAGCAGGTCTGCCTGCTGTGCCAGGGCTGGGTCGTTGAGTTCGACGGCCGCCGCCCTGAGTTCGGTGGCGAAAAGCGTCGCGACCGACGCCGGAATGATCCCCCGCGGTCCGATGGCGCTGATGAACAGCCGCTCGGAGAGGGTGAACCGGTCGCCGATGGTCGAGACGAACACGAGCAGCGGCCGGATCACCAGCGCGACGGCGACCACGACGCCGAGGCCCGCGAGTCCGACGTCCGATATCGCCTCGGGGGGTAACTGTGCGGCGAGCGCGATGAACACGAACGCCAGGACGAGCAGCGTGATGTCCCCCTTGAAGTCGGTGATCTCCTCCTGATAGGGAACGTCCAAGTTCCCGAGGACCAGCCCGGCGGTGGCGGCGGCCGCGACGCCCGCCTCGCTCGCCAGTTGGTTCGCGCCGGCGTACGCGACGAGCGCGCCGGCGAGAACGAGCAGCCTCGCGTTCCGCGGTGCCGCGCCGCGCGAGAGGTCGACGTACTGGAGCAGGTAGTAGAGCACCCCGGCCACGAGGAGCCCGACGAGCAGCCCCTCACCGAGCCGGAGCGCGAACCCCTGGACCAATCCCTCCGCCGCGACGGTCGGGTTCACGGCCTCGAAGAGGACGACGGCGGTGATCGCCGCCGTGACGTCGTTGACGATCCCCTCGGTCTCGAGGACGGCCGAGACCCGGTCTCTGACCGGGACCACTTCGAGGATAGGCGAGATGACCGTCGGCCCGGTGGCGACGAGCAGGGCACCGATCACGAAGGAGAGTTCCCACGGAAGCCCCTCCAAGAGGCGGACGGCAATCGCCGTCCCGACGAGCGCGATGAGGGCACCGACGGTCACGAGGCGGACCGCCGCCCGCGGTGCCTTGCGGATGCGCTCGAACTCCAGGTGGAACGCCCCCTCGAAGACGATGATCGCCACCGCCAGGCCGACGATCGTCGGCAGCGAGTCGCCGAAGCTCTCGCTCGTGACGAGCCCCAGTCCCGGCCGGCCGATGACGACCCCGACCAACAGGAAGAAGATGATGCTCGGGACCTGAAGGCGGGCGGCGAGGATCTGAGAGAGCACGCCGAGCCCGATGATCCCCGCGACCAGCGGTATCAGTAGCTCCTGTGCCACGGTGGATCGCTCGTGTCGTAACTCCGTGCGGCGGCCCGTATAAACCAGTTGATGATCTCACGCCGACAGGAATCCACCCAAAGCCCCGCTTCAGGCGGTCGGTTCGCCGCCGCTCTGGACCCGCCGGCCGGTTACGACAGCGCCGCGTCGAACGCCGCCTGGAGGTCGGCTTTCATGTCGTCGACGTGTTCGATTCCCACCGAGACGCGGACGAGGCCGTCGGTGAGGCCGGCCGCGAGCCGCTCCTCGCGCGGGATGGCCGCGTGGGTCATCGCGGCCGGCTGCTCGATGAGGCTCTCGACGCCGCCGAGCGACTCCGCGAGCGTGAACACCTCCGTCTCGCTGACGACCGTCGAGGCCTCTTCGAGGGTGCCGTCCAGTTCGAAGGATAGCATGCCGCCGAAGTCGTCCATCTGCTCGGCCGCAAGCTCGTGGTCCGGGTGCGACTCCAGTCCGGGGTAGTAGACGCGCTCGACCGCGTCGTGTCCCTCCAGCCACTCGGCGAGCGCCATCGCGTTCTCGCAGTGGCGGTCCATCCGGACGGGGAGCGTCTTCGTCCCGCGGAGGACGAGGAAAGCGTCGAACGGCCCCGGCGTCGCGCCGACGGAGTTCTGATAGAAGCCGAGCCGCTCGTCGAGCTCCGCGTCGTCGACGATGAGGGCACCGCCGATGGTGTCCGAGTGGCCGCCGAGGTACTTCGTCAGCGACTGGGAGACGATGTCCGCGCCGTGTTCGAGCGGGCGCTGGAGGTACGGCGTCGCGAACGTGTTGTCGACCGCGCAAAGCGCGTCGGCCTCGTGGGCGATGTCGGCGAGCGCGCCGATGTCGTTGACGTTCATCAGCGGGTTCGTCGGCGTCTCGACCCACACCAGCTCCGTCTCCTCGCGCACGGCCTCCCGGACCGCGTCGTGGTCCGTGGTGTCGACGAACGTGGTCTCGATGTCGTACTCGTCGTACACCTGCGTCAGGATCCGGTGGGTCCCGCCGTACACGTCGTCGCCGGCGACGACGTGATCGCCCGCCGAGAGCAGGTTCAGGACGGTGTTGATAGCGCCCATCCCCGAGGAGAAGCAGCGGGCGTGGCTGCCCGACTCCAGCGAGGCGAGGTTCGCTTCGAGGTCGGTTCGCGTCGGGTTCCCCGTCCGGCTGTACTCGTAGCCGCGGTGCTCGCCCGGCCCGTCCTGCTCGTAGGTGGAGTTCGCGTGGATCGGGGTCATCAGCGCCCCCGTCTCCGGGTCCGGCTCCTGCCCGGCGTGGATCGCGCGGGTCTCGAAGCGGCGGTCGTCGGCGCTGTCGCCGTCGCCGGCTCGGTCGCTCTCGTCGGAACGGTCGCTCATGGGCGAACCACGTCGCCGAGGGAGGTGATTCTTCCCCTTCGGAGTTCCGGGGACCGCGGACGCACCGTCCGCATGAGGAGAGGCGGTTAAACGCGTGGCTCGCGGTGTGTGAGTGGATGCTCGGTCAGGGATTTGAACCCTGGTCGTCGGCTGACTTCCGAACCGGCGCTGACGCGCCGCGTCCGCCGAAAGGCCAACATGATTGGCCGGACTACACCAACCGAGCGCGATTATCGCTTACGTCGGGGATGATTTATATCTTCTTAACTCCCCCCGGCGTGAGAGGGGAACACACGCGACCGCGACGCGCTCGGCGTCGCGCGCGGGCCGGGTTCGCGGCGTTACTCGTCGACGTGGACGGTCTCGATCTCGACGGCCTCGCGCGGGTCGTCGTTGCGCCCGGTCGGCACGCCGCCGATCTCCTCGACGACGTCCATCCCGTCGATCACCTGTCCGAAGACGGCGTGTTTGCCGTCGAGGTGCGGCGTGGCGTCGAGCGTGATGAAGAACTGCGAGCCGTTCGTGTTGGGGCCGGAGTTCGCCATCGAGAGGACGCCGGGCCCGTCGTGGGTGAGGTCGTCGTGGAACTCGTCGTCGAACTCGTAGCCGGGACCGCCGCGGCCGTTCTCCATCGGGTCGCCGCCCTGGATCATGAAGTCGTCGATGACGCGGTGGAAGACGATCCCCTCGTACAGCGAGTCGCCGCGGACCTCGCCCGTCTTGGGGTCCTCCCACGTGTTCGTGTCCGGGGCCGGCTCCGCGTCGGCGGCGGGGTCGTGGCGGGCCAGACCGAGGAAGTTCTCGACCGTCTTCGGCGCGCGGTCGGCGAACAGCTCGACGACGATGTCGCCGTGGTTGGTCTGGAGCGTCACCTGCGGGTTGTCGGGATTGGAAACCTCTCGTGCCATGTCCGGCGAGAGGGACGCGCGTCGGAAAACCCTACCCATCCGGCCGGCCGGCCCGCCTTCGTCTACCCGCTCGGCCCGCCTCCGTCCGCGCGGGCGGGCGGCCGACCGCGAACACCGCGCTTATGAACGAACGACGCCGACGCGTCGACATGAGTTCGACCTCAGTCCTCACCGTCGCCGCCCTCCTCGTCGGGGTGACGGTCGGCGCGCTGTTCGCGTTCCTCCGCGTCCCGATCCCCGCGCCGCCGGAGCTGCCGGGCGTGATGGCGATCGTCGGGATCTACCTTGGGTTCAAGCTCGTCGGCTACGCCGGCGTCGGCTTCGACCTGCTCGACGCGCTCGGGCTCTGACCGCCCCGTTCGTCCGACCGCCCTGTCGGCGTATCCCGCCTCCCCCGGCCGGTACCGTTTTCCCCCGGCCGGGAGCAGTAGCGCACATGTACGACGAGATCCTCCTGCCCGTCGCGCCCGGCGGCGAGGCGAACGACGCGATCGCACACGCGATCAGCCTCGCCGACCGCTACGACGCGACGGTCCACGTCGTCTCCGCCGCCGACACCGCGGCCGACACCCTCGCGGGACCGCGGGCCGGGGCGTTCTCGGAGCGGCTGGCCGACGCGGCCGCGGAGCGCGTGGGGGCGATGACCGGCGAACTGGAGGCCGCCGGCGTTGAGGCGGTCGGCAGCGTCGTCCGCGGCGAGCCGCTGGAAGTGATCGAGAACGCGATCGACGACGGCGCTGACATCGTCGTCATGCCGAGCCACACCCGCCGGGGGATCCGCCGCCTCCTCCTCGGGAGCGTGACCGAGAAGGTAATCCGCGTCGCGTCCGTGCCCGTGGTGACGGTTCCGATGGGCGAACCGGAGGCGGGGGCCGAGGCGGAGAACGGGGAAGGAGGGAGGGACGCCGACGACGCGTCGGGGGGTCGGTGACGAGCGACTCGTCGGCGCGGGAGACCGTCACCCGCGCGTTCCGCGTCGCCTACGACGGCCGCGGGTTCGCCGGGTTCCAGCGCCAGCCGCACGCCCACACGGTCTCGGACGCGCTCCTCGCCGCGCTCGACGAACACGGGATCGTCGAGCGCGGCGATGGGCCGACCCACGCCACCCCGCCCGGCTACGCGGCCGCCGGTCGGACCGACGCCGGGGTCTCGGCGGTGGCGCAGACCGTCGCGTTCGAGGCACCGACGTGGCTCACGCCGCGCGCGTTCAACGGGCACCTCCCGGGGACGGTCCGCGTGTGGGCCGCCGCCGACGTCCGGGAGGACTTCCACGCGACCCACGACGCGGTCCGGCGGACGTACCGGTATCACCTCTACGCGCCCCCCGCCGACGGCGACAGCGACGATGGCGGCGACGGCAACGGTGAGGGGGGCGAGAGCGGGGGCGAAACCGGATCCGACGCGGCGCGCCGAGACCCGGAACACGCGGTCGACGACGACCGGTTCCGCGACGCGCTCGCGCGGTTCGACGGCGAACACGACTTTCACAACCTGACGACCGACGAGACGGGGACGGTCCGCGACCTCGACGCGCGGGCGACCAGAGAGGGTGACATCCTCGTCGTCGAACTCGCGGCGGGCGGGTTCCCGCGAGCGCTCGTGCGCCGGGTCGTCGCCGCGGTCCGAGCGGTGAGCCGGGGGACGGCCGACCTCGCGTGGATCGACCGACTGCTCGCCGACGAGCCGGTCGCCGGCGGCCGGGGCGTCGGGCCGGCACCCCCCGAGCCGCTCGTGCTGTGGGACGTGGCGTACCCGGACGCGGAGTTCGCGGTCGACCGCGAGGCGGTCGAGAGCGCGCGCGTCGCCTTCGGCGAGCGACACCGCGACGCGCGCCACGCCGCGGCCGCCACCGGTGCCGTCCGCGAGCGGCTCGCCGCGCCCGACGACGGCGGGTAGCTCAGGCCGCGGACCCGCCCGTCGGGGTCTCCATGCCGTCGACGCGGACCAGCAGGGTGTTGCCGTCGACGTTCGTCGCGTCCACGACGCCCGAGAGCCGCAGCCCGGTGGCGGGCGTCGGACCGACGGTGACGTGATCGCCCGCGTCGAAGGGGCCGACCGGCCCGCGGATCACGAGCTCTGCGCGGCACAGTTCCGGGTTCGCGACGCTCGACAGGTCGATCTCCGCGACAGTGACGTCCTCGACGGGGGAGCCCTCTCGTTCGACGGGGGTCGTCGCGGCGTCCTCCAGCCGCTCGATACCGAGGACGTCGTACGCGCTGTCGGTCGGAACGTAACCGCCGTCGGGGCCGGCCACCCCCTCGACGAGGCCGAGCGTTCGGAGGCTCCCCATCCGGTTTCGAACCGTCCCCGCGTTGCGGTCGATGGCGTCGGCGATCTCGCGTCCCTGTACCGGCGTGTCCCGCCCCTCGGAGAGGTTCACGAGCGCGGTGAGCACCCGGTTCTGACTGGAACTCAGCTCGATGTTCGACATGGATACGACGAGCGCAGTTCAGACAATAAATGTTCGTATATAACGACATTATATGCTTGAAGAAGAGTCTTTCTCGGATTCAAATTTTAAATAGACAAAATATAGGGTGCTAATATGCGCGAGCGTGAGAACGCTCTATTGAACGAACCCGTATTCCGATAGTACGGAGGTTTCGAGCGGAAATAAATAACGTGCGTACTCGATGTCTCTCTATTATCTACGGATAACAGAGTAGTATTCTAATTCCTTATATGATCTACACCGCAAGTATTTACCGGGGCGAACGGAAGCCGCGGGCAACCAATGGCGACTCGGAGCGACGAGCGGAACGGAGTCGAGGGACAGAACGGGCTCGGCGGACGGCTCGTTCGAGCGGTAGCACCGACGGAGCGTGAGGGGGGAATCGATGGCTGACCGCGAGTCCGCGTTCGGTCCCGACGGGCCCGCCTCGTCGGAGTCTAGCGACGGCGTCGCGGTCGGCGACGGTCACGCCACCGACCGCGAGGGATCGCCCTTCCGGTCGCTGCTCTCGGATCGCGATCCGGTGACGGAGCGCGACCGGATCCGCTCGTTCGTCGCGGAACGGGTCGGCGCGGCGGGTGCCGACGGGGTGGTGGTGAACATGAGCGGCGGCCTCGACTCGACGGTGACGGCCGCGCTCGCCGTCGAGGCCCTCGGCCCCGACCGGGTGTACGGACTGATTCTCCCGTGTAACAAGATCGGCGCGCCGCACGCCCGCGACGCCGAGGCGCTCGCGGAGGCGCTGGGAATCGAGCACGACACCGTCCACCTCCAGCCGCTGTTCGCGCAGTTCGGCGCGGTCGTCCCCGACCGGTTCGCCCTCCACGACGAGCCGGTCCGCTCCGGAAACGCGGTGGCGCGGCTCCGAATGGCCGTCGCGTACCTCGTCGCCAACGCGACGAACCGCCTCGTGTGCGGCACCGCCAACCGGAGCGAACTGCTCTCGGGCTACCTGACGAAACACGGCGACGGCGCGGCCGACCTGTTCCCGCTCGGCCACCTGTACAAGACGCACGTCCGCTCGCTCGCGGCCGAGCTCGACGTCCCGGAGTTCGTCGTCGAGAAGTCCCCGTCCGCCGGGTTCCTGCCGGGGCAGCGCGACGCGGACGACCTGGGCGCGCCGTACGAGGTGATCGACCCCGTCCTCCACCTCGGCGTCGACCGCGGGCTCGACCCGGACGCGGTCGTCAAACGGATCGCGGCGGCCGTCACCGACGCCAACGTGACCGACGCCGAGGGCGGCGACGGCGAGGAGTTCGCGCCCGTCGACCGCGAACTGGTCACGGACCTGCTCGGTCGACACCGCGCGACGGCGCACAAGCGGCTCCCGCCGCCGACGCCGGACGCCGACGTCGAGTGAGAGCGACTCGTCCCGCCGGGCCGGTTCTTTCGCTCCGCCCGGGCCGGCTCGCTCGCCCGGCCTGGTCGGTTCGCTCGTCCGGCCCGCGGCTCAGTCCCAGTCGGCCGGCCAGAGGTCGGCGGCGCGCATCCCCGTCTCGAAGTCGGCCTCGCGGAACGCGGCGGCGAGTTCCTCCCGGTCGAGCCGCGGGAGGTCGCGCTCGTCGGCCGCGAACTCGGCGACGATCAGCGCGATCAGCATCGCGTGTTCGCGGACGTTCCGGTCGTCGACCTTGTCGCGCGTGTCCGCGTGGGTGTGACCCCACCCCCGGCCGCGGTCGCCCGAGTCGCTGTGTAGCTGGAGCGCCGGCACACCGCGGCGCACGAACGGCCACTGGTCGGAGAACGGGTGCGGCTGCGCGTCGACCTCGATCGGCTGGCGCGTCGCCGTCGACACCGCCTCCGCAACCGACGCGGTCGCCGTGGACGCGTGCGCGAGCGCGACGAGGTCGCGGAACCGCCCCGCGCCGTCGACGTTGACCACGCCCTTCACCCGGTCGCGGTCGACGCGCTCGGCGAGGTGCTCCGCGCCGAGCAGCCCGACCTCCTCCGCGCCGACCGCAACGATATCGACACCGAGCGGGAGGTCCGCGTCCGCCAGGATTCCGGCCGCGGTCGCGACCGTCGCGATCCCGCAGCCGTTGTCGAGCGCGCCCTCCGCGATGTCGTGGGCGTCGTAGTGGGCGAGCAGGAGGACGCGCTCGTCGGTGTCCGGCCCCGCGCGCCCGGTAACGTTGCGGCTCTCGCCCGGGGTCGTCTCGGCGTCGACGGTGAGTTCGGCCTGCGCGACCGGTCCGGACCCGGCGGTCGCACCGTCGCCGGTCCCGTCGACCGCGTACTCGCGGAGCCACGCGCCGGTCTCCTTCGAGACGCCGGCGGCGACCGCCTCGGCCTCCTTCCCGAACGTGAGCGATCCGGTCGGGGGCAGCTGGCCGTCGACGTGGTTGACGAACACGAAGCCGACCGCGCCCGAGTCGATCGCGTAGCCGAACTTCTCCATCCGGTGGACGAACCGGCCGCCCGACGGCGTCGTCGTCGAGGCGACCGCGATCCGTCCTTCCACGTCGCGCTCGTCGATCTCCGCCGGGGTGCCGTAGCCGACGTCGACGAGCTCGCCGCTCGCGTCTCCGGCGGGCGAGTACGGGAGCGCCAGCGCCTCGAACGAGCGCGTCGTCGGTTCGCCGTCCCGGCCCGAGACGGTCACGTCGAGCGACGCCGACCCGCGCTCCCACGCGGGGAGATCGAACGGCTCCGTCCGCACGTCGGCGAGTCCCGCGCGCTCGAAGGCGTCCGCGACGAGTCCGGCGGCCCGCCGTTCGCCCTCGCTACCGGCCATGCGGCTCCCGATCGCGGTGAGGTCGGTGAGGAACGCCCACGGTTCGTCGTCGGTCCACGTCGCGCCGAGCGCGGGGGCGAGTTCGGCCGCTCGCTCTCTGACGCGCTCGACCGCGGCCGCCCGGTCGGGTCGAGTCGCGTCCGCCGTGTCGTCGGTCATGGGCGTGCCTCCGTCGGTGACGACTTAAGCGTGTGGCTCGCGGCACCCGATCTCGGAGCCGATACCGCCCGCCGAAACGCTACGTTGAAGTGGGACGGTCGGGTACTCGGATTCGAGCACCGTTGGTCCAGTGGTAGGACATTAGCTTCCCAAGCTAATAGCCCGGGTTCAATTCCCGGACGGTGCATTCCTGCGGCGAGCAATCCGCGAGCCGCAGGTATGCTAGTGAAATCGAACGGAATCGGTGAGACACTTCCGAAGCCCCAGTCGGTTCCGGATGGCCTCGCTGCGCTCCTCGTCACTCGCGATGCTCGTTCCTGCGGTGCTTACGTCGGCCGTCTTCCCGGAACCGACTGCCCCTTCGAGTCCAACCCCACACGGCGACCGCTCCTCATTCCTCCCCAGCCTCGTCAGTCGACCTCCGCGTTGCTCCGGGCGACTGACTCCAGCGAGAATCGGAGATTCTCTGGCAGCGAGGGACACGGTCCCTCGGGCAACCGGGCTTCCCCGGTGACAGTCGGCGCGCAGCGCCGGCGACCTCGCGCGGCGCAGCGTCGCGGTCGCCGGGGGCGACCGCTCGCTGGCGCGCGCCACCGCACAGCCACGTCCGCTCTCAGAAGATGTTCGCCTGATCGTAGACGGAGATTCCGGTGTCCGTGATGTCGTAGGGCTTCGTCTCGCGGGAGTGGTTCGCGTCGCGGATCTTCTGTATCTCGACCGCGAGGCGGGTTTCACGGAAGTCGGACCCGCGGACGTACTGGAGGACGAAGACGGCGTCGGTGAGGTACTCGACGATCCCGTGGCGAGAGGCGTACGGCGTCTCCTCGCTCGCCTCGGAGGTGAGCAGCGTCGTCACGCCCGCCTCCTTCAGCGAGCGCGTGAACCCGAACACCACGGAGCGGCGCTTCGCGGGGTGGTCGTACATCATCTCTAAAAGCGAGACGGAGTCCAGCACCAGCCGGTCCGCGTCGAACTCCGCGATGAGCCGGACGAGGTCGTTGCGGATCGACGACAGCGAGTTCGCCATCTCGATGGGGTCGATGGCGACGACGGCGAGGCGGTCCGCGTCCGCGTGCTCGCGGAACGGCCACCCCTTCTCCTCGGCCGTGTCGTAGATCGACTCGCGGGTCTGCTCGAGCGTGATGTAGATCCCCTTGTTGCCCGCTTCGAGGGCGTGATTCAGGAACTGGAGCGCGAACGTCGTCTTCCCGGTCCCGGCACCGCCGATGACCGACAGCAGCGACCGACTGGGGACGCCGCCGAGGATCATGTCGTCGAGCCCCTCGATCCCGATGTCGGTCCGATCGATCCCCGACTCGAACTCGTCGGGGTCGACGTCGAAGTCGGTCGCGTCTCCCGGTCCGCCCTCGCCCCCGTCGAGGTCGTCGAACCCGAAGTCGTCGCCGTCCCGGGCCGCGGACCCGCGGTAGCCGCCGAAGGGGTCGCTCCCCGCGTCGCCGGCGGACCCGCCGGGCGACTCCGCACCGCTCGCGCCGCCACCGCCGCCCGCACCGCTCGACCCGCCGCCGGACATGCCGCTCCGGCTCCCGCCGAAGGGGTCGTCGTCGCCGAACGGGTCCGTCCCGCCGCTTCCACCGGTCTCGCCGCTCGGACCGCTCTCCGCGTCGGAACCGGCGTCACCCCCGCCGCCGCCGAAGGGGTCGTCGTCACCGAAGGAGTCGCTACCGCCGAAGGAACCGAATTCTCCCCCGTCCGCGTCGGTGTCAACGTCGCCGAACGCCCCGGCGGGAACGCCGTCGTTCCCGGAGTCGTCGGCCGCGGGGCCGCCTTCGCTTCCCCCGAAGGGATCGCCGCCCGCCTCGTCACCGCCACCGAACGGCTCGCCGCCCGCCTCGCCGCCGCCAAAGGCGTCGTCCTCGCCGGACCCGTCGTCGGTGCCGATCCCGATCGCTCTCGCCGGGTCGTCGGGGACGCCATCGGCGTCGTCGGACTCGGCCGCTTCGTCGCTCGCTTCCGGTTCCGGCTCCCCGCCGTCGCCGTCGTCGGTCGCTTCGCCCTCCACCGGCTGCTCGTCGGACTCCTCGTCGGTCTCGCGCAGCGCGCGCTCGAACCAGTCGTCCTCCTCGCTCATCGTTTCCGCCGCCCGTGGGGGGTCGACATGGGCCGAGCAACGCGGCCGAGCGGCTTGAAACTTTCCGGCGACGTTTCGGATTTCGAGAATCACGAACGCTCCGGCGCTCCCGACGGCTGCCCCGGTTCGCCGATGTCCGCACGCTTTTACCCGGGGACGGGGATGGACTTTTCATGGAAGTGGGCATCGTGGCGCGAAAGGGCAGCGAGCGGGCGGCGTCGCTCGCGGCGACGCTCAGGGACGTCGTCGCCGACGCGGGCGAGGCCGTCTGGCTCGACGAGGAGACCGCCGCGGCGCTCGACGCCGGCGACGACGCCCGCCCGGTCGACGCGTTCGGCGACTGCGACCTGGTCGTCGCCGTCGGCGGCGACGGGACGTTCCTGTTCGTCGCGCGCAACGCCGGCGACACGCCGATCGTCGGGGTGAACCTCGGGGAGGTCGGCTTCCTCAACGCGGTCCCCCCGGGCGACGCCGCCGCCGCGCTCCGCGCCGAGATCCGGTCGTTCCGCGACGGTGGGTTGGACGTCCGCGAGGCCCCGCGGCTCACCGCCAGCGCGGACGACTGGACCTCGACGCCGGCCGCGAACGAGGTGGTCGTCCAGGGCGACCGCCGCGGTCCCGGCGGCGGGATCGAGTACGAGGTGCGGGTCGACGGGTCTCGGTACGCCGGCGGGCA
Source organism: Halorubrum hochsteinianum (assembly GCF_023702125.1). NCBI lineage: Archaea > Methanobacteriati > Methanobacteriota > Halobacteria > Halobacteriales > Haloferacaceae > Halorubrum > Halorubrum hochsteinianum. Next base: position 2,352,862 of record NZ_CP098415.1, on the reverse strand, counting down.
CGCCGACGGCGTCCTCGTCGCCACGCCGACGGGGTCGACCGCGTACAACCTCTCCGAGCGCGGACCGCTGGTCCACCCGGATGTGGACGGAATCGTCGTCAACGAGATGGTCGCCGAGGAGGGCATGCCCCCGCTCGTGGTGGACACCGACGCGACCGTCACCGTCTCGATCTCCGGCGAGGCGGGCGCGACCGTCGTCAGCGACGGCCGCGACACCGCCTCGCTCGACGGTCCGGTCGAGGTGACCGTCGAGCGGACCGCGCCCCCGATACGGGTCGCCGGACCGCCCTCGGACTTCTTCGAGGCGCTCGGGAAGCTGTCGTGACCCGGACGCGCAAGCTTCAACCCCCGCCCGGTCGGAGCCACCGCCGATGAACGTCCCGCTGGGGCTGGCCCCGTTCACCGGGCAGTCGCGGACCGAACACGCGCTCGTCCTCGTCGGGGGCGCGCTCGCGTGTCTGCTCGGCTACGTCGGCGCGGCCGCGGCGTTCTTCGGGCTGGCGGCGCTGGGCCACGGGGAGCCGGTCGGCCCCCAGCGGATCGCCGGCGTCTTCGCCTCGCTGGCCTGCTGGGGGTTCTACGCGCTCGCGTTCGTCCGCGGGAAGGGCGGACCCGTGACCGACGTGCTCGCCTATCCGCTCGCGACGGTGACGGTGGTTCCCTTCGCGTTTCGCTGGACCGCCTTCGGCCCGGCGTGGGACGCCCTCGCCGACCGGGTCGGATTCTTCCTCCTCCGGCCGGCGCTGTTCGTCGACGCCGCCGCCCACGTCGTCCCGGGGCTCGTCCTGTGCGCCGGAGTCCTGACCGCGTGGGCGAGCCTGCTGGGCGAGGAGGCCGTCGCGGCGTGGCAGCGCGAGCACCTCTCGGAGTCGTTCCGGGCGGCGTTCGTCGATGAGTGAGCGGGACCCACAAAGCGTTTACCGGACGCCCGCGGACGCGAGAGCGTGAATCGCCGGTCGACGGTCGGGCGGTACGCGCTCGCGGGCGTCGTCGTCGCCGCGCTGGCGGCGGTCGCGGTCGCGGCGTCCCCCGAGGCCGCGCTCTCGCGGCTCCGGTGGCTCGCGGACGACCCCGTCCGGTTCGGGGTCGCCGTCGTCGCGCTCGCGGCCGTCAGACCCCTTCTCGCGTGGCCGACGACCCTCCTCGCCGTCGCCGCCGGCTTCGGGTACGGGTGGGCTGGAATCCCGTTCGCGCTCGCGGTCGTCGTCGCGACCTCCCTCCCGCCGTACGCGCTCGCCCGGGCGGGACGTCTCCGGCTCCGTGATTCGGCGGGAGACCGCGAGGGGTCCGGGCTCGCCGACCGGTTCTGTCGCGCGGGCGAACGCTTCGCGGCGGAGTCGGGGAGCGTGCGCGCCGTGACCGGGACTCGCCTGCTGCCGCTCCCCTCCGACGCGGTGACGGTCGGGGCCGCGGCCGCCGGCGTCGAGGCCCGTCCGTTCCTGATCGGCACCGCACTCGGCGAACTGCCGTGGGTCCTCTGCGGGGTCGCGGTCGGCGTCTCGCTCGACCGCCTCGCCGCGGCCGGCGGGTCGCTCGTCGACCCGACCGCGATCCTCGGCATGGCCGCGGTGGGGGCGCTGGTGCTCGCCGGACCGCTCTATCGGACCTTCGTCGCCCCCGACGCGGCGGCCTCGGCCTGACGGGCTTCGACGGGCGCTTCGCCCGGCGGACGGCGTGGGGACTGCGACGAGAAGTCACTACGAGGAACGAGCCGGGGAAAACGAATCGCCGCGGTCGAGAAGAACGGAGACCGCCCGAGCGTGTCGCGCGGGCGATCGTGCGGGTCGTGTGCCTCTGACCCTCGACGCGGGGACCAACCGTGACGCAACGCGCACTCCCCCGGTCCCCGAACCCCGGGAACCGAAACCCAGCCCTAACCCCGAAGCCGCGGCGCGGCCGCGGCTCCAACGGAGGACCGGGGGAACGCGCCGCGTCAGGCGTCGGAGGTGTTGTCGCCGTCCGACTCGGAGCCGTCCGAGTCCTCCGACTCCTCGACGTCGCTGTACTCTACTTCGATCCCGCTCGGCACCGGACGGAGGAGGTATCGGCCGTTCCCCCGCAGCACCGGCGCGAAGTCCGCGGTGAACGTCGTCCGCGTGTTCTCGCGGATCTCGAACGCCTCGTTGAACTTCAGCGGCGCGTTGCCGGGGAGGTCGACGGTGGCCTCGCTGCCGTCGGTGAGCGTCCCGTCGGCCGCGGACACGTCGAGTTGGAGGTACGGGTACTCCCCGGTCTCCAGATCGCGCTCGTCGATCAGCTGGGTCTCCCCGTTCTGGAGCTCGACGAGGTCCGCCTCCTGCGGCTCGTCGAACTCGAAGTACTCGCGCCCGGCGGGAGCGTCCTCGCCGTCGTCGGTCTCGTTCCCGCTGGCCGTCTCGTTGCCGTCGGCGTCGTCGGTCTCGTTGCCGTCGGCGTCGTCGGTCTCGTTGCCGTCGGCGTCGCCGTCGTCCGACTCCGGCTCGGCACCCTCCGGTCCGAGCCAGAACCCCTCGACGGTGACGACGAGCGACTCGAAGTCGCCGATGTCGGCGGGCTGGTCGGTCACCCAGGTCGCGAGCGTGCCGGTCGCGCGACCGACGCAGCCGGCGAGTCCGACCGAGCCGAGCGCGGCGACGCCGGTCGCACGCAGGTACGTCCGCCGGTCGACGTCGAGGTCGGGCGTTCGGTCCGTCACGTTACGCTCCCCCCTCGTCCCCGTCGTCTCCGCCGGAAGCGTCGCCGTCGGCGGAACCGTTGCCGGCGATGTCGCTCACGGTCTCACCGAGGTCGTCGACGCCGCCGGAGAGGAACTCGTTCACGCTACTCAGCAGGTCGCCGACGAAGTCCGGGACCTGGTCCGGGAGGTCGCTCGGCGGTCCCGCGTCGCCGGGCGCGTCGCCCGGACCGGGAGCCGCCGCGACGGCACCGGCGGCCGCGCCGGTCCCGATCAGTACCACCGCGGCGATCGCCACTATCATCGTGGTTCGGATGGCGTTCATTGCGATTCCCACTCGGACCCGGACCTACTTCAATGGCGTAAGCCGTTCAGCCGAATTACGCCCAATTTTACCCGGTTTAACGGCCGGGAGACGGCTCAAGAGCAGCGATCGGTGGATTTCCCGCGAATCGGTACGGTTCCTTATAAAAGAACGAGCGAAGCGCCCGCGGCCGACGGCGAGGCGCGGACCGCGTCGGGAACGGCGATTCGTCGCGTGCGCGACGCGGCTCGTGGCTCGATCGATCGAAATCTCGGTCCGGTCGAGGGTCCGGCCCGACGGGCGAGTCGCCGCGCTCAGGGCTCCAGCCGGTTCGGGTCGCGCGGGAACATGATCGCCTCCTTGATGTTGTCGAGGTCGGCGACCTTCTGGACGAGGCGGTCGATGCCCAGCCCGTAGCCGCCGTGCGGAGGCGTCCCGTAGCTCAGCGCCTCGATGTAGAACTCGAAGTTCGCGGTCTCGACGCCCTCCTCCTCCATGACCTCGACCATGCGCTCGACGTCGTGTTCGCGCTGGCCGCCCGAGGAGAGCTCCTGACCCTTGTAGATGAGGTCGAACTTCCGCGAGGCGATGTCGTCCTCGGGGACGTCCTGCATGTAGTAGAACTTCTCGTCGGGGTAGCCGACGACGAAGAACGCCGGGTGGCCCTGCTCCTCGAAGTGCTCGCCCAGCAGCTTCTCGCCCTTCGTGTCGAGGTCGGTCGGGTCGTCCGGGAAGTGGCCGTACTCGGTTTCGAGAATGTCGAGCGCCTCGTCGAAGGTGATCCGCGGGAAGTCGTCCTCCGGCACGTCGAGGTCGACGTCGAGGAGGTCGAGCTCGCGCTCGGCGTTCTCGGCGACCTCGCGGAGCGCGTACCGCAGCGACTCCTCCTGCACGTCCATCACGTCGTCGTGGTCGTCGACGTACGCCAGCTCCACGTCGAACATCGCGATCTCGGAGACGTGGCGGGAGGTCGCGAAGTCCTCCGCGCGGAACGCGGTCCCCGTCTCGTAGACGGCCTCGTAGCCGGAGGCCATCAGCATCTGCTTGTACAGCTGCGGGCTCTGCGAGAGGAAGGCGTCCTGGTTGTAGTAGAGGATCGGGAACAGCTCCGCGCCGCCCTCCGCTCCGCCCTTCGAGATGAGCGGCGTCTTGATGTCGACGAACCCCTCGTCTTCGAACCACTCCTCCATCGCGGTGATGAGCTCGGAGCGGAGGGTGAACACCGCGAGCGTCTCCGGCTTCCGGAGGTCGAGCGCACGGTTGTCGAGGCGGGTCGAGAGGTCGACCTCGATGTCCTTCGAGATCTCCAGGGGAAGCGGGGAGTCCGCCTCGTCGATGACCTCGTACTCCGTGGGCGCGATCTCGACGCCGCCGGGGGCCTGATCGCTCTCCAGCGGCTCGCCGGCGACGCGGACGACGTCCTCGGCCCCGACGTCCTGAACGGCCTCGAACAGGTCCGGCTCGCGCTCCTCCTTGAAGACGATCTGGATGAGGCCCTCGCGGTCGCGCACGATGAGGAAGACCAGCCCACCGAGGTCGCGGATCTCGTGGACGTGGCCGGCGATGGCGACCTCGTCCGCGTCCGGTTCGACGTCCGACGTGTGAATGCGGTCGATCATGGAGACGGGTGTTACGGCAAACTGGTCGGGCGGTCGGCATAGGTTTGTCGTCTCGACGTCGACGGAACCCGACGGCTGTGGCCGTCTCGAACGCGTTCTCGGCCGGGTCCGCTCGCTCGCATCCGATATGGCATGTGGTAGCATAACTAATGTAATTTTAATACGAAACCGGTTCAGGGTGTCGTCAACGGCGTAGAACGCGCCGCCGGAGCCCCCAATGACCCGTTCCATCCGCTCGACGCTCGTTCGGTCCGCGAGCGTCGCGTTCCTCGGGTGGACGGGCATCGGCTACGGGACTCCGAACCCACGGTCCGTCCGCCCGACCGCGTGACGCGCGTCGGCTGGGGAGGTTTCCCCGCGGGACGGACCAGATCCCCGTTCTCTCCAGCCGTCGCTGTCCGTCACGCGCGTCGAGCCGCGACCGTGTCCCTCGCGGGCGTCGGCCGGCGACCCCACGTCGTCGCCCGGCGCTCGGGGACGCGGACCCGCGGAGCCGGCCGGTCACGGCGACCGGTCGCCCCGCGACGCCGTCCGCGCCGCGTTCGACTCGCGGCGAGGGAGTATGGCAGCAGCCGACCACACGCCGTCCGTCGAGGCGACGGTCTCCGTCCGGGTCTCCGAGGCGGCGACCGGCGACCTCGTCGCCGGCGCGAGAGCACAGATCGAGCGAATCGACGGCATCAGCGTCGAGGAACTGGAGATAGCCGGGTTACAGCCCGGCCTCAACGACACCACCGTCGAGGCCGTCGCGACCCTCGCGGTCGACGAGGCGGCGCGCGTCGCGGACACGGCCGTCGATCCCGAAGCGGTCGCCCCGGAGCTGGTCGCCGACCGACTCGCCGACGGGTTCGGCGTCGACCCCGAGCGCGTCGAGCGGGTCGACCCGCCCGACTGACGGGGCGGTCGCGTCCGCTCCCCCTTCCTCGTCCCGTCTCGCTACTCGTCGCTCAGCCGCTCCCGAACGATGCTCTCGGCCCGCCGGAGCACCTCGCGGACCGGGAGGCCGGTCGCCTCCGCGGCCGCGGCCGCGTCGTCGTACTCCCCGCTGACGTCGTACACGTCCCCGTCGGTCGTCGAGGCCACCTTCACGGCCACGTCGTGACCCGCGCCGTCGATCCGGAGCGTCGCCGTCTCGAACTCGCGCTCGGCGATCCAGCGGTGGCTCGCACCAGACTGGCGCACCCCGAGCGTACCGGTCTCGCGGGCGAGGCGCTCGGCGACCGCCCCCGCGTCGTCCGGCTTACAGATCACCTTCACGAGGTGGCCGGGCCGCGACTTCTTCATCGTCGTCGGAACGATCGTCACGTCCCGCGCGCCGGCGCGCGAGAGGGTCTCCTGAAGGCCCCCGAGGACCTCGGGAGCGGCGTCGTCGAGGTTCGTCTCCAAGACGGCGATGTCGTCGTGGACGAGCGACTCCTCTCCCTTGCTGCCTGATTCGCCCGCCTGCCCCCCGTCGGTGACGAGCGCGCGGAGGACGTTCGGGTGCCGCTCGAAGTCGGCGTCGCCGGCCCCGTAGCCCGCCCGCTCAACCGAGACGTCCGGCACCGCGTCGACGCCCTCGGCGACCGCGCCGAGGATCGCCGCGCCGGTCGGCGTCAGCAGTTCGCGGTCGATCGGGCCGCCGACGATCCGGAAGCCGGCGCGGGTCGCGATCTCGGTCGTCGCGGGTGCCGGGACGGGGTAGGTCCCGTGGCTCATCTCGACCGTGCCGCCGCCGACGGCGACCGGGGTCGTGACCACGCGCTCCGGGTCAAGGTCCGCCAAGAGCAGCGCCGCGCCGACCACGTCGGCGATCGCGTCGTCCGCACCCACCTCGTGGAAGTGGGTCTCGGCGAGGTCGGTCCCGTGGACGGACGCCTCCGCGCGCCCGAGCAGTTCGAAGGCGTCGAGCGCGGTCGACTCGACCGGGGCGGGGAGGGCCATCGACTCGACGAGGTCTACCACCTCCGAGTAGCTCCGCCGGACGCCGGCCCCTTCGGCGTGCGTGTGGTCGGCGTCCCCGTGGTCGTGTGAGTGACCGTCGCCGTGGCCGTGCGAGTGATCGTGGGAGTGACCGTCGCCGTGGTCGTGTGAGTGACCGTCGCCGTGGCCGTGCGAGTGATCGTGGGAGTGACCGTCGGCGTGGCCGTGCGAGTGGCCGTCGCCGTGGCCGTGCGAGTGATCGTGGGAGTGACCGTCGGCGTGGCCGTGCGAGTGGCCGCCGGCGTCCCCGGAGCCGTCTCCGCGCTCGTCGCGGACGCCGCCGCTGTCCCCGTCGTCGTCAACGAGCACGTCGACGGTGGTCGCCCGGATCCCGTTTTTCGTCGTCTCCCGGACCTCATACCGGACCGGAAGCCGATCGCTCACGGGGCGGAAGACGTCGGGGTCGGCACCGGCCGCGATCAGCGCGGCGCAGATCATGTCGCCGGCGGCACCGGTCCGGCCGTCGAAGACGAGCGTTCGCATGGCCTATCGGAGGCCAGCGAGGGACAAATACCCCCTGATCGGCGGGGTCCGATCGCGCCCCGATCGGAGGGTCGTCGGGCCGCCGTCGGTCGAAGCTGTCGGGCGGATGAAAACCCCTAATACGGCAGGTTGACACCAGTGGGTATGTCTCCCTCCACGGTCGGAACGGCCGGGGCCGCCCTCGGGGCGCTCGCCGCGCTCGTCGCCGTCGGTCCCGGTCTCCGGACCGCGATCGCACACCGCGAGAGCGACAACGGCCTCTCGTTCGGCGTCCTCGCCATCGGGGTCGCCATCTGGGGCGGGACGGCGGCGTTCCGCCCGTTCTCCCCGGAACCGATGGTGCAGGCGTACTTCTACCTCCTCTCGCTGATCGGGGCGTCGGTGGCCGCGCTGGGGTGGTTCCTGTTCGCCAGCACGGCCCACAGCACGCCGGGGACGCTCGGCCATCCCGCGGTGTACGCGGGCGTCGCGCTCGTCGTCGGCGCGGACGTCGGGCTGGTCGTCACGACCCCGATCCACGGGCTGTACTGGGGCGGGATCGCCGAGACCGCGACGGCCTTCGGGACCAACGCGGTCGTCCCCACGGCCGCCTACTGGGCGCACACGCTGCTCGTCGCGGGGCTGTTCGCGGCGGGCGTGTGGCTGTTCGCGCGGTCGCGCGGCTCTCGCCGCGACCGGCGGTACGCGCGTGTGTACGCGGCCTACGCCGCCGTCGTCGCCCTCGGCGTCGTCGCGAGCAACGTCGCGGTGCCCGGGTCGGGGGCGGTGACGCCCGCCGTCGCGTCCGGGCTCCTCGTCGTCGGCGTCGTTCAGGCCCGCTCGTCGTGAGTTCGCTCGTGGACCGCGACGCGAGCGCGCCCACCACGTGAGCCCGCCCCACCAAGTGAGTCCCGCCCGCCACGCCGCCTCATCGCCGCCGCTCGGCCCGCGAAGCGAAACGGCGAAAACGCACAGTTACGACGGGGTTTTAAGAACGGAATCCGTACCGTGGCATATGATCACACGGCTTGTCGCCGGCGGGCGACGCTCGGGACGAACCGGCGATCCCCACACGGGCAACAGGCTTATTCCCGGACCGGGTCCAGATACGACCATCCCCCGCGAGGAACCATGAACGAAGTCCAACTCGAAGTGGCGAAGGCGTACCCGAACGACTCGGGGCGCGGCATCGCCCGACTCGACCCCGACACGCTGTTACACCTGAAGCTCTCGCCCGGCGACATCATCGAGATCGAGGGCGCGGAAACCACCGCCGCGAAGGTCTGGCGCGCGGACCGCCAGGACTGGAACACCGACACCGTGCGGGTGGACGGGTTCACCCGACAGAACGCCGACGTCGGCATCGGCGAGCGCGTGACGATCCGGAAGGCGGAGGCCGAGAAGGCCGACAAACTCGTCTTGGCCCCGCCCGAGGAGGCGTCCGTCCAGTTCGGCTCCGACGCGGCCGGCATGGTGAAACGCCAGATCCTCAAGCGGCCGGTCGTCGAGCGCGACATCGTCCCCGTGATGTCCTCGACGAACCACCCGTTCATGCGGTCGCCCGGACAGGCGATCCCGCTGATCGCGGTCGAGACGGAGCCCGACGGCGTCTGTCTCATCACCGAGGACACGGAGGTCGAACTGCGCGAGGAGCCGATCTCCGGGTTCGAGAAGACGGGCGGCGGGATCACCTACGAGGACATCGGCGGCCTCCAGTCGGAGATCCAGCGCGTCCGCGAGATGGTCGAGCTGCCGATGAAACACCCGCAGATCTTCTCGAAGCTCGGCATCGAGCCGCCGCAGGGCGTCCTGCTCCACGGCCCGCCGGGCACCGGGAAGACGCTGCTGGCGAAGGCGGTCGCCAACGAGACGTCGGCGTCGTTCTTCTCGATCGCCGGCCCGGAGATCATCTCGAAGTACTACGGCGAGTCCGAACAGCAGCTCAGGGAGATCTTCGAGGACGCGAAAGAGGAGTCGCCGTCGATCATCTTCATCGACGAGCTGGACTCGATCGCGCCGAAACGCGAGGACGTGACCGGCGAGGTCGAGCGCCGCGTCGTCGCTCAGCTGTTGACGATGATGGACGGGTTAGAGACGCGCGGACAGGTGATCGTCATCGGGGCGACGAACCGCGTCGACAGCGTCGACCCCGCGCTCCGCCGCCCCGGGCGGTTCGACCGCGAGATCGAGATCGGCGTCCCCGACGAGGTGGGCCGGAAGGAGATCCTCCAGATCCACACCCGCGGGATGCCGCTCTCGGACGACGTGAGCCTCGACCACCTCGCCGACGAGACGCACGGGTTCGTCGGCGCGGACATCGAGAGCCTCACGAAGGAGGCCGCGATGAAGGCGCTGCGCCGGTACCTCCCCGAGATCGACTTAGACGAGGAAGAGGTGCCGCCGAGCCTCATCGACCGGATGATCGTCAAGCGCGACGACTTCTCGGGCGCGTTGAACGAGGTGGAGCCGTCGGCGATGCGCGAGGTGCTCGTCGAGCTCCCGAAGATCTCGTGGGACGACGTGGGCGGCCTCAGCGAGGCCCAACAGCAGGTCCAGGAGTCGGTCGAGTGGCCGCTCACCTCGCCGGAGAAGTTCGACCGGATGGGCGTCAACGCCCCGAAGGGGGTGTTGCTGTACGGCCCGCCGGGCACCGGGAAGACGCTGATGGCGAAGGCGGTCGCCAACGAGACGAACGCGAACTTCATCTCGGTGCGGGGCCCGCAGCTGCTCTCGAAGTGGGTCGGCGAGTCGGAGAAGGCGATCCGACAGACCTTCCGGAAGGCCCGGCAGGTGAGCCCGACGATCATCTTCTTCGACGAGCTCGACAGCCTCGCGCCCGCTCGCGGGCAGGAGGCCGGGAACAACGTCTCCGAGCGCGTCGTCAACCAGCTCCTCACCGAGCTCGACGGGTTAGAGGACATGGGCGACGTGATGGTCATCGGCGCGACCAACCGACCGGACATGATCGACCCCGCGCTGCTGCGCTCGGGGCGGTTCGACCGGCTCGTGATGATCGGCCAGCCCGACCAGGAGGGCCGCGAGCAGATCCTCGACATCCACACGCAGAACACGCCGCTCGCGCCCGACGTGAGCCTCCGCGAGATCGCCGAGATCACCGACGGCTACGTCGGCTCCGACCTCGAAGGGATCGCCCGCGAGGCCGCGATCGAGGCGCTGCGCGACGACGACGACGCCGAGGAGGTGGAGATGAAGCACTTCCGGCGCGCGATGGAGTCGGTGCGGCCGACGATAACGGAGGACATCCTCGCGTACTACGACGAGGTCAAAGAGCAGTTCAAGGGCGGCGGCGGCGAGTCGCTCCGCGACACCGGCGGCCGGATCGGGTTCCAGTAGGCCGCGCGTCGCTCGGGCGACCGAGTCGTCCCGACCCCGCGCTGGCTTCCCACTCCCACGCCGTCACCCCGCTCCCGCGCTGCCGACCGTTTTTGCGTCCAGGCCTCCTACCAAGAGTCGACTATGTCAGACGACGTCACCGTCGACGTGGAGGTCGAAGTGGAGGTCGACCGCGACGAACTGGAGGTCGAGCGCGACGACGCCGAGACGATCGAGGCGACCTACGAGGCGAACGGGATCGAGATCGAGGTCGAGGCCGAGGTGGAAACGCACGGTGTCGCCGGCGATGCGGACGACGGAGATACTCACGGCGGTGATGCCGAGAGCGGTCACGGCGACGACGGAGCGAGCGACGAGGAGGACGGCCACGAGGACTTCGAGTAGCTGGGCAGCCCGAGAGCGGTTCCGTCGGCGGCGACGCAGCGGCGCGTTCCGCGCCCTTTAACCCCGCGAGCGGCCAAGGGCGGGTATGTCTCAGCCCCGCGTCCCCGGCGGCGACGAGAACGCGCTGGAGCTGCCCTGCGGGGAGACGATCGCCGTCGGCGAACTGGACCTCGGGATGCGCGAGTACGACTGCGACTGCGGCGAGGCCCACGCGGTCGTGATGGACGTTCACCCGCCAGAGCGATTCCTCCCCGACTTTCTGGTCGACGTCCTCCGCGAGGCGATCGAGACGACCAGCGAGGAGATGCCGGAGTTCGACACGCCGCACCTCCTCGGCGTCGTCTTAGAGGAGTTTCCGGAAGCCGTCGTCGCCCACGACGCCAGCGAGAACGCCGACGTCGGGTACGCGATGGCGTGGGTGACCGACTTCGACTCCCGCCGGCTCCACGAAGTCGTCGTCGAACTCGTGGTCGAACTGATGGAACACGCCGTGAGCCACGCCGACGACGACGAGGCGCTGTCGGCGTTCGAACAGGAGATGGTCGAGTTCGACGTGAGCGAGTTCGTCGAGCAGTACCGCGCGGAGCGGGACCTCGAAGCCGAGGACCCGTACGCCTGAACGGCCCCGGTCGCTTCGTCCGGCACGACCTCGGCAGACGGCTGAAACGGACGAATACGACCGTTACAACGTTCGTGTCAGACAGCCGTCCGACTCCTGTCTCACTGAACCCTATATGTTCGGAGACCGTACGTAAGACACATGAGTGCCGGCGAATACGACCGGTACGAGCGGATTCGCGGCGTGCTCGCCGAGGCCGAGGAGCCGCTGACGGCCCGGGAGATCCTCGCGCTCGTCGAGGAGTGCGACGACTGCGAGGCGATCGACAGCCCGCACCGGGTCGCCACGGTGTTGGGCCGCCGGGCCGAGCGCGGCGAGATCGAGGTCATCGCGGGCCAACCGTACCGCTACCGGCTCGAAACCTGAGTCGGTCCGGCGTCCGGAACGGTTTCGCCGCGCCGAAGGGTGGGTGCGCGGTCGGTCTACGGCGAGACGATCAGGTGGAACCGACAGGGCCCGTCCCGGTAGTCGACGACGACGTTTCTGAAGTCGACCCGGTCGTCGTACTCCCCTATCGGCCGGAGGTCGCCGGCGACGCCGAGCGCGTCGAGCGCGTCGACGAGCGCGTCCGAGGGCGGATCCCCTTCTTCGTACCGGCGCGGCTCCTCGGCGAGCGCGTCGTCTAACACCCCCTGCGCGGCGTCCGAGAGCCCGGCGTCGCCGAGGTCGCGCTCGACGATCGCCGCGCGCGCGTACTCCTCGAACCGGCTCCGGCCCTCCGCGATCTCGCTGAGCGCGTACGTCCACTCGGGGACCTCCACCGTCCGCCGCTCCGCGGCCGGCCGGAAGTACTCGCCCTCGTACTCGACGAACGCGAACGGCGGCGACGGGACGAGCGCGCTGGCCGCCGCGTCGAGTTCGTGGTGGTACTCGACGGTCTGTCGCTCGTCGAACTCGGGGTCGCCGAGGAATCCGTCGTGGCCCGCGTAGACGGCGTCGAGCGCGGCGTCGAGGACGCGCTCGTCCTGCGCCGAGAGGCCGAACGGCGGCTTCGCGACCGTCGCGTCGTCGGGCGGCGTCTCGTCGGTCCGCTCGACCGCGAGGTGCCACCGCTCCAGTTCGAGGCGTCGCTCCTCGGCGATCCGGACCTCGTGGAAGGTCCCGTCGCGTTCGAGGAACGTCGGCCGCGGACGGGTCTCGGTCCCCCACGAGTCGCGCCCGACGAGCGGCCACTGTCTGACGGTCACGCTCCCGGTCTCGAACAGTGCCGACAGATACGCCTCTTTCGTCTCGGTCGCGAAGTCGACGCGAGTCGCGGCGTCGACGGCGGTCGGGTCCGGCCACAGGTACGGTCGACCGATCGACGAGAGGTCCGGTTCGTCGCCGACGAGCGCGTACGAGTCGAGGCTGCCGGGGCTCAGACACCCGGCCGTCGCGACGGTCGCGCCGGCGGCACCGAGCAGGTGGAGGGCGCGGCGGCGGGAACAGGGCATGTCCGCCTCGAAGTCACCGGGTTTCCGATAAATTCCTTGTGGTGAACGGCTCAGACGGCCGATCGGACGCTGTGCGGACGAGCGAGTCCGGGGTCTATAAGCGGGTCCGGGGTCTGTAAGCGAGTCCGGCGTCATCGGTCGCGGCCCCGACCGCCTCACCCCGGGTCGTGGGACACGAGCTCAAGCCCCGTGAGACGGATTCACTTGCGAAAATCGCAAACTCGTTGCGAGATTCGTACTCTACCGCCGACCTTATTACGATGAGCGTATTCCGTCCGCGTAATGAGCGAGGACCGGACGATTCTACTCATCGGCAGCGGACCGATACAGATCGGACAGGCGGCCGAGTTCGACTACTCCGGGGCGCAGGCGTGTCGCGCCCTTCAGGAGGAGGGCGCTCGCGTCGTCCTGGTGAACTCGAATCCGGCGACGATCATGACCGACCCGGAGACGGCCGACCGAGTGTACATCGAGCCGATCACGCCCGAGGCCATCGCGGAGGTCGTTCGGATCGAGGAGCCGGACGGCGTCATCGCCGGCCTCGGCGGACAGACCGGCCTCAACGTCACCGCGGAGCTCGCGGAGGAGGGGATTTTAGACGAGTACGACGTCGACGTGATGGGGACGCCGCTGGACACCATCTACGCGACGGAGGACCGCGACCTGTTCCGCCAGCGCATGGAGGGGCTCGGCCAGCCGGTGCCGAAGTCGACCACCATCTCCTTAGACGAGGACGAGTCGGTCACCGACTTCGACGAGGCGGCGTTCCGCGAGCGCGTCCAGTCGGCCGTCGACGACGTGGGCGGGCTCCCCGTCATCGCGCGGACGACGTACACCCTCGGCGGCTCCGGGTCGGGCGTCGTCGACGAGTTCGAGGAACTGGTCGAGCGCGTCCGCAAGGGGCTCCGCCTCTCGCGGAACAGCGAGGTGCTGATCACGGAGTCCATCGCGGGCTGGGTCGAACTGGAGTACGAGGTGATGCGGGACGCCGACGACTCCTGTATCATCATCTGTAACATGGAGAACATCGACCCGATGGGGATCCACACCGGCGAGTCGACGGTCGTCACGCCCTCGCAGGTGATACCCGACGACGGGCATCAGGAGATGCGCGACGCGGCGCTCGAAGTCATCCGCGACCTGGGCATTCAGGGCGGCTGTAACATCCAGTTCGCGTGGCACGACGACGGGACGCCCGGCGGCGAGTACCGCGTTGTCGAGGTGAACCCCCGCGTCTCCCGTTCCTCCGCGCTCGCGTCGAAGGCGACCGGCTACCCGATCGCCCGGGTCACCGCGAAGGTCGCGCTGGGCAAGCGGCTCCACGAGATCGACAACGAGATCACCGGCGAGACGACCGCCGCCTTCGAGCCGGCCATCGACTACGTGGTGACGAAGGTGCCGCGGTGGCCCATCGACAAGTTCGACGACGTGGACTTCGAGTTGGGCACGGCGATGAAGTCCACCGGCGAGGCGATGTCGATCGGCCGGACGTTCGAGGAGAGCATGGTGAAGGCGCTGCGCTCCTCCGAGTACGACCCCGCCGTCGACTTCGAGGACGTGTCCGACGCGGAACTGGAGTCGGAGTACCTCGAACGCCCCAGCCCGGACCGCCCGTACGCGATGTTCGAGGCGTTCGACCGCGGCTACGAGGTCGACGACGTGATCGGCCTCACCGGCATCCACCGCTGGTACGTCGAGCGCTTCGAGAGGATCGCCGACGGCACCGCCGCGGCGGCCGAGGGCGACTTCACCGAGGCGGCGATGGTGGGCCGCACCGACGCCGAGATCGCGGCGACCGCGACCGCCGGCGGCGTCGACGCCGACGTGGGAGAGGTCGAGAGCGCGGTGCCCGACCGCACGTACAAGCAGGTCGACACCTGCGCGGGCGAGTTCGAGGCCTCCACCCCGTACTACTACTCCGCGCGCCTACCGGAGTTCCTTCGGGGGGCCGACACCGCCGGCGCGGCGAACGAGGTCCGCGTCGACCCGGACGTCGAGAGCGTCGTGGTCGTCGGCGGCGGCCCGATCCGGATCGGGCAGGGCGTCGAGTTCGACTACTGCGCGGTCCACGCGGTGCGCGCGCTCCGCGAACTCGGCATCGACGCGCACGTGATCAACAACAACCCCGAGACGGTCTCGACCGACTACGACACCTCCGACGGACTCTTCTTCGAGCCCATCTCGGCCGAGGAGGTCGCCGACGTGATCGAGACGACCGGCGCGGACGGCGTGATGGTCCAGTTCGGCGGGCAGACCTCGGTCAACGTGGGCGAACCGCTTCAGGCAGAGATCGAGCGCCGCGGACTGGACTGCGAGATTCTGGGAACCAGCGTCGAGGCGATGGACCTCGCGGAGGACCGCGACCGGTTCAACGTCCTGATGGACGAGCTCGGCGTCGCCCAGCCCGACGGCGGCACCGCCACGAGCGAGGCGGAGGCGCTCGAACTCGCCCACGACATCGGCTATCCCGTCTTGGTGCGCCCCTCGTACGTCCTCGGCGGGCGCGCGATGCGGGTCGTCGAGGACGACGCGGAGCTTGAGGAGTACATCGAGGAGGCGGTCCGGGTCTCGCCGGACAAGCCGATCCTCGTCGACCAGTTCCTCGACGACGCGGTCGAACTGGACGTCGACGCCGTCGCGGACGGCGAGGACGTCCTGCTCGGCGGCGTGATGGAACACGTCGAGAGCGCGGGCGTCCACTCGGGCGACTCCGCCTGTATGATCCCGCCGCGCTCGCTCGGCGACGAGACGCTCGGCCGGGTGCGCGAGGTGACGGAGGACATCGCCCGCGCGCTCGACACGGTCGGCCTGCTCAACGTCCAGCTCGCGGTGACGGGCGTCGACGACCCCGAGGCCGACAGCGAGGTGTACGTGTTGGAGGCGAACCCGCGCTCCTCGCGGACGGTCCCGTTCGTCTCGAAGGCGACGGGCGTCCCCATCGCGAAGCTGGCGGCGAAGGTGATGACCGACGACCTCACGCTCGCCGACCTCGACGTCGACGAGCAGATCCCGGAGCACCGCTCCGTGAAGGAGGTCGTCCTCCCGTTCGACCGCCTGCCGGGATCGGACCCGCGGCTCGGCCCGGAGATGAAGTCGACGGGCGAGGTGATGGGCACGGCCACCTCCTTCGGCAAGGCGTACGACAAGGCGCAGGACTCGACGGGCAAGCCGATCCCGGAGTCCGGCACCGCCGTCGTCGACCTCTCCGCCGAGGAGTTCCCCGACCCGGGCACCGAGGCGGGAGAGGCACTCGTCAGCGGCTACGCTGAGCACTTCGAACTCAGCGAGGCGACGGACCTGATCGAGGCGGCAAAGCGCGGCGACCTCGACCTGATCGTCTCGCGCCAGCGCGACCTGCTCGAAGTGGCGGTCGAAGAGGAGATCACCTACTTCTCGACGCACGCCTCCGCCAAGGCGGCGCTGGAGGCGCTCGACCACGCGGGCGACGACCTCGACGTGATGGCGGTCTCCGACCGGCCGAAGCGCGTCGCGGACTGGGGCGCTGCGGAGTAGCCGGCGCGGCACTCGCGGCTCGGCCGGCGTCGGAGACGGAGTCGACAAAGAGGCCCCGCAACCGAGCGACGGTTCCCGTCGCTCCATCCTCGCGGCCGCGTTACGCACCTGCGGCCTGTTGCTCCGACCGCGTTCACGACGAACGCGGAGGCTGCGATCGGGCGGCGACGGGTCGCGATCTTCGGTGATTTAAAGCTCGATGCCGAAGTGTGGAACACATGTCACGGGAGACGGCAAGGGACGCGTTCGCCGTCGTCTCCGTGCTCGTCGTTGTCAGCATCGTGGCCGGTCAGCTCGCCGGGCAACCGGTCTTTCTTGGGTACGTCACCTCCGGCAGCATGGAGCCGACCCTAGAGGCCGGCGACGGGTTCGTCGCCGTGCCGGCGGCGGTGTCGGGACCCGTCGACGAGGGCGACGTCGTCGTCTTCGAGGCAATTGAGCTTCAGGGCGGCGGGCTCACGACTCACCGGGTCGTCGGTGAGACCGCCGGAGGCTACGTCACGAGGGGAGACAACAACCCGTTCCGGGACCAGGAGGGTGACGAGCCGGTGGTGACGGAGGACCGGATCGTCGCGACCGCGCTGCAACTGAACGGACAGGTGGTTCGGATCCCGGGACTCGGGAGCGGGATCGAGGCCGTTCGGAACGCGGCCGAAAACGCGGAAACCACCGCCGCAGAGTCGCTCGGGTTCGACGCCACGGTGGGATCGCGGGGGATCAGCGGTCTGTTCGTCTCGCTCGGGCTGGCGTTACTGCTGGTCGTGTTCGTCGACGACCTGCGGAGTAGCCGCCGGCGGAACCGCACACGTGACCGTTCGCGAGCGGACGGGGAAGTCGGCGGGCGTCGGATCGTGCTGGCGCTCGCGCTGTTGATACTCCTGCCCGCCAACGCCGCGATGATCGCGTCGACCGGAACACAGCAGGTGACGATCGACGAGGACGCGACGTCCGTGGAGACCGAGTCGGGTGAGATGGCGGAGGCCAACCTGATGGCCGAGAACGACGGCCTCATCGCGATGCTCGTCATCCTCGAGACGAGCCATCCGGAGGCGGATATCTCGCCGAACGAGTTGGCCGTTCCTCGCGACGAATCGGCGACGGCGACGATGACGGTGACCGCCCCGCCTTCCGGAGAACAAACGGTGGTTACGATGTCTGAGCACCGGTACTTCCTCGTGGCCCCGCCGTCGCTGATCGCCCGACTCCACTCGATCCATCCGCTCGCTTCTGTCGCGGCGTTCAATCTCTTGGGACTCGGAACTATCGCCACGATCGTCGGTGCGATCTTCGGATTCGGCAACAGGCGAGTTCGGGAACGTCGCCGCGACGTCTCGCTCGCTCGATGGATCAAGCGACTTATCCGGTAACGAACGGGTTCGCTCGACGCTATCCGGGCGACGGTCGAGCGTCTCCGGTCCTGACTCCTCCGTGCCTCATATCGGACGCAGTCTGTCGGTTTCAGGACGTCGCACAGACCGAACCGCCCGCCGCGGACCGCGGCCCTAACTCAGGAGCAATAGCTTATTATTCCGGCTAACTAACATCTAGGAGTGATGAGGTCCCGCGACGCGGAGGCTCGTCAGCCGCGTGATACGCAGCCGATACTCGGATCCGGCGCGTTCGAGTCGCAACGCCGTCGACGCGGCGTGCGTCCTCTCGCTCGCGGTTCGGCTCCGGTCGGTCGCGCCATCCGTCTGCTCGGAACGTCACCAACTGGGGGGTCGTATGGGTCGTAAGTGGACTCGACGGAGTGCGATCGCTCTCATCGCGGGCGGTGCCGGGCTGTCCGCGTGGAACTCCAACGGTTCCGTGGCGATCCGCAGCGATCGGGACGCCGATCTCAGTACGTCGAACGACTCGGAGGCGCTACTGGGCGTCTCCGGACCGGAGACCGTCGTCGGATACGCGGGTGAAAGAGTACAACTACGAGAGATAACGAACCGGTCCGACGAGCCGATCGACGTGTCGATCGACGCGCCGAGTGCGCCGCTGAGAGACATCTCTGCCCCCGACGACATCGAACCGGAAGAGTCCGCGTGGATCACGGCGACCCTGGATTGCCCGGGAGAGAAGGAGGAAGTCGCCTTCACGATCTTTGCCGACGGCGAAACACACCGCTTCGAGGCCGACCGTGACGTTACCGTAGTTGACCCGCGTGTCTCCTACTGGAACCCCCGCCAGAGTACGCATAAAGTTACGATAGATGACTGGGACGACTGTAATCGACCGAAGAACGATGGAAGCCCGGTGTCTTTCGCAGACTCTCGGTCACGAGATCGAGTGTTTGATTATCTCTACGAAAAGTGGAAAAAGCACGAAAGAGAGAAAAAAATCGAAGTCGGAAGCGACGACTCGCTGAATTTGGACGGTGAGTTCACGCTTTCCGTCTGGGTTCTTCCGGGCAACAGAGACGGTACCGGTGACGCTGGGGGCGGTGACTTCGGTCTGGGGCGACTGTTCAGTAAGTGGGGTAGCGACCAAAGCGAGAAAAGCTATCAGCTCTTCATCGGGAGCGGTTTCGACGGATCCGAGCAGAACACCGTCTTC
The DNA here is from genome assembly GCF_023702125.1 of Halorubrum hochsteinianum. Lineage (NCBI taxonomy): Archaea > Methanobacteriati > Methanobacteriota > Halobacteria > Halobacteriales > Haloferacaceae > Halorubrum > Halorubrum hochsteinianum. Next base: position 2,334,012 of record NZ_CP098415.1, on the reverse strand, counting down.
ATCGAAGTCGGCCCCGATTCGCTGGTAAACACTGACAGTACGCTCGACGATGGGTGGAATCACGTCGCCTGGTGTCACGGATCGAACGACCGCGTGTACATCAACGGTGAAATGGTGTACGAGCCGACGTCGTCGCTGCCGGATCCGCAAGACACCCAGAGCCCCCTGCTGATCGGTAACGGGCCGGACGGGGACTACCAGTTCAGGGGTGCGCTGGACAACCCGCAGATTCACTCCATTGCGCTTTCGGGCGATCAGGTGAAGCGGTTGTACGAGACGAGTCAGGACGGAAGCGCGGGCACGCTCGTCCCGGAGCCCTCCCAGTAGCGCCGCACCTCACGGGTGGCGGTCTACGCCTCTCAGCGACCGTCGTCGAGCCGGCCAGCTCGTCGTTCGGCGGAGCGCGTTGAGCGACGGTCGGCACGACTGGACGCGTTCTCACGCCCACTCCGTGGTGTCGACATAAAATATAATATCTGAGTGACAGACGTGTTTTAGGTCGAAAATACCAGAACGATCACACAAAGCCACGTTTCACGAGTACGGTCCGACCGTCGGACTCCGGCCGGTCAGACTCTTCGGTCCGGCGGTTCCTCACCGCGGCCGAGTTGCATCTCTCGGTTCTGGTACGTGTGATACGCGGCCGAACAGGTGAACAGCACCGCGATCACGACGCCCCACGCGAGGTCGGGCACCGACGCCGGAAACACGCCGACCCGGACGGCCGCGAGGAGTGCCAGCGAGAACGCGGACAGACCGAGGTAGTACTCGGCCCACGGGATCGAATCGCCGGGGACCACGTCCATGTACACGTCGAGTTCCTCCGCCTCGCTCGTCAGTTCGACTCGCCCCCTCTCCTCGGTGATGACGCCGGCGCGCTCCAGCCGCGGGAGGTGGTTCTGCTGTATGGAGGTGTAGACGAGGTGCCGCTCGTTCGAGGTGACCTCCGAGACCGGCTTCTCGTTTTCCCACGCCGCGACCTCTTCGGCGAGCGTCGAGAGATCTGCGGTCTCGTCGTCCCGCTTCAGTATATGAAGGGCGTACCGCCGTCGCGGATTGCTCAGCAGGTCGTGAATCTCGTCGCGAGAGAGTGAACGGTCGTCTTCGGTCACTTGCGTCGTAGCAGCCGTCATGATGTTAGCGAGTCGTCCGAACCCGGACCGAACGGGTCCGCCTCAGTTACTTGAACGTACGTCTAGTGACATATTAATGAACCCATTTGACTCTCTCAACGGTCGCCGGGGCGGTAGCGACGGGCCCGGGGTAATATCGTCCGAAACGTCACTTTTCACCGGAGTTGCGGTGATAGCTCGGTGTTTAGGGGCCGTGTTCGGGCTACTGCTCCTCGATCTGGATATCGAGGCGCTCGCTCTCGGGGCTCGTGGTCGTCGTCTCGACTTCGGCGTCAACGGAGTTTGTTGAACTTGACGAACCACTGGCTACTGACACGACAGCCCGTGTGGTAACATCCTTTCCATCGACCTTCGTGAGCACATCACCGGGACTGTCGGAACTTCCGAACGTCACATCAAAATTAGAGGAAGAGTCGCCGGCGTTCGGCACGAACGTAAAGAGGTCATCGTAGCCGAGTGTCGCGTTCGGCGGCAGTCCACCGTTGTTTCCGAAGACGACAGTCACGTCGTTGGCAACGAGACTCACGTATTCGTTACCGACATCGTAGGTGCCGGTATTTGAAGGGAACAGCGACGCGGTACCAGGATTATCGCTTTCCGGATCGTAATCATAGTCAGTTCCCCCGGAGTCACGAACCGTCACGTCGTCGTCCGACGTGTCCACGAGCACGTCAACCGAGTTGCTAGTGATCGTGTCTGCGATTTCCTCTTCGGTGTCATCGCTCGGGTCCTGTACAACGCCGTCGGGTCCGTCACCCGCGCCGAAGACGTTGACTTCGACCGCGCGTTCCGCGGTCGTCGAACTGAACGCCCCCGACCCGAACGCGGCTCCCGTTCCGACGCCGGCCAGACCGATCGCACCTAACACGCTCCTGCGATTGAGCTTCATTGCTGTACTCCACCGTACACACGGCATCCACTTACTAATCCGGCGAGTTAGCCTCCTAAATGGATCATATAGCCGTTCGGGACGGGATTCAAGCACACCCAGAAGCGACCGAACCGGTCGGTCACCGGGGCTAAATTGGTTCAATAATATACCCGTACACCGCGTACGCGAACGTAATGCGACGACGAGCGTTATTGGCGGGTGTCGGTCTGTCGAGCGTCGGGGTCGGGGCCGCGTTCGGGTCGGGGGCGTTCACCACGGTCGAAGCCGATCGGAGCGTCGAACTCGGCGTGAAGAACGACGCGGACGCCCGGATCGGATTCGAGAAGAACGAAAACGGAGCGGGACAGATCATTGAAACGACCAGCGAAGGGAGTTCGGCGAGCGTCGTCAAGTTCGCGCAGGACGACCTCAACGAGCAGGCGAAAACGTCGTTCCTGAAGGCACTCACGGTCACGAACAACGGGACGGGGAGTTCCGCGCCCGACGTCGACCTCTACGTCGAAGACGGCGACTTGCTCGGTGGCGAGTGGGACAGCGACGATGGCGACGAGAGCGAGGACGACATCCTCGATTTCCGGGAACACGACGGGTCGTCCATCGTCGGTACTGACAACAGTATCACGCTGAACGCGGGGGCAGACGGGGACGATCGGGGAGACAGCGTCAACGTCGACGTCGTCGTCGACCTCAGAAACGGTGGGGACAAAACTGCGCTTGAGGGCATCGAGAAGGTGACTTTCGTCGCGGAGGCCGTCGACAATTAGTCATCCTGACTCGACCGCTTCGGCGAACCGACTCGTGGCCGCCGATCCGCGACCCCAGGCAGGGGAGATCCCCCGCTAGTCCGACCCGAACGAATGAACCGTGCCACCGTCGTCGTCCTCGCCCTCGTCGTCCTCCTCAGCGGCGCGACCGCCACCGCGGCGGCGTTCACCGGCGGCGATGAGGTCGCGCCCGGCTCCGAGGTGTACCTCGACGCCGCCGACAGCGAGAACGGCGAGGAATACGTCCGGTTCGACGGGAACGACGAGGTACGGCTCGAGTTCGACGCGCTGCCACCCGGGAGTCAGACGCGCGTCGACGACCTGTTCGTCGTCGGGTTCGGCGGGTACGAGGACGGCGACAGCACCACGACGGTCCAACTGGAGAGCACCGACGATCGGATCACGGTCGAACGGATGGACACCGGAGAGTCCTTCGGCAGCGGGGAGGTCACTCTCAAGCCGGGAGAGTCGGTGACGTTCGGCGCGACCGTTTCGACCGACCAGCGCAGCTTCTCCGGAACGATAGAACTTCAGGTCGACACCCCCGACGAAGGGGGCGACTCCGGCGGTGGCGGTACCGGGGGTGGAGGTGGCGGTACCGGGGATGGAGGTGGCGGTACCGGCGGAGATGGCTCCGGCGGGAGCGCCGGAGCGGGCAGCGGCGGTGACGACGGAGGTAACGGCGGTGACGGGGGAGACCAGACCGAAGGCGATGGCGGCGGTGACGCCGGCGGCGAGACGGGGGACGCCGACGGCAGCGACGAGCCCTCGGAGACCGATAGCGGAACAGACGGCGGCGGAACGGGCGGAACGGACGACACCGCCGACGAGGCCGCCGGGGCAGAGGAGACGGAGCCGATCGCCGAGCCGGCCGGCGGCCAGTTTGACCTCCTGCCCGTCGGGTGGTCCCTGTTCGCGGGTTTCCTGGCCGGGCTCACGAACTACCTCGTTCAGACCAGGATCAAGGACGTGGTACCGGCGTTGAAGACCGGACGCGAGCGGCGCAGAGCGCGCGTCCGGAGCATCCTCGTACGCGAAGCGGTGGTCATGCTAGCGGTGATCGCGCTCACCGTGCTGGTGGCCGGGGCGCTCTCCAGCGCCGGCATCACCGGAATCACGCAGTTGGTCGCGACGTTAGGGTTCTCGGCGATCGCCGGCGGGATATCCGGCGCACGGGAGCTCCCGAAGATCTGAGCCTCTCGGTGGGGCTCCGCCCTTACAGCGCCTCCAGCGTCGCGCGGTCCACGTCGCTCGCGGGCATCGCCTCGCCGCCGTACTCCGCGACGAACTCGTCGACGTCCCCCTCGTCGCTGAACGGTATCAGGTCGGGTCCCATCGCACCGATCACCTCGCTGCGTGCGACGACGGTGAGGGCCGTTTCGCGACCGAACGCCTCGCTCTCGACGTGTGAGGAGAACATCGTGTCGCCACCCTCCTCAAACACCGCTTGATCGACCGCCGAGTAGTCGGTGAGGAACGTCGCGAGCGCGGTCCGCCCCTCGTCTTCGGCGTCGAAGCGGTACGTGTACGCACAGGTGGCGCTACAGAACTGCGCCGGGCGGCCCCCTTCCGGCTCGTCGTCCTCGAAGTGGACTTGTCCGACCGTTCCGGGATGGTCGGCGATGACCATCCCGCACTGGTCGCAGGCCCGGTCGTCGTCGATGGAGACCGGATCGGCCGAGTTCGACCCGTCCCCGGCGCAGCCGGCGACGGCGACCGCACCGGCGGCCGCGACCCCGGCGAGCAGGCGTCGTCGGGGGACGGTCTCGGGGCGGACGGGCACGGGACTCGACGGGTCGTCTTTCGTCATACTCGAAATTGGAACAACGCCCTTTTAGCCCCTCTGGACGCGTTCAGCTGCCCGTTCGAGGAACGAACCAGACAGAATAAGTCGCCGTCGATCGAACTGTTCGCGTGGCAGTTTTTGACCCCGACTCCGCCCGGTCGCGTCGCGTCCGCCTCGCGGCCGCCGGCCTGATCGCAGTCGCCGCGGTCGTGACCGCCGGCGCGTTCGCCGCCGATCCGAGCGAGTCGGTCCCCGAGCCGGTGCGGTTCGACGACACCGTCGAACTCGGGCTCTCCTCGGAGACGGACGCGCTGATGGCCGGCGACGCGACCCTTCCCCGGGTCCAGGTGTTCTATTCGCAACTCCAGTACGTCGTCGGCTACAACGGGATCGGCCCGTTCGTCGAGAGCCGGCTGGACGGGCGGACTGAGCGGCAGTTCGGCTACCCGCTGGTCGCGTACGTAGAGACGTTCGACCACAGGAGCCCGGGCACGACTCAGTCCGGACTGTTCTCGGCCAGCGGGGCGGGCGGGTGGGTCCCGGTCTCGGCGGCTCGGTACGTCGTCGGGAGCGACGCCAGATCCCCGTCGGGCGACGTCGTCGTTCCGTTCCGGGAGCGCGAGGCCGCGGCGGCGTTCGCCGCCGACCACGGCGGCTCGGTCGTCGGCTGGGAGGTGGTCCGGACCCGGTCGTTCGACGTCGACTCCGCGGCGACCGTCCGCTCGCTCGCGCCGGAGCGGTGGCGGACGGCGGACGAGCGGCTCGCGGCGGCCGAGCGGCGCGCGGACCGCCCGGTGTCCGTCGTCGTCGGCGAGGACGCCCCGACCGTCGACGCCGCGGTCGCGGCCGCGCCGCCGGACACCACGGTCCGTGTTCCGCCCGGGACCTACGAGGAGACCGTGACCGTGAACCGGTCCGTGACGGTCGCGGGCGCGGGATCCGGCGGGGGACAGAACGACGACGGTGTGACCCGCGTCGTCGGGAACGGGACCGGATCGGTGATCACCGTCCGCGCATCCGACGCCGCTCTCATGGGGCTGCGGGTCGCGGGCACCGGGAACCAGACTCGCGACCCGGAAGCGGCCCGCGAGTCCCGCGGCCCCGAGGGCGAGGCGTGGGACACGAACATCCAGCTCGGCTACGGTCACGGCGACGCCGGGATCAAGGCGGTCGGCGCGCCCGGGCTCGTCGTCGACGACGTCGCCGTCGACACGAACGCGAGCGGGCTCCTGCTGCGGGAGGGATCGCACGCGACCGCGAGCGGGCTCGTCGTCGACGGGACCGACGAGTGGCAGGAGGGGTTCATGGGGATCACCGGGATGGAGTCGCGCGTGACCGTCACTGACAGCCGGTTCCAGGGCGGCCGCGACGGTATCTACCTCCACCGCGCGGACGGCTCGGTCGTGCGGAACTCGACGTTCGCGGACAACCGATACGGGACGCACCTCATGTACACCGGCGACGCGCTCGTCGCGGACAACGACTTCCGGGACGAGCTGTTCGCCGGGGTCACGGTGATGACGCGGCCGGCGGGCAACGCGATCGTCGGCAACGAAGTCCGCAACTCGAGCGCGGGGATCCAGGCGTCGGGGACGCGGACGTACGTCGGTTACAACACGCTGGTCGGGAACGAACTCGGCTTCTCCACGAGTGCCCGCGGGTCGCTGTACGAGCACAACGTCGTCGTCGACAACGAACTCGGCGCGCGCGCGACGACCGTCGTTCCCTCGAGCCGCGTCGTCGCGAACGACTTCGTCGGCAACGACGACCACGCGACGGCGGGTGCCGGCGCGCTCCGCGTGTGGGCCGACGGCGACCGCGGGAACTACTGGGAGGGCGCGAACGCCGGCCCGTACGCCGACGGCGAGCGGGCGTACCGCCCCACGTCCCCGGTCGACGGCGCGCTCCACCGACACGCGAGCGCGGCCGCGGTCCGCGAGTCGCCGGCGGCGCGACTGCTCGACGCCCTCCGCGGAACCGTCCCCGGGGCCCGCTCCGGCAGCATCGTCGACCCGTCGCCCGCGGCGGAACCGCACCACCCCGAGCGGACCGATGCGGCCGCGCGGGGGAACGCCGGCGCTCGGAGGGCGATTCGGGCGGACTGGCGGTCCGCGAACGGGTCCGAGTGGGACGCCGTGGCGACGGCGGGGGGATCCGCGTGAGCGACCGCACGCTCGCGACGCTCGACGGGGTCACGCGCGCATACGGCGGCGTCCCCGTCCTCGACGGCGTCTCGCTGTCCGTCGGAGCGGGCGTCACCGCCGTCGTCGGCCCCAACGGCTCCGGCAAGTCGACGCTGCTCGGCCTCCTCGCGGGCGCGGTCGAGCCCACCGCGGGAGCGGTCCGGTACGCGGAGGGGGGGCCGCGCTCCCGGTCCGAGAGGTGCGTCGGCTACCTCCCGCAGCGGGTTCCGTTCCGGGACGGGTTCACCGCCCGAGAGACGCTCGGGTTCTACGCGGCGCTCGTCGGCGGCGACCCGGGCGGGGCGCTGGCGGACGTCGGCCTCGGCGACGCGGCCGAAAAGCGCGTAGAGGAACTTTCCGGCGGAATGCGACGGCTGCTCGGAATCGCGCAGGCGACGCTCGGCGACCCGGCTGTCGTCGTCCTCGACGAGCCGACCAGCGGGCTCGACCCCGAGATGCGCGAGCGGGCCTTCCGGGCGGCGGCCCGCGCGGGCGACGACGCGGCCGTCGTCGTCAGTTCGCACGACCTCGACCTCGTCGACGCCCACGCGGACGCCGTCGTCGTCCTCCGGCGCGGCCGGGTCGCCGCGGTGGGGGCCCGCGACCGCCTCCTCGACGAACACGGGGTCGACGACGTCGCCGGGCTGTACCGCGCGGTCGCGGGGCGATCCGACGACCGTGCGCCGGCAGCCGCCGAGGGGGAGGGCGGGCGGTCGGGCGGCGAGGCGGGCGACCCGGACGACGGCTCTGTTCACGTCCCGGGGGTGTCGGACCGATGAGTTCCCCGTTCGCCGGTGTCTGGGTCGTCTTCCGTCGGGAGCTGTCCACCGTGCGACGGACGCCCGGGTACGCCGTCCTCGCGGTCGGGCTGCTCGCGGTCCTCGGCGGACTCGTCGCGGTGGGCGGCGGCGGCGCGACCGGGTTCGTGCCCGCCGTCGTCGACCTGCTGTTGCCGACCGAGGTGCTGGTCCCGCTGCTCGCGGTCGTGCTCGGGTACCGCGCGCTGTTCGCCGACGTCGAGAGCGGCGAACTCGACGTGATCCGGACCTACCCCGTGAGCGCGGTCGGATACGTCCTCGGGGTGCTGCTGGCGCGGGTGGTCGCGCTCGTCGCGCTCGTCGGCGGGCCGTTCGCGCTCGTCGGGGCGTACGTGTGGCTCACGGCCGCCCCGGACACCGGGATCTTCGCGACGCACTCGGGCGTCGACTCGCCCGTGATCTTCGTCCGCTTTATCGCGCTCGTCGTCCCGTTCGGCGCGGCGTACCTCTCGCTGTCGGCGGCGGTGTCGACGATCGCGACGAGCCGGCGGAGCGCGTTCGCGCTCGGCCTCCTCGCGCTGCTCGGCGGCGTCCTCGGCGGCGACCTCGCAGTCCTTCGGTCGCTGGCGGCCGGGGCGTCGCCGGGCGGCATCGCCGAGTCGATAGCGCTCTCTCCCAACGGGGCGTTCAGGGGACTGGTCTTCGAGCACGTCATCGGCGTCGCCTTCGCGCCGGAGGGGGGATTCGTCGACACCGGTCGGGCGGTGGCCTCGCTCGTCGGCTGGAGCGTCCTCGGGATCGTCGCGGCGGTCGCGGCCGTCGCGTTCGGTCCCCGCGTCGGCGTCGCGATCGAGCGCCTCCGCGGGAGCGTGCGCCGATAGTCTCCCGCGCCGCCCGGTCAGTCGGAGACGGTGTCGTCACCGATCGCTCCGGGCGCGTGGGCGTACACGGCGTAGAGGACGAGCGCGGCGATCAGGAAGTCCAGACCGTGCGCGATGAGGTGGTGGGCCGGCATCGGTACGACGCCGAGGACCGTGCCGGCACCCACGACCGACCGGGCGAGGAGCGCACCGACCGCGAGGGAGATCAGTCGGTACTGCGCCCGGCGGCGGCGGCGGTACGCGGCGAGGCTGACGGCGAAGAGGGTGGCCGTTCCGAGCCCGGCGACGATGACGATCGCCAAGATCGGGATCGACCCCTCGACCGACCATCCGGCGAGCGCCGGGAGCGACCCCGTGAGCGACTGCGTCACACTCCCCCTTCGGGGTCGACGGACAAGAAGACGTGCCCCTCGAGGCGTTCCCAGCCGAGGGGAGTGCGCGCGCGACTTTTATTCCGCGGGAGGGAACGTCGAACAGCCACGAATGTCGGACACCAGATCCCGGATCCGACGCCACGTCCGAGACACCCCCGGCGTCCACTTCAACCGGATCGGCCGCGACCTCGACATCGCGACCGGACAGGCGCAGTACCACCTCCGCCGGCTCGTCCGCGACGGCGAGCTGGCGGTCGAGCGGATCGGCGGGCGCGCTCACTACTTCGATCCGACGGTGGACCAGTGGGACCGCCGGACCCTCGCGTTCCTCAGGCGTGAGACGGCCCGGGAGATCGTCGTCCGCCTCCACGCGGACGGCCCGACCCGACCGGCGGCGCTCGCGGACGAACTCGACCTCGCGAAGAGCACGGTGTCGTGGCACGTCTCGACGCTCGCCGACCACGGGATCGTCGAGAAGTCGCCGGACAGACCCATGACCGTCTCCCTGACCCGCCCCGACCGGACGGCCGCGCTCCTCGACGAGGTGTCGCCGTCGCTGCCCGACCGGCTCGTCGACCGCTTCGTCCGCACCGTTGACTCGCTCTTCGACGCCGAGGGGTGACGGCGTCCGTTCGCCGATCGCACCAGATCGGTTAGCGCCCTCCGGGCCGTTTCGCCGATATGTACGCTGCCAGCGTCGGGACGCTCCGCTCGCTCCTCGCCACCGCCGACCCGGCGACCTGCGAGCCGAGCGGCTCCCTGTACGCGGCCGACTCGCTAGGGATCGGCGTCTTCTTCCTCGTCGGGCTGCTCGGCGGGGCCCACTGTCTCGGCATGTGCGGGCCGCTCGTCACCACCTACGCCGACCGGATGCGGTCCGCGGAGCCCGACGGACGCGGCGGGCGCGACGACCTCACCGTGCGGCAGGTCCGCCAGCACGCGCTGTTCAACCTCGGCCGAGCGACGAGCTACGCGGTCCTCGGGGGGCTCTTCGGCCTCGCGGGGAGCGTCGCGTTCGTCACCGGGCGAACGGTCACGACCCTCGCGGCCGACGTCCACGCGCTCACCGGGATCGCGGTCGGCGGGGTGATTGTCGCCATCGGCGTGCGCTACGCGCTCAGACTGGAGTTCGAGTCCGTCCCGATCCCGGGCTTCGAACGGGCGACGACGGCGGTGAGCGACCGGATCGTCGCCCGCGTCGACGCGTGGGTCGGCGACTGGCGCATCCTCGGACTGGGTGGGGCCCACGGGTTCCTTCCGTGCCCGCTCCTCTACCCCGCGTTCCTGTACGCGTTCGTTCAGGGCAGCGCGCTCGGCGGTGCCGTCGCGCTGGGCGTTCTCGGCCTCGGGACGGTGCCGGCGCTGCTGCTTTTCGGCACGGTCTTCCAGTCGATGCGACTCGAAACGCGGCTCCGTCTCCACCGCGTCCTCGGCGTCGCGTTCGTCGCGCTCGGGTACATCCCGCTTCAGCACGGGCTCGTGACGCTCGGCGTCCCGCTGCCGCACCCGCCGATCCCGTACTACGCGCCGTTCTGAGGCGCGAGTCGCCCGGCCGAGCCGCCGGATCGAGTCACTCGATCGAGCCGACCCCGCGGGACCGCGTCGCACGCGTTCGTCGATCGCACCAGACGCGTTATGCGCCGCTCGGCCGTCCGCTCAGGTATGAAGCGCCGAACGCTACTCGCCGGCGTCGGAACGGCCGCGGCCGGCTCCGTCGCGGGCTGTACCTCGCGTCTGTTCGGCGATGGCCCGGACGGCGTCGCGCTCGACCCGCAGGAGGACCAGATCGCAGACAGCGAGGACCTCGCGTACCCCGCGTACGGGCAGCCGCTGCCGTCGTTCGAGCTGCCGGCCCCGCTCGCCGACGGGGCGTCCGACGGTGACGCGCTCGCGGGCGGGACGTTCGACAGCGACGAACTCGACCGGACCGCCCTCGTGACCGGCGTGTTCACGTTCTGTCCCGCGGAGTGTTCGATCCTGCTCCGGCAGTGGGTGACGGTCCAGCGCCGCGTCGCGGACGCCGGACTGACCGACGACGTGTACTTCCTCCCGATCACGTTCGATCCGGAACGCGACGACGCGGCCGCGCTCCGCGACAACGCCGAGTCGATCGGCGCTGACCTCGACGCCGGCAACTGGATCTACCTCCGGCCCGAGACGCCCGAGCGCGCGAGTGCCGTCGTCGAAGACAAACTGGGCATCGGGTTCGAGCGGACGACCGACAGCGACCGACTCCCGGGGTACGACTTCACGCATATCGTCGTGACAACGCTCGTCAACCCCGACGGCGTCGTCGAGCGGGCTTACCGCGGCGAACGGCTCGACCCGGACCGTGTCGCCGCGGACGTCGAGCGGGTCGTGGCCGCCTTCGCCGACGAGTGACGGAGGGGCGTCGACCGTGCGGGATCAGCCGGCGGCAGGAGGAGAACGCACAAGCCGTCCGCCCCCCTCCAGCCCGGTGTGAACGTCGATATTCTGCTGTACGACGGGTTCGACGAACTGGACGGGATCGGCCCGTACGAGGTGTTCGACTACGCGCTCGACTACGCCGCCGAGGGCGATGCCGACGCCGAAACGGGCGATGACGCGAGCGACGAGCGCGCCGGGCGCGTCCGGTACGTCGCGCTCGACGACCGTGAGCAGGTGACCGCGAGCCACGGGACCCGCGTGGGCGTGGACGGGACCCTACCCGACCCGGAGGCCGACGACGCGCCCGATCTGCTGGTCGTCCCCGGCGGCGGGTGGACCGCGCGAGACGCGGAGGCGAGCGCGTGGGCGGAGGCGCAGAAGGGCGACGTGCCGCGCGCGCTCGCCGCACACCACGAGGCCGGCACGCGGATCGCCTCGGTGTGTACCGGGTCGATGCTGCTCGCCGAGGCGGGCGTCACCGACGGCCGCCGCGCCGTCACCCACGCCTCGGCGGTCGAGGAACTCCGCGAGTCCGGCGCGGCGGTCGTCGACGCGCGCGTCGTCGACGACGGCGACCTACTCACCGCGGGCGGCGTCACCTCCGGACTCGACCTGGCGCTGTACGTCGTCGAGCGGGAGTTCGGGGAGGCGGTCGCCGACCGGGTCGCGACCGTCATCGAGTACGAGCGGCGGTACGCGGTCGCGGAGTAGGTCGCGAGCCGGACTGGGTCGTCGGAGTCGGACTGGGTCGCCGTCCGAACGCGGTCAGTCGCCGTCCGCGTCGTCCGGGAGCGGCGCTGCGTCGTCCCCGCCCGCCTCGGTGGTCGTGGTCTCGCCGTCGGCGTCGACGGTGATCACGGTACAGTCCAACTCGCCGCGGAGGAACGAGTCGATGTCCGGGTCCGAGAGGAGCTTCTGGACCATCCGCCGCCAGCGGCCCGCCTGTTTCGAGCCGATGACGACGACGTCGGCCCCCTCGGCGACGACCTCCTCCAGTATCGTCTCCTCGACGAGGAAGCCGCGGCGGACGACGTAGCGCGCGCGGTCGAGCCGGCCGATCCGCTCCTCGACGGCGCGCTTGAGGTCGCTGCGGGAGACGCCGCCCGAGCGCTGGTACAAGTCCACGTGGAGGACCGTGAGGTCGGCACCGCGCTCCTCGGCGACGCGGGCCGCCTCGCGGAGCGTCGCCGCCGAGTGCGACGACGGGGGGAATCGGACCGGGACCACGACGAGCGTCATGTCAGGCCGGTGGGTTCCGGGGCGTCAATACGCTGTCGATGCCGGCGCGGAGTCGGCACCGTTTCCCGGGCCGGGTTCTCCGATCGACTCGCGGCGTCGGCGAGCGGGTTACGGTGCGACGGCCGGTCTACGGCGTCGACGACCGCCTCAGATCGCCGGCGGCTCGCCGCGGCCGATCACGATCTCCTGTCCCTCGACGTCCTCGAGGGCGGCGACGCGGCCGCCGATCTCGACGCGGCCGTCTCCGGTGTCGACGACCAGCGACGCCACCTCCTCGGTGTCGACGAACGCGACGTCGACGACCTTGCCGCTGACGGTCACGTCGGCCCCCGTCTCGGTGTCGCGCCCCTCGACGGTGGCGTAGAACTCCTCGCCGTCGAACTCGCGGACGTCCTTGACCGCGCGGCGGATCGAGGCGTAGCGGCGCGGGAAGGGACGCTCCGCGCCGTCGGCGGCGAGCGTCTCCGCGGTCGTCCACAGGACGGTCCCGAAGAAGCCGGAGACGAGGAAGCCGAGCGCGGAGCGGTTGAAGATGACGCCGTAGCGCTCGCGGTCGTCCCGCAGGGCGTCTTGGGTCGCGTACACGGAGTACTCGCCGTCGCCGACCGCGAGGACGGGCGTGGTGATCCCCCGGCGGGCGCGGGCGATGGTCGCGACCTCCAGGTAGTCGAACTCGGTCGGGTCGGGCGCGTTGGCGGCGGGCGTGACGAGCAGTTCGACGCTGACGCCCGCGGCGACCTTCGCGGCGAGCTCGTCGCGGAACCGCCGGAGGAGCCCGGGCGTGAGCGACACCGCCAGCTCGTACTCCGCGTTCGCGATGACCTCTTCGAGGTACCGGAGGATCGTCGACCGCGACTTCACGAGCGACACCGCCTCCGTCTCGCGGGTCGGCGCGGTGTAGCGCGCCTCCAGTTCGTCCACCATCTCCGCGAACGACGAGCGCAGGTCGCCGAAGGCGTCCTCCGGGTCGACGGCGACGATCTTCATCGGCCGCGACTCGCGCAGTTCGACCAGCCCGCGGTCCGACAGGCTCCGGACCGTGTCGTACACGCGCGGTTGCGGGATGTCCGTGCGGTCGGCGATGTCGCTCGCCGTCAGTTCCCCGTGTTCCATCACCGCGAGGTACGCGTCGATCTCGTACTCCCCGAGGTTGAACCGGTCCCCGACCCGGTCGAGCGTGTCCCGAAGGTCATCCGTCATGTGACGGAGAACGGGGGCGGGGATTATAGCTTTTTACTATGGCCCGAGTTGTACGCGTTTTCGGAGCGCCCTCCTCCGTCGGCCCCGGTCGCGGTCGGCTACGGGCCGTCCCGGCCCGGATCCGGCCGTCACATGTACATGCGGTCGTAGCTCCCCTCCGGCTCCCGCTCTTCGATCCGCTCGGCGAGGTCCTCGTAGTGGCGGCGGATCTCCTCGGCGAACGCCTCAAGCGGGGCCGCGTCGACGCCGAGGTCGTACACCGCGTTCGCGGTGTCGACGAGCCGCACCGCGGCGTCGACGTCGGGGGCCTGCGCGTGGACCGGCGTGACGAACACGCCGACGCCGAGCGACGAGTCCAGCCCGCGTTCGAGCAGGCCGGCGTTCGTCCCGTCGAGGAACCCGGACTCCATCGCGGGCACGTCGGCTCCGTCCCCGAGCCGCGCGGCGCGGTAGTCCTCGGTGGCGACGTGGAACGTCCGGTGGGCGTCGGGACCGTGGGCCACCGGGACGCCCGCCAGCACCGCGATCTCGGAGACGCCGTTCGCCGCCGCCCAGTCGAGGAGCGCATCCGCAAGCAGTCCACCGGGGGCGGGGGGAACGAACTGCTCGGCGACCAACAGGGTGATGTCGAGGTCCGGGGCGGAGTACAGCCGGATCGGGTGGCGGGGGGTTCCCTTGGTGAACGGCGCGATCGACGGGAGCCCGTCGATCCGGACGTGGCCGGTCTCCGCCAGGTCGAGGTCGTCGACCAGGTAGTCGACGGCGGTCAGCCCAGCCAGCCCGAACGACGAGAACCCGGCTATCACCGTGTTTCCCGGCTTCGAGTCGTGTTCGACGCTGAACCTCGGTGTCGTCGGATCCGCGGGCGGTCGCGACATACCCTCCGTTCGCTCAGCGGCGTGTTAGTGGTTGCCCCGTCGCCCGCGGGCGTCCCGTCAGCGCCCGCGGGGAGAAACGCTTTTTCCGGTGGCCGACGCGGATTCGCCATGGTACCTCCGGAGGTGGCGGCGGTCCCGGGGGTCGTCTCGCGACTCGTCGCGATCGGTGAGCGGCTCGTCGCGATCGGTGAGCGGCTCGCGGCCCTCCCGGGGACGAGTCTGCTGACCGTGCTCGCGGCCGTCGCGGTCGGCGTCGTCGTCGCCAACTTCCTCGTGCGGCTGATCGGTCGCCCCGTGGCGCGCCGCGTGTCGCGACAGAGCGTCGCGCAGACGATCATCCGCGGCGTCCGTGTGGGGACTATCGGTCTCGCCCTGTTGGTCGGACTCGACGCCGTCGGGTTCCGGTTCTCGGACCTCCTCTTGGGGACGGCGGTGTTCTCCGCGGTCATCGGTATCATCCTCGCGCCGCTGGTGGGGAACTTCATCAACGGCGTGTTCATCCTCGCGGACCAGCCGTTCGAGATCGGCGACATGGTGGAGTTGGAGGACGGGACGACCGGGTTCGTCGAGGACATCACGATCCGGTACACGAAGATCTTCACCCTCGACAACACCTTCCTCGTCGTCCCGAACGGGACGATGCGCGAGCGGGACGTGACGAACCTCTCCGCGGAGGACGAGCGCACCCGGCGGTCGATCGACGTGCTCGTCACCTACGAGAGCGACATCCCGGAGGCCCGCCGCCGCATCGAGCGCGCGGCGCGCGACTGCGAGGCCGTCATCGACGGCGGCCCCGACATCCGCATCGGCGTGGCCCGGTACATGGCGGGGCCCGACTGCCGGCTCCACGAGTTCGGCGACAACGGGATCTTACTTCGACTCCGGTACTGGGTGAAGAAGCCCTACAAGCTGGCGAAGGTCCAGTCGGACGTGAACACGCGCATCCGCGAGCGGCTCGGCGACCCGGAGGCGGACGTCACGATGGCGTACCCGCACCGCCACCTCGTCTTCGACGACACCTCCGGCGTCGCCCGCGTGAACGCCGATGCGGACCGGGCCGCGGCGACGGACTCCGGATCGGCCACGGCCGCCGCCCACGACACCCCGGGCGACGCTCCCGCATCGGACTCCGGGGCGGACTCCCCGGACGGCGGGTTAACCGCCGCCGATTCGACCGAAGACGACCGCGACGACCGCCCCAGCGGCGGCGGGAGACGCTGACCGGATCGGAAGTCTGATAGCGCGCCACCGGCGTTTGTACGCCAGTGAGCGACGAGCCTCCGGTCGATCCGGACGGCCCCTCCGACGGGCCGGACGACCCCTCCACCGCCCCGGACGAACACGCCCACGCCGACGGGCCGGACGACCCCGACCAGCCCGACGGGCCCGGCGACGGTTCCCCCGGCGGACCGGACGGGCCGGTCGACGGGGAGTCGATCACCGAAGGAAGCCTCCTCAGACCGCTGTTCCGACTGGCGTGGCCGATCGTCGTCATCCAGCTGTTACAGGTGACGTACAACATCGTCGACACGCTCTACCTCGGCCGGCTCTCGGCGGAAGCGGTCGGCGCGATCAGCCTCGCGTTCCCCCTCATCTTCCTGTTGATCGCGGTCGCCGGCGGGTTCACCACCGCGGGCGCGATCCTCGTCGCGCAGTACACCGGTGCCGACGGCGACGGCTCGGCCGGACTGGTCGCGGGACAGACGATCTTCACCGTCTCGGTTCTGTCCGTGTTCATCGGTATCGCGGGCTACTTCTACACCCGTCCCGCCCTGGAGATCCTCCCGAGCGACGCGGACACCGCGGCGACGGTGATCCCGCTCGCGGCCGACTACATGGAGGTCATCTTCGCCGGCATCCCCCTGATGTTCGGCTTCTTCGTCTTCTCGGCGCTGATGCGCGGCTACGGCGACACCCGGACGCCGATGGCCGTGATGTTCATCTCCGTCCTCCTGAACGTCCTCCCCGACCCGTTCTTCATCTTCGGGTTCGACGGGAATCCGCTGTTCGAGTGGCTCGCGGCGGTGCCGGGTCTCGCCGCGCTCGATCCGGTCGCGGTGGAGGCGATGTTGCTCTCGGCGACGGGGGTCACCGGGATCGGCATTCAGGGCGCTGCGCTCGCGACGATCCTCTCTCGCGGCGTCGCGACCGCCATCGGGCTCTGGGTCCTGTTCGGGACCGACTACGGCCCCGACGTGACGTTCGGCCACCTCGTTCCGGACCTCGACTTCATCCGGGACATCTTCCGACTCGGCCTTCCCTCCAGCGTCGAGCAGACGACGAGCGCGCTCGCGATGATCACGCTCACGGCGATGATCGTCACCTTCTCGCCGCCTGTCGTCGCCGCCTACGGGCTGGGGAACCGCCTCATCTCGCTCGTGTTCCTGCCCGCGATGGGACTGGGGCGCGCCATCGACACGATGGTCGGACAGAACCTCGGCGCGAACCGCGCCGACCGCGCGGGCAAGGCGGTGAAGTTCGCCGCCACGACCGGCGCGGGCGTGATGTTCCTCGTCGCGGTCGTCGCCGTGGCGTTCACCGAACCGATCGTGGGGGCGTTCCTCGGCGACGTGCCGGACGCGCCGGCGACGATCGAGTACGCGGTCGAGTACGTCCGGATCCGCTCGGTCGAGTTCGCGTTTATTGGCGTCTCGCAGGTAATCCTCGGCGCGTTCCGCGGCGCGGGCAACACGAAGACCGCGATGGTCATCTCGATCCTCACCCTCTGGGTGGGCCGGGTCGCCAGCGTGGCGTACCTCGTCTTCGTGGCCGGGTGGGGCGAGACGGGCGTCTGGGTCGGCATGGCGCTCGGGAACGTCCTCGGCGCGGTCGTCGGAGTCGCGTGGTTCGCGCGGGGCACGTGGACCGAGCGGTACATCGACGACCCGGATCCCGGTGTCGACCCCGTGGGCGACGACTGACGCCCGGATCCGTTGAGATCCGCGGCAAGTGAGATATTCTGGCCCGATTGCGCTCAATACAGGCGAAGAATCTATCGCATAGATACGAGTATACGGAGTTATGTCTAGCTCTGAGTTTCCGTCTTCATGGAGGGATCCCCGATATATTGCGGCTATTGTCAGTGTGATGTCCACCGGAGCACTCTACTTCTACGCAGGTCTTACGCAATCTGGCCTGACAATAGAGGAAATCACGCTTGTAATATTCGCTATCCTTCTCCCGACATCAATCGCGTACGAGATCGCTCGTCGTTTGTGAACAAACGATAGTAATTCGATTCATTAGCAGCTCTCATCGACCAGTCGTTTCAGGCGAGAATACGTCTGAAGAGGGGATTTCGACGGAGCCGACGCCCCGTGTAACCGATCGCCCGTGCGCTTAGTGTCTGAACAGGAACACGGCGTCGTCGTCGCGCAGCAGGCAGAACCGCGCGCCGTCGTTCTCGGGGAACGTTGTTCCGGTCTGCTCGGTGACAAACAGCCGCGAGAAGACGTCGTCGCACACCGGACAGGCCATCTCCTCGCGGTTCTCCCAGAGGCTCGTCGCGCCCGCGTCGCGGAGCTGTTTCAGTTCGTGGCGGTGGTCGTGAACGTCGAAGTCGGCCATGTGCGGAGCGTTCGGCGGGAGGGTGTTGAACGTGTCCTCGCGAGTCTCAGTTCGGAGAACGAGCGGGACCACTCACGCTCGGGCGGTCACCCGTCGAGCCGCATCGGCTGCGCCTCCCCGTAGGTGAGCGTCCGCCACACCCACTCGACGGGACCGAACCGGAAGTACCGCAGCCACAGCACCGACAGCGGGATCTGGACCGCCCAGATCGCCGCGACGATCGCGTACTGCTCGACCCGGGTGACGGAGCCGAACAGGCCGAGCCCGTGGCCGTAGAAGACCGTGGTCGCGATCACGGTCTGGAGCAGGTAGTTCGTGAAGGCGGTCCGGCCGACGGCGGCGAGCGCCGTAGTCACGATGCCCTCTCCGCGCCACCTGACGAACAGGGTGACGGCCCCGACGTAGCCGCCGGCGACGAGCAGGCTCCCGACGTAGTTGAACTGCCGCCAGAACAGCGCGGCGTCGGCGCTCCAGTCGTTCGCCTCGACGTACGCGACCCCAGCGACGACGATTCCGACGCCGACGACGCCGCCGGCGACGAGCCGGCGGTAGAACGCGGTCGAGCGCTCGCCGGTCAACACGCCCCATCGGTACAGCGCCATCCCGAGCAGCATGATACCTCCGATCCGCCAGAA
This sequence comes from Halorubrum hochsteinianum, assembly GCF_023702125.1. NCBI lineage: Archaea > Methanobacteriati > Methanobacteriota > Halobacteria > Halobacteriales > Haloferacaceae > Halorubrum > Halorubrum hochsteinianum. The sequence continues at coordinate 2,315,313 of NZ_CP098415.1, read as the reverse complement.
GTTCTGGCCGATGAACCCGGTCGTCTGGCGCTGGAACGACGAGTCGACGCGGTGGCTCATCTGTCCGAGCCACCCGCCGCGGTAGGTGGCCACCTGCTGGCGCAGCGCGGCCTCGGAGGGCAGCCACTGGCCGGCGATCGCCTCGCCCCCGATCGACACCGCGGTGAACAGCTCGACCGCCGGGAGGAACAGCAGGAACACCGCGCTCAGCCCGGCGAGCTGCCGGGCGTCGAGATCGCGGACGTACAGCAGGAAGATCCCGGTGAGCCCGTACGCGACGAGGATGTCGCCGTACCACAGCAGGTACGCGTGGAGGAGACCGACCCCGATCAGCACCGCGGTCCGGCGGAGGTGGAGGCGGACGGCGTCTTGGCCCTTCGCCTCCTTGCTCTCGACGAACAGCAGGACTCCAGCGCCGAACAGCGCCGAGAATATCGTGATGAACTTCGACTGCGCGAAGACGTGCCCGGCGAACCACGCCCAGTAGTTCGCGCCCGAGAGATCGCCGTAGGCGGCGGCGTCGGCGTACACGTTCGGGTTCAACAGCGTCTGCTCGGGCATCGAGAACACCCAGACGTTGATGAGGAGGATGCCGAGCAGCGCGAACCCCCGGAGCGCGTCGAGGCTGGTGATCCGTTCGGAGGGCGGCGTCGGGCCTGGATCGCGGGTCACGAGTTGGCTGATGTGTTCGGTCCCAGCACCGAATAGGTTCCCATCGCGGACGCGACCGCCCGAAGCGAGCGGGAGGGCGACCCCGCCGAGCGGGTAACGACCGGGCGTCTCCCCGGCTCAGAGGAGTCCAGACTCGTCAGACGGCGGTACGTCCCCGAGCGCGCCGACGGCGTCGATGGTGTTAGCGGCGACGTACACCGCGCCGTCGACGAGCACCGGGGGCGTCGTGAACATCACGTCGAACCCGTCGATGTGATAGTACCAACGCACGTCCCCGGTGTCGCGGTCGAACGCGGCGACCGCGGGCCACGCGGTCTCCAAGTCGAATCCCTCGTACCTGACCGGCGCGACGACGGTCTCCCGGCCGACGCAGAGCCCCTCCTGAGAGCCCGCGGCGTCGAGACGCCACACTTCGGTCCCGTTCGCGACGTCGACCGCCGCGAGGCGCTCGTCGGTCAGCCAGTACGCGGTCCCGTCCGCGACCGCGACGCCGTGGACCTCGCCGTCGTACCCGTCGAGCGCCCGGAGTCGGTCTCCGGTGTCGGGGTCCCGGACCGCGAGGTCGCCGTCGGCGGCGACGAGGAGTCCCGCGGCGGTCGCGCTGGGGCCGAGCGCGACGCTCCCGACGTTTCGACGCCACGCCTCGCTTCCGTCCGCGATATCGAGCCGGTACAGCGCCGAGTCCGCGGCGACGAACACGCCGTCCCCCCGGACCGCGGGCGGGTCCTCGACGGAGCCCGGGAGCGGTTCGGCCCACCGCTCCTCCCCGGTCGCGGCGTCGAGCGCGGTGAGACCACCCTCCCCCCCGGACCTGCGGGGGATCAAGACGAGCGACTCCGCGGGGACGGCGGTGATCTCAGTGTAGGAGAGGGTGCCCGACAGCGTCTCGGTCCACTCCCGGTCGCCCGACTCGCGGTCGAGGGCGACGACCCGGTCGCCGTACGCGGCGACGAGGTAGTCCCCGACGACGGCCGAGGTGTAGTGGCCCGCCTCCTCGATGTCGACGCGCCAGCGCTCGGAGCCGTCGGTCGCGTCGAGCGCGACGACCTTCGGACCGGGGCTCGGGTCGACGTTCCCGACGTACACCTCGTCGTCGACCGCGACGGGCGGCCACCGCGTGAACGCGTCCGAGGTCCACGCGAGGTTCCCGCGCGACGGGGCGGTCGCCGCCGTCGCCCCCGTGTTCGCCCCGTCGCGCATGTGCTGCGGCCACGACCCGGAGGGCGTCGACGGGAGCGACCGGTCACCGTCACCGAGACAGCCGCTGAGTCCGGCGAACACGCCGGCGACGCCTGCCGTCAGGACCGAGCGCCGTCTCACGCCCGGTTCGTCTCGTGCCGTTTCCGCCGTTTTGTCGGCCGTCTCTGCCACGTTCGCTGCCGTCTCCGGCGCTCGCGAGTCACCGGACGCCGCCGCGCCGCTGCTGGAGGGCCTCATGGCCGTGTGTTTCTCCGATCGCTCACGTAAGCGTATCGCCGGTCGGCGTGTCGGTCAGTCCAGCCGCACGGCCTCGCCCCGGTCGGCGGAGCGGTAGACGGCGTCGATGACGCGTTGGACGCGGAGCGCCTCCTCGACGGTGTTGATCGCGGGGGTCTCGCCCGCGGCGACCCCTTCGAGGAACGTCGCCTGCTCGGCGGCGTGGGCGTCGCCGTCGCGCGTCTCGATCTCGGTGTCCGAGAGGTGGTGGCCGCCGCCGACGCCCGCCTCGTGGACCGTCAGGTCGTCGTTCGCGCGGTCGAACGTCGCGCCCGCCTCGGTGCCGCGGACCACGAACTCCTCGGTGGGCGGGCGGTTCGTCGCCCACGCGACCTCCAGCGAGACGGTGCTGCCGTCGGCGGCGCGGAGGAACGCCGACGCGGAGTCGTCCACGTCGAACTCCTCGGGACCCGAGTCGTCGCCCCACATGTGGACGTACGCGTAGTCGTCGCGGCCGCCGAACTCGGAGCGCGTCTGTCCGGAGACCTCGACGACCTCGGGGTGATCGAGGAAGTAGAGGGCCAAGTCGATCGCGTGGACGCCGATGTCGATGAGCGCGCCGCCGCCGGCGACGTCGGCCGAGGTGAACCACGAGCCGCGCCCGGGGACGCCGCGCCGGCGTACGTAGTTCGCCTCGACGTGGGTGGTCTCGCCGAACCGTCCCTCGTCCTGATAGTGTTTGATCACCTGCGCCGGCTCCGCGAACCGGTTGTTGAACCCGACCATACAGAATCCCTCGGCGTCGCGGGCGGCGTCGGCGATGCGCTCGGCGCTCTCCAGCGTGTGCGCCAGCGGCTTCTCGATGAGGACGTCGAGCCCGGCCGACAGCGCCGCGGTCGCGTACTCCTCGTGGAAGCGGTTCGGCGTCGTGACCAACACGGCGTCGCAGTCGTCGAAGAGGGCGGTCTCGTCCTCGTAGGCGGGGACGCCGAACTCCTCGTGAAAACGCGCGCGGGCGTCGGCGTCGACGTCCATCCCGCCGACGAGGGTCGCGCCGCGCTCGGTCAGCCGCGTCGCGTGGTGGGACCCGATGCCGCCGAGGCCGACGATCCCGACGGCGACGTCGTTCGGATGCGTCATGGGCGGCGTTCACGACGACAGTTGTTAAGGCTCACGTCCGTCCGGTTCCGGGACACGGGACCGTCCCGCTCTGATCCCGCGGCCGGCGGCCGCCCGCGGCCTCACGCGACCGGAACGGCGACGAACGCGACCGCCGCGGTGTCGACGATCGCGGTCGCTGCGGTGTCGAACACCGCGGCAGCTCCGCCGTCGACCAACGCGGCCGCCGCCCCGTCTCCCGTCGCGGGGGACATCGAGTCGACGGTGTCGAGGAGGTCGCCGAGCGCGCCCGCGTTCCCGGCAATCGCGTCGCCGGCATCGAGCAGCGCTTGGAACTGCTCCGGCTCGCGGACGACGACGAACCGTCCGACCGACGCGCCGGTGACGAGGAGGGCGAGGAGGGCGAGCGCCCGCGAGATAGCGAGCAGCTTCAGCAGGATCGGGATCGACAGCGCGAGCGCGAGCGCGGCGACGACCCCGGTGACGACCTCGCCGAACGATCCGCCGTCGGCGAGGTCGACGACGCCCGCGCCGGACAGGAGGACGAACCCGCCGACCCCGAGGAGCAGCGACCCCCACATGAACGCCCCCAGCAGACGCACCGGACCGTCGTAGCCCGATCCGGCGTCGTCGGGAACGTCGTCGTGGACCCACGGGTTTCGCATACGCGCACTCGGCGGTGGAACCTCATATAGATCGCTTCAGATCTCGGGAACGATCGGCGTGAAACGGCTCACTCCCCGGGTCGCGGCCCGGTCATCCACTCGCTCGCCTGCGGCTCGGCCGGGTCGGTGACGACCTCGACGAGCGCCGGGCCGTCCCGGGCGCGGGCGCGCTCGACGGCGTCGCCGACCGCGTCGCGCTCGCGGACGCGCTCCGCCGGCAGGCCCATCCCCGACGCGACCGCGACGAGGTCGAGCCCGGTCTCCGCCCAGCCGTAGCTCCCCTCGGGGAAGTCGTACGACCGCGACGCCTCCTCGCTGATGATCGCGTAGTCGTCGTTGTTGAGTGCGACCACGGTGACGTCTATCCCCTCGCTCGCCAGCGTGTGAAGCTCGTGAACGCACATCATGAGCCCGCCGTCGCCGGTGAGCGCGACCACGTCGCGGTCGGGGTTCGCCAATTTTGCGCCCATCGCCGACGGCAGCCCGGTGCCCATCGTGGCCCACGAGCCGGGGTTGACGTACGACCGCGGCCCGAAGGCCGGGAACGAGACGAGCGTCCACAGCCGGAATCCGCCCGCGTCGGCGGTGACGACCGCCTCCTCGGGGACCGCGTCGCGCACCGCCGAGAGGACCTCGACCGACCGGAGCGGGGCGTCGGCGCGGTCGTCGTCACCCGCGTCTCCCGCAGACAGCGCCGCGAACCGCTCGCGGTCGGCGGCGCGGACGGACTCCGCGCGCTCCGCGCCGGAGGGGGCGTCGGACGCGCCGTCCGCGAATCGCTCGTGGTCAGCGGCTCGTTCGTCGCCCCCGAGCCGGTCGTCGAGCGCGCGCAGGAAGCGGTCGGCGTCGGCGACGACGCCGCGGTCGGTCTCGTAGCCGAACCCCACGTCGTCGCCGTCGAGCGTGACGTGGACCAGCGTCTCCGGCATCGAGACGGACCACGAGGCGGTCGCGACCGCGTCGAGGTCGGAGCCGACGACGAGGCCGACGTCGGCGTCCGCGAGGAGGTCGCGGAGCTCCGCGCTGGCACCGCCACAGAGGACGCCGGCCGACAGGGGGTGGCTCTCGGGGAGCGTCCCCTTCCCCTTGTAGGTGGTCACCACCGGCGCGTCCAGTCGCTCGGCGGCCGCGCGCAGGGCGTCGCTCGCGCCGGACCGCCTGACGCCGCCGCCGGCGAGGACGACGGGCGACGACGCCTCGGCGAGCAGGTCGGTGACCTCGCGCATCGCGTCGGCGGGCGGCGTCGGCGGGGGCGACGGGTCGCGGTCGCCGACCGCCGGCTGCGGCGTCCGGCTCGCGAGGGCGTCCTTCGGGATGCCGACGCGGACCGGCCCCTGCGGGTGTTCGCGGGCGGTGCGGATCGCCTCGACGACGGCGGGGACCGCGCCCGACGGCGAGTCGACGGTGACGTTCTCCTTGACGACCGTGTCGTACGTCTCCGGCGGCGTCTCGTGGATCCCGTCGCCGCCGCGGACCGACCGCTCCGTCTCGACCGCGAGGTGGAGGAGCGGGACGCAGTCGTTCAGTGCGTTCTTCAGCCCGTTCATCGCGTTCGTGTCGCCCGGCCCGGGGACGACGCAGGTGGCCGCCATCCCGCCCGGCTCGCTCGTCTCGGCGTACCCCCACGCCTGGTGGGGGACGGCGGTCTCGTGGCGGGCGACGACGAACCGCGCGTCGCGGTCGGCGAGCGCCCGGTTCAGCGGGAGGGTCTGTTTGCCGGGGATGCCGAAGACGGTGTCGACGCCGCGGTCGAGCATGGCGTCGACGACCGCCTCGGCGACGGTCGGATCGTCGGCGGCGGGGGCTTCGTCGTCCGCGGCCTCGTCGCGACTGGCGGGGTCGTCCGAGTCCATACCGCGAACTCGACCGACCGGGTGTTGAAGGCTTCGACGCGGAGCGGACCGAGAGCGGGATCGGGGGAGTGAGAGAGGGGGAACGGAACCCCGCGGCGCGGACGGTCCCTGGGCGGTCGCGCCGCCGAAACGCCGACGCTCCCGCCGAAACGCCGACGCTCCCGCCGAAACGGCTACGGTCCGGGCGTGAGAGCGACCACCATGGTCGACTGCGCCGTCCAACTGTACACGCTTCGCGGCCTCGACGCGTCGGTCCCCGAGCGCCTCGAACTGGTCGCCGACGCGGGGTTCGACGGGGTCGAGTTCGCCTATCGGGTCCGAGAGGAATCGCCCGAGGCCGTCCGCGAGGCCCTCGATCGGACCGGCCTCGACGCGGCCGCCGCGCACGTCTCAATCGACGCGCTGGAGGACGACTACGCGGCGACGACCGACTTCTACGACCGGCTCGGCGTCGACCTGCTCGTGATCCCGTGGCTCGACCCGAGCCGCTTCGAGACGGCGGCGACCGTCGACGCGGTCGCGACCCGGCTGAGCGACCTCGCCGCCGCCCTCGATCGCGACGGGTTCCGGCTGGCGTACCACACGCACGACCACGAGTTCGTCGCGCTCGGCGGCGGGAGCGACCCCGACGCGAGCGGGACCGACCCCGACGCGAGCGGGACCGCCCTCGACGCGCTGCTCGCGCGCACGGACGAGCGACTCGGCTTCGAACCGGACGCCGGCTGGGCCGCGGTCGCCGGCGTCGACCCCGCGGCGCTGATCGACCGCTACGCGGACCGGATCACGCACGTTCACGTCGCCGACGCCGACGTGGACCGGGGCGCTTCCGTCGCGCTCGGCGAGGGGGACGTGGACCTCGACGCGGTCGTCGCGAGCGCCCGCGCCGCCGACGCGGCGTGGCTCGTGTACGAGCACGACGACCCGCGGAGTCCGCGATCGTCGATCGAGCGGGGCGCGGCGGCGCTCCGGGACGCCCTGCGGTGAGTCGCCGCGCAGCTACTCCGCGACGTTCGTCTCGCGGACGCGGACGCCCTTCCGACCGAGGTGACGCATCTGCCGCTGGGCGAACTCCTCCTCGCTCGACCCGCGGGTCGCGAGGACGTAGACGAGCGCGGAGCCCGTCGGCCGCATCGTCCGGCCGGCGCGCTGCGAGCCCTGCCGCCGGGAGCCCCCCAGTCCGCTCGCGACGACCGCGAGTTCGGCGTTCGGGAGGTCGATCCCCTCGTCGCCGACCCGGGAGACGACGAGGACGTCGAGGTCGTCGCCGGCGTCTTCGGCGTCGGCCCCCTCCGCGCGGAACCGCCGGAACAGTTCGGCGCGCTCGTGGTGGGGCGTCTCGCCGCTGATGAAGGGTGCGTCGAGCGCGTCCGCGATGGCGTTCCCGTGGTCGAGGTACTCGACGAAGACGAGCGCCTTCTTGTCCCGGTGGGCCGCGAGCAGGTAGCGGAGCTCCTCGATCTTCGCGGGATTTTCGGCCGCGACGCGTCTGCGCTCCCGGCCGTCGGCGGCGGCGTACTCGCTTTCGGCCAGTTCGTCGCGCCACGGGACGTACCGGATCTCCACCTCCGGCTCCTGGACGAAGCCGGCCTCGAAGAGGGCGTCCCAGTCGGCCCCGATCGGCCCCCCGATCAGGGTGTAGATCTCCTCCTCGCTGCCGGTCTCGCTGACGGGCGTCGCCGAGAGCCCGAGCCGGTGTTTGCTCTGTAGCTCGGCGGTGCGGGAGTAGACGGGGGCGGTGACGTGGTGCGCCTCGTCGAAGCAGATCAGCCCCCACTCGCGGGAGTCGAACAGCGAGCGGTGGCGGTCCATCCCGGCGATCTGGTAGGTCGCGATCGTCACCGGTCGGACCTCTTTCGTTCCCCCGTGGTACAGTCCGATGTCCGCGGGGTCGACCGTGGAGTGCTCTAGGAGCTCCTCGCGCCATTGATCCGCCAGCTCGCGGGAGGGGACCAGTATCAGCGTCTCGCCGCCGACCGCGGCGATCGTCGCGATGGCGGCGACGGTCTTCCCGGAGCCGGGCGGCCCGACGTACACGCCGGACTTGCGGTCGAGGAACTGGTCCACCCACGTCTGCTGGTAGTCGCGCAGTTCGGTCGTCAGGTCGATCTCGACGGGGTCGCCGGTCTCCAGGTCGCGGTCGTCTTCGACGGGGTAGCCGGCGTCGTAGAGCGCGCGCTTGACCACGGCGACCGCGTCCTCGTTGACCCACGCCTCGGTGTCCGAGATGGGCGCGCGGAGGTGGTCGTCGTCGAGGTGCTGGTCGGCGACGTTGCCCATCAGGTTCTCGGAGGCGGCTTCGAGGACGACGTAGCCGTCCGCGTGGGTGTACAGCCGGAAGCGGTGCGCGCGCCGCCACTGGTCGCGCACCCACGCTTCGAGGTGCTCGTAGCGTCGCGGCAGCACCGAGCGGAGCGCGCCCACGAGCGCGTCGGCGTCGTCGAACGGCGCGGCCCACACGTCCTCCTGTCGGATCCGATAGAGGTATCCCCGGGTCCCCGGCTCGGTGCCGGTGGTGTCGACGAGGTTCGCGAACTGCGAGAGCCGCGCCCGGGTGTACTGCGTCGGCCGGTCGACGACGATCTCGCGGCGCTTCGGGAAGACGACGACGCGCTCGCGGCTCGCCAGCGCGCCCCAGTCGCGCGGGTAGAAGACGACGGGATCCGCCTCGACGTCGAGCCGGTCCACGTCGCCGCGGTCGACGAGCGCGCCGAGCGCGTCGCGGGCCGCCGCCTGCGTGGTCCCCAGCCGCCGGGCGACCTCGCTCGCGGTCGCGACCGGGCGCTCCTCGGCTTCGAGCGCCTCGTGGAAGCGGTCGATCGAGAGGTCTTCGGGGGCGTCCTCGGAGTCGTCGGGGACGGCATCCGCGTCGCTGTCGCCACCATCCCCGCCGTCGACGCGCTCGTCGACTGGGCCCTCCTCGTCGGATCCGGCGGAATCGCCGGTTTCGTCGGTCATTGCCATCGATTCGATCGCGACGCGGAAATGGGTAGCGTCCCCGGCTCGGCGCTCGCAAACCGTGACGGAACACGGTCACGAGGTGAATCGAACTGCGGTGGCGCGTGCCTGCGAGCGGCCGACAGGCCGCGAGCCAGCACGCGCGAGGGACGCGGCGACCGAAGGGAGCCGCGAGGCTGGGGAGGCGTGAGGTTGCGGTGTGGGGTGGGACTCGAAGGGGCAGCCGGGAGGCGGGCGCAGGCGTTCACGAGAGCGAAGCTCTCGTGAGCCAATCAGAACGCTTCGCGTTCTGATGACGACGCAAGCACTGGAAGGAGCGAACGGAGTGAGCGACTGAAGCGCGCAGCGAGCGTGCGCCCGCCTCCCGGCTGGGGCTTCGGCGGTCTCAGTCACGGAATCCGTCGCTTAGTACCGGGCAGTCGGAACTTCGGGAGTGTCGATCGCGTTCTCGGAAAGATCACCGTCGACCCGATCCCGAACTCGATCTAGTCCGACGATCGGTTCCGGCACCGCCGCGAGGTGATCGCCTCCTTCGAGCGGAACCGGCAGCCGCAGACGGTACAGCGCACGAACGGGTCGCCGGGCGGGGTCTCCAACCGATGTTCGCCCACTTCGAACGGGCGCGTCACGGTCCGGGGTCGGATCCGGTCGGGGATCGGCGTCGACGCCTGCTCGCTCAGGGCGGCGCGCACCGCGATGGTGTCCACGTCGACGCCGTCCCACCGCGGGGCCTCCAGCGCGGCCTCGCGGTCCGCGACCTCGGTCCAGCCGGTGACGACGACCGGCGAGTTCGTTTCCGTGTCGCCCACGACCACGACGAAGCGCACGCCGCCTTCGACGAGCGCGAACCGCCAGCCGTCGGTGCTGTTCCACCGGAGCTGCCCCTCGCGGATCGCGTCGCTCACGGTGCGCGTCGACACGTACCGGCCGGGCTGTTCCAGCCGTTCGCGGAAGTGGTCGGTCAGCGCGTAGAGCGAGGGATCGCGCACCGGCGGGTCCGTCGGCGTTCGGGTGACGGACTCGCCGCGGGAGGCCGCATCGACCGATCGATAGTCCGCGGCCCGGTCGGATCGGCCGGCCCGAGCGCGGCGGCGCGCTGGCGACTCCGGCGGGGACCGGGGTCGCGCACCCGCGTCTCGGCTCGCGGCGGCGGTCGTGGAAGCGGTCCGACGCTCCGTCGATCCGGGCGCGAGGGGCTCCGCGTCCCCCGACCCGCCCTGTCGGGATGCCACTACGTGCCCGTATCGAGCGCGCTCTTAAGTGTGTTACGGCGACACAGGGTCAAACTGGTAAACGAAGGCGGATTCTGAGAAATATGTACGCCGCGAGTCCAGAATAAAAGCGGGACGCGTCGCGCCAAACTGCGTCACTCGCGAGTGTGAAAAGCAAGTCCGCCCTCCCCGAATAGAACTCGCCGAGACGGTCCTGCTCGTTCGCTTCGCTCACTGCGCGGGCTGCGACTCGTCTGCTCAATCCGGGTCGGTCGTCCCGCACGGTCAGCACCCGTTCGCTGTCGCTCACAAGTACAAAATTCAGTCCGCCCTCCCCGAATTGAACGGGGGACAAGTCGATCTACAGTCGACTGCTCTACCAGGCTGAGCTAAGGGCGGTTACCGTATGCTACCTGCTGGATTCAACTTAAGGGTTCCCTTTCAAAACGAGTGTGATCCGCAGTACCGCGGCGCGGATCGACGACTCGGCCGCGCCCGCCGCGGGGCTGTTAAGTCACTCGCGGCGGGAGCGGAGATATGGCCGACGGCGACGACAGACAGGCGACGTTCGGGTCGGACGGAAGCCTCGAAACCGAGACGACGCCGGACGCGACGGGCGAGAACGACTTCGGCGAGGAGAAAGAAGCGAACGAGACCGACGGCGGCTACAGCCGCTACGTCGTCTCCAGTACTCTCCAGAAGGCGGTGCGGCGCTCCGACGAGGAGGTCGCCGCGTGGGCGGCGTGGGAGCTGGCCCGCTCCGGCTACGCGTGGAACCTCTGGGACCGCCTCAACCTCTACGTCGTCGAGGACCTCCGCGCGGGCAGCGACGCCGCGCTCACGATCGAACGCTACGAGGAGCTCGCCACCGAGCGCTGGGACCCCGCCGAGTGGAAGGGCCGGCTCTGCGCGATCCACGCCGCGCTGGCGGCCGCCCGCGCGCGCTCGACCCGCGAGGCGTCGAACGCGGACGCCTACTTCTCCGCCGTCGCCGAGGTCAGGGCCGAGGCCCGCGAGCGCGGCGAAGAGCCGGCCCACGACTTCCCCGTCGGCGACCTCGAACCCGAGGGCCGGTTCGACGCCGTCTTCGACGGCCACACCGGGGAGGGGTCGAAGCTGGACCGGGGGACGAGGTTCTTCAAGACCCACGGCGCGCGCGTCGGCCCGGAGGGCGAGGACGAGCGGAGCGCGCGCTGGCAGCGGCTCGCGATGCTGCTCGACGAGGACGTGGAGTACGACGCCGAGGAACTCGACCGCGCCGTCGAGCCGGTCGACCCCGAGAATCCCTGGCGCGACCCGGCGGCCGCGGCGTGTGACGAGGAGGGGAGCGGAGACGACGGAGAAAGCGGCGACAGCGAAAGCGGCGACAGCGAAAGCGACGAGAACGACGATACCCCCACGGGCTCGCTCACCGACTTCGGCGAGTAGGCCGTCCCGCGGGCGACCCGCCACCGAGTCCGCGCCGACAGCAGCCGGTCAGTCGCGGCCGCGTCCGACCCGGAAGCGGCTCGCGAGCGCGACGGCGACGACCGCTGCGAGCGCGGGGACCGCGCCGAATCCGGGCGCTCGTCCGTCGGTGTCGCCGTCTCCCGCGCTGGACCCGTCGACGTCGCCCGTCCCGACTCCGTCACCGTTCCCCCCGACCGTGTCGTTCGTGTCGGTCGGCTCCGCGGGCGGCGTCGCCTCAACCGCGGCCCCCACGGCGGCGGGCGCGTCGACGACACCGTTCCCGTACCGGGTGTCGGGCTCCGTCGCGTTCGTCGGGTGGACCGCGGTGTCGACGAGCGCGGCCTCGATCGTCGGGGCGGCGACCCGGCCGTCGGTGGCGGCGACCGCGAGCGCGGCGACCCCGCTCGCGTGCGGCGCGGCCATGCTCGTCCCCTGTCGATAGACGTAGCCGTTCCGGGTGCCCGCCGCGGCGCTCGCGACCCGGACGCCGGGCGCGCTCACGTCGGGCACGACGTACGAGTCCGGCCAGTCGTCCGGCGGCGCGCCGAACGCGGCCGCGTCGACCCGCTGGCCGCCGGAGAACGGCGGGACGGTCCCCTCGGAATCGACCGCGCCCACGGCGACCGCGTCGTACGCGTTGGCTGGCGACGAGGAGGCGTTCGCGCCCTCGTTGCCGACCGCCGCGACCACGAGCGCGCCCGTCGCGCGGGCGTTCCTGACCGGGCCGACGAACCCGCGGAACGTCCCGTTCGCGCCGAGGCTCAACTGGAGCACGTCGGCGTCGGCCGTCGTCGTCGCGTGTTCCATCGCGGCAACGACCGCCGCGAACGTCGCCGTCCCGTTCTCGTCGAAGGCGTCGATCCCGTAGAGGCTCGCTTCGGGCGCGACGCCGATGTGCGTCCCCGAGGCGTTCCCGCCCGCGACCGTCCCCGCGACGTGGGTCCCGTGGCCGTCGGGGTCGAACGCCTCCGACACGTCGTCGCTCACGAGCGTCCCGTTCCCGTCGAACGACGCCCACCCAGCGAGATCGATGTCCTGATGATACCGACTGACGCCGGTGTCGGCGACCGCGACGGTCGCGCCCGCGCCCCGGGTGTCGAACCGCCGCCACGCGGTCGGCGCGCCGATCTGCCGCAGTCCGGACGTGGCCCGGCCGTCCGGCTCCGCCTCGACCTGCCGCGCGCCCGCGGATCCGATCGGCTCGACGACGACGTTCTCGTGGAGCCGCGTGACGTTCTCGACCGCGCGCAGGTCGGCCGCGGTCACCCGGTCCGCGTCGACGGTGACGAGCGCCGCGTTCGCCAGCCAGAACTCGCGCTCGACGGACACGCCGGGCCGGTCGGCGGCGAACGACTCGAAGGCGCTCCGCTCGGCGGCGGCGTGCTCGCGGAGGTCGGCGACTGTCGCGGTGGCGTCCGCGCCCGCCGGCGGAACCCCGTCAGTCGCGCCGAGCGCGGCGGGGTCGTCGACCGGGTCGAACCGCACCACGAGTTCGACCGTTCCGTTCGCCCCGGCGAGCGGGGACCCGCTCTGCTCGGCCGTCGGGGGCGCTCCGTCGTCGACCGCGGCGTCGGCGGCCCCGAGCCCCGTGGCCGCGTGGCCGGCGGCCGCGACGCCGCCGGGACCCGCCGCGAGCGCGACGAGGAGGACGCCGAGCGCGACGAGGACACCGACCCGGACCGTTCGGTCGCGAGACGGCGGTCCCCCGGCGTCGGGCGACCGCCGTACCGACCCGCGCCGAGGCTGCCCGTCAGTCATGGATCGATCTCCGGGGGTCGGCGCAAATAGCTTCTGCTCGGGCGCGTCGCCGGCCGCGGTCGCCGCTCTCTGCTTCCGTCAACCCTTATGTTCGGGGCCGCGTTGGCGCGACCATGACGAACGTCGCAATCGTCGGCGGTGGACCCGCCGGACTGAGCGCCGGACTGTTCGCGAGCAAGAACGGACTCGACACCGTCCTCTTCGACACGGACGGAACGTGGATGCACAAGGCACACCTGTTCAACTACCTCGGCGTCGGCTCCGTCGGCGGCAGCGAGTTCATGGCGACCGCCCGCCAGCAGGTGGACGACTTCGGCGTCGACCGCCATCAGGGCGAGGAGGTCACCGACGTGGAGGACGCCGGCGACGGCTTCACCGTGACGACCGAGGAGGGCGAGTACGACGCCGACTACGTCGTCCTCGCGACGGGCGCGAACCGCGACCTCGCCGAGTCGCTCGGCTGCGAGTTCGACGACGACGACACCGTCAGCGTCAACCTCTCGACGGAGACCAGCGTCGACGGCGTCTACGCGACCGGCGCGATGGCCCGCGCCGAGGAGTGGCAGGCGGTCATCTCGACGGGCGACGGAGCCGCGGCCGCGCTCGACATCCTCTCGAACGAGAAGGGCGAGCACTACCACGACTTCGACGTCCCGGACACCGCGTCCTCCGTGTTCGGCGACCTGATCGACGACGGCGAGTAAGCCCGCTTCGTTCCCCTTTTTCACGACGACTGGGTCCCGCTAGCGACGCGACAGGCGTCGCCGGATCGCGTCGACGCCCCGCTGCGCCCCGCGAGCGATCCGCAACCCGGCGAACGCGCCGCGAACGAACCAGTCGGTCGGGATCCGGTCCGGGAACGTCAGCGGTCCGACCCGGCAGACGCCGACCGTCCGCGTCTCCGTGTACCGCTGAAGCCCCTCCGACCCGTGTCGCCGGCCCAGCCCCGAGTCGCCGAACCCGCCCATCGGCGCGTCGACCGCGCCCCACGTGGCGAGGAACGCGTCGTTGACGTTCACCGTGCCGCAGTCGATCTCGCGGGCGATCTCCGCGCCCCGCTCCCGGTCGGCGGTCCAGACGCTCGCGTTCAGCCCGTACGGCGAGTCGTTGGCGGCCGCGACCGCGGCCCCGGCGTCCGGGACCGGCGTCACCGCCGCCACGGGCCCGAACGTCTCCTCGCAGGCGACCGTCGCGTCCGGGTCGACGCCGGTCAGCACCGTCGGCTCGTAGCAGTACGGGGCGACGTCCGGACGGGCGCGCCCGCCGGTCTCGACGGTCGCGCCGCGCTCGCGGGCGTCCTCGACGTGCGACTCGACCCGGGCCAGCTGGTCGGCGTCGACGAGCGACCCGAGGTCGGCGTCGTAGTCGTAGCCCGTCCCGAGCGTCAGCGCCTCGGTCTCGCGGACGAACGCGTCGAGGAACTCCTCGTACGCGGACTCGACGACGTAGACCCGCTCGGCGGAGAGGCAGAGTTGCCCCGCGTTCGAGAAGCAGGCCTGAACCGCGCCGCGCGCGACCTCGTCGACGTCGGCGTCCCCGAGCACGACGAGGGGGTTGTTGCCGCCGAGCTCCAGCGAGCAGCCGATCAGGTTCCGCCCCGCGCGCTCCGCGATGATCCGGCCGGTCGCCGTGCTGCCGGTGAACGCGACGTAGTCGACGGCGTCGACGAGCGGCGGGCCGACGGTCGGTCCCTCGCCCGTGACCACCTGAAAGAGGTCGTCCGGGAGGCCGGCGACTTCGAGCAGTTCAGACAGCAGCAGCGCCCCGTACGGCGTCTTCTCGTCGGGCTTGAGGACCACCGCGTTGCCCGCGGCCAGCGCGGGGATCGCGTCCGCCATCGACAGCGTGAGCGGGTAGTTCCACGGCGAGATCACGCCAACGACGCCGACCGGCTCGCGGGTGACCGTCGCGGTCGTGATCCCGGGCGCGACCCCGCGGCGGCGCTCCTCGGCGAGCGCGTCGGGCGCTTCGCGCGCGACGTACGAGCAGCCGGTCGGCACGTCGAACAGCTCCTCGACCGCGGTGCGCCGCGACTTCCCGGTCTCCAACTGGAGCACGTCGAGCAGCTCCTCGCGCCGGTCCGCGACGAGGTCGCCGAACCGGTCGACGATCCGGGCGCGCTCCGTCACCGGCGTCTCGGCCCACGCCGCCTGCGCCTCCCGAGCGCGCTCTACCGCGCGCTCGACGTCTGCGGCGTCGCAGGCCGGAACCCTCCCGATCCGCTCGTCCGTCGCCGGGGCGAACACGTCGATCGCGTCGCGTTCGGTGTCGCCGTCGCCGGTGTCGCCGCCGTCAGCTTCGTCGCCGTCGCCGTCGTTCGCGGGCCGGGAGCGCGCCACGCGGTCGCCGAGGCCGTCGAGCCGGCGGGCCGAGAGCGTCGGGGCGTCGCCGACCGCGGTAGGGGGGTCCGTCGAGGACATCGGATACCGGAGAGACGGTCGGCGGAGGGAAAGCCGTACCGGCGGCGGAGCGCGAATTCGGGCGCTCGGCGGCCGGTCACTCCGCCGAGTCCGCGCCCTCCTCGACCGGCTCGGTCGCCGCCGCGGCAGATCCGGACGACGCGCCGTGTTCCGAGAGCATGTCGATCACTTCGAGCAGCAGCGACACGACGAGCGGGCCGACGATGACCCCGACGGCACCGAGCGTGAGGATGCCGCCGACGAATCCGACGAAGTAGAGGCCGGGAGAGATCTTCCCGGTCCAGTCGGCCAGCTGCGTCCGGATCACCGCGTCGGGCACGAACGCGACGACGACGAGCCCGATCACGAGCACGGCGACCGCCCGACCGGTCTTGCCGACGAGGAGGTCGCCGGCCCCGAGCGCGACGACGAGGACGCTCGGGCCGACGACGGGAATGAACTGGAGGATGCCTGCGATGACGGCCAACAGGACCGGCGAGCCGTAGCCCAGCGCCCGGAACACCGCGAGCGCGAGGACGAACGTGCCCGCCGCGGTCGCGGCCTGTAGCACGTAGATCGAGTACAGCGTCTCCCGCGTCCGCTTGTGGAGTCGAGCCGGGATGTCGTGGTACTCGGCCGGGACGATACCGAAGACCGCCGTCCCGACCGCACCCGGCCGGTACAGGATGCCGTACACGAGGAAGGTGAACACGACGAGTTCCAAGACGAGGACCGGTGCCGCGCCCGCGACCGCGATCGCGACCCCCCGGATCCACGTCTCGGCGGCCGCGACGAACGGCGCGATCTCGACGACCGTCTCGAAGCCGCCGACGCTGATCGGGACGATGTCCGGGATCTGCTCCAGAATCGCGATCAGCTGCGAGCGCCGTCGGTACAGCGCGTACAGCAGCGGCGCGACGAGGAGAGTGGCTCCGGCGAACGCGACGGCGGTGGCGACGGCGCACGCGATCCGACGCGAGAGGCCGCGACCGACGAGCCGCTGCCGGAGCGGATACAGGACGTACGCGACGGTGACCGCGAACACGACCGTCCGCAGCACCTCCGCCAGCACGGCCGCCGCGAGCGCTGCCAGGGCGACGAGCAGCACGCCCAGCAGCCGTTGCCGGTTGAGAACCATGCCGGCCTGTCGCGATCGGCGAGGATAGTCGTTGCGGTGGCCGCGGCGACCGCGAGCCGATATGTAACCACCGGCGACCGGTGGCGACGATCAGTTATAAATAATACTGCGGTCGGCGCGTGCCTCCGAGTGGCCGCCGAAGGTGGCCGCGAGGAGCACGCGCGAGGGGCGCGGTGAGTGAGGGGCGACCGCAGGGAGCCCCGAGCGAACCGCGAGGCTGGGGAGGCGTGAGGTGCTGGGCGTTTGCGGGCGGGCGGGACTCAAAGGGGCAGTCGCGCTCGGCGAACCCCAGCGACGCAAGGACCGCAGGAGCGAACGCAGTGAGCGACGAGGACCGCAGCGAGCTGTGGGAGTCGAGCGCGACTGGGGCTTTGGAGATGTTCACCGCCGATCCGTCCGCAGACATTCATACGCGAGCGGCTGGAACTTCGGAAGCGTTCCTCGGCGAATCGTCGAAGCACCACAGTACCGAACACGCCAGCTTGTCCCGCGACTGCCACCGGCAACCGCGACACCGCCACCAACAACCACAGCACCTAACCTCGCGCCCGCCCGAATGCGGGTATGCGCATCGACCCGTTCGGCCTCGAACGCTGGTTCGCGGAGCACGAACACGAGGCCGACATCATGCTGGCGGAAAGCGGCATCCGGTCGCTCGACGCGAGTCGGTTCGACCTCGACCCGGGGAAACTCGGCTACGTCATCCCGACGAACGGCGACCCCGAGTTCCGGGCGTCGGTCGGCGACCGCTACGACCGGTCCGCCGACGAGGTGCTCTTCACCTGCGGCACGCAGGAGGCGAACTTCCTGACGTTCCTCTCGCTGCTCGGCGACGAGGGCCCGGTCGACGGGGGAGGGGGCGGCGACGAGTCGGACGCCCCGCCGGTCGGCGTCGGCTCCGGCACCCACGCCGTCGTCGTCACGCCGACGTATCAGGCGCTCCACGCCGTCCCGGACGCGTTCGGCGACGTGACCCGCGTCGAGTTGGAGCCGCCGGAGTGGGAGCTGGACCCCGAGGCGATCGCCGACGCGGCCCGCGACGACACCGCTGTGATCGTCGTCAACAACCCGAACAACCCGACCGGGCAGTACCACGACGAGGCCGCCATGCGGGCGGCCTACGACGTGGCGGTCGATCGCGACGCCTACCTGCTCTGTGACGAGGTGTACCGCCTGCTCGCCGAGGAGCCACAGCCGCCGGTCGCGAGCTACGGCGCGCACGGCATCTCGACGACCAGCCTCACGAAGGCGTACGGGCTCGCCGGCCTCCGGTTCGGCTGGATCGCCGGTCCCGAGCCGGTGGTCGAGCGCGCGTGGCGCTGGAAGGACTACACGACCATCTCGCCGAGCCTGTTCGGACAGCACGTCGCCAAGCAGGCGCTCGGGCGGCGCGAGGACCGGATCCTCTCGGAGAACCGCGAACTGGCGGCCGACCACCGCGACCGCGTCGCCGACTGGGTGGACGAACACGACCTCGACTGGCTCGACCCCGTCGGCGTCAACGCGTTCGTCACGGTCCCCGACGGCTTCGACGACGCCGAGTCGTTCTGTCGGACGGTCGTCGAGGAGGCGAGCGTCGTCCTCGCGCCCGGTCACCTGTTCGGCTTCCCGGAACGGTTCCGGATCGGGTTCGGCCTCCCGACTGACGAACTGGAGGAGGGACTCGACCGCGTGAGCCGCGTGATCGAGGCGGAGGGCGACCGGAGCGACGGCGGCGGCGCGTCCGCCGAGGGCGACGCGGCGACCCGGAGCGGGGGTGACGACTGATGGGGCTGCTCGGTGACCTCAAAGACGACGTGGTCGGCCTCGTCCGCGACCCGACCGACGAGCAGCGGATTCTGGTGATCGCGTTCGTCGGCATGGCGATCGCGGACCGCTACATGTACTTCAACGACATCCCGTTCGTCGTTCGGACGACGGCTGCGGTCGGCGTCGGGTTCATCGTCATGTTCCTCGTCAGCTACCTCATCACGGGCCAGTTCGTCCCGCCGGACGGGAACGCCGACGACGACGAGGGTGTCGAGGAGTACGTCGACGAACTGGACCCGTAGACGGTTTTTCCGCGCGGTCCGGCCGGACGGTCTCGACCCGCGGAGCGACGGCGTTCCAAACCGTTTATACCCGCGCCACCGGAAATAGCGCCTATGCCGCGAGAGCAGAAGCAGGTTCGCGAACTCCAGGAGGGCAGCTACGTGATGATGGACGACGCGCCCTGTAAGATCGACCATTACAGCACCGCCAAGCCCGGCAAACACGGCAGCGCCAAGGCCCGAGTCGAGGGCAAGGGCGTCTTCGACGACAAGAAGCGCTCGCTCTCACAGCCGGTCGACGCGAAGGTGTGGGTCCCGATCATCCAGCGGAAGCAGGGACAGGTCGTCAACGTCAGCGGTGACGAGGTCCAGGTGATGGACCTGGACACCTACGACACGTTCACGATGCGGATCCCCGAGGGCGAGGACTTCGCCTCGGACGACAACATCGAGTACCTCGACTACGAGGGCCAACGGAAGATCCTCGGGTAATCGGGAATGTTCCCCGGAGCGACGACGGACCGCGAAACTGCTTCGTACGTGGTCGTCGGCGCTCCGCTCGACGCCACGACCACCTTTCAGCCGGGCACCCGGTTCGGACCGGACCGGGTCCGGCGATTCGCCGAGACGTACGACGACTACGACCGCCGCACCGACAGCCGCTTCTCCGCGCTCGGCGTCCACGACGCCGGCGACGTGCGCCCGTGGGACGACCAGCGCGAGTACCTCGACCACCTCGCCGCCGAACTGCGGAGCGTCGTCTACGACGACGCCGTCCCCCTGCTCGTCGGCGGCGAGCACACCGTCAGCTACGCGGGCGCCGACGCCGTCGACCCCGACGTCCTCGTCGTCTGTGACGCTCACCTCGACCTCCGGAGCGACTACGACGGGAACCCGTGGAACCACGCCTGCGTCACGCGCCGGTGTCTCGACGACCTCGGCGTCGACCGCGCCGTGATCGTCGGCGCGCGGACCGGCTCCGAGGCCGAGTGGGACCGCGCCGCCGACGCCGACGTGGAGGTCGTCGCGCCCGAGGACGCCCGCGAGTGGATCGACGCGCTCGACGGCGACGCGTTCGCCGGCGAGTCGGTGTACTGCTCCGTCGACGTCGACGGCCTCGACCCGGCCTACGCCCCCGGAACCGGAACGATGGAGCCGTTCGGACTCGAACCGCGGGAGGTCCGCGACCTCGTCCGGGCGGTCGCGCCCGGCGCGGACGGGTTCGACGTCGTCGAGGTGAACGACCGCGACGACGGGCAGGCGGCGGCGGTGGCCGGGAAACTGCTGCGGGAGTTCGCGTACTCGCACGCGGCTGCGACACGCTGATCCGTCGACCGCGGACGGTACGTCGCTTTCGGACCGCTCTCGACGGGTCCGGCCGAACCAGCAAACGGATTGACCCCCGAGACGGACGTTCACTCGGCCCCGTGCGGTGCGAATCTGACGCTCAACTTATAAGACCGTTGGGCGGGTAACACGGCCATGGACCGTTCCCTCGGTTATGTCGTCGCGTTGCTGATCGCAGTCGGCGTGACCGGGATGGTCGCGCTGACATCCCGCTCCCCGACGCTTTTGTTCGGAATCTTCGGCACCTATTCCGTTACGGCGTGGATCGTGCTACGGTATCCGGTGTTGGTGTGGGGAGACGCGACGCCGTCGGTGCCGTCGGGCGTCTTTGCGGGCGGAGCGACGTTCGGCGGGCTGATGCTCGCGCAAGGAACGGAAGCGAACTTCGATCTCGCCGCCGCCGTGCTCGGCCTCGGGTTAGCCGGGTTCGGACTGGCGACCGGATACTGGATGGCTGACGACAACGACGCGTCGGGGGCGGCGACGTGAGCGCTCGATCGATAACGACCCGGTGGTAGTGGCGACCCGTGTCCCGGCTACGCGAGTCACCGCTTGCGAAGCGGCGCACACACGCACGCGACCCGTTCGGTGACGCCTCGACCGATCCGGCTACGACAACTCGGAGAGCCGTCGCCGCGCGGCGGTCACCGCCTCCATCGCGTCGATCCACTCCCGGGGGTCGGTACACCAGATCCGGTCTCCTTCGACGCTCACGCAGAAGACGGATTCGCTGGAGGGCGAGAGCGTGACCCGGTCCACGTCGGGACGGTCGCCGAGATACGCGTCGATGAGTCGTCGAGCGGTCTCCGCCTCCGATCGGAGCCGGTCGCCCGCGGCGTACTCGATGGCAATCTCCGTCATACCTCCACGTTAGTCCTACACGATTAATAACTACTGTTTTCTGGCAGCGATTGCGTCATTCGATGACGGTCGACACAGACATCGACGAACGTCGAACACACCGGCCGCAGAACGCACCAGTAGTCGCGCTCAGCGGTCGTCGAACACGGCCTCGCCGTCGACGACCGTCAGGGCGACATCGATGTCGTCGATCGCGTCGGACCGCTCCCACGGCGACGCGTCGAGCGCGACGAGGTCGGCCCGCTTGCCCGGTTCGATCGTCCCGAGTCGGTCCTCGTCGAAGCCGGCGTAGGCGGCACCGCTCGCGTACGCGCGCAGCGCCTCGGTGACGGTGAGCCGCTGGACCTCGGCGGGCGCGTTGACCGCGTGGTGGACGCCGACGAGCGGGTCCATCGGCATCCCGTCGGAGCCGAACGCGAGCCGAACCCCGGCGTCGAGCATCTCGCGGTAGCGGTTCGTCTCGGCGGTGCGCTCCGGGCCGAGTCGATCCTCGTAGAGGCCGCCCTCGCCCGCCCACTTCAGGAAGTTCGGCTGGACGCTGGCGACGACGCCGGTCTCCGCGAGCCGCTCGATCGCGTCGTCGTCGGCCAGTTCGACGTGTTCGATCCGGTGGCGGGCCTCGCCCGGGTCCGTCCGCGAGGCTTCCTCGTAGGCGTCCAACACGGCCGCGATCGCCTCGTCGCCGATGGCGTGCGCGGTGAACTGGAAGCCCGCGTCGGTTGCGGCCGCTACCGTCTCGCGCAGCTCCTCGGGGTCGACGACCCACTGTCCGGTCTCCCCGGGGGCGTCCGCGTACGGCTCCGAGAGGCGGGCGGTCCGCCCGCCGAGGCTCCCGTCCGTGTACGACTTGATCGCGCCGGTCTCGACCCGGCCGCTCCCGGCGTTCGTGGCGAGGCCGACCTCGTCGAGCGCGTCGAGGTGGTCGCTCCAGTAATTGATCCGGACGCGGGCGGTCAGCTCCCCGGCGGCGTCGAGATCGCGGTAGACGCGCGGGGCGTGGGAGTTCCGGACCATGTCGTGGAAGCCGGTGATCCCGCGGGCGGCGCAGCCGTCGAGCGCGGCCTCGACGACCTCGCGCGTCTCCTCGCGATCGGGTTCGACCGCCTCGTAGATCGGGTCGATCGCGGCTTCGAGCAGGACGCCCGTCGGCTCGCCGTCCCCGTCGGTGGGGACCGTCTCGTCGGGGACGTCGGCGAGCGCGTCCGCGAACCGGTCGAGGACGACGCCGTTGACCGCCGCGACGTGCATGTCCTCGCGGAACGCCGCGACCGGGCGCTCCGTGGAGACGCGGTCGAGGTCCTCGCGGGTGAGGTAGCGCGACTCCTCCCACGTCGACTCGTCGTAGCCGTAGCCCAGCACCCAGTCGTCGGTCTCGGCGCTCTCAGTCCCGCTCCCCTCGCCTTTCACTTCCGCCGCGCGCTCGCCGAGCAGGTCGACGGCGGCCTCGGGCGAGTCGGCCTCGGAGAGGTCGGCGTGGACGAGGTAGCGGCCGACGGTGGTCAGGTGGGTGTGCGCGTCGACGAACCCGGGCAGGAGGACGCGTCCGTCGAGGTCGACCACGTCGGTGTCGACGCCCGCGAGCAGTTCCACGTCGTGCGTGCGCCCGGTCCGAACGATCGCGCCGTCGCGCACCGCGACGGCCTCGTGGACCGCTTCGCCGCCGTCCTCGGGGTCCGCGAGCGTGTGTACCTCCCCGTTCACGAAGATCCGGTCCGCCGCCTCTGTCATGGGGATTCCGCGGAGACACAGCGTGTTAACCGTTCGGGAAACGGCGACCGATTTATTCGGTCCGGCGTCGAACCGCCGCGTATGTACGACAACGTACTCCTCCCGACCGACGGCAGCGTCGGCGTCGACCGCGCGATCGACCACGCGATCGACGCCGCTGGCCGCTACGACGCGACCCTTCACGTCCTCTACGTCGTCGACAGCGGCGTGGTGAACGCCTACTCCGGCGACGAGTTCGTCGACGGGGCCGAGGGCGCGGAGGAGACGCTCGAAGAGACCGGGCGCGAGGCGATAGAGGCCGTCGCCGCGCTCGCCAACGACGCCGGCGTTGAGGCGGTCACCGCGATGCGGTACGGCGCGCCCCACGAGGAGATCCTCCGGTACGTCGACGAGGAGGACGTCGACCTCACGGTGATGGGGTCGAAGACGCGCTCGGGCGACTACCGCCGGATGCTCGGCTCCGTCACCGAGCGCGTCTCCCGGCAGTCGACCGCGCCGGTGAGCATCGTGAAGACGACCGTCGACGCCTGAGCCGCGCGGTCGATTTATAAACGCTCCCGCACGTCAGCCGCGACCGCCGACAGCGCCGTCTCCGCCGTCGGCACCCGGTCCGCGAGGCTACAGAACCCGTGCGCCATCGCCGGGTAGTGCCGGTGTCGGACGGGGGTCCCCTCGCGCTCGAACCGCTCCGCGAGCGCGACGCCGTCGTCGCGCAGGGGGTCGAACCCGGCGGTGACGACCGTCGCGGGCGGGAGGTCGCCGAGGTCTCCCGCCCGGAGCGGGACCGCGTAGGGGTTCGCGGCGTCGACCGGGCTCCGCAGGTACCGCTCGTAGAACCACCGCATGTCCGCGCGGGTGAGCAGGGGGCCGTCCGCGTTCTCCCGGTAGGAGTCCGTCTCGAAGTCGCGGCCGGCGATCGGATAGAGGAGGAACTGTCCGGCCGGCGTCGGCGAGTCGCCGATATCGCGGGCTCGGAGCGACGCGGCGACCGCGAGCGCGCCGCCGGCGCTGGTCCCCGAGACGCCGACCCGGTCGGGGTCGACGCCGAGCGCCCCCGCCGTCTCGACGACCCACTCGACCGCCGCGGCAGCCTCGTCGACGGCGACCGGGAACGGGTGTTTGGGGGCGAGCCGGTAGTCGACGGAGACCACGACCGCGTCGCCCCGAACCGCGAGTTCGCGGCAGATCCCGTCGACCGAGTCGAGCGTGCCGAGCGTCCAGCCGCCGCCGTGGAGGTGAACGAGAGCGCGGGCTTCCGACGCGCCGGCGGCGTCGCTCGTCGCGGCGGTCGTCGCCGCCGCGCTCTCGGGGCGATAGATCCTGAGAGGAACCTCGCCGTGGGGGCCGCCGAACGCGAGGTCGCGGACGTCGGCGACGGGCGGCTCGGGCGGGCCGGAGAACAGGTCGTCTTCGAGTTCCCGGGCGGCCGCGACGGAGAGGTCGCTCCACGAGAGCAGCCCCAGCGACTCGATCTCGGCGATCGCCGCGGCCAGATCCGGGTCGAGTGCGTCCGCGCGCATGGCGGACCGAGGCGGTGAGCCTTTGTAAGTCGGTCGGCAACTCCGGGCGATGGACGTCCGGCTGCGCTACGAGGACGGCACGATCCGGGTCGACGCGGACGCCGACCTCGCGTCCGACGCGCTCCCGCCGCTGCCCGGCGTCGAGACGGACCCGCGTACGGGCACGGCGCGCGCCCCCGCGCACCGCTACGCCGAACTCCGGCGAGCGCTCCGGGTGGCCGGGATCGGCGTCGACGACCGGGTCCTCGACGCGAGCGACCGCGCCGCCGAGGCGGCCGGGCTGCCGGAGGCGCTCGCCACCGACTACGACCTCCGCGAGTACCAGCGCGACGCGCTCGACGCGTGGCGTGACGCCGGCGACCGCGGCGTGATCGAACTGCCGACCGGCGCGGGAAAGACGGTGATCGCGATCCGCGCGATGGTCGAACTCGGCGTGCCGACGCTCGTCGTCGTCCCGACAGTCGACCTCTTAGACCAGTGGCAGCGCGAACTGGACCGCGAGTTCGACGTGCCCATCGGCCGGTTCGGCGGCGGGGAGCAGCGCCGCGAGGCGATCACGGTGTCGACGTACGACTCCGCGTACTTCAAGGCGGACGGCGTCGGCGACGCCTTCGAGTTCGTCGTCTTCGACGAGGTCCACCACCTCGGCGGCGAGGGGTACCGAGACGCCGCGCGGCTGCTCGCGGCCCCCGCGCGCCTCGGTCTCACCGCCACCTTCGAGCGCCCCGACGGCGCTCACGAGGCGGTCGCGGAGCTGGTCGGCGACCGCGCCTACGCGCTCGACGTCGACGACCTCGCCGGCGGCCACCTCGCGCCCTACGACATCCGGCGGATCGAGGTGGAGTTGACCGACGCGGAACGCGAGCGCTACGACGAGAAGCAGGGGACGTTCGTCGAGTACGTCCGCGACGCCGGAATCACGTTTTCGAGCGGAAGCGACTACCAGGAACTGGTCAAACGCTCCGGCAACGACCCCGCCGCCCGCGAGGCGCTCCTGGCGAAACAGGACGCCCGCGAGATCATGATGAACGCGAGTCGCAAGGTCGACCGGCTCGCGGAGATCCTCGACCGCCACCGCGACGACCGCGTGATCGTGTTCACGGCCCACACAGACCTCGTCTACCGGCTCTCCGAGCGGTTCCTGTTGCCCGCGATCACCGCCGAGACGGGCGCGAGGGAGCGCCGCGAGATCCTCGACCGCTTCCGCGACGGCACCTACGGACGGGTCGTCGCCGCCAACGTCCTCGACGAGGGCGTCGACGTGCCGGACGCGAACGTCGCGGTCGTGCTGTCCGGGTCGGGCAGCGAGCGCGAGTTTACCCAGAGGCTCGGCCGCGTCCTCCGCCCGAAGGACGACGGCGGGCGGGCGCTCCTCTACGAACTCGTCAGCGCCGAGACCGCCGAGGAGCGGGTGGCCAGTCGGCGGCGATAGGAGCGCGGTCGAGGGAAGTTTCGGATTCTCAGACGGTCACAGACCACGGGACGGTGATATTTTCGGCGATCGGCTGCGGTGGCGCGCGCCTCCGAGCGCCCGTGGGGCGCGAGGAGCGCGTGCGAGGGACGCGGCGACCGAAGGGAGCCGCGAGGCTGGGGAGGCGTGAGGTGCGGTTGCCGTGCGGGGCGGGACTCGAAGGGGCAGCCGGGAGGCGGGCGCAGGCGACGTAAGCACCGCAGGAGCGAACGGAGTGAGCGACGAGGAGCGCAACGAGCGTGCGCCCGCCTCCCGGCTGGGGCTTCGATAGCTGTGTTATCAACAGCGACCAGATCGTAGCGATCGACTGGGGCTTCGGCAGTGTCGTCTGTGATCGGGGACGACGCCGAAGCTCCGGAAGTAACCTAATCGTCCCCATCGACGTCGAGCGAGCGCTTCTCGCCGAGCTCCTGTTCGAGGCTCCCGCGCTCCCAGCTGCGGACCGCGTCGCCCTCGACCTCGGCGCGGAGCTTCTCTTCGAGGAGGTTCACCGCGACGCTGTTCGCGCCCTCCGGGATGATCACGTCGGCGTGTTTCTTCGACGGCTCGATGAACTGCTCGTGCATCGGCTTCACCGTCGAGAGGTACTGGTCGATGACGCCCTCTAGGTCGCGGCCGCGGTCGATCACGTCGCGCCGGATCCGCCGCAGGATGCGCACGTCGGCGTCCGTCTCGACGAACAGCCGGAGGTCCATCATGTCGTTTATCTCCTCGTCGTACAGCGCGAGGATTCCCTCCAGCACGATGACGTCGGTCGGCTCGACGGTGATGCGCTCGTCTTTCCGGTTGTGGATCTCGAAGTCGTACTGGGGCATCTCGACGGACTGGCCCTCCAGCAGCGCCTCCAGATGATCTCGGAGCAGCTCCCACTCGAACGCCGAGGGGTGGTCGTAGTTGACCTCCTCGCGCTCCTCGAAGTCAAGGTGCGAGAGGTCCTCGTAGTAGTTGTCGAGCGGGATCCGGGTGACGCTGTCGCCGAGATCGCGGGTGACGAGCCGGGAGACCGTCGTCTTCCCAGCGCCCGTCCCGCCCGCGATCCCGATCACGAACGAGGGAATGGCCATACCGCCGTTCGAACGCCGGAGGGTTTGAACGCTCCCTTTTCGTCGCCGCGCGCGATCCGTACGCGCCCCGCACAGTCTCTCCCCGCCCTGTATGGCAACCGATCGCAAGCGTACGCACGGTGCCGCTATAACGGTATCGGGGGCAGCTTTTAGCCGATCGGAGCGAATCCGAAACGTATGCGAACAGACACCACGGTCCGCGACGTGATGCACCGCGAGTTCCTCGGCGTCAGCGAGTCGGACTCGCTCTCGGACGCGGCCGCGCTGCTGGTCGAGGAGGAGACGAACTGCGTGGTCGTCATGCGGGGCGGCGAAGCGGTCGGGCGGCTGGAGGCCCGCGACGCGCTCGACGCGCTGCTGGACGCGACCGGAGGCGACGCGGAAGCCGACTCTGAGGAGGGTATCGGCGACCACACCGTCGGCGACGCGATGGGACCGCCGCTGCCGACGATGTCCCCGGACGACTCCCTGACGGCGGTCGAGGAGCGCCTCGTCGCGGACGGGGTCGACCGGGTCGTCGCCGTCGACGAGGGGGAGGCGGTCGGCGTCGTGACGGACGGCGACGTGCTCGCCGCGGGCGCGCCGCGGTCGGGGGCCGACGGGTTCGGCGACGGAGCGGCGACCGGCGACCCGCGACGCGAGGGGACGGTGGTCTCGGCGGCCGCGACGGCGGACTCCGACGCGGAGCGCGGGACCGGAGCGACGATCGACCCGGAGTCGGCGGACCGAGTGGCGGCCGCCTCGCCGGACGCGGCCGGCGACGGCGGGAACGCCTCGCGGCCCGCGGGGACGCCGAGCGGGTCGTCGACGCAGGGCGTCTGCGAGAACTGCGGCGCGCTGGTGCCCGACCTCGTCACCGCCAACGGGCAGGCGGTCTGCCCGAACTGCCGCGAGGTCTGAGCCGGCCGCCCCGGAATCGCGCCGCGCCGGACCGCGACGCCGCGGGCTCCCCGGCCGGCAGCCTCAACACGCCGCGAGCCGAAGCCGGGCACATGGCCGAGACCGGCCCCCGCGTCGAAGAGGCGACCGCCGACGACGTCGACGCCGTCACCGACATGTGGGTGGCGCTCGCGACGGGCCAGCGGGAGTACGGGGCCACGCTCCGCGCCGAGGCGAACCGGGCGACGGTCCGCGAGTGGGTCGCGCAGTCGGTCGTCACGGGCGACCTGCTCGTCGCCCGCGACCCGGAGGCAGCGGCGGACTCCGAGGACGGGACCGACCTCGTCGGCTTCGTCGGCTTCTCGCTCGAACGCGGCGACTACGAGCGCGACGCCACTCGCGGCACCGTCAGCAACCTCTTCGTCGTGCCGGAGCGGCGCGGTGAGGGGGTCGGGACGGCGCTGCTCGACGAGGCCGAGCGCGCGCTCCGCGAGCAGGGGGCCGACCGCGTGGCGCTGGAGGCGCTCGCCGACAACGACCGCGCCCGGTCGTTCTACGCGGCGCGGGGCTACGACCCCCACCGCGTCGAACTGACGAAGCCGCTGGGCGACGAAGGCGAAGGCGGTGACGACGCGAGTCGGAGCGGAGACGACCTCACCGACGAAAGCGACTGACCCCGGCCGGGTTCGCGGAAAGCGACACGCACTCATACGAGGACCGAGTACGGCCGCACGCGCCAGGGGAGCATGGGCGGTTCATGCACTCGACTTGTAATCGAGACTTCCGGGGTTCAAATCCCTGCCCTGGCTTGGAGTCGCTCCGCCCGCTCCCACGGGCGTTTCTTAAGTATCCGCGACGCCCAACGACGGGTATGGACTCGTCGGACCGCGCGCTGCTCGGCGTGGCCGGAATCGTCGGCGCGCTCGTGCTCGCGGTCGGCTTCGCCGGCGGCTACCTCTTCGGCTTCGACGAGTCGGCGGCCCGTCCGATCCGGCTCCTCGCGGTCGAACCGCTCACGTGGATCGTGATCGCCGCGCTCGTCGTCGCGGTCGTCGGGAACGCGTACATCGAGTAGGGACGGACGAGCGCGGCCGTCGGCCGCCGCTCACCGCACGACCGTGACCGGGACGGGCGACTTCTGGAACACCGTCTTCGCGACGTTACCGACGAGCAGGCGGTCCGCGAGCGAACTGCTGTGCGTGCCCAAGACGACCGTGTCGAACTCCTCGGCCCGGTCGACGATGGTCCGAGCGGGCCGACCGGCGGCGACCATCGTCTCGACCGTCGCGTCGTACTCGGCGGCTATCTCGCGGGCCCGCTCGAAGACGGGCTCGGCGGCCTCGCGCATCCCGCCGTCCTCGTCGTCGGACAGGGCGATCCCGGTCGCTTCCCCCATCATCGGCGAGGCACCCCCGACGACGTGTAGCACGGTTATTTCCGCGTCTCCGTGCGCCTCCAGCGCGTACCGGAGCGCCCGCTCGGCGAGATCCGAGCCGTCCATCGCCACCAAGACGCGTTCGATCATGGCGGCGTTACGCGCGGTCGGGTGATAAACACTCGCACACATCGACCGGAGCGCCCGGTCGACCGCCGCTCACTCCCCCGGGTCGGCGACGTCCTCGATCGCTCGGACGAGGGCGTCGAGCGCGGTCTCGGCCGCGCCGCGCTTCACCGCGTCCCGGTCGCCGTCGATCACGGCCCGTTCGGTCCGGACGAACGACTCCTCGGTGCCCCACGGCGCGGCGTGCGCGACGCCGAAGTAAACGAGGCCGACGGGCTTCTCGTCGGTCCCGCCCGTCGGCCCGGCGATCCCGGTCGTCGCGACGGCCCAGTCCGCGCTCGCCCGGTCGCGCGCGCCGGCCGCCATCTCGCGGACGACCGGGTCGCTGACCGCGCCGTGGGCGTCGAGCGACTCGCGGGAGACGCCGAGCAGTTCGCGCTTCGCGTCGTAGGTGTACGTCACGAACCCGCGGTCGAAGTATGCGCTCGCGCCCGGCGCGTCCGTCACCCGCGACCCGACGAGCCCGCCGGTGAGCGACTCCGCGGTCGCGAGCGTCTCGTCGCGGTCGGCGAGGAGCGCGTTCAGGCGCTCCGCTGGGTCCGTCGCGTCTGCCATGCCCCCCGCTCCGGGCGGCGCGCCCCTGAGGTTTACGCCGCGGCGCGCCAAAGGCCGATCGTGACCGACACCGACTGGGACGAGCGCTTCGCGTCGGGCGAGTACTCCCGCGCGCCGGACCCGTCCCCCGTGCTTCGCGCCTACGAGCCGTCGTTCCCCGACGGCCGCGCGCTCGACGTCGCCGCCGGAACCGGCCGCAACGCGGTGTTCCTCGCGGACCGCGGCCACAAGGTCGACGCGCTCGACGCCTCGAAGGAGGGACTCGAAATCGTCCGCGAGCGCGCCGCGGAACGCGGGATCGGCGACCGGATTGAGACGATTCAGGCCGACGCGACGACGTACGCGTTCCCCGCGGAGACCTACGACGTGATCGCGATGAGTTACTTCCATGCGCTCGACCGGTTCGCCGACCTGATCGAGTCGCTCGCGCCGGACGGGTTCCTCTTCGTGGAGGGGCACCTGCGGTCGGAACCGCCCGCGCGGTCGGGACCGAGCGGCGACCGGTACCGCTACGCGGCGAACGAACTGCTCCGCGCGGGGCTGGGGCTGAGCGTGCGCTACTACGACGAGACGACGACGGAGCGGCCGGACGGCTCCGAGCGCGCCACGGCCCGGCTGCTCGCGCAGAAGTCGACCGGCGGCCGGCAGTCGTACCCGCCGCGTCCGGAAACCCCGGAGCGGTGGCCGGACGACGACGCCGGCTCCGACGAGCGAGACCCGTGAGCGACGAGGCTTCGGCGTCGTCCGCGTCGCCCGCGGCGGCCCTCCGCGCGCTCGTCGCGAACGCGGTCGGGACCGATCCCGAGACGCTCGGCGACCGGACCGAGGTCGTCGAGCGGGAGACCGGAGCGACCGAGGCGGGCGACGACGCCGCGGCCCCGGCGGAACGGCTCGCGGAACTCGTCGACGCGGCCGACAGCGTCGTCGCCGTGGTCCCGCGGTTCGACGCCGACCTCGCCCGCCGGCTGAACGCCTCGCTGTCGTCGTCAGAGGGCGTCCCGGGGGAGGTTCGGGTGGTGTTCACGGACGCGGCGAGCGACCGCCTCGGCGGGGCGACCGGTCCCGTCGTCCGGCGCGCGCTGGCCGAGCGCGGCGTCGACGCGTACCGGCACGACGGCGAGTCGCCGGTCGCGGTGGTCCTCGCGGACGACCGCGCCGCGGTCGGACTGGTCGACGCCGACGGGCTCTCGGCGCTGCTGTGGACCGATGCGCCCGCGGTCCGCGAGTGGGCGGCCGCGACCTGCCGGCGCTACCTCGACACGGCCGAGCCAGTGACCGAGGGGTGAGCGAGTCCCGTCCGGGCGAACCGCGGCGCTCCCCCGACCGCTTTTGAGGGTCGCCGTCGAACGGGGCGTATGAAAGCGCTACTGCTGTTGGTGGCCGGAGTCGGCGGACTGCTCGAAGCCGTCGCGCCGCGTCGCGCCGTCGCGGTCTGGACGCGCGCGTGCTACCGGAACGCGGGCGAGGCGGAGCCGCGGGAGTGGGTGTACGCGGCCGCGAAGGCCGAGGGCGCGCTGGTCGCGGCGGGCGCGCTCGTCGGGCTGTTCCGGCTCGCGACCGCCGACGACGGGGAAACGGAGGAGTCGGACGAGACGGGGATCGAAGCCGACGCTGACGTCGACGCGACCCGGTAACGCTGGACGCTCAGTCGTTCGCGGGGTCCGCCTCGGCCCCCTCGAACGGTCGCTCTTCTTCGGGACGCTCTCCGGTCAACAGGACGTGGCAGTCGCGACACCGCGCCTCGTAGGACTCCTCCGCGCCGACGAGGATCGTCGGGTCGTCGACGTGGGCCGGCTCGCCCTCGATGAGCCGCTGGTTCCGGGAGGCCGGCTCCCCGCAGACCGAGCAGATCGCCTGTAGCTTGTCGACGTACTCGGCGGTGGCCATCAGCTGCGGGAGCGGCTCGAACGGCTCGCCGCGGAACGTCTGGTCGGTGCCCGAGACGATCACCCGGCTCCCGCGGTCCGCGAGGGCGTTACAGACCTCGATGAGCGCGTTCGAGAAGAAGTTCGCCTCGTCGATCGCGACGACCTCCGCGGGGTCGTCGTCGAGGATGTCGAGCGGGCCGTCGCCCTCGTTGTCGACGACGGTCGCCTCCCACTGCCGGCCCGTGTGGCTGCCGATCGTCGCCTCGCCGTAGCGGTCGTCGATCGCGGGCGTGTAGACGGCGACCGACTGGCCGGCGATCTCGGAGCGCCGGAGCCGGCGGAGCAGCTCCTCCGTCTTGCCCGAGAACATCGACCCCGAGATGACCTCGATCCAGCCGGATCGAGTGATGGCGTGCATACCCGATCGGGCCGGAGCCAGCGACTAAACCGTTTCTCTCCGGGCGCGGGCGACGGGCTAGACGCCGGTCGCGACCGCGACGACGGCGGCCGCGACGACGACGTACGTCGCGGCGGAGACCGCCCAGTCGCGCCGGATCGGACCGAGCCGCTGCCGCGGCAGCCCGGACGCGCGAGGGAGCGGGACGAGCGCGAAGAAGCCGACCATCAGCGCGAGCTGCACGACGCCGGCGACCGCGACGGCCGCGAGGGGACCGAGGCCGAGCAGCGATCCGGTCGCGGCGACGAGCCCGACGAACAGCAGCCCCGAGCCCCCGCCGGCGACGTAGTGGACCCACGTCGCAAGCCGCTCCGGCGCGTCGTCGACCGGGGTGTCGGTGAGCACGCCAGCGGCGACCTTCGGTGCCGTCGTTCCCTCCGGGAGCCGAGCCATCACCACGTCCATCGCGAGCGTCGCGACCAGTCCGACGACCGGGCCGAGCGCGAGACCGGCGAGCAGCGAGAGCGTCGTCATTGCGAGATCACACGGGCGGAAGCGGTTTCACTCCGTCGGCGGAGGAAGACGGCAACGGTCGGCGGCGCTTCAGTCGTCGCGGGGGACGACGGTCTCGCCGCCGATCACGACCCGCGAGACGTCGGCCTGCCCGGCCCGCCTGACGATCGCCCGGACGAGGTCGCGCGTGCCGGCGAGGTTGTCGGAGTCGCCGTCGAGGACGAGCAGATCGGCGTCGGCCCCCTCCCGCACCACGCCGCGGTTCAGGCCGGCGATCTCGGCCCCGTTGCGCGTCGCCATCCGCAGGATCTCCCGCGCCGGGAGATCGGAGAGCTTCGCCGCGAACTCCATCTCGCGGAACATCGACGGCGAGTCGGTCATCACGTTGTCCGTCCCGAGCGCGACGGTCGTCCGCTCGGCCAGCTCGCGGATCGGCGGGACGCCGACGTTCGTCACGAGGTTCGACCGCGGGCAGACCACGACGGGGGTCCCCCGGTCTTCGAGCCGTTCGAGGTGGATCCCCTCCGCGTGGACCATGTGGACGAGGAAGTCCGGGTCCAGATCCATCGCGGGGTTGATGTCGTCCGCGTCGCGCTCGCCGGCGTGGATTCCGAACAGCTTGCCGGCGTCGCGGGTCTCCGTGCGGACCGCGTCGAAGTCGGCGTCGCGGGCTCCGGAGGCCCCGTACCCGTCCGCGACGGAGAGCACGTCCGGGTCGTCGCGGCCGAAGACGACCGACTCGACCGCGCGCTCGCCGAACGCGACCCCCTCGCCGGCGAGCGCGTCGCGGAGCGCGCCGACGCCGTCGACGCCCCCCTCGCGGAACTCCAGGAACGTGCCGGTCCCGGTCGCCTCCATGTACCGCAGGGTGCGGGCCATCGCGGCCACCTTCTCCTCGCGGCCGGCCGCGCGGAGGAGGCGGTGTTTCAGGCCGTCCGGCGGGGCGACGAGTTCGTCGAGCGAGAGGCCCTCGCCCGCCTCCTTGGCGATTGAGTCGCCGATGTGGGTGTGGGCGTTGACGAACGCCGGGAGGATCAAATCGTCGCTGTCGGTGTCGCGCTCCTCCAGCCCGACGATCTCGCCGTCCGCGACGACGACCCGGCCCTCGACCGGCTCGAAGTCGGGACCGACCAGGATGATCCCTTCGAGATACATACCGGAGGCTCGCCGGCCGAGTGTAAAACCTCACGGGAACGCCCCGCCCGCTCAGAACTCGTCGAGCGTCGTCGGCGTCGCGCCGCGCACCTCGGTCACCAGCGCGTCGGGGTCGAGGCCGAGGACGTCGCCGGCCGCCCGGCCGACGCGGTCGGTCGCCGGTTCGGGGGCGTACACGCCGAGTCGCCACTGGTTCCGCTGTGCGGTCCGGAGCGCCGACACCAGCGGCGACTGCCGCTCCAAGCGCCGGATCTCGCCGTTGACGGTGACGCGCGCGGTCGACTCCCGCATCGTCGGCTCGGGCGGCACGTCCAGAATCACGTTGTCGCGCGCGACGCCCGCCTCCTCGGCGATCTCGCGTTCGAGCGCCGTCTCGGCGGCGTGGTCCGCCTCGTGGACCCGGTCGGGAACGTCGTCGTACTCGGCCCACACCGCCAGCTTGTACAGGTCGCGCTCGTCGTACCGCCGCGAGAGCTCGGCGGTCTCCCGGCAGTCGCGGATCGCCGCGAGGAAGTCGTGGTCGTCCATCCGCCGGAGCTCGGCCGGCGTCGTCGCGGTCGCGTCGAGGAGGTCGCTCGCGGCCCGGCGCAGCATCGCCTTCGAGATCCGCGCGACGTGGTGGGTGTAGACGACCGGGTTCATCAGCGCCCGGGCCAAGAGCAGGCTCTCCGCGGTCTGGACGTTCCCCTCGTCCAAGACGAGTTGGGGGCCCTCGCGGTCCGACTCGTCGCCGTCCGGAATGTCGCCGCGCTCGACGAACGTCAGCTCGCGGACGAACCGCTCGGTGTCGATGGTGCCGTACGGGACGCCGGTGTGGTAGGCGTCGCGCACGAGGTAATCCATGCGGTCCACGTCCAGTTCGCCCGAGACGAGGCCGGCGTACGGGCCCTCGCCGGCGACGATCGCCGCGATCCGGTCCGGGTCGAGGTCGTGCTCGCGCAGGACCTCGCCGACCGCGCCGGTCGCGAGCAGCCCGCCGACGTCGTCGTGGTACTTCCCGGTCCGCCGGTGAGTGAGCGATTCGAGGTTGTGGCTGAACGGGCCGTGGCCGACGTCGTGGAGCATCGCCGCGGCCTCGATGCGGTCGGCGCGTTTCCCCTCGATCCCGAGGTGGTCGAGCGCGCGGCTCGCGAGGTGGTAGACGCCGAGGCTGTGTTCGAACCGCGTGTGGTTCGCGGAGGGGTAGACGAGCTGGACCGTCCCGAGCTGTTTCACGTGGCGGAGGCGCTGGACGGCGGGGGTGTCGACGAGGTCGGCGGCGACGCCGTCGATCTCGATGTGGTCGTGGACGGTGTCCTTGACCGTGATCATGCGTCCGCCTTCGGCGGCACGCGATAAAAGGTGTGAGTGTCGAACGCCGCGAGACGGTTCCACCGGCCGCGAACCGGCGGCGTGATTTATATCCCTACTCCGCGAATCTCCGGGTATGTACGACGTGGTAGTCGGAGTCGGGCTCGACGACGAGCCGCGAGCGGTCGCACAGGCCGAGGCGGTCGCCGATCTCCCGACCGCGTCCGAGCAGGTGACCGCGCACCTCTGTCACGTGTTCCGAGACAACCCGGAGGGCGCGTCGGTCCACCAGCTCGGAACGGTCCGACGCGCCCGCGAGGTGTTGGAGGACGCCGGCGTGACCTGCGTCCACTACGAGGCCAGCGGCGACCCCGTGGACGAGCTCATCGCCGCGGCCGCCGACGTCGACGCCGACGCGATC
Source organism: Halorubrum hochsteinianum (assembly GCF_023702125.1). Classification (NCBI taxonomy): domain Archaea; kingdom Methanobacteriati; phylum Methanobacteriota; class Halobacteria; order Halobacteriales; family Haloferacaceae; genus Halorubrum; species Halorubrum hochsteinianum. The sequence goes on along the minus strand of NZ_CP098415.1, from coordinate 2,280,018 downwards.
TGCGTGTCGGGCCGGAAGCGCAGCCCGACCGGGAAGGCGGTGTTCGGAAGCACGACGCAGGCGCTCGTGCTGAACGCGGACCGTCCCGTGCTGGCGGTTCCCGGACCGGACCGCGAGTAGACGGAAGAACCGCGCGTGAGGCGAAGCGTGGGGTGACCGGTCAGGCCGAGGGGCGGCTCGCCGCGCGCAGTCCCAGCACGTCCCGCGCGGCGGCCGCCACCGCGTCGACGTGCTCGGCCGGGCAGTAGACCCCGAGCGTCCAGCGGCGTCGCTCGGCGGCGCGGAGGCCGGCGACCAGCTCCGAGGCGTCCTCCAGCCGCTGGGGGACGCCGTCGACGACGACCGCGGAGCCGGACTCCTTGAGCGCCGGCCGGGAGGGGATGTCGACGACGACCGCGTCCCGGTCGATCCCGACGATGTCGGCGACCTCCCGCTCGGCCGCCCGCTCCTCGGCGCGGCCGGCGTCGACCGTGCCCGCGGGGACCTCGTCGAGTTCGGCCCAGACGGCGCGCTTGTACAGGTCGCGTCGCTCGATTCGCTCGCCGAGCGCGGGGACGCGGTCGCGGAGTTCGACGAGGAGGTCGTGGTCCGCCATCCGGCGGAACGCCTCGACGTCCGTGTCCGTCCGGTCGAGATATCGCTCGCAGGCGCGCTCCAGCATCGCGCCGGCCACGCGGGAGACGTGGTGCCGGTAGACGACGGCGTTCATCAGCGAGCGCGCGACGAGGAGGCTCTCCGCGGTGGCGACGTTCCCCTCGTCCAAGACGAGGTCGGCGTCGCTCTGGGGCTCCGCCGAGGCGTCCCCGCCAACCAACCGGAGTTCGGTGACGAGCCGGCCGGTGTCGACCGTGCCGTACGGGACGCCGGTGTGGTGGGCGTCGCGCACGAGGTAGTCCATGCGGTCCACGTCCAGTTCGCCAGAGACGAGCGGGCCGAGCGCGCCCTCGCCGTCGATCAGGGCGGCGACGCGCTCCGGGTCGAGCCCGTTGCGTTCGAGGACCTGACACACCTCGCGGTCCGCGTCGGTGAGCAGCCACCGCACGTCGTCGTGGTCGCGCCCGGTCGCGCGGCGGATGATCCCCTCGGTCTGGTGGCCGTAGGGACCGTGACCGACGTCGTGGAGCATCGCCGCGGCCCGGACGTGCGCGGCGGTGTCGTCGTCGACGCCGAGCCCCTCGACAGCGCGGCCCGCGAGGTGGTAGACGCCGAGGCTGTGCTCGAACCGGGTGTGGTTCGCGGAGGGGTAGACGAGCCGGACCGTGGACAGCTGTTTGATGTGTCGCAGCCGCTGGAACGCCGGCGTGTCGACCAGCTCGGCGGCGACGTCACCGAGCCGGACGTGGCCGTGGACGCTGTCCTTGATGGCCTTCATTGTCGTCAGATCGCCCGCGGGGGAATTGGTCGTTTCGGCTCGGCGATCGGGCGCTCGATCCGATCGGCGCGGTCAGTGCCGGGACTCCGCGACGACGACCGCGCCGCGCATTCCGTCGTCGCGATGGCGTTCGCAGGCGTACTCGTGGATCCCCGGCTCCTCGAAGACGCGTTCGAAGACGTGTTCGTCCTCCTGGTCTTCCGGGGTGTCGGCGGCCTCGACGGCGACGAGGTCGCTCTCGAAGGAGCCGTCCTGGGCGACGACGCTGTGTTCGCCCACGCCGGGGACCCAGCGCCACCTGACGGTCGTGCCCGGCGTCACGCGGAGCGCGGGGATGGCGTAGACGGGCGCGGTGTTCCACGCCTCGGCCTCCGGGTCGTACCCGCCGGGGCCGCCGACGCGGACGGTGACCGCGTCCCGTCGGAGCGGGTTCTCGGTCCCCGAGACGTTCGGCGTCGGAGCGAACCAGTCGCCGTAGTCGACCGGGGTCGTGTCGTACTCCGTGACGTACGACTCGATATCCGGGCCGACGACGATCGCGCCCTGCTCGCCGACCGACTGATGCGGCCGACAGGAGTACCGGGTGATCCCCTCGTCGGCCTCGGTGAGGGTGACGGCGTACTCGTGGCCGGCCTCGTCGGTGAGTCCCGATTCGATCGCCGCGGGACCGTCGTACGTCACCACGTCGTGGACGCCCCTCTCACCGGTCCACTCCCAGCGGACCGTCGTGTCGTAGTCGACCCACACCGCCGCGGGATCGAACCGGAACCCGTCGGCGTCGCCGACCGGGATGACGACCTCGTCTTCTCCCCGGCGGTCGGCCGTCCCGGCGTAACCGGTCCCGCCGTCGAACCAGTGGCCGTACTCCGGTTCCGGCACGTCGGTCGTGTCGGTGAACCCGTCATCGGAGCCGTCGCTCCCGCCGCCGGTCGGATCGAGCGAGCCGAGGCAGCCGGCGAGCGCGCCGAGCGCTCCGCCCGCCGCCAACGCCAGCGCGCGGCGACGGGAGGGGGAGGGCGTTCGTGACATCGGCCGCGATCACTCGTCGACGACGTCGATCCCGAACCGCTCTTCGAGCGCGCGCACGACCGACCCGCCGACGTTCGCGGTCGCGGCGCGGCCGTCCTCCACCGCGAGGAGGTCGTCCTCGTCGACCTCCAGTTCCGCGGCGACCTCCTCGACGGTCAGCCCGGCGTCCTGGCGCGCCTCGGTGACGAGGTCGCCGTAGCCGGAGACGAGGTACGGGAGGCGGTCGGACTCGTAGCTCGTCCCCTCCTCCTCCCAGCGCTTCGAGTCGCCCGTCGCGGAGTCGTACATCTTCGCCTGCTTCCGGGCGAGCTCCTTGTTCCGGCTCTCGGTTGCCCCGGAGCCGGACCCGGCCCCGCCCGAGCTCCCGCCGGGGCTACCGCCCGCGTTCCCGCCGCGGGAGTCGACCCCGCTCGGGGCGTTCCCGGCGTCGTCGTGGGGCCGGCAGTTCGAGCACACGAGCAGCTTCGCGCCGGCGACCGTCGCCTTCCTGAGGTCCGTGGTCTCGCGGCCGCAGAGCTCGCACGCGTCGCCGTCGTCGCCGCCGCCGCCGCCGCCCGTCGAGTACTTCGGCATACCCCGAGTAGAGGGCCGGGCCGTTAAAAAGCCGTGGAGGTGTACGACCGGCGACGCGGCGTCGCCCCGGCCGCGGCGCGCGATCCGACCGCGGCGTCAGGGGCCGAGGTACCCCCACGCCTGAAGCCGGTCGCCGTCGCCGTCGACCCAGCGCTCGCCGATGTCGTCGCGGTAGTACATGTTCGGCATCACGATGTCGTCGAGGCGGTCGTACGCCCGCTCGCGGGCGGCGCGCATCGTCTCTCCCTTCCCGGTCACGACGATTGGCATCCCGCTCTCGCCCGCGACGCGCCACTGACCGTCGACCCGCTTCGTGTCTTCGAGGTGGATCCCCTCCCGGCTCTCCGTTTCGAACACGACCGCCGCGTTCCGCGAGTTCTCGTCGTACGTCTCCTCGTCGTCGAACGGGAACGGCGGGAGGACGACCCTGACGGCGATCTGGTAGCCGCCGTGGACCTCCGGCTCGGGGGCGTTCCCGTGCGCGAGGTCGTGGAAGAACTCGGCCGTCGACGACTCGATCGACTCCTCTTGGAGCGCGATCGTCGGGTAGCCGAACCGGGGCGTGAACTCCAGCGGGTAGATCCCCGTCTCGTTGACGATACAGTTGATGTCGATGCTGCCGACGTACCCCTCCTCTGCGAGCCACCCCTCGATCTTCCCGAACGTCTCCTCGAACAGCCGGTTCCGTCCGGCCCAGAACATCGAGGTGCCCATCTCGCCGGTCGAGGGACCGATGTTCCCGGCAGTGTTCAGATAAGCTGATTCCATGCGAAGGCGAACGATCTGAGCCACTCGTTTGCTGTTCCTGCTTTGGCGTTGCTAAAACAGTTTGAGAAACTGGTAGTTCTGCGTTTTATCTCACGAAAAACACGTTCGACGCTGTTTCGATTTCCATGTCGTTCGTATCTGAAATCGAGGCCGTGTTTGTCACAAGCTCGGTGGAGTGGAACCGCACCATCAACGAGAAAGATCGCGTCATCTACGTCGTGTTTGTCGCGGAGTTCCGTGAAGAACTGATCTGCGATCACGTTCGTTCTTGTTGGCTCAAGCTTTGTATGTAGCAAATCGTTTGACTGAGGATCGACAGCAGCGTACAGCCAGTATTGTTCATCATCGAGCTGAATCACAGTCTCGTCAACCGCAACGTGATTCGGGCTCCGACCAGCTTCCGGCTGTAGATCGGCTTTGTGTACCCAGTTATGAACGGTGGATCGAACTCGATCAACACCGAATACCTCAAGAAATGAAACAGTATTCGAAAGCGACAGTCCAGACAAATGGAGCTGAATACTGAGCTTCATCAACAGTTTCGGTGTTGCCTCTCGCTCCACAAACTCTAAGTTGATCTCGTCTAAACAGCCGCTGAGGCGGTCGTTTTCGGGCATAGATCACTTTGAAAACGCACCGCCTCACCTTTCAAACCTTATCTGAACACCGCCATGTTCCCCGGGAACAGCTTCTTATGCTCGAAGTTGAAGTTGACCCGGTCGACGAACTCGTTCCCGTCGAAGAAGCCGCAGATCGCGACCTCGACGCCCTCTACCTTCCGCTGGAGCTGGAACCCCTTCATCCGGTGGCCCCACGCCTTCTCGTACGCCTTCAGGACGTCGACCACGTCGCTGCCGTCGTCCTCGTTGCCGACGTACAGCAGCCGCTTGACGTTCTGGACCTCGCCGAGCGGCTTGATCACGTACGGGGCGGGGTTCTCTTGGACGTGCCGGATCCCGGCCTCGAACTCGCGGAACACGTGGTGCTCGACGGTGTTGACGCCGTGGTCTTCGAGGACCTCCATCGCGTAGCCGCGGTCCTCTTCGAGCCGGTCGGTGTTCGGCGTCCCGCCGACGACGGCGTGGCCCTCCTCGCGGAGCTCCCGCGCGAGCGCGCCGGTGCCGACGTCGTCGCCGACCCAGATGTCGTCGAAGACGATCACGTCGGCCCAGTCGACCTCCGCCCGCCAGTCGTCCGTCTTGGGGACGAATCCGTCGCCGATCTCGCGGTCGCTCTCGCTCTCGATGTGGTACTTCACGGCGTGGCCCTCGCGGTGGACCTGCCAGGCGAGGTCCGTGATCAGCGCCGCGTCGGCCGAGACGAAGAGGAAGTTCGCGGTGTCCATGGCTCGCCCGTCACGAGCGAGGGACTTGAGTGTGGGTGTGCGCCTCGGGGCTCGGGCCCGTTCCAGTCCGACGGCCCCTCGATCGGCGGCGCGAACTGCCCGGGTGCGACTGTTCGCCTCAGTCGCCGGCGGGCGCGTCGACCACGTCGCTGTCGGTCGGGTTCGCGCCGCCGTACTCGGCGACAAGTTCGTCCAGCCGCTCGGGGTCGTCGGCGTGCGCGAGCGGCTCGTCCGCGGTCTCGCAGGCGGCCTCGACCCCCAGTCGCTCGCAGACCTCGTCGGCGGTCGTTTCGGCCATCCGGCGGTAGGTCGTCAGCTTCCCCCCGACGACGCTGTAGAGCCCGGTCGCGCCGTCGCGCTCGTGGTCGAGCAGCGTGAAGCCGCGGGAGATCCCCCGGCGGTTCTCTCCCGCCTCGTCCGGCGCGTACAGGGGGCGAACCCCCCACCACCGCCGGACCTCGGCCGCGTCGGCGACCGCGGGCAGCATCGCGGCGCACTCCGCGACCGACCGCTCGACCTCCCAGTCGGCGGTCTCGTAGTCGTCGGGGTCGGTGACGGGGACGCTCGTCGTCCCGAGCACGACCTCGCCGTCGTGGGGCACGACGATGTCGCCGTCGTCGGGGTCGCGGCACCGGTTCAACACCGGACCGAGCCCGTCGTACTCGACGGAGACCATCACGCCCCGGCTCGGTGCCATCCCGACCTCCACGCCGGCCATCTCGGCGATCGCGTCCGCCCACGCCCCGGTGGCGTTGACGACGACCTCCGGGGTCAGCGTCGCGTCCACCGCGCCGCCGACGCGCACGGTCTCGACCGCGCCGTCGGCGACGGTCACGTCCTCGACGGGCGCGTGCGGGTGGACCGCCGCCCCGTGCCGCTCGGCGTCGGCGGCGTTGGCGGCGACCAGCCGCGACGGGTAGATGACGCCGTCGGGAACGGAGAACGCCGCCGCGACCTCGTCCGCGAGCCCCGGAACGCGCTCGCGCACCGCCGCCTCGTCGAGCCGCTCCGTCTCGATCCCGACCTCCTCGCAGGCCGCGAGCTTCTCCGCGAAGTAGTCGGGGTCGTCGCCCTCAAGCCGGACGAACAGCCCGCCGGTGTCGCGGACGCAGCCCTCGGCGATCTCGCGGAGCGTGCGGCTCTCCTCGATACACTCGCGAGCGCCCTCGGCGTCCGCCTCGGCGTACCGGGCCCCGCTGTGGAGGAGGCCGTGCGAGCGCCCCGAGGTGCCGCTTCCGAGCCCGCCGCGGTCGACGAGCGCGACGTCGACCCCGCGGAGCGCGAGGTCCCTCGCGATCCCCGTTCCGGTCGCGCCCCCGCCGATCACGAGGACCGTCGGATCGTCGCTCACGCGCCCGTCACCCCGGTCGGATCGCCCGGTCGGTCCGTCGCGGAAGGCCGTCGGCTCGGGTCGTTACAGTCCATGTGAAAGGGAGGCATTCCGAACACTTGAGACTGCCGTCGACCGAGGCACGCGCCGGCTCTTTCCGGTCTCCGGCGACGACGGGAAACGTCGGCCGAAGTCGCCGAGCCCCGTCCGCGTCAATCGAAGTCGCCCAGCCCCGTCTGCGTCGCTCCGCCGTCCCCGTCCGCGTCGCCGTGGTCGGCCGCGATCGAGCGAGCGGCCCCCAGCCCGCCCGACAGCGACGCCCGGCGCGCGACCGACTCGTCAGCGAGGCGGGCCGCGGCCGCGCCGTGGACGGCCCCGTACCGGTCGCGGAACTCGCTGCGGGCCGCCTCGTAGTCGACGACGGGGTACGGGTACGTCTCGCCGATCTCGACGCCGACCTCGCGCTGGACGGAGAGGGGGGTCTTCTCGGGCGCGTCGAGGTGCGCAGCGGGGAGCGGGTCGAGTTCCGGGACCCACCGCGTGACGAACTCGCCGTCGGGATCCTGATCGCGCACCTGCTTGCGGGGGTCGTACAGCCGCAGACCCGGGCGGCCGACCAGCCCGCACTGCGACTGCCACTGGGTGTAGTTGATCGCGGGGTCGCCGTCGATCAGGTGGCGGTAGAAGTGGTCCGCGCCGATCCGCCACGGCTGCTGGAGGACGTGGAAGTAGACGCTCGCGCACAGCGCCCGCATCCGGAAGTTGAGCCACCCCGTCTCGCGCAGGCAGCGCATGCTGGCGTCGACCATCGGAAACCCGGTCCGCCCCTCCTTCCACGCCGCGACGAGGTCGGGGTCGTGCCGGTCGCGGTTGAATCCGCGGTAGACGGGGTTGACGGCCTCGTCGAGCCACCCCGGCCAGTCGAGCAGCTTCTGGGTGTAGTGGCGGTTCCAGAACAGCCGGGAGACGAACATCGACTTCCCGCGGCCGTCCGGGGCGCGCTCGTCGACGTGCCGGTGGACCTCGCGGACCGAGAGGCAGCCGAACCGCAGGTACGGCGAGAGGCCGCTCGTCCCCTCGCGGGCGTCGACCGGCGAGGAGATGGACCCCGGGTAGTCGGCGATCCGCTCGGTGAACGCGCGGAGTTTCTTCCGCGCCGGCCCGCGCCCGCCGGTCGGAACGCGCGTCTTCGTCGAGTCGATGCCGTACGCGTCGCGAACGCGCTCGGGGTCGATCCCGGTGTCGATTCCCGCGACCGCGACCGACCGAGGGTCCCAGTCGTACGGCTCCTCGGCGAGCCACGACTCGACGCGGTCGCTCCACCCGTCTCGGGGGCGGTCCGCGTCTCGGACGAGGCCGTCGCCCGCGGCGAACTCGACGCCGAGCTCGTCGCGGGCGCGCTCGTCCCGCCGTCGCCCGTACCGACCGGTCGCGCTCGCGGCCGCGACGACCCCCCACCCGGCGTCGACGAACCGACGGAGCACGTCGAGCGGGTCGCCGTGGGCGTACGTCAGCCCCGCGCCGCCGACGTCGCGGTACTGGCGGTCGAGGTCGCGCAGGCAGTCGTGGAGGAACTCGATCCGGGCATCGCAGGCGGCCCCGCGCTCGTCGTAGAAGCCCGGGTCGAAGACGAAGAGCGGGAGGACTCGGTCGGACTGCGCCGCGGCCGCCGCGACCGCCGGGTTGTCCGCGATCCGCAGGTCCTTCCGGTGCCAGACGACGATCCCCGTCGGCTCCGTCTCGGTCGCGTCCCGGACTCCTTCCCGCTCGGGCGCGGTCGGGAGCGGAGCGTCGTCCGGCGATCCCATCCTGCTACCGACTTTGACACGTCCGACAAAGGGTCTGTCGGCGGGTCGGGCCCCCCGCCGGTAGCCGACCAAAATTCATTTCTGGTTTTCCAACAAGAAATATCTGTGAACCGAGCCCTCCGCTACGGTATCGCGCTGACTGTCGGACTGTCGGTCACCGGTCTCGTCGTGTACTTCGGCAATGGAGAACACTTGCTGTTCCCGTCGGTCTTCCTCATCTACACGGCCACGACGTCGCTCGTCGTCGCCCACTGGGGGACGTGGCGAAAGCAATTTGGCACCAACCCGGACCGGAAGCAACGGCTCTTGGGGGCCGTGGGCGGCGGTGTCGCAGGGGGAACCACGAGCGTCTTCGTACAGATCTCCCTACCGGCCGCGACCGCGGCGTTCGGCCTCATGCTGTTCGGAATGGCGCTCACCGTCGCCGATTTTAATTACCGGTCCGAGTCGTCGCCCGACTAAGGCCCACTCGTCACCCGCCCCGCCGGGAACCGACGGATCTCCGGGAAACGTTCAAGACGGTTCCGACGCCCGGTATAGTTGGATGTCCGACACCGCAGACGCCGACGTACTCCGCGAACTCGCTGAGCTACCGACGTTCTCCGGTCCCCGCGTGTCCCCGGACGGCGAGACGGTCGCGCTCTACTACGACGTGACCGGTCGCAACGAGCTCCACCTGTTCGACCCCGAGGACGGCTCGCTGACGCAGCTGAGCGACGGCGACGTTCCCCGGTCGGTCCGCGCCGGCTTCAGGTGGGACCCCGACGGCTCCCGGCTGTTCTACCACCGGGACGAGGGGGGCGACGAGCAGCACGACGTGTGGGCGATGTCGCTCGACGGGGAGAGTGAGCCCGTCGTCGAGATGGACGGACAGGTCCACCTCCACGACGTGAGCGAGGACGGCGAGACGCTCCTGCTCGGCTCCAGTCGCGACGGGCAGATGAACCTCTACCGGCACGACCTCCCGAGCGGCGAGACGACGAAGCTCACCGACTACGAGCGCGCCGTCTCCGCCGGCGAACTGTCGCCGGACGGGGACCGGATCGCGTACGCGACGAACGAGACGGACGTCTACGAGAACGACGACGTGTACGTCGCCGACGCCGACGGGTCGAACCCGCGGAACCTCGACCTCGGCGACGTGGGGGCCGAGTCCCGGCCGATCGACTGGAACCCCGACGGAGAGCGGCTCCTCGTCAGCGACAACACGACCGACCTGAACCGCGGCGGAGTCGTCGACCTCTCCGACGGCGTCGGCGACGCCTCGGTGACATGGTTCGGGAGCGAGGAACACGACGAGTCGGTGAGCGGGTTCCTTCCGGACGGTGACCGATTCGTCGGGAACCGGGTCGATGGGACCACCGTCGTCCCGGTGGTCCACGACACCGAGACCGGCGAGTCGCGGCGGCTCTCGCTGCCGGACGGTGTCGCTCAGCCCTTCGTCCACCGGCCGCTCGCCGACGGGCGGCTCCTGACGCAGCACACGACGTCGAGCCGCCGACCGGGGCTCGTCGCGTACGACCTCGACGCGGACGAGTTCGAACGGGTCTTCGAGGCCGAGTACGGCCCCTTCGACCCCGACGACTTCGTCGAGCCGGAGGTCGTGACCTTCGCCTCCGACGGCGTCCCCGAGACGCCCGCGCGGGCGGTCGAACACGCCCCCTACGAGACGTTCGAGATCGAGGGACTGCTGTTCGACTCCGGCCGCCGCCCCTCGCCGCTGGTCGTGAACCCGCACGGCGGGCCGCGCGCGCTCGACCTCCAGCGGTTCAACTACCGCGTCCAGTTCCTGCTCTCGCGCGGCTACTCCGTCCTCCAGGTGAACTACCGCGGCTCGTCGGGCCGCGGCCGCGAGTTCGTCGAGGAACTGTACGACGACTGGGGCGGTGCCGAGCAGGGCGACGTGGCGACCGGTGCCGAGCACGTCCTCGACGAGTACGACTGGCTCGACGAGGACCGAGTCGCCGTCTACGGCGGCTCCTACGGCGGCTACTCCGCGAACTGGCAGCTGGTCCAGTACCCCGACCTGTACGCGGCCGGGATAACGTGGGTCGGCGTGAGCGACCTGTTCGACATGTACGAGAACACGATGCCGCACTTCCGGACGGAGCTCATGGTGAAGAACCTCGGCGAGCCGGACGAGAACGAGGCGATCTACCGCGAGCGGAGTCCGGTGACCCACGTCGAGAACATCGACGCCCCGCTCCTGATCGTCCACGGCGTCAACGACCCGCGCGTTCCGGTCTCGCAGGCGCGGATCCTCCGCGACGCGCTCGACGACGCCGGCTTCGCGGAGGGCGGCGACTACGAGTACGAGGAGCTCGGCGAGGAGGGGCACGGCTCCGGCGACATCGACCAGAAGATCCGGTCGCTGGAACTCATCGACGACTTCCTCGACCGCCGGATCGGCGCGGAGCGGACCGCCGTCGCCTCGCTGGACGACTGACGGGGCGGTTCGGACACCTCAACCGGTGAGGAGTTCGATCAGGCCTAGAACCACCGTCCCGATCCCGACAGCGCGCGTAAGCTTGACGTTCCACTCAGCGGGTTCGACTTCCGACCACGCCCGCTTGCTCCCGATGGAATCGAGCCGTTCCCCGAACCGCCCGATCTCGTACGGCCAGACGGCGTGCGGGATCCCGACCGCGAGCAGGAGGAGGGCGAGACCGAGATACACGTCAGTACTCGGGTTCGGGGCGGTAATCGGTTTTCTGCCCGGGGTCGGAGAAGAAGGTTCCCCGGAGAGAGAGTCGTCCGCGGGCGACGCCGGATCCGGCGCGGCCGTCGCGTGCCGCGAACCGCCGGCCGGCCCCCCATCTTATGTACCGTGGCTTCCGTTTTCCGGTAACACGCGGCACATGAGCGCACACTCAGACGCGATTCGCGTCCTCCACGTCGACGACGATCCGGACCTGGCGGAGCTGGCGGCGATCCACCTCGAACGCGAGGACGACCGGCTCGACATCGAGACCGCGACGGACGCGGCCGAGGGGCTCGACCGGGTGTCCGAGGGGGGGTTCGACTGCGTTGTCTCCGACTACGACATGCCCGGGAAAAGCGGGATCGAGTTCCTCGAGGCCGTCCGCGAGGAGCGACCGGATCTCCCCTTCATCCTCTACACGGGCAAGGGCAGCGAGGAGGTCGCGAGCGACGCGATCGCGTCCGGCGTCACGGACTACCTCCAGAAGGAGCGCGGGACCGGGCAGTACGCCGTCCTCGCGAACCGGATCGCGAACGCAGTCGAGCAGTACCGGACGGGCCAGCGCGCCGCCGAACTCGACCGGATCCGCACGCTCGCCAGCGAGATCAACAAGGCGATCGTGCGCGCCGACTCGCGGGGCGCGGTCGAGCGCCGGGTCTGCGAGATCGTCAGCGACGCCGACCCCTACCGGTTCGCGTGGATCGGCGAGGTCGACGCCGAGACGGGCCGGATCGAACCGAAAGTGTCCGCGGGCGTCGAAGGCGGCTACCTCGACGGGATCACGATCACGACCGACGAGAGTCCCACCGGACTGGGCCCCGCCGGGACGGCGATACGCGAGCGCCGGGTCGCCGTCTCGCAGGACGTCACGGAGGACGACGACTTCGAACCGTGGCGGTCCGCGGCGGTCGAACGTGGGTTCCGGTCGGTGGCCGCCCTCCCGCTCGAGTATCGGGACACGCTGTACGGCGCGCTCGCGGTGTACGCCGACCGCCCGAACGCCTTCGACGCGACCGAACGCGAGCTCCTCGCCGAGGTCGGGGACGACGTCGCTCACGTCGTCCACTCGTTCGAGGTCCGCGAGAACCTCCGCGAGGAGCGCGACTTCATCGACCAGGCGCTCGACTCGCTCACCGACGTCTTCTACGTGATCGACACCGACGGGACGTTCCGGCGGTGGAACGATCACCTCGTCGAGGCCGTCGGCTACACCGACGAAGCGATCGAGGGCATGCGCGCGACGGAGCTGTTCCCCGAAGACGAGCGAGAGCGGATCCGCGCCGCGATGCAGGAGGCGCTCGCCACCGGCGAGGCGGCCGTCGAGTCCGAGGTGCTGACGGCGGACGGCGAGCGCGTCCCCTACGAGTTCGCCGGGTCGAGCCTCACGGACCGCGACGGCGAGCTGATCGGGCTCATCGGAATCGCCCGAGACCTCACGGAGCGCAAACGGCGCGAGCGACGGCTCTCACGGCTCGTCGACAACCTGCCGGGAATGGTGTATCGGTGCGCGAACGAGCCCGGGTGGCCGATGGAGGACGTCAGGGGAGAGGTGACAGAGCTGACGGGGTATCGCCCCGCCGACCTGGAGAGTCAGGCGAGGGTGTACGGCGAGCGCGTCATCCACCCCGAGGACCGGGAGGGCGTGTGGGAGTCGATACAGGTGGCGATCGAGCGGCGAGAGCCGTTCGAGATAACCTATCGGATCCGCACGAAGGAGGGGGAGGTGAAGTGGGTCTGGGAGCGGGGCCGGGCGACGTACGCCGACGACGGGGACGTGTCGGCGCTTGAGGGGTTCGTGACGGACGTCACCGACCGCGAACGCCACGGGCGGGTCATCGACGCCCTCCACGAGATCGTCCGGTCGATAATGCGGGCCGAGACGGCCGAGCGGGCGGCCGAGATAGCCGTCGAAACCGTTCACGACGTGCTCGACATGCCGGCGAGCGCCGTCCACCTCCACGACCCCGCGGCCGACGAACTGGTGCCGGCGGCGTGGACGGACAGGACCGAGGAGATCGTCGGCGTGCCGCCGACGTTCGCGTCCGGCGAGGGGCTCGCGGGCCGGGCGTACGAGGCGGGCGAGTCGTTCACCTACGACGACCTCTCGACGGTCCCGGAGCGGTTCAACCCGGACACGCCGGTCCGCAGCGAGATCGTCCTCCCGCTCGACGACCACGGCGTCCTCCTGATCGGGTCGCCCGAGACCGACGCGTTCGACGACGTCGACGTGTCGCTCGCGGAGACCGTCGCGGCGCACACGACGACGGCGCTCGACCGCATCGAACGCGAACGGGAGCTCGAACGGCAGAACGAGCGGTTAGAGGAGTTCGCCAGCATCGTCTCGCACGACCTGCGAAACCCGTTGAACGTGGCGGAGGGGCACCTCGAACTGTCGCGAGCAGAGCGGGACGACGAACACCTCGCGGCGATTGCGAGAGCGCACGACCGGATCGGGGCGCTCGTCGACGACCTCCTACAGCTGGCGCGCGAGGGCGCGGCGGAGACCGAGTGGGAACCGGTCGAGCTGGCCGGTCTCGTCGGCGACTGTTGGGAGAACGTCGACACCGGCGGGGCGACCGTCGACGTCGACGTCGAGTCCGCGGTCCGGGCGGACCGGAGCCGGCTCGCGCAGCTGTTCGAGAACCTCATTCGGAACGCCGTCGAGCACGGCGGCGACGTGACGGTCACCGTCGGCGACTTGGAGACCGGGTTCTACGTCGCGGACGACGGGCCCGGCATCCCGGCGGACGAGCGCGAGCGGGTCTTCGACTCCGGTTACTCGACGCGCGACGACGGAACCGGCTTCGGGCTCGCGATCGTCGAGGAGGTCGCCGACGCGCACGGCTGCGACGTTCGTGTGACGCGGAGCGAGAGCGGCGGGACGCGCTTCGAGGTCACGGGGTTCGAGCCGGTCGAATAGCTTCCCAGTCCCGCGTCTCAAACCCCCTGCCGTCAGAAAATAACAAAAAAGCGGCGTTTTCACGTTTTTTGGCGAGCGTTACGCCCGCCGTCGCGCGGCCTCGTTCGCTCGCCGGGTCCCTACTCGCCCGTCTCGATCGGCGCGCCGACGAGGTTGCCCCACTCGGTCCACGAGCCGTCGTAGTTGCGGACGTCGTCGTAGCCGAGCAGCTCGTGTAGGAGGAACCACTCGATCGACGAGCGCTCGCCGACGCGGCAGTAGGTGATCGTCGACTCGTCGCCGTCGACGCCGGCGTCGCCGTACAGCTCGCGGAGCTCGTCGGCGCTCTTGAACGTGCCGTCCTCGTTCAGCGTGGTCCCGATCGGGACGTTGCTCGCGCCGGGGATGTGGCCGCCGCGCTGGGCGGTCTCGTTGAGCCCCTCGGGCGCGATGACCTCGCCGGAGAACTCCTCGGGCGAGCGGACGTCGACCATCGGGATCCCCTCCTCGATCGCCTTGTCGATGTCGTCCTTGTAGGCGCGGACGCTCTCGAAGGGACCGCGGGCCTCGTACTCGCGCGGCGTGAAGTCCGGCTCCTCGGTCGAGAGCGGGTAGTCGTTCGCGACCCAGTAGCCCTTCCCGCCGTCGATCACGCGGATGTCGTCGTGACCGTAGTACTTGTAGATCCAGTAGCCGAACAGCGCGAACCAGTTGGGGACGCGGCCGCCGCCGTACACGACGACCGTCGTGTCGGCGTCGATGCCGCCAACGCCGTTTCGCTCCGCGAAGGCCTCCTTCGAGACGATGTCGCGCTCCGTCTCGTCGGTGAAGACCTCGTCCCACTCGAAGTTCAGGGCACCGGGGATGTGACCCTCCTCGTAGGGGGTGTACTCCGACTCGTCGGTGACGGTCGGGTTGTTGATCTCGACGAGTCGGAAGTCCGAGTCGTCGCTCTGGAAGTCGTCCAGGTGGTCTTCCACCCAGTCCGCCGTGACGAGTACGTCTTCTGGCATCGAGTACAGGTTACGTGCCCAACTACTTTTGAAGACCGGATAACGGAGGTCCTTGCCAGCGTCTCTGACGCACCCGCGACCCGCGACGGCCCTCGCCGCGGCGTCCGCCGGCCGGCGCTATCGGATCACCGTCACCGGCACGTCGGCCTTGTCGACGACGCTCTTCGCGACGCTGCCGACAACCTGTTCGCGCTCCTCCGAGAGGCCGCGGTGACCGACGTAGATCGCGTCGACGGCCCCGTCGGCCGCGTACTCGGTGATCGCGTCGGCGGGGCGGCCGGTGAGGAGCTGGGTCTCCACGTCGATCGACTCGTCGCCGACCGCCGCTTCGGCGATGTCGCGGGCGTTCTCCAAGACGCCCTGTCCCGCCTCGACCGCGGCCTCCTCGCCCGGGAGGATGATCGTCCCGTCGACCAGCTCCGAGTCCGGCGTCAGGACGTGGGCGATTTCGAGCGTCTCGTAGAACGCGACCGCCTGCCGCGCCGCGTACCGGACGGCTTCGTCGCTCTCCGTCGACCCGTCGGTCGCAACGAGGTAGCTCATACGCGGAGGTGGGTCCGAGGAACACACAATTCCTGCCGGCCGTTCCCGGCCCGCGACTCCGCGGGTGACTCACTCCCGGCCGTCGACTCCCGGCCGAACGCGGTCGCCCTCGGAGGCGTGGACCGCGTCGAGCACTTCCTGAACGCGGGTCGCCTCCGCGAACGAGACGAGGTCGCCGCCGTCGCCGTCGACCGCGCCCGCGAACTCGGTGAGGAGGGCCGTCACGGTGTCGCCGCGCTCGTCGACGAGCGTCGTCTCGCCCTCGCGCCCGCGGTCCCGGATCAGTCGGTACCACTCCGTCAGCGACAGCGACGCGTCGTCGCCGACGACGGTGATCGCGTTCTCCTCGTCGCCCTCGTGGTCGCAGAGCAGGTCGACCGTCCCGCGGACGCCGTCCGCGCGGAAGCTCCCGACTACGTCGTCCTCGTACGCGTCCGGCCCCGAGTACCCCACGTCCGCGGAGACGGTCTCGATCGGGCCGAACAGCTCCTGGACCCCGAACAGGAAGTGCGTCCCGACCTCGCGCAGCGGGCCGCCCTGCTCGCGCGACTCCAGCCACGCCACGTCCTGCCACTCGCGGGGCCACTGCGGGAACCGGAAGCGGAGTTCGACGCGGCGCGGGTCGCCGACCTCGCCCGCGGCGACCGCCTCCCGCAGCCGGACGAACCCGGGCGTGTACCGGAACGGGAGGTTCACCGCGGTGACGCGGTCCGTCTCCGCTTCGAGCGCCGCCAGTTCGCGGCCCGTCGCCGCGTCGGCCGCGATCGGCTTCTCGCAGATCACGTGTTTGCCGGCCGCGAGCGCGTCGGCGACCACCTCGCGGTGCGCGAGCGGCGGGACGCCGACGTAGACCGCGTCGAGCCCGTCGGTCTCGACGAGCGCCTCGTGGTCGGTCGTCGTCGCCGTGCGGTCGGTGCCGTGGTCGGCCGCGAGCGCCTCGGCGCGCTCGGCGTCGAGGTCGCAGGCGGCCGCCAGTTCGTACCGTTCGTGGTCGGCTATCGCGTCGGCGAGGCGGTTCCCGATCACGCCGCAGCCGACGATCCCGATCTGGATCACGCCCGTCGAAAGCGGGCGGACGCGCTTGTAGCTTCGGAACCCGGAACGAGACGGCTCGACGTCAGCCGTCGCCGCCCAACGGCCGCGCGACCATCTCGCCCCACGACTCGAACCCGTGTCGGTCGTAGAACCCCTTCGCGCGGTCGTTGGCGGGGTCGACGTCGAGGACGAGCCGGTCGAGCGGGAGGTCCTGGTCGGCCGCCAGCGCGACCGCCGCGTCCATCAGGTCGTCGGCGACGCCGGTCCCGCGGTGGTCGGGCGCGACGTACAGCTCGTTGAGGACCGCCGCGTCCCATATCATCGCCAGTCGCTCGGGGAGGACGAAGACGTAGCCGACCACCGATTCGGTCCGGGAGTCGACCGCGACGGTCACGCACCGGGGGTCGTCGCCGACACAGCGGTCGACCCAGTCGAGCCACCGCTCGCGGTAGGCGTCCGTGAGTTTGCCCTCGTAGGCGGCCGCCTTCCCGTCGCCGCCGGTGTTCTCACCGAGGCCGCGCTCGAAGGCGACCTTCGACTCGTACAGCCCGTCGGCGTCGCGCTCGCGGTCGTAGGGGCGGATTTCGAGCGTCATTCGTCTCCCTCCAGCACGAACTCCGCGAGCGTCGGCACGAACGTCCCGATGTCGGTGACCATCCCGATCGCCTGCGCGGAGCCGCGGTCGAGCAGTTGGGTGACCGTGGCGGGGTTGATGTCGACGCACACGGTCTTCGTCGTCGAGGGGAGGCAGTTCCCCACCGCGACCGAGTGGAGCAGCGTGGCGAGCATGATCACGAGGTCGGCCTCGTGGGCCTGCCCGCGGATCGCGTCCTGCGCCTCCACCGCGTCGGTAATCGTGTCCGGGAGCGGCCCGTCGTCGCGGATCGACCCCGCGAGGACGGTGTCCACGTCGTTTCGGACGCACTCGTACATCACGCCCTCCGAGACGATCCCGTCCTCGACGGCCGCCTCGATTCCGCCGGCCCGGATGATCTCCGAGATGGTCCAGATGTGGTGTTTGTGGCCCTTCCGCGGGTGTTCGAGCGTCTCCACGTTCATCCCGAGCGACGTGCCGTAGATGGAGCGTTCGAGGTCGTGGGTGGCGAACCCGTTGCCCGCAGAGAGCGCGTCGACGTAGCCCGCGGCGACGAGGTCGGCGAGCGCGTCGCCCGCCCCCGAGTGGATCACCGCCGGGCCGGCGACGACCATCACGTTCCCGCCGTCCTCCTTCACCGCGCGAAGCTCAGCGGCGACCTCGCGGATCGTCGATTCCGAGGGGCGCTCGGCGGAGACGCCGCCCTGCATGAAGCCGAACGCGCCGCCGCCGCTCCGCGGGCGTTCCGGGGGATTCACTCGGATCCCGGACTCGTCGGTCGCGACGAGGTCCCCCTCCTCGACCGCGTTGAGCGTCTTAGTGTAGGCGCGGGCGGATCCGTCTTCGCTACCGTCGGGGTCAACCACCAGCGCGCAGTCCATCTCGATCCGCTCGACGTCGATCCACTCGCCGTCGTACAGCACCTCGGTCGGGTGGTTCGTGGTGGAGTAGAAGTCCGGCGGGACCACCTTGTCCGCGGGCGCGGCGACGAGGTCGACCGCCGAGGGGTCCTCCAGTACCGCCCCGTTCTGGTGGAGCTCGTGGAGGATCGCCCGGAGCGTCTCGGCGTCGTCCGCGGAGACGGTCAGCCGACAGTACGACTCTTCCGTCTCGTGTTTCCCCACGTCGAACTGCTCGACGTCGAACGAGCCGCCCAGATCCATCACCGCGCCGAAGCAGCGCTGCATCGTGCCGCTGTCGATGATGTGCCCCTCGAGTTCGACGGTCCGCGAGCGGGTCATACGAGGGCGTCGCGCCCGCCGGGGAAACGCGTTTCCCTCGGATGCGGGCGGAGATCCGGGCGAGGGGACGCGCTCGGTGAGGTCCGGTCGCGGATCAGCTCAGCCCGAGCGCGGTGAGGATCTGGTTGCCGAAGATCATCGCGATCAGCCCGGCCAGCATGACGAGCCCGGACGAGACCGTGATCGTCCGTACTGCGGCGTGCCGATCGCCAATCGGGACGCGGCTGATCACCGCCTCGGCGACCATCCGGAGGATGCGCCCGCCGTCGAGCGGGAACGCCGGGAGGCAGTTGAACAGCGCCAGCTGGATGTTGATCCACCCGGACCAGAAGAGGAGGTTCGCCAGCAGGAAGACGCCGCCGCCGAGCGCCGCGAGCGGCCCCTCGACGACGAAGAAGTTGGTCAGGTCGCCGGTGAACCCCGCGAAGTTGAACGGGAGCCCGAACAGGCTGCCGAGCGGGAGGATGAGCGCGACGAACACCAGCCCGAGCGGCGAGTCGGTGACGCCGCCGAGCGCGAGCCCGTCGCCCGCGCCCTGGCCGCCGTCGCCGCCGAGCAGTTCGAGGTACGCGCCCGCGGGGTACTCGGTGACCCCCACGTCGTCGAGCGCGAGCCCGCTCGTGCCGGGGAAGACGCTGACCCCGATGAAGCCGCCGTCGCGGTTCGGGTGCGGGTCGAGTTCCACGTCGTAGGTGGTGCGCTCGCCGTCGGCGTCGTAGGCCGTGACGGGGACGGTCTCGCCCGGCTCGCGCTCGCCGAGCACCGCTGAGAGCCCCTCCTCGTCGACGACGCGCTCGCCGTCGATGGAGACGACCGTCAGCGGCTCGCCGAGGGCCGCGCCCGCGTCGTGGATCGGGCCGCCCTCCTGAACGCCGACGACGTACGCGCCGATCGACACGTCGGGGACGGTGACGGCGGCCTCGTCGTCTGCCGTCTCGACGCCGGGCGCGTCCTCGGCCCCGGGCGCGTCGCGGACTGGGTCGAGGACGCTCGCGTTGCCGGTCACCGTGAGCGTCGCGCGCTCGTCGTCGCCGACCGCGGCGAAGAAGTCCGACTCGGTCGCGACGGGTTCGCCGTTCACGGCCGCGACCGTCACGGGCGAGCCCTCGATCGTCACGCCGAGGGGGTTGCCGCCGGCGGAGCCGACGACCTGTAGCTCGCGGTCGACCGTCAGCGTCTCCCGACTATCGCCGTCGTCGACGGTGAGCGCGACCGAGTCGCCGGCGTCGGCGACCGCCGACTCGAACTCGCCGCTCGTCTCGATCGGGGTCCCGGCGACCTCGACGATCCGGTCGCCCTGCGAGATGTCCGCCGCGGCCGCCGGGGAATCGGGGTTCACCTCGCCGACCGCGTACCCCGCCGCGGGCGAGATGGCCCCGACGACGGGACCGAACAGCAGCGCGAAGACGACGACCGTCAGCACCGTGTTCGCGGTGACGCCCGCCGCGAACATCCGGGCGCGGGCACCGCGGGAGGCCTCCTGGGTCGCCTCCTCGTCGGGTTCGACGAACGCGCCGACGGGGAGCAGCGCGAAGAAGACGAGCCCCATCGAGTCGATGTCGATGTCCTCGACCCGACAGACGAGGCCGTGGGCCCCCTCGTGGATCACCATTGCCACCGCGAGGCCGGCGACGATCTCGGGCGCGACCGACAGCGGGAGGAAGTCGTTGACGCCCGGGATGATGAGGAAGTTCTGCGGCTGCTGGATCGCCGAGGGCTGCGCGTTCGAGAACGCCGACATCGCCGACGAGAGGATGAGCGCGAACGACGCCACCATCGCCACCAGCGCCCCGCCCAGCCCGAGGTTGGCGACCGCGCGCCAGAGCCGCTTCGGCGTCGCGAGCCGGCCGAGGAAGGCGCGCCCGCGGAGGGTCCGGAGGGTCAACACCGGGCCGGAGACGCGGACCGCGTCCGGGAGGCTCCCCCTGTTCCGCAGCCACATCGCGACCGCGGAGTACGCGAGGACCCCGGTGAGCACCCAGAACAACGTGTTCATTACCGACGTGTTGGGTTCGACCGTCCCTAAGGGGTTCGGTTCCCGGAACCCGCAGCGAGGGTTCCGGAGACCCACGCCGAGGACTGATATCTCTCCCGCTCGTGTGGCGAGGTATGACCGACGGCGAAATCGAGTTCGACGACGAGACCGACTCCGCCGACTCCGGCGACCCCGGCGACTCCGGGCGGTCGCTCGCGCCGCTGATGGGCGCGACGTACGTCGCCGCCGGAATCGCTCACTTCCTCGCGCCGAAGCGCTTCGCGGCGGCGATCCCGCCGTCGTTTCCCAAACCGGTCGCGCTCGTGTACCTCTCCGGGGTCGCCGAGGTCGTCCTCGGGCCCGGGGTCGCGCTGCGGCGGACGCGACGCCCGTCGGCGTGGGGGATCGCCGCCCTCCTCGTCGCCGTGTTCCCGGCGAACGTCCACCTCGCTCGGAGCGACACCCTGAACGACCTCGTCCCGGAGCGGTTCGCGGGCGTCGCGCGGCTGGCGGCGTGGGTCCGGCTGCCGTTTCAGGCGGTCCTGATCGGCTGGGCGCTGCGGTACGCGCGCCCGGCGGAGTCGACGTCGGCGGGGGACTCAGCGCCGACGGGATCGGCGTCGTCCGACACGTAGCCGGGCGAGCGAGACGCCGCCGGGAACTCAACACCCAAGTACCCCCCGGTACAACCGTGGCCCATGATGGCGCTCATCGACTTCGTCTCGCGGCTGGTCGGGGACGTCGGCCGGTTCGTCGACATCTTCCTGAACGACCTGATCCTCGGTGCCGGCGACCCGCTGTCGGCGCTCCTCGTCGTCGTCGGACAGGTCCTGCTGATCAGTGCGGTGGCCGTGCTGGGCTACGCCGCGGTCGGCGCGCTCCTCGGCGAGATCGGCGTCGACCTCCCGGCGCTCGGCGGTCGCGGTCGCTCGGAATAGCGGCGCTTTCTTCCTCAGTCGTCATCGCCGGGCGTCGCCGAGCGCGCGCCGGCGTCTCCCGACGCTCCCGGCCCGCCGGCCGCGGTCCCGATCCCGTCCGCGTCGCCCGGGACCTCGAACTCGTTCAGCCGCGCCAGTAGCTCGTCGGACTGGTCCGAGAGGGTGTGGACACGTTCCGTCACCTCGGAGACGGTCGCGGTCTGTTCCTCGGCCGCGGCCGCGACGGTCTCGGCCTCGGTGGCGGTCTGCTTGCTCACGGAGGCGACCCCGTCGACCATGTCGACGACCTCCTGCGTCGTGCGCGCCTGGTCGTCCGTCGCGTCGCTTATCTCCTGGACGGTCTCGTCGACGGTCGTCACGTCCTCGACGACCCCCTCGAACTCCCGCAGCGTGGACTCGATCGTCTCGACCCCCTCCGCGACCTGCGCCTCCATCGCCTCGGCGTCGGCGGCGGTCTCGGCGGACGCCTCCTGGACCGCCTCGATGCGCCCGGAGATCTCCGCGGCGGACTCGCGGGTCTCCTCCGCGAGCGACTTCACCTCGTCGGCGACGACCGCGAACCCGTCGCCGGAGCCGTCGGCCCGGGCGGCCTCGATCGAGGCGTTCAGCGCGAGCAGGTTGGTCTCCTCGGCGATCTCGTCGATCACGGCCGCGATCTCGTCGATCTCGCCGACCCGTTCCGCCAGATCGGTGACCGCGGCGGCCGTCTCGCCGATCCGCGCCTCCAGCGTCTCCAGCTCTGCGATCGCCTCGGCGGCCTCCTCGCGGCCCGAGCGGCCGCGCTCCGCCGCGTCGCGGGCCGTCTCGGCCGCGTCGTCTGCGCTCGCCGCGATCTCCTCGACCGTCGCCGACAGCGTGTTCATCTCGCCGGCGATCGCCTCCAGCTCCTCGGTCTGCTCGGCCGCGCCGTCGGATATCTCCTGAACCGAGCCGGCGACGTCGCCGCTCGCGTCGTCGACCTCGTCCATGCTCCCGCGCACGTCGTCCGCGGTGCCGGCCACGTCCGCCGTGAACGCGCCAACGTCGCCGAGGGTCTCGCCCAACGTCGCGACGAGCCGGTTGTAGTTGTCGACGAGCTCCGCGTACCGGTCTTCGTCGGTCGCCAGCGCCTCCCCATCGATCGTCGCGGTCAGGTCGCCGGCCTGCGCGCGCTCCGCGGCGTCGCCGAACGCGTCGACGAGCGCCTCCGTCTCGGTGGTGTACGCGGCGAGGTTGTCGGCCATCTCGTCGAGCGACTCGCCGAAGGAGCCGGGGACCGCCTCGTCGAGCGCGGCGTCGTCGAACTCCTGTGCCGCGATCGCCTCCGCCTGCGCGTCGACGGTCGTGAGGTACCCCCGGACCTCGTCGAACGCGCCGACGAGGCTCCCGATCTCGTCGGGTTGCGTCGGGTCGAGCGCCGCGTCGTCGGTCCCGCCGGCCCCGTCGAGGTCGCCGGCGGCGATCGCCTCCGCCTCGCGCTCTAACGCCCGGATCGGTCCGGCGAAGTCGCGCCGGACGACGAGCAGGGTGTTGTAGATGGCGACGACCGCCCCGACGAACAGGACGCCGGAGACCGCGTACGCGGCCGTCCCGGCGAGAACGAACTGCGTGAGGAAGATGCCGACGGTGACGAGAAACTGGATCCCGACGGCCGCGACGACCTTCCGCTCTATGGACTCAGTGACGCCGAGACCGTCCATCGTCCGCCAGAGGAGGGCCTCGTACCGCCCGCGGATCCCCGGGCGGCGCTGTCGTGTCGTGGACATGTTCGGGTCTCGACGGGACCGGGTTATGAACCTCCCGGCGGCGTTATCACGAGCGATTCTCGATTCTCACCGGTCGGGAATCCGCTCGGGTGGGACGGTCGCGTTCAGAAGTGATCGCCGACCGCCTCGGCCGCGAGGTCGACGGCGGCCTCGAGATCGGGGCCGAGCGGCGAGCCGACGACGAGGCCGTCGGCGTGGTCGGCGACCGCGGCGGCGCGCTCGCCGACGGTCTCGGGCGTGCCCGCCATACAGAACGCGTCGATCATCGCGGGCGTCACGCGCTCGAACGCCGCGGAGAACTCCCCCGCGGAGACCGACTCGCCGATCGCGCTCGCCGCGTCCGGGTCGATCCCGTGCCGCTTCAGGACGGGCGGTGCCGCGCCCGCGGCGATGAACGCGACCGGGGGGCGGGCGGCCTCGCGGGCGGCGGCCTCGTCCTCGGCGACCGACACCGCGGCGTAGGCGATCAGGTCGAACTCGCCCCGTTCGTCGGGACGGTCCTCCAGCCCGTCGTCGACCTGTTCGCGGGCCCACGCGAGGTCCTTCGGATGCGAGCCGTTGTAGAGGAGTCCGTCGGCGTGCTTCGCGGCCATCCGGCACATGTGCGGCCCCTCGCCGCCGACGTGGACCGGAATCGCAGCGCCCTGCGGCGGCTCGTAGTTGAGCCCCGCGTCGGCGGCGTCGAAGGTCCCCTCGTGGTCGACGCGCTCGCCGGCCCAGAGCTTCTGGGCGGTCTTGAACGCCTCCAGCACGGGACGGAGGCCCCGATCGTCTTCGAGCCCGAGGTTCGCGAGCGTCGACGGGTCGCCCGGACCGAGCCCGAAGACGGCCCGCCCGCCCGAGGCCTCGTCGAGGGTCGCGACCTTCGAGGCGAGGGTCACGGGATGCGTCTCGTAGGGGTTGGCGACGCCCGGGCCGAGCCGGACCGAGTCCGTGGCGGCCGCGAGCCGCGAGAGGAACGCCCACGGGTCGCGGTTGTTGTAGTGACACGTCGAGTAGACGGCGTCGTAGCCGGCCTCCTCGGCGCGGACGCCGAGGTCGACGAGGCGGTGCAGCTCGTGTTCTGGGGTGAGTTCGATGCCGAGCATGGTTGGTTGTTACTCCTCGAAGGTCCACTCGCGGAGGGCCTGCCGGACGAAGTCGCCGTCGACCTCGCGGAAGTGGCTGTCGGAGCCCTCGTGGTCGCCGAACGCCCAGTCGCGGACGACGACGACCGGGGTGCCCCCGTCGCCCTCGCCCGCGACGAGGTTCGCCGCGGCCGCCAGTTCGTCGATCACGTTCTGGACGGTGACGCCCATCTCGCGGCCGTCGCGGTCGCGCTCGCCGCGCCAGTCGCGGGCCGCCGGCAGGCCGGCCCACCCGATCGCGACCCCGCGCTGGCCGTGTCGGAAGGGCCGCCCGCAGGTGTCGCTGACGACGACGCGGTCGGCGGCGAGTCCCTCCCGGATCCGGGCGGCGCTCTTCGAGGGGCGCTCCGGGAGCAGGAGGAGGTCGCCGTCGGGGACGTTCGACCGGTCGATCCCGGCGTTGACGCCGATGTGGCCGAACCGCGTGGCCGTGAGGAGGAACGGGGCTTCCATGATCAGCTCCGTCGACTCCTCGATGACGGCCTGCGCGAAGCGAGGGTCTTTCTCCTCGCCCGAAATCTCGGCGAGCCGGTCGGCGACCGCCTCCGCGCGCTCGCTCGTCGGAAAGTCGTCGAGGTCGAAGACGCGCCCCTCGGCCTTCGAGACGACCGTGCTGGCGACGACGACGACGTCGTCCTCCCGGAGGTCGACGCGCTCGTCGATCATGGCCGCGAGGTCGTCTCCCTCCCGGATCTCCGGGAGGTCCGGAACCGCGAACAGCTCCATACGAACCCCTGCGCCGGGACGAGGAAAAACCCCGCCGGTACCGGGCTGGCTTGACGGTATCGGAGAACGACGGAGCCCCCTCCGGACGAACGGACCTCCGCTGACTGTCGGGTCGAGCGATAATATTCGGATTTCGGTGTGCGTTCGGCGGAGTTATTCGAAATGCGTTGCCACAATATTAGGATATCCGTCGAATAACCATTGTTTTAGCCCAACGGTTATCCGCGGCGACGACCGACCGACGCTCGCGATGAGCGAACCACCGACTGAAGGCGAATCGGATCCGATCGGAACGCGGACGCGCGTCCCGTCGGAAGACGACGAGCACGACCCGATCGTGACGCGGACGCGCGCCCCATCGGAAGACGACGAGCACGACCCGATCGTGACGCGGACGCGCGCCCCGTGATCGGGCGCGGACGGCCGCTCCATCCGCTTTTTCGCCGGCTCCGTTCGCACATCTTATAACCGACTCGGCCGATGACGAACCGTGGACCTCCACGTTCGGTACGAGGGCGACGACGACCCCGACAAGTGCACGGCCCGGAAGCTCTCGCGCTTCGACCTCGCCGAGCTCCACCGCTCGGACCGCGCCACGCCGTACGGGATCGTCCTCAACCCCCACGCGGAGCGGGCGCTCTCGCCCGCGGACGCCGAGCGCGCCGACGAGAACGCCCTCGTCGCGCTCGACTGCTCGTGGGAGTCGGCCGGCGAGAAGATGTTCTCGCTCCCCGGGGAACACCGCGCGCTGCCGTACCTCGTCGCCGCCAACCCCGTGAACTTCGGGCGGCCGATGCGGCTCACGACCGTCGAGGCGTTCGCGGCCGCGCTCATCATCCTCGGCGAGCGCGACCACGCGGAGCGAATCTTATCGAAGTTCACGTGGGGCGGGACGTTCCTCGAACTCAACGCCGAGCCGCTCCGGCGGTACGCCGACTGCGGGGATTCGTCGGAAATCGTCGCCATTCAGCAGGAGTACCTCGACCGGGAGTAGCCCGAAATAACCGACCGCGCCCCGCAACCGACACCGGAACCGAGCGCGGGTGAGACAAGCCTTTTGCCCGAATCGCCCGTACGAACGGGCGATGGTATCTACAGGCGACGCCGCACCCACGTTCACCGCGACGGTCGGCACGAGCGACCACGAACCGTTCGACCTCGACGAGGAGGTCGGCGACGGCCCGATCGTCTTGGCCTTCTTCCCCGGCGCGTTCACGCCGCCGTGTACGAACGAGATGATCGCCTTCCAGGAGCGCGCCGACGCGTTCGCGGACGCCGGCGCGACGCTGTTCGGGATCAGCGCCGACTCGCCGTTCTCGCAGGGCGCGTTCCGGGAGGAACACGGGATCGAGTTCGACCTCGTGAGCGACATGGCCGGCGACGCCATCCGGGCGTACGACCTCGAGATCGACATCGCGGACCTCGGCCTCCACGGGATCGCCAACCGCGCCGTGTTCGTGATCGACGACGACGGCCAGGTCGTCTACGACTGGGTCGCCGACGACCCCACGAACGAGCCGGACTACGAGGCGGTGCTCGACGCGGTCGAGAGCGCGTAAAACGAAGGTAGAAGACGGTTCTCGATCCGGCGAGTTCGCGGTCCTCGGTCCTCTGATTTTTGTAAATTCCCGAGCGACACGACCGCCTCGCGTCCGCCTCTTCGAGTCCCGCCGGCACAGCGACAGCACCGCAACCTCACGCCTCCCCAGCCTCGCGGCGCTTCGCGCCGCTCGCAGGCACGCGCCGACCAGAAAGCGCTCCGCTTAGTCGCCGAGAACCCCGCCGATCGCGCCCGCGAGCGCCGAATCGATCGCGAACAACAGCGTCAGGAACAGGCCGACGACGAACACGCCCGCGCCGCCGAACAGGCTCCCGATCGGTCCGCCCAACAGCCCAAGCAGGCTCCCGAAGGCCGCGAGCAGCAGGGTGACGACGATACCGCTCACGGAGCCGGCGAGCAGCCCGTGCCAGAAGCCGGAGAGCAGGCCGCCGCCGGCCAGATAGCCGGCGACGAACCTGCCGATCAGTCCGGCGGCCGCGTGACCGAGCCCCGGAGCGACCGTCGCCAGCAGCCCGGCGACGAGCATCACGACGAACCCGTACCCGACGGCGCGCCAGTCTGTCATGCGCCGAGGTAGCCGCCTCAGCGATAAATACTCGCGGACATTTTGTTATGTCTGAATCTGTTTTTAATAATTTCTTATAAAGCAACGCCCGAGAATGGTAGTCGGATTAATAACGCTGCGGCGGGTACGGGCGACTAATGAGCGACTCACACGAATCGGCCGGTTCCGACGGCGGGCCCGACGGTCGGCCCGCCGGGGGATCGCCCGACACCCCCGACGGGACGGAGCTCCGGCTCTCGGTGCCGGACATGGACTGCTCGTCGTGCGCGGGGAAGGTCGAGGGCGCGCTCGACCGCGACGGCGTCCTCTCGGTGGACACGCGCCCGACCACGGGCGTCGTCGTCCTCACGTACGACCCGGACCTGACGGACGTCGAGGCGCTGGCGGCGGCCGTGGAGGGGGCCGGCTACGCGGTCGCCGAGGCGGAGTCGGACGGCGTCGCCGACGACCTGTTCACCAGTCCCCGAGCGGTCGCCACCGCGGTCGGCGGCGTCTTCCTCGCGGTCGGCCTCGTCTTGGAGTGGCTGCTCCCCGGCCTCGACCCGACGCTGGTGACGCTGGGCGGGGTCGGCTTCCTCGGCCCGTACGCCGTCACCGGCGCGTCGGTCGCGTACCTGCTGGCGGTCGCGGTCGCCGGGCCGCCAATCTTACGGAACGGGTTCTACTCGCTGCGGGGCCTGAGCCTCGACATCGACCTGCTGATGAGCGTGGGCGTCGTCGCGGCGCTGCTCGTCGACCTCCCGTTCGAGGCGGCGACGCTGGCGGTGCTGTTCTCGGTCGCAGAACTCCTGGAACGGTACTCCATCGACCGCGCGCGGACCTCGCTGCGCGAGCTGATGGAGCTGTCGCCCGACGAGGCGGTCGTTATCCGCGACGGCGCAGAGGAGACGGTGCCCGCCGAGACCGTCGCCACGGGCGAGCGGCTCGCGGTGCGCCCCGGGGAGCGCGTCCCCCTCGACGGCGTCGTCCGCGAGGGCTCGGGCGCGGTCGACGAGTCGCCGATCACCGGCGAGTCCGTCCCCGCGGAGAAGGCCCCGGGCGACGAGGTGTACGCCGGCTCGATCAACGAGGCGGGCTACCTCGAGATCGAGGCCACCGCGCCCGCGAGCGAGTCGACCATCGCGCGGGTCGTCGAACTCGTCGAGGCGGCCAACGGCGAGGAGACCCGCGCCGAGCGGTTCGTCGACCGGTTCGCGAGCGTCTACACGCCCATCGTCGTGGTCGGCGCGATCGCCACCGCGGCGCTCGGGCCGGTCCTCGTCGGCGGCGGCGCGGAGACGTGGTTCGTCCGCGGGCTCACCCTGCTCGTGGTCGCGTGTCCGTGCGCGTTCGTCATCTCGACGCCCGTCAGCGTCGTCTCCGGCGTGACCGCGGCCGCCCGCAACGGCGTCCTGATCAAGGGCGGCGAGCACTTGGAGGCCGCGGGCGACGTCGACGCCGTCGCGCTCGACAAGACCGGGACGCTCACCCGGGGCGAGCTGTCGGTGACCGACGTCGTCCCGCTCGGCGGCCGCGACGCCGCCGACGTGCTCGCGTGCGCGACCGCCATCGAACGCCGGAGCGAACACCCGGTCGCGGAGGCGATCGTGAGCCGGGGCGAGGGGGCGGGAGTCGACGCGGCGGCCGGCGACGAGACCGGCACCACCGATGTCACCGGCTTCGAGGCGCTGACCGGCGAGGGCGTCCGCGCCGACCTCGACGGCGAGACCCACTACGCGGGCAAGCCCTCGCTGTTCGCGGACCTCGGCTTCGACCTGAGCCACGCGCACGTCCGGTCGGACGGCGGCGTGGTCCGGGACGCGGAGCGACCCGAATCCGCCGAGGACACGGCGGCGACGACCGAGCCCGAACCCTGCGACCACGGGCAGTACCTCGACCTCGCGAGCGAGACGATCCCGCGGCTCCAGGCCGAGGGGAAGACGGTCGTCCTCGTGGGGACCGAGGAGGAACTGGAGGGCGTCATCGCGGTCGCGGACACCGTCCGCCCGGAGGCGGCGTGGGTCGTCGACCGGCTCCACGACCTCGGCATCGAGCGCGTCGCGATGCTCACCGGCGACAACGAGCGGACCGCGCGGGCGATCGGCGACCGGGTCGGCGTCGACGAGGTGCGGGCGGAGCTGCTTCCGGACGAGAAGGTCGCGGCGGTGCGCGAGATGGCCGCCGAGACGGAGGGCGGCGTGGCGATGGTCGGCGACGGGATCAACGACGCGCCGGCGCTCGCGGCCGCCGACGTGGGGATCGCGATGGGGGCCGCCGGCACCGACACCGCCATCGAGACCGCCGACGTGGCGCTGATGGCCGACGACCTGACCCGGCTCCCGTACGTGATCGACCTCTCGGCGCGGGCGAGCGACACGATCCGCCGGAACATCGGTGCCTCGCTCGCCGTGAAGGCTGTGCTCGCCGCCGGTGCGCCCCTCGGCTACGTGAGCGTGGCGATGGCCGTGGTCGTCGGCGACATGGGGATGAGCCTCGGGGTCACCGGGAACGCGCTCCGGCTCGGCAACGTCGAGCCCGCCGAGCCGCCGGACGACTCGCAGGCGGTCGAAGCGGACGCGTAACCTCCGGTCCCGGCCGGTTTCCGCGCTGAACGGCCTCACTCTTTTTACCGAATCGGCGGTAACACGGCTCGTATGCCCTCCGAGAGCGGACCCGCGGTCGCGGCCGACGCGGTCGACGCCGAACGCGTCGAGTCCGCCGAGGCGGTCGCGCCCGACGAGCGAGACGAGGCCGACGGGATCGGCTCCGAGACGGCGGCCGACCGCGACCCGATCGAGTGGGGACCGGTCCGGCACGACCGTCTCCGGTCGCTCGTGACCGGAGGGTCGATCGGCGTTACAGGCGTCCTGCTCGTCGCGGTCGTCGGCGTCGCCGCCGCGATGCTCTCGGAGGCCGCGACCGGTGGGATTTCGATTTCGACCGTCGGTCCCGCGGGAGTCGTCGCCGGCGTCGGCCTCCTGGTCGCGCTCGGCGTGACCACGCTGCCGTACCTGTACGTGTGGTACTCCGAGACCGAGGCGGGCGAGTGGTCGCTCGCTCGGCTCCGCGACGCGGCCGGGACCCTCCGACCCGGGTGGACGCTCGGCGGACTCGCGGCCGTCCTCGGGACGGCCCTCGCGCTTCCGGAGAACTTCCTGTCCGCCGTCTGGCCGCTGTTCTGGGTGGTGTGGGCGCTGCCGGCCGTCGCGCAGTCCGCCGGAACGACCGTGCGGCTCGCCCCCGCGGCGGCGACCGTCGAACGGACGTATATAAACCGGGACCACTCCCGGACCGACGACCTCGGGTCGGTGGTCCGGACGCGTCGGATCGACCTCCCCTGGACGACGGTGTTCCTGCTCGCGTACCGGGGCAACGCGTGGTACCGGTCGACGCCGTGGCTGTTCGTTCCGTCCGAGAAGGCGGACGAGGTCGAGTCCGCGCTCGACGCGGTGCTGGCCGAGAGCGACGGGCCGGACCGGGCGAGCGTCCCCGAGCGGCTCACCCTCGCGGCGCTGGGATCGTTCTCGCTCGTCGTCGGGATCCTGATGGCGATCGCGGGCGGCGAGGGCGCGGGCGGAGTGGCGCTGGCGCTTCTCACCGCCCCGTTCTCGCTGCTGTTCCTCGCGCTCGCCGCGCGGCTGTGAACCGGCTGCGACACCGGACGTGCGACCCCCTACCACGCGACTCATATACCCGCGTCCCGTAGCCCGAACATGGACAGACAGCGTCTGGAACGCGCGCTCGAAGACGAGTTCGGCGGGACCGAGGCGGAGCGGCGCGCCGTCTCGCGAGCGGCCCGCGACCTCGTCGACTCCGGGCGGCCCTCCGAGGACCGCGGCCACGGACTGACGGTGACCGGGGTGATCGGACACCTGGAGGACGCCCCCGACGGATCCTCGCTGATCGAGCGGTGGAACTGGTGGATGGGCGCGCTCGACGCCGCCTACGGCGGATACGACTACTTCACGGTACGGTTCGTCGAGGGCGACGAGGCGACCGGGCTCCGCCGGTAGGAGACCGGACCGAGTTCGGCCGCGCTCGATCCCGAAATCGGCGGTGCCGACGCCGAGCCGTCCACTTTCACTTTCACTCCGCGGACGGCTCGATTATAGGGGCGTTCCGGACCGATCGGGAGGTATGAGCGCAGTCACCGCCGACCGACCGCGATACGCGACGCCGACGCGCGTGGACGTCACCGAGTGTCGAACCGACCGCCTCCCGGACCGGGTTCGGGCGAACCGCGTCGACGGCAGCGAGGTCCACCTCGAACGCCGCGGCGGGCGGACGTTCCTCGTGACCCGACCGACCGAGTGACCGGCGGGTCCGCGCGGCAACAGGCGAAGCGGACCGATCCCGACCGTTAGTCGTCGGCCGCGAGTTCCGCGCGCCCGAGTTCGTCGTTCCCGAGCCGGCTGCGGAGGCCGACACCGAGCGTCTCGTTCGTGCGCGCCATCGACTCCGGCGCGTCGACGTCGGTCGTCATCGCGCGGATCGCGTCTACGTTCTCGGGGACGACGTCGGCCTCCTGGTGGACGTTCTGGAAGAGGTAGAGGTCCCGGCCCGTGACGCTTATCGACTCCTCCCAGACGCAGTTCTCCCAGAGGTCGCTCCGGGGGCGTCCCGCGTCGGCCGCGTACTCCTTCAGCGCGCCGGCCCCGTCGATGCCCGCGCCCTCGGGGACGAGGAAGATCCGGTCCTCGTCGCCGAGCAGGTCGCGGACGCCGCTCTCGTCCGGTTCCGTCTCCAGCGTGACATTGACGCTGTGGGTGTGCATCCCCGTCACCGGAGCCTTCAGCGCCGCGGTGTCGACCGCGAGGTCGGGGAGGATCTCGTTCACGTCGGGGCCGTGGTGGGAGGGGACGGTCGCCGGGTCGGGAACGATGTCGTTTATCGGGCCGCGGTCGGTCTCGCTCGGGTCGCCGCCGCGGCGCACGAGGGTGACGCGCGCCTTCTCGACCCCGTACGCCTCGTCGAGCGGGGCGAGCAGCCGCGAGAGCGCGGTCGTGTTACAGGAGACGACCCGGACCGCGTCGGCGTCGCGGGCGGCCTCGAAGCAGCCGCGAGCGTTGAAGGAGGCCTCGGCGACGGCCGCGTCCTCGCCGCCCTGGAAGATCGCGGGCGTGTCGTGGGCCTCGTAGACGGGGGCGTTGCGCTCGCCGACGCCCGAGGGCGCGCAGTCGACGATCACGTCGACGGCGTCGAGCAGGTCGCCCAGCGTTCCGGTCAGATCGACGCCGGCGGCCGCGAATTCGTCGGCGCGGTCGTCGACCGCCGCGTACAGGTCGTAGCCGCGGCGGGCCGCGGCCTCGACGCCGTAGTCGGGCGACGCCTTCGTCACGCCGACGAGTTCCATGTCGGGCTGGGCCGCCACGGCGTCCGCGACCCGTTTCCCGATCGTGCCGTAGCCGTTGACGCCCACGCGTGTCATGTCCGTCCGTCACTCGGGGACCGACATAATGTTTTCGAGAGTAGCAAAATGAAATTAACTACCCCACGAGTAAGCAGTCCGTTAATTCGACGACGATCGCCACCGGACGTAAATAATTCAATTACGGAAAAGAGTACAATCGTCGATGACAAGGCCTAACGCCCGGCCGTTCGGAGGAGGAGGTATGACAGCCGACCTCTCCGAGGGGGCGTCGACCGCGATCGAACAGTGCCTGAACGTCGCCGCCGACGAGTCCGTCGTCGTCGTCACCGACGACGAGCGCGAGCCGATCGGCGAGGCGCTCTACGCGGCCGCGAGCGCCGTCACGGACGACGCGACGGTCCTGCGGTACCCGCCGGCCGACCAACACGGGGCGGAGCCGCCGGCCCCGGTCGCGGCCGCGATGGCCGAGGCGGACGTCTTCCTCGCGCCGACGACGAAGAGCCTGAGCCACACCCGCGCTCGGGGGGCCGCCTGCGACGCCGGCGCGCGCGGCGCGACGCTCCCGGGGATCACCGAGGACGTGTTCACCACTGGCCTCGACGCCGACTACGCCGCCATCGAGGCCGCCTGCGACGACGTGCTCGGCCAGATCGGCGACGCCGACGAGATCCGCGTCACCGCGCCCGCCGGCACCGACATCACCTTCGGGATCGGCGACCGGGAGTGGCTCGCCGACACCGGGATGGTCCGCGACCCGGGCGACTTCTCGAACCTCCCCGCGGGCGAGGTGTTCGTCGCGCCCGAGACCGCGACCGGGACCTACGTCGTCGACGGGACGATGATGCCCCACGGACTCCTCGACGAGGGCCAAGAACTCGCCTTCGAGGTCGAGGACGGGCTCGTCACGTCCATCTCGGACGACGATATCCGCGCCGACGTGGAGGCGGCCGCC
This sequence comes from Halorubrum hochsteinianum, assembly GCF_023702125.1. Lineage (NCBI taxonomy): Archaea > Methanobacteriati > Methanobacteriota > Halobacteria > Halobacteriales > Haloferacaceae > Halorubrum > Halorubrum hochsteinianum. The sequence continues at coordinate 2,246,827 of NZ_CP098415.1, read as the reverse complement.
GCGGAGGTCGGCGACGCCGCGTACAACCTCGCGGAACTCGGCATCGGGACGAACGTGGGCGTCGACGAACTGGTCGGCTCGGTCCTCCTCGACGAGAAGGCCGGCGGGACCGTCCACATCGCGATCGGCGACGACGCCGGGATCGGCGGCGAGACCGACGCGCCGCTCCACCTCGACGGGATCATCCGGAACCCCACCGTCTACGCCGACGGTGACGAGATCGAACTGCCGAGCGCGTAAGCGGGCGGAATTCGAGAACGGGATCGGTCACTGAAAAGCGGAAACGCGGTGGCGCGTGCCTGTGAGGCCGCCCCGCGGCCGAACAGCACGCGCGAGGGAGTCGCTGGCGGGCGGAACGAAGCGACGGCCGCCAGCGACGAGGCTGGGGAGGCGTGAGGTGCGGTCGCTGTGCGGGCGGGATTCGGAGGGGCAGTCGCCGGCGGCGAGGCCGCCTCGCGACTGGGGCTTCGGACGTGTTCGTATCGATTAGCGGTTTATAACCGGCACCCACGTACAGCCGAGCGACTGGGGCTTCGGCGGGACTTTCGACCAGTTCTCCCCGAGCGCCATCGACTCACTCCACGGCGGCGAGCGCCACGCCGTTCACGTCCCGGACGCCGACCACCTGGTGTCGCCAGCCGTCGCCCGCGTCCACGCAGAGCGTCCCCGCCGCGGTGACCGCGACCGAGACGCCCGGCCCGTAGCCGAGCGCGACCGCCGCCTCGTCGACAGGCAGGTCGGTCGGCTCCCACGTCTCCTCGGCCCACTCGTCCCCGCCGGCGTGGACGAACAACTCCCCCTCGACGACCGCCATCGCGTGGCCGTCGCCGTCGGCCGCGACCGCGTCCGCGGCCTCCTCTCGGGCCGCCATCCAGCCGTTGCCGAGCCAGTAGAGCCCCTCGCCGGTCGCCGCCAGCGGCATCCCGGCCCCGGCCACGTCGCGCGCGTCGTCGAGGCCGACATCCGTGAGTCCGTCGCCCCCGACGCGGAACACGCCGTCTCCGGCCGCGACGAGCGCGCCGTCGACCGCCCGCGGGTCCGCGACGGAGCCGAGCCGCGTCGTCGACGCGACCGCCGCCCCGCCCTCCGCGAACGCGACGTGCTCGATCGCGCCCCCCTCGCGCGCGACGAGCAGCGAGCCGCCGCGGGAGCCGTCACGACCGCCGGCGGCCCCGACCGCGACCGCGGGCTCGTCGTCGACCGACGAGAACTCCGGCTCCTCGCCGACCGCGGCGACGGAGAGCCCGTCGGGCGTGGCCGCGGCGATGAGGTCCGTCGGCCCGCCGCGTGCGAGGACGGCGACGTCGCGGGCCGCGTCGCGGTCGACCATGTCGAACGCGCCGACCTTGTCGGCCGACAGCGAGACGCGGACGATCCCGGTCCCGGTCGCGACGTAGGCGTCGGTGCGGCCGGCGCTGCCCGCGTACACGCGCTTTTCGTCGATCGAGATGTCGTCCTCGGCGGGTGCCATCGGGCGGTGATTCACCGCCGGGGGGCATAAGCCCCGCGCGCCCGTTCCGACGGCCATTTGAGCGCCCCCGGTCTATCACCGCGCGTGCAATCGGTCGCCGCCGACCTCGCGACGCTGCTCGCGGACGTGGTCCCCCGGCTCGCCCGGATAACGGCGTTCATCGCGGGCGGCGTCTTCGCCGCCAACGTCGCCGTCGCGTTCGGGCTGGTCCGGTACGTCGCCGGGATCGCAGGATGGCTCACGCGCCCGGCGAACCTCCCGGACGAGGTCGGGACGGCGATCCTCACGACCGCGGCGTCGACGACCGCGGGCTACGCCACCCTCGCGGAGTACCGCGAGTCCGGACTCCTCGACGACCGGGCGACGCTCGTCGCCGTGGTGATGAACACGTTCTTCGGGTTCGTCCAGCACGTGTTCACCTACTACGTCCCGGTGTTGATCCCGATCCTCGGGGTCACCACCGGTGCCGTTTACGTCGGCGCGCGCGCCGGCATCGCGCTGCTCATCAGCGTCACCGGCGTCCTCGCGGGCGGCCTGCTCCTCTCCGAGTCGAACGTCGACCGGTCCGCGCTCGCCGACGTCGACGCGACCGGCCCCGAGGCCGACGACCGCGACCCCCGCGAGCGCGTCCGCGACGCCGCCGGGAAGTCGTGGGGCACGCTCCGGCGGATCGTCCCGCGGCTCGCGGTCGTGTACACCGTCGTGATCTGGCTCGTCTCCACGTACGACGTGGCTGCGCTGACGGCCGTCGCGGAGCCGATCACGGGCGTGTTGGGGCTGCCGGGGGCCGCCGTCCCCGTCATCGCGGTGTTCACGCTCGACACGACCGCGGGGGCGGTGACGCTCGCCGAGACGGAGGCGGGCATCTTCACCACGCGCACCGCGGTCGCGTCGCTGCTCATCGGGAGCATCCTCTCGTTCGCCGTCTCCACGTTCCGCCGGTCGATCCCGTTCCAGTACGGGATCTGGGGCGCGTCGTTCGGGACGAAGGTGATCGTCGTCAACACCGCGCTGAAGCTGGTCTTCATTGCCGCGACGGTCGCGCTGCTGCTCGCGCCGGTGTGGTGAGGCCGACCGGTGAGACCGGCGTGGGAGGCAGGCGTTCGGGGCGACCGGCCGCGGCCCGCGTCGCTCGAATCAGTAGGTTCAACACCGCCCCCGACCGATCGCCAGACATGGCGCTCGAAAAGGACGTGGACTGTCCCGCGTGCGACGAGACCCGTTCGTTCTACCGGACCGCGGCGATGACGCTCCACCTCGGCGAGAAGACGAAGTGGCGCTGCCCCGACTGCGGCTACGGCTACGTCGAGATCGACGGGATCGACACGCTGCCGGCCTGAGTCGGCCGCCGGCACCATTTTTCCGTCCTCGCGGCGACGCCGCAACACTCAGTAGCCCGGCGGCTGAGCCGGATCGCATGAACCGGACACGGCGGCGGTCCGCGGAGGCGATCCCGCGTGGTCGGTGAGGCGCGTGACCCCGAGAGCGACACCGGCCCGCTCGACGGACTCACGGTACTGGACCTCTCGCGCGTCCTCGTCGGCCCGTTCTGCACGATGCAGCTCGGCGACCTCGGCGCGGAGGTGATCAAAGTCGAGCGCCCCGGATCGGGCGACCAGACCCGGACGTGGGTCCCGCCGGCGTTCGGCGAGGGCGAGGGAGAAGAGAGCGCCTACTACGTCAGCGTCAACCGCAACAAGCGGTCGATCCAGCTGGATCTCACGACCGAGGCCGGCCGGGCGGTCGTCCGCGACCTCGCCCGCGAGGCGGACGTGCTCGTCGAGAACTTCCGCGTCGGCAAGACCGCGGAGTGGGACCTCGACTACGGCGACCTCGTCGACGAGAACCCCGGCCTCGTCTACTGCGCCATCTCCGGCTACGGCGAGTGGGGACCGGACCGCGACAAGCCCGCCTACGACATCATGATGCAGGCCCGCGGCGGCTTCATGTCGTTCACCGGCGTCGAGGACGGGCCGCCGGTCCGGATCGGCGTCGCGCTCGCCGACGTCGGCGCGGGGATGTACGCGACGCAGGCGATCCTCGCGGCGCTGCTCGAACGCGAACTCGGCGACGGCCGCGGCCAGAAGGTCGACGTGAGCCTCCTCGACGGGCAGGCCGCCTGGACCAGCTACATGGCGACGAACTACTTCGCCAGCGGCGAGCCCCCCGGCCGGATGGGGAGCAAGCACCCGAACATCGTCCCGTACCGGGCGTTCGAGACGGCCGACGACTACGTCGTCGTCGCCTGCTCGTCGGACCGGTTCTGGCCGCCGCTGTGCGAGGCGATCGACCGCCCGGACCTCCTCGCCGACGAGCGGTTCGAGACGAACGAGGGGCGCGTCCGGAACCGCGACGAGCTCGAGGCCGAGCTGGCGGAGACGTTCGCGTCGCTGACGACCGCGGAGGCGGCCGAACGGCTGGAAGCGCACGACGTGCCCGCCAGCCGCGTCCGCGACGTGGGCGAGGTGTTCGACGACCCGCAGATCGAGGCCCGCGGCATGCTCGCCGAGGCGGAGCACCCGACCGCCGGCACCGTGGAGTTCCCCGGGTCGCCGATGTACTTCTCGCGGACGCCGACGACCGTCCGCCGTCACCCGCCCGCGCTGGGCGAGCACACGGAGTCGGTGTTGCGCGAGTACGGCTACGGCGACCGCGACATCGACGAACTCCGGGATAGCGGCGCGATTTCGGAGTAGCGGGACTGTTGAAATTCGCACCGGTTGCTGGTTTTCTACCGCATTCGCTCAACACAAAGTGGCTACTTTGCTGAGCCGTTCAAGAGTAGTGGAAGCGGTAGCTCCGGGATTTCTTCCGTTGTGCTAGCAGCCACCGGTGCGTTCAGCTGGTCCTTTTCGCCGACATAGACCGTTTTGGATACTGCTGAGTACCTGTTCGGAATACGTCTCGGACATCTCAGTAGTAGCCTCGATTGGAAGTGTCTGTGCGAAGGGCTCAGCGAAGGAAGTACTGTAGTTCAGTAGCGTCCCGTCGACTTCGAAATAGACCGTGGTAGCCACATACAAGAATACACTTGTTTCGGGCGAAATAGTTTAGTAAATTTATGGTTCTGATTAACTGGATCATCGAACACTGGGAGTAGTGAAAATTCCCGAATCTAAGCGGTGCGTGGTGATCGTGCTACGGATGTAGCGTTGTGTTGGCTGTCTCTCTGAAGCCTTTATAATAAATGCGGCCCCACATTGGCGTCGAGTGCTGATAATCGACAGTACCCTCGCTAGGATAGACGACGACAGGAAATTCGAAAGCTGACCAGTGTTTAGGGGCGTACTCCGAGATCCACTCGGTCAGATCGGTGTCGGTGACCACGACCGGATAGACGACAAGGTTGCCGCCCAACCCCCGCGGGAATTTCGATTTCACGGAGAGTCCGTACTCGAAAGCAGCCTTACTGAACGACGCTGCTTCAGCGGGCGTGTCCGCGGTGCCGACCACGAACACGGTATCGACGAGCCCGAACTTGGATATCTCAAGCGAGCGATCGTGAAATACCGTCACCCGCTGGTCGTTCACCGTCGTCGACGTTCGTTCGAACTCGCTGAGCCGACCCGCAAGCGTCTGAATATATCTTCCGACAGCTCCGTCGTATTCCATATATTTGGCATATTAGTAACTAATTAAAAACTTGTTTGTCAAAAAGATGGATCGGCGCGGGAGACGGGTCGTGCCCCCAAGTGTACGTCTCAGTCGTCGTCCTCGGAGGCCGTGATCGGGTCGCTCTCGTCTTCGGTGAAGCCGGCGGACTCCTCCTGTCGCTTGCGCGCCTCGGGGTCGAACTCGGCCTCGATGTCCTGATACCGCGGGACGAAGGAGAGTTCGTGGTGGCTCTCCGTCTCGTGGCCGATGTAGCGCTCTTCGAGGTCGAACTGCGCCTGCTCGTCGTTCTCGGCGATGTTCGAGAGGTCCTCGTAGACGGCGTGCGCGCCCGAGTGGAGCCCGTACAGCGTGATGAAGATGTACTGGTAGCCCAGGTCGCCCAGCTCCTCGAAGGTGAGCGGGTCCTCCTCCGCGCCCCACTCGAACGACGAGGAGTAGTTGAAGGCGAGGTCCAGGTCGGGGTGGGTCTCGTGGATCGTCTCGGCGTACTCGACCGCGTCCTCGCGCGACGGGTCGGGCATCTCCGGCCAGACGAGGTCGACGCCGGCGTCGGCGTAGATCCGCCCGCGTTCGAGGTGCTCCTCCCAGTCGCCGTTGGCGGAGCCGTAGGCGTCGGTGCGGGCGATGATGACGGTGTCCTCGCTCTGCTTGGCGTCGACCGCGGCCTCGAAGCGCGACCGGGCCTGTTCGCGGGAGACGATCTGCTTGCCGGCGATGTGGCCGCAGCGCTTCGGCGAGGTCTGGTCCTCGATGTGGACGGCGGCGACGCCGGCCTTCTCGTACTCGCGGACCGCGCGCCGGACGTTGTGGATCCCGCCGTAGCCGGTGTCGCAGTCGGCGATGACGGGGAGGTTCGTCGCCTCGACCATGCGCTTGGCGTTCTCGACCATCTCGGTCATCGTGACCATCTCCAGGTCGGGGAAGCCGAACTGGCCGAGGACGGTGGAGTAGCCGCTCATGTAGGCCGCGTCCAGGCCCGCCATCTCCGCGAGGCGGGCGTCGAGGGCGTGGTATATCCCGGGCGCGAACGTGTAGTCCTGCTCCTCGAACAGCTCGCGGAGCTTTCGGCCGGCCGGGTTGTCGATATCTCTGTCGAAGACGTCGTCGTCGAGTTCGTTGGGGTTCATCGGATTACTGCGTGGTGGCGTGGTCGCCGGGTCGGTTCGTCGGCAGGCGGCGAGTGTCGTCGGTCCGCGTCGTAGTGCGTCCCTCGTCATCAGACCGGGTCGCGAGCGCGAGTGTCGTGGGGTCAGGCCGGGGGCCGTCGCCGGTCCCCGTCATCGGGATCGGCCCCGGAGTCGAGCGGGTCGCTCGCGTCCGGTCGCGGACGGGGTCGGCGCTCATCGCGAGCCCCCGTCCGTCCGCGTCCGCGAGGCGGGGCGCAGGTCGGGGACGAGCGGCGCGTCGCGTTCGCCGTCGGTCGGCGGGCGGGTGGACGTGCGGGTCTCGGTCCGCGTCGCGTCGCGTTCGCCGTCGGTCCCCGTCGGCGAGCCGGACGACCGCGCGGTCGTCGCTCGGCGGGTTGTGATCGTCGGGACCAGCGGCGCGCCCGCCTCTTCGGTCAGCGGGGTGCGGCCGGGGACCGTCCGCGGAGAAGTGGTGGGATCGGTCGCGGTGGCGGCGTCGGTCGTGGTAGTCGTCGTCGAGTCCGTCGATCGGGTGGTCGTGTCGTCGGTGCGTCGGGTCGCGTCGTCGGGCGTGTCGTTAGGTGTCGTCATCGGGTCGTGTGGGCGGCTGCGGCGGTCGTTCGGTGGTACGGTCTGTGCGTCGGGCCTCTGCGTGGTCGCGTACGGATGCGGATACTGCCATTGCGACTGGTACGATTCGGAGGATAGTAATAAACATAATGATTGATAATGATAATATTCATTATGTTGTTTTACTCGATTAAATGTTCCATGACAACACGCAGCACGGCAGCGCGAGGTTCGGCGTGACCGTCGGTCTCGATCACCGCGGCGAGGGTAGCCCGGGACCGATCGCTTATTGGCCCCACGCGCGGAGCGTGGAACAGTGAACGAGCGCGACGCCCTCCGGGCGCTGGCGGCCGACCTCCCGCACGCGGGCGACGACGCCGCGGTCGTCGACGGGACGGTCATCACGACGGACATGCTCCACGAGCGGACCGACTTCCCGCCGGGGACGACGCGGTACACCGCGGGCTGGCGCGCGGTCGGCGCGTCGCTGTCGGACGTGGCCGCGACGGGGGCCGCGGCGAGCGCCGCCGTCGCCGTCTACGCCGACGAGGCGTTCGACCGCGAGGAGCTGGAGCGGTTCGTCGCCGGCGCGGTCGACGTCTGCGAGGCGGTCGACGCCGAGTACGTCGGCGGCGACCTCGACGAACACGTGGAGTTCACGACCGCGACCACCGCGATCGGGGACGTGACTGAGGACGGCAGCGTCACCCGCGACGGCGCTGCCCCCGGCGACGCGCTCTGCGTCACCGGCGAGTGGGGCCGATCCGCCGCGGCGCTGCGGCTGTTCGAACGCGGGAACGCGACGGACGACGACGAGGCGGTCGAGCGCGCCAACGAGCTGTTCCGGTTCACGCCGCGCGTGGCCGACGGGCTGGCGCTCGCGGGGTCCGCGACCGCGATGATGGACTCCTCGGACGGGCTCGCCCGGTCGTGTCACCAGTTGGCCGAGGCGAGCGGCGTCGGGATCGAACTGGACCGGGGGGCGGTCCCGGTCCACCCCGCGGTCGAGGAGGTGGCCGAGGACTCGGCGGAGCGGTTCGAGCTGGCGGCGCACTTCGGCGAGGACTTCGAACTGCTGTGTGCGGTTCCGGAGCCCGAGGTGGACGCGGTTCGAGAGGCGTGTCCGGCCGGCCTGACGCGGATCGGGACGGTGGTCGAGGAAAGTGGGAGCGAGGTCGAAGCGCGCGTCACGGCCGACGACGAGCCGTTGCCCGACCGCGGCTACACGCACGGCGACGGATAGGAGGTGAGTCTCGCCGGCGTCAGTTCGTCGCTCGATACGCCTGTCCGCCGCGAACGAGGCCGAGAAACGCGAGGAACAGGTGGAGGGCGACCAGTTGTCCGAGACCCCAATTTAGCGCGCTGAGAACGGCGAACGCGAGCGCGAGGACGCCGACGAGTAGCATGACGAGCGAGTACGCTCGCAGCCGCCGGGCGATCAGGCACACGCCGGCGACGCCGACCAACGAGATGAGACTGCCGAGGGGGTACGCGGCGGGCCAATCGAAGCCGTAGACGACGATCCCTCCGAGGAGTCCCACGACGGTGAGCCCCACACTCGTGCGGTCGAGGCGCAGCCCCTGGTTGCTCACGTTCGTGCTACCGTAGCACACTTGAAAAAGTCGGGTAGTTTCTATCAAGCTCAGGTGGTGGTCGCCAGTTCGGAACATTTGGGCCTAAAAAAGCGGGCCGACAGATTCTCTTCTCGGTTACGGACAGATCGACGCGAACACCTTCGAAGCCCCAGTCGTGAGGCGGGCGCACGCTCGGGGCGCTCCTCACTCAGTCGCTTCGCTCCCTCGTTGCGGTGCTGCCGTCGCCTGCGCCCGCCTCACGACTGCCCCTTCGATTCCCGCCCCGCACAGCGACAGCACCTCACGCCTCCCCAGCCTCGTCGGCGGTCCTCCGCTTCGCTTCGGACCGCCGACTCCCTCGCGCGTGCTGACTCGCGCCCTTCGGGCGCTCGCAGGCACGCGCCACCGTGGACGAAAAAAGTCTGTCAGTTCGTTACCGGATGAACTCGATCGCTGCGCCCTGCCCGAAGCCGACGCAGAGCGTCGCGAGGCCGCGCTCGGCGTCCTGTTTTTGCATCTCGTGGAGGAGCGTGACGGGGAGGCGCGCGCCGGACGCGCCGAGCGGGTGGCCGATCGCGATGGCTCCGCCGTTGACGTTGTAGACCTCCTCGTCGATGCCGAGTTCGCGGCGGGCGTACTCGCACTGGGATGCGAACGCCTCGTTGAGTTCGACCAAGTCGTAGTCGTCGATGTCGGTGCCGGCGCGGTCGAGCAGGCCGCGGGTCGCGGGCACCGGCCCGATCCCCATGACGGTGGGGTCGACGCCGGCGACGTTGTTCGTGCCGACCTCGGCGAGCACGTCGAGGCCGTGCTCCTCGGCGAACGCCTTGCTCGTGACGACCGTCAGCGACGCGCCGTCGGAGATCTGCGAGGAGTTCCCGGCCGTGACGCTGCCGTCGCCCGTGAACGCGGGCGAGAGGCCGGCGAGCTTCTCGGCGGTCGTGTCCGGGCGGATCCCCTCGTCCTCCTCAATGAGGCCGTCGTCGGTCTCGACGGGAACGATCTCGTCGTCGAACCGGCCGGACTCGGTCGCCTCGGCGGCGCGCTGATGGCTCCGGGCGGCGTACTCGTCTTGGGCCTCGCGGCTCACGTCGTACTCCTCGGCGACCTTCTCCGCGGTCATCCCCATCTGGAGCTGGAAGATGTTGTACCGCTCCGACAGCTCCGGGTGGAGGTGTTCGTAGGAGTCGCCGTCCATCGGGACGCGGCTCATGTTCTCGACGCCGCCCGCGATGATACAGTCGCGGTTGCCCGCCGCGATCGCGTCCGACGCCGAGATGACCGCCTGCATCGAGGAGGCGCACCAGCGGTTGATCGAGGTCGCGGGCACCGACTCGCCCAGCTCGGACAGCAGCGCGATGACGCGCGCGACGTTGTTGTCCTGCTCGGTGCGCTGCTGGGCGACGCCCCACATCAGGTCGTCGACGTGGTCGCTCGTCAGCCCCGTCTCCGCCAGCGCGTGGTCGATGAGCCTCGTCGAGAGGTCCTCGCTGCGAACGTCCTCGTAGACGCCGCCCTCGCGTCCCTGCGGGGTTCGGTAGGCGGCCGCGATCACCGGCGTCGTGTCGTCTGTCATGGTCGATCACACGACGCTGCCGAACATAAAAGGCCGTGGAACGGGCGGGAATCGATCCCGAGTTTATCGTTTATCCGTCAGCAGCGACTCGCCGGTCATCTCGGCGGGCCGGTCGCGGTCCATCAGGTCGAGCAGGGTCGGCGCGATGTCACAGAGCGACCCGTCCTCGCGGACCGCGCGGCCCCCGTCGTCGCCCTCGGGCGAGAGGTAGACGAACGGGACCGGGTTGAACGTGTGGGCGGTGTGGGGGTCCTCGGGGGTTCCCATGTCGTCGGCGTTGCCGTGGTCGGCGGTGACGACCGCGTGTCCGCCCGCGTCGGCGACCGCGTCGAGGAGCCGGGAGAGCTGGGCGTCGACGGCCTCGACGGCCTCGACCGCCGCGTCGAGGTCGCCGGTGTGGCCCACCATGTCCGGGTTCGCGTAGTTGCACACCATCAGGTCCGGGTCCGCCTCGTCGATGATCCCGATCGCCTCGTCGGTGAGTTCCGGGGCCGACATCGCCGGCTGCTGATCGTACGTGGAGACGTCCGGGCTCTCCACGATCTCGCGGAGCTCGCCGGGGAACTTCACCTCGCGGCCGCCGTTGAGGAAGTAGGTCACGTGGGGGTACTTCTCCGACTCGGCGATCCGGAGCTGGGTGCCGCCGGCGTCCGCGACGACCTCGCCGATCGTGTTCTCGGGGATCTGCGGCGGGAACGCGACCGGGAAGTCGAACGTCTCGTCGTACTCGGTCATCGTCGTCATTCGGAGGTCGGGCTGGTCGAGGTCGAAGTTCCATTCCGGCCGCGTATCGGTGAGCAGTCGGACCAGCTGGCGGGCGCGGTCCGCGCGGAAGTTGAAGAAGATCACGGCGTCGCCGTCGGCGAGCGCGGGCCCGTCGTCGACGAGCGTCGGCTCGACGAACTCGTCCGTCTCGCCCCGCTCGTGGGCCGCCGTCGCGGCCGCGACGGCCGTCTCCGCGCGGTGAGGGGCCTCGCGCTCGACGATCGCGTCGTACGCCTTCCGAGTCCGCTCCCAGTTCTCGTCGCGGTCCATCGCGTGGTACCGGCCCGTCACGGTGGCGACGTGACCGGTCCCGCGCTCGTCCGCCTTCGCGGTCACCTCGGCGAGGAACTCGTCGGCGATCTCCGGGGCCGTGTCGCGGCCGTCGGTGAACGCGTGAGAGACCGCCGGCACGCCCGCGTCGGCCGCGGCGTCGATCAGCGCGAGCAGGTGTTCGACGTCGGAGTGGACGCCGCCGTCGGAGACGAGTCCCATGAGGTGGACCCGGCCCTCGTTCTCGGCGGCGTGGTCGAGCGCCGCCGCGATGGCGTCGTTGTCGGACAGCGACCCCTCCGCGAGCGCGTCCGTGATCCGGGTGTACGCCTGCTTGACGACCCGGCCCGCGCCGATGTTCAGGTGGCCGACCTCCGAGTTGCCCATCTGGCCCTCCGGAAGCCCGACGCGGCGGCCGTGAACGACGAGGCGGCCGTCCGCTCCACGGTCGGTCGCGTCGTCGAACGTCGGCGTGTCGGCGGCCGCGACCGCGTCGCGGCCCGCCGGCCGTCCCGAGGGATCGACCGGCTCGCCGTCGCCGCCGTCGCCTCCAGCGCCGCTACCGAGCCCCCAACCGTCGAGAACGATAAGTGCGGTCTCCATACCCCCCGTCTCTCCGCGCTCGGTAACTACCCTTCGGCTCGCTGCGCGCCGTTCCCGGAATCGCGGCGGGCGTTTCCGCCGCCTCTCCCGTCGCCGCCACTTCCGCCTCTCCCGTCGCCGCCACTTCCGCCTCTCTCGTCGCCGCCCCCTCCGCCTCCCCCGTCGCCGCCCCTTCCGCCTCCCCCACCGTCCAGCCCCCCACAAGGGTATGCCCGCGGGGACCGAACGGCGAGGCGACATGGCAGACCACTCGCGGACGACGGGGTCGCGGCGACGCTGGCGGACGACGGGGTCGCGCTCGGCGTGCTCGACAACGCGTACAGCCCGACGCTCGTGGAGCTGTACGGCGAGCTCGGCGTCGACTTCGTCTGGCTCGACTTCGAACACGGCGGGCCGGACCCGTGGGACGCGGGGACGGTCGAGAACCTGCTCCGGGCCGCCGAGCGGACGGGCGTCGAACTCCTCGTGAGGCTCCCGGACTCCGACCCCGCGCTCGTGCGGAAAGCGCTCGATCTGGGCGTCAGGAACGTGTTCCTCCCGCGCGTGGAGGACGCGGCCGAGGTCCGGGAGGCGGTCGCCTCCGCCCGGTTCCGGTACGACGACGGCCCCGGCGACCGCGGCCTCGCCGCGCCGCGAGCGCGGCGCTGGGGGCTGGCCGACGACTACGTGGCGACCGAGGACGCCGAGACGATGGTCGGGACGACGATCGAGACCGCGGCCGCCGTCGAGAACCTCGACGCGATCCTCGACGTACCGGAGCTCGGCTTCGTGTTCATCGGTCCCTTCGACCTGTCAGTCTCGCTCGGGCACCCCGGGGAGATCGACCACCCCGAGGTCGAGGAGGCGGTCGAGACGGTCCGCTCGAAGGCGGTCGAGGCCGGCGTGCCGGTCGGCGGGCTCGCGTTCGACACCGACGACGCCGCGGCGAAGGCGGCCGACGGCTACCGGATCCTCAACCTCGGCAGCACGGCCGGCGCGCTCCAGAAGGCGGTCTCCGGCTGGCTCGACGGGTACGACGACCTCGCCGGCGAGCCGTGAGCGAAGTTCCGGGACGGCGGCGGGACGGCGGGTGACGAGGGCGACCGGGGAAGTCACCGTTTTACGTTTCCGACGCTAACCACACGTTAATGGACTCCGCGGTACTGCTCGATCTCTTAGGCAACGAGAACCGGCGGCGCATCCTCCGGCTTCTCGCCACCAAGCCCTGTTACGTCACGGAGATCTCGGAGTACCTCGACGTGAGCCCGAAGGCGGTGATCGACCACCTGCGGAAGCTGGAGGAGGCCGGTCTCGTCGAGTCGACGACGGACGACCAGCGACGCAAGTACTTCCGGATCGCGCGCAGCCTCCGGCTGGAGGTGAGCGTCTCGCCGTACGGCTTCGGGGCGAAGAGCGCGTACCCGGCGAAGAACAGCCTCGACATGTCGGGTCGGTGCCCGCACCTCTCGATCGAGGCCCCGGACGGCTCCGGGACGACCGGCGACCTCGCCGAACTCGCGGAGGAGTTCGCGCGCTTACAGGACCTCGACCGCGAGCTCTCGCTCGCGCAGCGGTGGGTTCAGGGCCGCGTCGAGGACGCCCTCGCCGAGATCGACGAGCGGCTAGGCGGGCAGGCCGACAGCCGCTTCTTCGCGACGGTCATCGCCGCGGTGATCGAGACCGACGGCACGCCCGCGGCGGTCGCCGACGAGGTCGGCGCGCGGGAGTCGACGGTCGCCGACGCCCTCCGGCGGCTCTCAGACGTTGGCGTCGTCGCCCGCGACGCGGACGGGTATCAGGTGCGCTGACTGCCGGTCGCCCCCGCCGAGACCGGTCGCGGCCTCCCTCCCGCGCCCGTGCCCGAGCGGCCCCAGCGAACCTGACCGTTTCCGGAACCTTTTGGCCGGCCGCCGGGAGATGGCGGACGTGAGCCGTCTCAGAAACCTCGCGCTGTTCTTGCTTCTCGCCGCCGCGTGGGGGTCCGCGTTCGTCGCGATCAACGCGGGGCTGGCGTACTTCCCGCCCGTGCTGTTCGCCGCGTTCCGGTTCGACGTGGCGGGCGTCGTGATGCTGGCCTACGCGGCGTACGCGGTCGACGACCCGGTCCCGCGCGGCCGGGACGGGTGGCTGGAGGTCGTCTCCGGGGCCGTGTTCATCATCGCCGCCTACCACGCGTTCCTGTTCGTCGGCGAGAGCGACCCCGCCGTGACGAGCGCCGTCGCGGCCGTCATCGTCAGCCTCTCGCCGCTTTTGACCACCGTCTTCGCGCGCGCCTTCCTCCCCGCGGAGCGGCTGACCGCGGTCGGCGCGCTCGGGCTCGGGATCGGGCTCGTCGGGGCGGTGGTCCTCGCGAACCCCGACCCCGCGAACCTGACCGGCGGCGGCACCGTCTCGAAGCTGCTCGTGTTGGCCGCGGCCGCCTCGTTCGCGCTCGGCTCCGTCCTCTCCCGGGCCTCCGACGCCGACATCGCCATCGAGACGATGGAGGCGTGGTCGATGCTCCTCGGGGCCGGCCTCACGCACCTGCTCGCTTTCGGACTCGGCGAGTCCGTCGCCGACGCGGCCTGGACGACGGAGTCGCTGCTCGCCTTGGGCTACCTCTCGGTCGTCGCCAGCGGGATCGGCTTCCTCATCTACTTCGACCTCCTCGACCGGCTCGGCCCGATCGAGATCAACCTCGTCTCCTACGTCGCGCCCGTGTTCGCGGCCGCCGCCGGCTGGCTCGTCCTCGGCGAGGGGATCACCCCCGCGACGGTCGCCGGCTTCCTCATCATCTGCGTCGGCTTCGGGCTGGTGAAACGCGACGCGATCCGCGAGGAGCTGCGGGCCGCCGGCGTGACCGGATGAGCGGGGCGGTCACCTCCGGAACCGACGGCAGCCGCCGCAACCGTCTTGTCGGCGGGGCGACGACTCCCCCGGCGTGAGCGCCGACCAGATCGACCCCCAAGCGAAGCGGGCCGCGGCCCGCCAGTCGCGGATTCCGCTCCCCCACGGACGCTACCGGCTGAAACTGCTCCGACTCCTGACTCGACCGCTGACGCGGCTTCAGAACCGAAACCCGCCGAGCGTCGGCGCGACCGAGTCGGTGACCGTGCCCGGTCCCGGCGACGAGAGCCGGCGCGCCACGGGCGGTCGGGGGTCGCCAGACGACCTTGACGCCCGCCTCTATCTGCCCGCGGGCGACCCGCCGTTCCCGACCGTCGTCTTCTTCCACGGCGGCGGGTTCGTCCTCGGGAGCATCAGGACCCACGACTGGCTCTGCCGACACCTGACGCGGGAGAGCGGCTGTGCGGTCCTCTCCGTCGAGTACCGCCTCGCGCCAGAGAACCCGTTCCCGGCCGCGGTCGAGGACGCCTACGCCGCCGCCGAGTGGGCCGCGGCCGCGCCGGGCCGGCTCCGCGGCACCGGCGACGTCGCGGTCGCGGGCGACTCCGCCGGGGGCACCCTCGCGGCCGTGACCGCGCTGATGGCCGCCGAGCGCGACGGCCCCGAGATCGCCCATCAGGCGCTCCTCTACCCCGGGATCGGGGTCGACCCCGATCAGGAGTCGGTCCGAGAACACGGCGGGACAGTCCTCACGCGGGCGGACATCGAGTGGTTCTCGGAGGCGTACTACCGCAGCGAGATCCACCGCCGGAACCCGTACGCCGACCCGATCAACGCCGGCGACCTCTCCGGCGTCGCGCCCGCGACCGTCCTCACCGCCGGGTTCGACCCGCTCCGAGACGGCGGGAGGGCGTACGCGGAGCGACTGGTCGCGGACGGGGTCGCCACCCGCTACGAGAACTACCCGACGATGGTTCACGGGTTCATGACGATGCAGGAGGTCGACCGCGCCCGGGAGGCGATCGCGAGCGTGGGCGACGACCTCGGCGACGCGCTCGACGCGTGAGCGCCCCAACCCCCTGTTCGTCCGGTGTGTGACGCCGTCGCAGGTCGCCGGTAGCGTTTTTCCGGACTGCGACGATCCCCGGTTCGTGTTCCCCGAGACAATCGAGACGGACCGACTGCGACTGGCGGCGCGGAGCCCCGAGGCGGTCGACCTCGACGAGTGTTACCGGATCTGCTCGTCGGACCCCGGCATCGAGGAGGTGACCGAGCACGTCACGTGGGACCCCCACGAGACGAAAAAGGAGACGCAGGAGTTCCTCGAACGCGGCCGCGAGCGCTTCGACGACGGCGAGGCGGCGACGTACGTGATCCGACCGCGCGAGGGCGAGGACGGCGCGGGCGAGATCGCCGGCTTCGGCGGGTTCGACGTCGAGTGGGACCGGCGCACCGCGAACCTCGGCGTGTGGCTCCGGAAGCGGTTCTGGGGCCGGGGGTACTCCGGCGAGCGCGCCGCGGCGCTCGCAGAAGTCGCGTTCGACGACCTCGATCTCGACATTGTCGCCGTGAGCCACCACCCCGACAACGAGGCGTCGCGGCGGGCGATCGAGAGGTACGTCGACCGCCTCGGCGGGCGGCGAGAGGGACGGCTCCGGAACACCCTCGCGTTCGCCGACGGGAGCGTCCACGACGAGGTCCGGTACACGATCTCGCGGGCGGAGTGGCGCGATGCGACGGCCTGATCCGCGGGGAAGATTTCGGCGCGAGAGCCGATTTGACGCCGTCTGCCGGCGAGCCGGAGCGCGAATGCCGACCCGACAGACACTTACCGCGTCCGAAACGACACCGAGCGCATGTCCTCGTCAGCGACCGGCGGACCGACCGCAGCGACAGGCTCGGACCGGAGTATCGCCCGAGACGCGATCGGCGGTGCGGTCGCGGGTGCCGCCGCCTACCTCCTCGGCTACCTGACCGTCTACCTCACGCAGAGCGGCCGGATCGAAGAGGGGCTGTCGGGACTCAACTTCCTCGCCGAACTGTTCGGGAACGACCCCATCTCGGCGTGGCAGGTGTCCGGGTGGATGTTCTACAACGCCCACTTCGTCGACACCGTCATTCCCGCGGTGTTCGGCGGCACGCAGTCGCAGAACCTGATCTCGCAGGCCGAGGGCGCGTCGTTCCTGTTCGTCGTCCCGCCGGTCCTCCTGCTCGTCGCCGGCGTCGTCGCCGGGCGGGTCGCCGGCGCTGACTCCCCCGCGGGCGGAGCGCGGGCCGGGGCGTTCGTCCTCGCCGGCTACCTCCCGCTGGCGCTTATCGGGACCTTCCTGTTCCGGTACTCGGTCGGCGACGGGAGCGTGGCCCCCGACATCGTGACGGCCGCCCTCCTCGCGGGAGCCGTCTACCCCGCCGCCTTCGGCGCGATCGGCGGGGCGGCCTCGTCGCTGCTGAGCGACTGAGTCGAAAGGGAAAACCGGTACGCGGCGGCGACGGCCTCAGTACGCCTCGTCTTCCGGGTCGAACCGGTCGCCGTACTCGCGGACCGGATCCACCGGCTGGCCCTCGTCCGTCTCGGGCGCGACGTAGTCGATGAACGACTCGACGTCGGGCTCGCGGACGCGCACCTCGACGTCGATCTCGCCCAGTTCGTCCGGTTCGCCGACCGCGAAGTTGACGACGCCTTCGAGCGCCGCCTGCTTCTTCAGCGCGAAGGCGAACCCCTCGTCGGTTCGGTTCTGGAGGAAGACGCGGCGGGCGGTGTCGAGTATCTCCTGCTCGTGGAGCACGTCGGAGAAGGCGTCGAGGCTGTGCGTCTCGGAGACGAGCGTCCCGTCCTCGTGGACCGGCTCGGCGTCCGGGAAGACGTTCTCGACGGCGTCGGCGACGCGGTCGGTCACCTCCGTGTCGCGGACCGGGGCCTCGATCCGCACGTCGACGCTGTAGATCACGCGCCGTCACCCCCGGCGCTCGGCGTCTCGGCGTCGGTCGGAGCAGACCCCTTCGCCTCCGCTTCGCTCTCGACGCCGAGCACCTCGCGGACCCGCGTGCGGAACGCCGCGAGGCTGTCGGTGTTGTCGATCTCGACGTCGGCCCGCTCTAAGGTCTCGCCGAGTCCGAGTTCGATCTCGCGGTCGTCGCGCTCGCGGAGCGCCTCCAGATCGGAGTCCGAGTCGTCGCGGCCGCGCTCGCCGAGCCGCTCGGCGCGGACCTCGAACGGCGCGCGGATCGCGACGAGGGTGAAGTCGTCGCCGAACGCCTCGCGGAAGCGTTCGAGCTCGACCGTCGAGCGGAGCCCGTCGACGAGGACGGTCCCGCCGCGGTCGCTCTCGGCCGCGGCCTCCCGGATCCGCGGGAGCGTCCGCGCGGCGATGGCGTCGTCGCCCTCCTCCTCGCGGAGCGCCCCCGCGATCCGCCCGTGGTGTTGCGCCGGGTCCAGCCCGCGGCGGCGGCACTCGGCGCGGATCACGTCGCCCATCACGACGACCGGGATGCCGGCCGCCTCGGCCACGCTCGCCGCCTCCCCCTTCCCGCTGCCGGGGAGACCGACGGTTCCGATGACGTTCATTACCGGACGCTACTCCGCTCGCGGACTTAGGTCTGCTGTTGCCGCCTCTCCGGGGTTCGGACGGGTCGGCACCGTAACGCTCCGGAGTGCTACGTAGCGGTGGGGAATGTTACGCACACGTCGTATAAAATTATTTAAACGAGCCGTCGGACGGTGTTCTCGTGGCTGACGTGTGACAGTACGAAACGTATTCCCTTCGCGCTCGCCCTCCGCTCGCGTGGACCTCGCTTCTCGCGGCTCCGGTCGGACGGTGGAGAGTCGCAACGGCGCACGCCGGCCGCAGACGATTCATGCGACGACGCACACTCATCACGGGAGCGGCAGCCGGCGGTATCGGCGGGATAACACTCATCGGCACGGGCGCGTTTGACGCGGCGAGCGCGGAGCGGACGGCGACGGTGAACTTCGCGGACGACGAGGACGCGTACCTCGGACTCGTCTCGAAGAGCGCGTACGCGACGACGGACGGCGACGGCGAACTCGCGCTCGCGTTCGGCGACGTGTCGGGCGACGGCGACGGCATCGGGCGCAACTCGCAGTTCTTCTTCGACGAGGTGTTCGCGATCGCGAATCAGGGGACCGAGACCGTCTCGATCACCGCGACCAGCGACACCGGCTCGTTCGACGGGGAGTTCCGACTGTATCCGACGGGCGACCGCGACGGCGCGCTCGACGACCCCGACAACGCCGTCACGCTGGAGACCGGCTCCGAGCAGTCCGTCGGCACGTACGTCGAGACGGGCGACGTCGACGTGACGAACGAACTCGACATCGACATCACCATCGAGGCGGCCTTCGAGGAGGGCGACGACGCGCCGGAGGATCCGGAACCGGAGCCGCCCGAGACGATCGACTCGATCCAGTTCCGGTCGACGGCAAGTCAGATCGCGGCCGACGGGGAGAGTGAACTCGCCGACGATTCGGTGGTTGCCGTGACGGCGTCCGACACCGGTGTCAATTTTAACGATTACCAAGGCGATCCGGTCGTCTACGAAGAAAATCCGATTCCGCTCGTTTCCGTCGACGGATCGAGTCCCGTCGCCGGATTCGGAACGATGCAGTCGCTCGACGACGGGCGATCCGACTTCGGCACGGGTATCGAGGAGTTCGTTCTGAATCTGATGGACGAACTCATCGGTTCGGGCACGGTTCTCTGGGACGAGAGCCACGGGCAGTTCTGGACGCTCGAAGACGATGGTCCGAACTCGTTCAGCCAGTTCGTCACGTACGCTGGTGAGAACGGGTATTCGATCGAAGCGACCGAGGACTTCGAGGGAGACCTTTCAACTGCGGATGGTGTTGCGATCAGTACGCCCGCGGACGGGTTTACCGACGACGAACTCACCGCACTGAGTGACTTCGCCTCCGACGGTGGCGGAGTACTGCTATTCGACCAGAGCGCCTTCCAAAACAACGACCAAACCGCGAACCTGAACGAAATCGCTGACGAACTGGGCCTCGACTTCAGGTTCAATGTGGACCAAGTGGAAGACCCCTCTGGAGCGTTCGACTTCACCACGAGCGAGTTCAACAGCGACGAGTTCGCTGGTCTCTTCGCGGACAGGGAGGGGATCCAATGAGACGCCGCAGCGTCCTCATCGGACTCGGCGCGACCGCGGCCGGGGGCGGCGCGATCGCCACGGGCGCGTTCGACACGGCGACGGCGGAGCGGGACGCCACCGTCGCGCTCGCGGACGACGCGAGTTCCCTGCTCTCGCTGACCCCGCTCGACGAGGAGTTCGCGTTCGTCGACGACGACGGCGAACTCGCACTAGTCTTCGAGGAGGTCGAGGGCGGCGGGACCGGCTTCGGCTCGAACACGGTCTACGAGCTCGGCGAGGTGTTCCAGGTCAGCAACCAAGGGACCGAGGATCTCGGCCTGTTCGCGACCGTCGACGACGGGAATCTCGGCGACGCGAGTTTCGACCTGACCGTCGGCGACGATGCGCTCGGCGAGGACCCGACCGTCGAACTCGGCGTCGGCGAGTCGGTCGCGGTCGGCGTCGAGGTCGACGCCGGCGACGACCCGACCGACGGCGAGGTGGCGATCACCATCGGGATCGGCGACGGGCCGATCGAGGACCCCGGCGACGGGCCGGGCGAGGCACCAACGGAGTTCGTCGACGAACTCGTCTTCGACTCGACCGCGAGCCTGCTGGCGGAAGACGGCTACCTCCCGGAGGAGGCGATCGCGGTCGCGGCCGAGTCGACGGCGGGGTCGACCGACGCGGACGGGAACGGCGACAACACGAACTACCCGGACGACGCGCCGCTGCCGCTGATGGCGGTCGATCAGGACCTGCCGGTCGTCGCGTTCGGGTTCCCCTTCGCGCAGGACGACGTCCAGTTCGGCGAGTACGGCAACGAGGAGGTGCTGTTGAACCTCCTCGACGAGTACGCCGACTCCGACACCGTCCTCTGGGACGAGGGCCACGACCAGTTCTACGGACTGGACAGCCACTCGGCGTTCGCGGACTACGCCGACGAGAACGGCTACGCGCTGGAGGCGACGACGAGCCTCGAAGACGACCTCCTCGGTCCGGCGTCGGCGATCGTGATCACGTCGCCGTCGGCAGCGTTCTCCGACGACGAGATCGGCGCACTCTCGTCGTTCGCCGACGCTGGCGGGCTGATCGTGTTGATGGACCAGTCCGATTACAACGACTTCGACGAGACGGGCAACCTCAACGCGCTGGCGACCGGAATCGGGACGCAGATCCGGTTCAACGACAACCAGGTGATCGACGGCGAGAGCAACGCGGGCTCCGAGTTCGTCCCCACGACGACCGCGCTCGACACCGAGAACTACCCCGGGCTGTTCGCCGACCGCGAAGGGCTCGGGCTCGAACTCGACCCGAGCGAGGAGTACGAGGTCGAGATAACGAGCGTCGCCGACGGCGACACCGCCGACGTGGAGTTCCCAGAAGGACAGGTCGAGACGGTCCGGATCCTCGGCATCGACACGCCCGAGACGGGCAGCACGGAGGAGCGCCTCGAAGAGTACGAGGGGATCGACGACGCCCCGGCGCTCAAGGACAAGGGCGACGAGGCGACGGACTACGCCGAGAGCGAACTGGAAGTCGGCAGCACGGTCACCCTGTCCTTCGACGAGAACGAGGGGCTCCGCGGGAACTTCGGCCGCCTGCTCGGCTTCCTCGAACTCCCCGACGGGGGCGTCTACAACGCGAACGTCATCGAGGAGGGCTGGGCCCGCGTGTACGACTCCGGGCTCGGAAAGCACGACGAGTACTGGGACCTCGAACGCGCCGCCCGGGACGCCGGCGACGGCATCTGGGACATCTCCGATCAGGCGGGGACGGACGAGCGCCGCGACGACCCGGTCGACGAGCTCTTCTTCCCGGAGCCGGTCGCGGTGTCCGGCCCCGAGGAGCCCGTCGCGTCCGAGGCCGGCGAGACGCTCGTCGCGCTCGACCCCGACGCCAACGTCGCCGCGCTCGGCGGCCCGCTGATCGAGGAGTCCTTCGAGGGCGGCGAGGGCGGTCCCGGCGTCGAGGCGTACGGCGTCTTCCCGTTCCTGACGAACGTTATCGACCGCGTCGGGGACGCGACCGGCCCGGTGATCGTCGACGGCGGCCACGGGCAGTTCGCGGCCGACTTCGCCGTCTCCGCGGAGGACGCCGCGTACTACCTGCGCTACCTCGAAGGCCAAGCGCCCGGCGACGAGGCGTTCATCGACCTCGAAGGCGTCGTCGACCTCGTGACCGATCCCGGACCGGACCTGCTCGATTCGGACGGGAACCCCGCGGCCCGCGCGCTGATCCTCTCGACGCCGACGGAGGCGTTGAGTTCGACCGAACGGACCGCGGTGGCGGACTTCGCCGACGCGGGCGGGGCGGTCGTCCTCCTCGGCACCGCCGCGGACGCCGACGCGCTCGGAAACTTCGACCCGGTGGTGAGCGAGTTGGATGCCGACGTCGCGTTCACCGACACGCCGGTGACCGACGGGGAGAACAATCTCGGCGACCCCGCGAACCCAACGACGACTAACTTCGCCGACGGCTTCGACGAACTGTTCACGCCGTTCACCGCTGACGACGGCGGGGACGGCGGGTCCGGAGGGTCGCTGGCGTTCGTCGAAGTGAACGCGGACGCGGAGGGCGACGACCTCGAAGACCCGCAGGAGAACGTCGTCTTCGAGAACGCCGGCGACGACGCCCTCGATCTCACCGGCTACACCGTCTCGGACGAGACGACGAAGGAGTACTCGTTCCCGGACGGGTTCACGCTCCCGTCGGGCAAGCAGGTCACCCTGTACTCGGGCGGGGGGACCGACACCGATACGGAACTATACTGGGGCCGGACCGGAACGGCGATCTGGAACAACGGCGGCGACACGGTGTCCGTCACCGATTCGGACGGGAACGTCGTGGTCGAGCACGAGTACTGAACGCGGTCGACTCGGGCGGCTCCCGACGCGAACCGCGGGCGTTTTTTAGACTCGGCAGAGTAGAAGCAAATGAGGGCACGTAGCTCAGCCCGGATAGAGCGTCGGACTTCTAATCCGATGGTCGTGGGTTCGAATCCCACCGTGCCCGCTATCTGCGAGCGAATCGGCACGGGATAGTATAATTGCTACAAAGACACAAACATAATTATGATAGGGTTTCCAGAACTCTCAACATCGGCTGCGACTTTACTTTCAGCACTTCTTGGTGGGATAATAGGTTCAATAGGGACGTACTACGCGCAACATAGATTACAAAGTTCAAAAAGAGAAAAAAGAACAGAATGGGTCAGACAGGCATTGATGTCTGAGTTGGAAACGATGGATGCACTAGACAAGTGGCCTCATAACCCAGATGGGAGTGGTGTTCCACACGGGAACTGGCTTCATAATCAGGTTTATGAGTCAATATCAGGGGAGCTTGGACGGCTGGATGAGGATGAGATGTCGGCATTAATCGCATTTCATGGAGGTGCAAGACATGTAATGAGCGATATCGATCATCTGTCTGAACTCTCTGAAGATGAACAACAGAAATCTATCAGTATAATCCACAATCACTTGAGCCATATTAAATACCAGCGGAGGGCAGCGATGCACCTTATAGCTCGCAACCAAGATACATAGATTTGTTATCTATTAAGCATACATTTCAACAAATTACTACAAGATAAAAGTCACAGCTGAATCGTCGTAGCTCACATCAGATTAGACCAAAATTCTGCTCAGTCCGCCGCGGGCGGCGTCCCGAGGTACTTCTCGTTGAGTTCGTAGCCGCCGTCCTCGCCCTCGACCAGATACTCGCCGTAGTAGGGCACCCGATTAGCCACCACTTCCTCGAACGTCTCCGCGATTTCCTCCCGCGTCATCTCGCCCATCGACCGGAGGTCGTCGTTGCGGTTGAGACAGCCCTTTAGGTAGCCCTCGTGGGTGACGCGGACGCGGCCGCAGTTCGCACAGAAGTCCTCGTTCTCGACGGGGTCGACGATCTCGACCATCCCGCCGGTGTCGTCGTCGCTGTCCTCGCCGACGAAGTAGCGCCTCCGGTCGTGCATCTCGCGGTGTTCGACGCGGTCCGCCTTCTCCGCGAGCCAGTCGTGGACGCGTCCGATGTCGACGTTCCACTCGGGCTTGCCGGTCAGCTCCGGCATGTACTGGATGAGCTGGAGCTGGAGCCCCTCGTTGTCGGCGACGTGCTCGACCATCTCCTCGACGTAGCCCGCGGTGTGCGTGAACACGACCATGTTGAGCTTCACGGGGTCGAGCCCGGCGTCGACGGCGGCCTTCACGCCTTCGAGGACCTTCTCGTACGCGCCGGACTTGGTCACCTCCGCGAAGTCGCCGGGGTCGAGCGCGTCCTGGGAGACGTTGACGCGGTCGAGGCCGGCGGCCTTCAGGTCCGCGGCGCGACCGGGCAGGAAGGTGCCGTTCGTCGTCATCGACACCTCCATCGAGTCGGGGGTGCGCTCGATGATCTCTTCGAGGTCCTGTCGGAGCATCGGCTCGCCGCCGGTGAACTTCACCGCGTCGACGCCGTACCCCTCGACGACCTCCAAGAAGCGGACCACGTCGTCGGCGCTCATCTCCGACTCGCTCGGCTCCATCGGCCCGCGCGTGTCGCCTAACCCCTCGTTGTGACAGTAGACGCAGTCGAAGTTACAGCGGTCGGTGAGCGAGATCCGTACCCCCGTCACCTCCCGTCCGAAGTCGTCCGCGAGTGGACCGGCCATACGAGTTCGGAGCGACTACGCGCGCTTAAATAACCGGGTCGATCGTGCGGAAGCGTAACAGCCATCGGTTACGTCGCGGCCCCCTACGGGCGGCGACTGATTACGATTCCGACAACACCGCGCCGGCGTCGACCCCCGAGGCCGCTCACAGCGACACGCGGAGCCCGTCGGTCGCGGTCCGCACCTCGCCGTCGAAGCCCGCCTCGCGGACTTGGTCTTCCATCTCGCGCTCGCGGCCGCCGGTGTGGGGGTAGAGGTGCGAGAGCAGGAGCGTCCCCACGTCCGCCCCCGCGAGCGCCTCGCCGAGGCTCGTCGGCCGCGGGTGGTTCGACACGTCGACGTCGTCCGGGAACGAGCAGTCGTGGACCAGGCAGTCGGCCCCGTCCGCGAACCGCGCCATCCCCGCGAACGCCTCGGTGTCGCCCGAGAGGACGAGCGGACCGTCCCCGGCCGGCGCGTCGGAGCTCGGCGGCGAGAACCGGTACGCGAACCCGTCCATCGAGTGACGCGTCTCGCGGGCGGCCACGTCGAACCCGCCGGCGGCGAACGGGCGCGACGCCGACACCTCCCGGACCGCCAGGTCGATCCGACCGTCGAGGTAGTCGTGGACGTCGAGCAGGCCGTCGACGAGCGCCTTCGTGCCCGCGGGCCCGACCACTTCGAGGTGCTCCTCGCCGGCTAGCCAGCGGGCCTTCAGGAGGGGTAACAGGGCGGCGACGTGGTCGAGGTGGTGGTGGGTCAGCAGGACCGTCGAGACGCCCTCGTAGCCGGTGTCCGTCCCGGCGAGCCGCTGGAGGACGCCGCTGCCGCAGTCGACGAGCAACGACCGGTCGCCGTCGTCGAGGAGGTACCCGGCCTGCGCGCGGTCGGGGACCGGCATCGCGCTGCCGGACCCGAGCACGGTGAGTTCCATGCCGGGGCGTCGCGTCCGCACCCACCTAATTGCCCCGGACCGGCCGACTGCGGACCCCGCCAGTCGGGGGGACTGGGCCGGCGGTGGAGTCCGTCCGCTCGACGGCTACTTGATCAGGAACACCGGAACCGACGCGTCGTCGGCGACGCGGTCGGAGACGCTGCCGAGCGACCGGATCCGCTCGCGCGGCGACTTCCCCTCCGGGCTCATCACGATCACGTCGATACCGTTCTCCTCGGCGTACG